>WNLJ01000005.1 GCA_017114885.1 Neisseriaceae bacterium PsAf | reverse complement strand
ACTGTGTGTTAAAGTCGATCGCAATGATCCTATTTGGAAAAATAATAAAGATTATTTGATCATCAAATAAAAAAACATGCCTAATTAGGCATGTTTTTTTATTCCGTGGTGGGTCGTGAAGGACTCGAACCTTCGACCAACGGATTAAAAGTCCGCTGCTCTACCACCTGAGCTAACGACCCGCTCAAAGAAAGAGATTATAAAACATCTGATGTTTTATCGTCAAGTTCTTTTTCCCAATAATCGACATACAGCTGTAATTCTTCATTTTGGCCCCATTGATTCGCTACCAAACGATAAACCAAATGAACTTTTTGTGGTAGATAATCCTTACAGTTAAATAACATAGCACCAAAATTTTGATTGTCTTTTCTCACAACTGCTTTTAGGTGATTTTGTTGACTACCCACTAATTTTTGGCTAATGACTTCAAAGTTATCTGAAAATCTAGGCTCTTCAAAATCTTGCCCCCAAACCATTTGGTTTAACTGTTTGGCTATTGGTAAGTTTAATTCTGACACATCTAATGCCCCATCAGTAAGAAAAACCTTATTAAAAAAACTAGGGTCTAAGGTTTCTTTGACTGTTTCCTCAAATATCTTTGCAAACTTTGTGAGTTGATCAATATGAATACTTAACCCCGCTGCCATCGCATGACCTCCAAACTTCAAAATTAGGTCAGGTTCCTTTCTAGCAACCAATGCCAAAGCATCTCTTAAATGAAACCCAGGAATCGAACGTCCAGAACCTTTAAGCTCCCCTCCGTCTCCTTTAGCAAATACAATGGTCGGCAAATAATATCTCTCTTTTAATTTACCTGCTACAAGTCCAATAACACCTTGATGAAAATGCTCTGAATATTTCACAATAGATACCTGCTCATCCTGCACATTAGAGTTCAAATCATCTTCGGTAATCTTAAGCATCTCTTTTTCTGTATTTTTTCTCTGCTGATTTAATGCATTCAATTGCAAGGCATATTCGTAAGCTTCTTGATAATCTTCGGATAGCAGGCACCTAATACTTATAGTAATATCTTCCATCCTTCCAGCTGCATTAATCCTTGGTCCTAGCGCAAATCCTAAATCCATAGTTTTAATCTCTTTATTTTTCTTCCCAGCTACATCTAACAAAGCTTGAATACCCACACAATTTTTTTGAGCCCGAATAAGTTGCAAACCATGATTAATCAAAATACGGTTCACATGATCTAATTTGACTACGTCTGCAACCGTACCCAAAGCAACTAAATCTAAAAATTGCGCCAAATTAGGTTTTTCACGATTATCAAAATAATTCAACTTTTCTAATTGACTTCTCACCCCCATCATTACATAAAAAATAACCCCTACTCCTGCTAGATTTTTAGAAGGAAAAGTACAATCTTTTTGATTAGGATTAACAATCAAACAACTAGGTACTTGCTCTCCTGGTAAATGATGATCTGTCACCACTACCGTTATGCCTTCATCTTGTGCATAAGCAACACTCTTGATGGATGAAATGCCATTATCTACTGTTACAATAATGTCTGCTTGTTTTGATTTTGCCCTATCAACCAAATTATTAGACAAACCATAACCATCTTTCTCTCTAGATGGTACGACAAAATCAACCACTCCCCCCAAAGCTTTAATACTTTTAATGGCCACAGCACAAGAAGTAGCGCCATCCGCATCATAATCTCCGGCCACAACAATTTTTTTTTGTTGAATAATCGCATCAGCTAGTAATACTGTTACTTGTTGCATATTTTTTAATAAATCAGGATGGGGCAATAAGCCTAGTTTTAAATAAACTTCTTTTTCTGACAAAATATTTCTAGCTGCCAGTAAGCGAGCAACTAAAGAAGGCTGACCTTCTTCTATTAGTTTTTTTTCTAATTCTTTATTGATTTTTCTGGTTTTAATCATCAGTCAATCCATAGGCCTTTATAGGCCGTTTTCTTAAATGATGGAAAAAATTTATTTCGTTTCAGTTGAATTGCCCCTCCTGACTGACCATTGCTTACCAACTCAATCTTATTCAAAATATTATCATTTTGCATCTGTAAGATAGGCTCAATAATCTGCGCCCCTAACCAAGAAAATCGTTTGGCATATTCCTCTAAATGAAGCATATGATTCGGCGCATATAAAATATCTGAAAACAATATAACTGAACGCTTTTCTGTAACTAATCGATAAATTATTTCTGCTATTACTCCTACATCAACAACAGTTTCTGGCCTTAACCAAGCTATATTCTTACTATTAACAATCACTTCATAGTCAGGATATTTAATTTGACTAGGGATATCCTTCCAAAACCATACACCATTGATTTGAAATTGGGATTTTTTCTTACGTTGTCGATTAATATCACAATCATATAAAAACATTTGTATTTCAGATTGTAATAACTGAATTTTATCACCATCATGTCCAATTGCCTTAACTTGACTATCTATTAAATCAGTTAAATCATAAGGGCAAGGTGAGTCAAATACTAACGGTTCTCGACTTTCCAATAACCACAAATCTGGCCTTACAGCATGGAAACAATATTGTTCATCTTGGTATAAGGCATTTAATTGTTCACACAACAGATTAGCTTCCGTATAACTAATGCCTAAAATCTCATTACCACACAACACAGACATTTGATGCAGTCTCATATTTTGAAAAACAGGTGATATCATCGTTACATATTTATTCTCCAGTTCAGCAACATGTAACGCTTTATTTAAAAAAGAAGTATCTAGTAAGTATTGGCTGAGTAAATTACTGTATTGTAAAGATTTTTTATCTTTAATTCCTTTAGAATAAAATTCCTCAATCCAGTCTGTGTTTAGATAAGCAGCTACATTTTGTTGTAACCAATCTTGATTCCACTCTAACCCTGGTAATACGAGTACTATATTAGGCTTTGACATTTCTACTTACCTTTGCCAATAACTTTTAATATTTACAAACTCAATTAGACCAAATTCTGACAACTCTCGCCCATAACCAGAATCCTTAATCCCACCAAAAGGCATGCGTAAATCACTACTGGTGTGGCGATTAATATATACTGAACCCACTTCTAGTAATTTTGCATAATGTTGTGCTAATTGAATATTTTGACAATAAATAGCCGCACCTAAGCCAAAAGTAGTATCATTCGCCACCTGAATTGCTTCATCTTTATCGGCTACAGTTAAAATCGGTAGAACTGGGCCAAATACTTCATCTTTCATCACCAAACTATTCTTTGCAACATTACCTAAAATAGTTGGCGGGTAAAAAATAGGATTCTCTAAAGCATGTCCTCCTAAAAAGCAGTGCGCCCCTTTTTTAATTGCATCATCTACATAAAACTGCATTTTTTGAGCCGCATTTTCTAGGTGCAGAGGTCCCATGTGACTTGACTCTAATATTGGATTGCCCAAAGTAATTTTTTTGGTTTCTTCGATTAAATATTCTGTAAATAATTCAACACAAGAGTTTTCGACTATAATCCTTTTAGCTGCATTACATGATTGTCCTGCATCACGAAATCTAGAGTAACAAGCATCCTTAGCAGCTTGCTTTAAATCAGCATCGCCAAATACAATAAATGCATTACTACCTCCCAGTTCTAAAACGGTTTTTTTGAGATGTTTGCCCGCGATAGAGGCTAATTGACGTCCTGTATTGACAGAACCTGTGAATGCCAGACCTTGTGATTGCTCAATCGCCAATTCAATATCATCATCTTCTAAAAAGATATAATCAATAGGTAAATTAGGAGAAATCTGTTGGAAAAAAAATTCAGTAATGCGACCAACGCTGGGTGCTGGTTTAATCAAGCAGGCATTCCCTGCACATAAGGCAGGTATTGCAAATCTCAACATTTGCCAAATGGGGTAATTCCAAGGCATTACTGCCAAAACCAAACCCAAAGGTTCATAGCACACTTGACTTAAACTGGCTTGAGTATCAACATCTTTAGGCATTAACATTTGTTGAGCAATGCGTGTGTAGTAATCAATCAAATGAATTGTTTTTTCAACTTCTGCTTCACATTCTCTTAAACAGCGCCCCACTTCCTCACAAATCATTTCTGAATATAATTTTTCCTGATTTTTCAATTCTTCAGCAATAGAATTAATTAAATTCATACGCTCAGACAATGTTAGCGATATGAATCGTTGTCGGCGATTTTTTAAATCATCTACTTTGTTTGTTAAATCTTCAGGAGCATTGGAAGCATGACACCATATTGTTTCCTGAGTATAAATATTTTTTGTAATATATTGATTTAATTTCATTTAGTTTAACCAGTTAAATAAATTTCACCTGTATCTAGCACCAACTTTTTTTCCGGCCATTTTAATGCTGCTAAATGATATTCAGAATTTTGTTGTTTAACACCTCTTTTTCTATCTCGCCATAGTGCACCAATAGAATAATCATTACAGAAAGTATTTTTGATTTTTCCCATCCACTCTAAAGGTTTTTCTGTAAATAAGTCATTATCCTTATTCATTAAACGCCAATAATGACCAAATATAACATGAGAAGATTCTGAATAATCATCCCACCATCTTACACGAGTAGTAAAACGCCATCGTCCACCTACAAAAAAAGGAGTATCTATTTTTTTCTCGTAGCCACTTGTTAAAATTCGGATTGGATTAAATTGATTATTAAAAAAATCATACTCCTGTATGCCTTTGAGTAGTGGCATAGCATAGTCTGGATCATGCCCATATTCTTGATACAATATCTTATCCTTCAAGTACTGCTCATACCATGGCAATGTCAAGATTTCTTCACTCAATTTTTTGTCGTAAAACAAGCATGTTTCAATAATGGAAGATATATTCTTATCTAAAAGTAAATTAATATATCTGGAATCCCAACAAGCATGAATGACTCTAAGTCCATCTCCCACTAATGCAAGAGGCAATGTTTGTAAAAAAGAAACAATAGATGCTTTATCCTTCTTATCTACTCTAGAAAAATAACCATATTTAGAAACATCTTGCTCATATTGTTCTTTAAAAAACCAACCAGAACCATCTTTAACATCATTCATCAATAAATTAATTTCATGATTTCCTAAAATGGCAAAAGCTTTTCTTGAATGAACTAAACGCATTACTTGCTTTAAAACAGAAGGACTATCTAGTCCCCGATCACATAAATCACCAATAAAAATTAAATATCTATTTTCATTATGATTTCCGTCTTCATCATAGCCCAAATGATGCATCAATTGCATCAAAGTATCATATTCACCATGAATATCACCAATAATATCAAATTTTGCCTGGGGTAACGTCTGTATTATATTGTATGTTTGATTATTCACTGATTTTTTCAAAGAAATATTATTAAAATAAAAAACACATCATTCTATATGATGTGTTTTCAAATCTACTGTTGAACCATTATTTTAAATAAGGTAATCCCATAGTTTCATTCAAAAAGTTAGTGAAAGCTGGATTTCTTGGTTTTTGAGAATCACTCATGTTTTCCCAACGTTTTTGCCACCCAGTTAACGAACTTTTAACTAAACTTTTAGATTGTGCATTACTAATCTTGCCACTAGAACTATCGACTGCCGCATTTAGATAAGTTCTATACACATCATCATCTACCACATTACTACCTGCAACTTGGACGCGATAGGTTCCAAGCTGCCGAGCTGCTTCAACTTTAGTAATCGAACCAGATCCTATTTGCAAAGCCAATCGCTCTGCTTCTGATTTAATCTTAGCTACATCAGACCAATGACTATCTGCTAATTGGTAAGAACCACTAACAACCGGAGCAGGAGTCGAACCAGAAGTATTTACCGAAGAATCAGGCAAAGTCAAAACACAACCAGACAAACCCAACGAAACCACTAATACTGAAATTATTTTTTTATTCATAAATACACTTACTAAATAATAGATGGTTAAAGACTAGCTTAGGGTACTACTTTTAACCAGTTTATGCAATAAAATTATTATATTAGAATATTTTCGTATAAAGCAGTTGATAAATATCTTTCACCAAAATCTGGAATAACAACCACAATTCTCTTGCCTTTATTCTCAGGTCTTTTAGCCAATTCTAATGCAGCAGAAGTCGCAGCGCCAGCCGAAATTCCTGCTAATATTCCCTCATATGAAGCTAAAGCTCGAGAAGCGTTAAACGCATCATCATTAGATACTTCAATAATTTCATCATAAATTTCTGTATTCAATACCTTAGGCACAAATCCTGCACCAATCCCTTGAATCGGATGAGATCCTTTTTCACCTCCAGATAAAACTGGTGATGCCCCAGGCTCTACTGCGACTACTTTAACATCCGGATTTTTTGATTTTAAAACCTCTCCCACACCTGTCAAAGTACCACCAGTACCCACACCAGCTACAAAAATATCAACTTTTCCATCTGTGTCACGCCAAATTTCTTCAGCTGTTGTTTTTCTGTGAATTTCTGGATTAGCAACGTTTTCAAATTGTTGTAGAATGATATGTGTATCTGGATTTGCTTCTACTAATGCTTTTGCTTTAGCAATCGCACCACTCATACCATCTGCACCTGGTGTTAATATTAACTCAGCGCCATAAGCACGCATCAATACTTTTCTTTCTCTACTCATGGTTTCTGGCATCGTAATAATTAGTTTATACCCTCTTGCTGCTGCCACCATCGCTAAGCCAATACCTGTATTACCACTGGTTGGCTCTACCAACACTGAATCTTTATGAATTTTTCCAGATTTTTCTGCTGCATCAATCATTGCGACAGCTATTCTATCTTTAACACTACTGCTAGGATTAAAAAATTCTAATTTCGCCACCACTTCTGCTTCAAGCCCCTGAGTTAACTTGTTCAATCTTACTAGAGGTGTTTTACCGACTAATTCAGTAATATTTGATGCAATAGCCATAACATTTAACCTTTCTGAAATTATTACAATAACTAATGTTTCCTAAAATATTAAAATTAAATAAATGTTGATTATAAACCCCTTTTATATTTAACGATATATGATTAGTAGAATAATAACCTCTATTCATAAAACTAAAAATTATAAAAAAGCACTCGTAAAATGCGAGTGCTTTTCAAAAGGATAATCAAAATTATTTGATTTCAGGGTAAATTTTAGGTAGATGTTGTACTACCAAAGCTAAAAATGCTTGAATCATAGCTGGATCAAAGGTTTGCTCTGGTGTAGGCAGAACGATATCCATAATTAATTCACCATCTTCATTTTTATAGAATTTCAATACATCATTTTCTCTATTCAATTTAAAGATTTTTTCTGCTGAGTTTTTAGCATTTACAATACCCACATCTTTTCCAAAAAAAGTACGGATGATAGTGTATGGAGAATCATCCACACCCACGATGATATTATATTTATCGTCACCTAACTCAATTACTGAACGAAAAATTGTAACATTATTACCCACTTCAGATACTTCAAAAGAATCTAATAATTTATTTTCCTTTAAAAAATCTTTTAACAATTCTGCTTTTTTATTCATAACTCTATATTCCTTATAATATTCAATTTTAAAAACAACCCTAACAAGGGCTATAGGGAAATATTATCATAAATCAATTCCTTTTCCTTAAAAAATCAATCGTTTTAACAATTATTTTTTAATATACTGATTTATAATGTTTTATCAGTTTTTTATTTGGTTGATTTTTTGATAAATACGCCCAGCATAATCCATAATCCAAATCAAATAACTATCTACAATTATTGGCTCAAAAAATTGATCATGTGCTACGAGCATCATTTCCCATACAATATCCTGAGTAAGTTCATCATGATAAAATTTAAACAATGGATGTTGCTGATTTAATTCATTTAATATTAAATTCATCTTATCTAAATCAATTTTTTCTTTATCTATATCATCTTTTAAATTAACTCTTATTAAAATATTCTGGGAATCATCAAATACGAGAAAAATTTTTAACAATACACCGTCAGGCAATTTGATATTGGAGTAAAATAAAGTAGTGTGTAAATCATTAGGCAATTCTTTAATGACAAATTCATTAATACCTGATTTTTTTTCAATATGTTTAATAAATTGTTCTGCTTTACTATTCATTGATTATTTCCTGTCATCCAAACTCGTTAAATTTTTGCAAAACTCATAATAGCATTGTGTATGTATTCTGATTCTCGATTAATCACTCCCAAGGTAAAATGTACCAGATGAGGATCGAATAAATCATCGGGTGTTGAATTAATCCAGTCCATAATCACATTATTTTTCCCATCTAAAAAAAACTTAAATCCTTTGTATTCAGTATTAAGTTGATTTAGTTTTGTTAAAACATGTTTCTTGTTTTGGCTGTTAATTAAATGCCCTACCCACATTCGAATAATTGTTTGCAGGCCCTCATCAAGAATGACCACAACCTTTAAATATTGTCCACCAACTTCAACTGAGGTATCAAAAAGAACAAAATCTCTACCCGCCTCCGTGTGTTCTGAAATTGAAAATGAGTCTTGAAGATTGTGCTCTGTAATAAATTGTTGAAATTTTTCTGCTTTTTTATTCATGAATTCTACCTTTTTACTAATCCTTCTATTTTATACGATACTCCTTAATATTTAAATAAAACAAATGACGATATTTGATAAATACATAAGAAATAGTCCATAAACTGTATAAGTTCTATAATTAAATCTCAATTTATCTTACAATATCACTTTTGATATTCATATAAGAGCTCAATATCATGACTGAAAATTTTGATACTTCCATTACTAAACTAAATCCATTAGAACAAGAATTATTAAATAAAAATACCAAAATAGAAGCATGGTTAAGAGACAAATGGCTACATCACACTCCCCCTTTTTATGGATCAGTTGATTTAAGAAATGCTGGTTATAAAATATCTCCTATTGATATGAATCTATTTCCGGGTGGTTTTAACAATCTTAATCAGAACTTTATAACAGGTGCTGTTATTGCCGCTCAAGAAGCAGTGTCAAGAATTTGTGCTGATGCTAAATCTTTATTGATTATCCCTGAAAATCATACTAGAAATACCTTTTACTTAGAAAATGTTTATGCTTTGAGCCAAATTTTAATCAAAGCTGGCTTTAAAGTAAGAATTGGAACAATTAATCCAGAAATTACTGAGAAAATTCAATTAGATACCATTGAAAATCATCAGGTTACCCTTGAACCAATCGTCAGAAAAGGCAATCGTTTGTATCTTGAAGATGGCTTTAACCCTTGTGCTATTATATTAAATAATGATTTATCGGCTGGTATTCCAGATTTACTAAAAAATCTAGAACAAGCTGTCACTCCACCTGTATTTGCTAGCTGGACTATTCGCACAAAATCAGGACATTTCTCTATTTTTGATGAAGTAATGAAAGAATTTTCGCACGACATTGGTATTGATTCTTGGCTAATTAATCCTTATTTCGACGCTTGTTCAAACCTTGATTTTTCAAATAAAGTAGATAATCAAGAATTGGTTGATAAAACTTCTGATTTATTTAAAAAAATACAGCAAAAATATGATGAATATGAGATTAAAGATAAGCCTTTTATTATTATGAAGGCAGATTCTGGAACCTATGGTATGGGGGTTATGACTGTTACCTCACCTGATGATGTTTTATCTCTAAATCGAAAAAATAGAAATAAAATGGCGACTATTAAAGAAGGCTTAGCAGTACATGATGTTATTTTACAAGAAGGTGTTTATTCCTATGAACAAATCGAAGATTCTGTCGCTGAGCCAGTGGTGTATATGATTGATCGATTTGTTATTGGTGGTTTTTATCGTGCGCATGAAGGCAGAGCCAATAATGAAAACTTAAATGCTTCTGGCATGCGTTTCATTCCACTTTATGAAGATGTATCCACGGTTCAGGAGGACGATATTCTTAGCCCTAGACATCATTTTTCACAATGGGATACGCAAGCATTACCTGTTCTGGATAAGTTAAATAGTGACAAAGCAAACCGATTTTATATTTACAGCATTATTGCACGTCTTTCGTTGTTGGCCTCTTCAATTGAGTTAGAAAGAGGGGCGGAACAATTTGAAAAGAATAACTAACTAATTATGTCCGAAGCAGCACGAATTAACCATCAAATAGGCTATTTACTTAATACCAGACCATGGAAAGAAAGTAGTCTTTTAATTGATATTTTTACTCAAAACTATGGTAAAAAAACACTCATTGCGAGAAGTGCTAGAAAAGCAACTTCTGCACTGCGAGGTATTTTAAATCCTTTTACTCCCATTTCTTTTTCTTGGTTTGGAAAAAATAGCTTACTCACATTACATCAAGCCACCTGGATTGGTGGTCAACCTATGCCCCAAGGTATTGCTCTTTTAAGCGCTTGGTATATCAATGAATTGGTATTTAAATTAGTTCCTCCTGACGATCCTTATCCTAAGCTCTTTGAAGCTTTGAAAAAGAGTATGCTCTCTTTAGCCAATGATCAAGACCCTTCTTCACAATTAAGAACATTTGAATGGATACTTCTCAACGAGTTAGGATTGGCGCCATCTATTCTTGTTGATATTCATGAAAATCCTATTGAAAAAGATCATCTGTATCTAATTGAACATGAATCTAATTTAATTCCTATCTCTTTTCAGCAATCCAATTCAAAATTAATGACTATATCTGGTGAAACATTAATCAATATTAATCATGAAAACTACACTCAGGAAAAAACAAGACTAGAAGCAAGAATTTTTTTCCAATATTTGATAGAGCAACATATTCCTAATAATCAAATCGTATCCAGTCAAATTTTAAAACAACTATTTCAATCTACTTATCAATAAATTTATTAACTCATGCTAGAATAATTATATCTGCCAACTAACGATTAAAAATCGAGGTTCATATGCTATTAGGTGTTAATATTGATCATATCGCGACTTTACGAAACGCAAGGGGTACAATTTATCCATCTCCTGTAGAAGCAGCACTTATTGCAGAAACTTATGGAGCTGATTATATTACCATGCATTTGAGAGAAGATAGACGCCACATTAAGGACCAAGACGTTTTTTCTGTTAAAGAAAATATTACCACTCGTTTAAATTTGGAAATGGCTTTGACTGATGAAATGTTGGAAAATGCGCTTAGAGTTAAGCCAAGCGATGTGTGTATTGTTCCTGAAAAAAGAGAAGAAGTAACAACCGAAGGTGGCTTAGATGTTATTAAATATTACGATCAAATCGATTATTTTATCTCTGCTTTATGTGAAGAGGGCATTCGTGTATCTCTTTTTATCGATCCAGATATCGAACAAATAAAAGCTACTTCCTCTTTAAATGCTCCTGTAATTGAATTACATACAGGTGCTTATGCTGACGCTAACTTTCATGATGCTCAAAAAGAATTACGTAAAATTGAAGATGCTGCGTATTTTGCTTCTGATTTAGGACTGCTTGTTAATGCTGGACACGGGCTTAATATACACAATGTGACACCTATCGCTAAAATTATGCCTATTGGAGAATTAAATATAGGACATTCTATTATTTCTCAAGCTGTTTTTATCGGTCTAGCTAATGCAGTTAAAGAAATGAAACAGTTAATTTATCAAGCAAAAACATCTATTTAATCAAGAAATATATCTTTGCATAGATAGTATCTCGAATAGATTACTTTACGCATAATCTATTTTTGTTAAATTTATTCAGTAAAATAAATAACTTATAAAATAATTAGAGACTTTACTTTAATTTATTATTTTTTTCTGTTAGACTTTTTTAGAAATATTTGAGCTTTTACACTAAAATTAAACAAAAAACTGAATAAGAAAGGACTAACAATGAGTAAAAAATTACTATTCGTACTAATGTTTTCTATGGCAACTTTAACTTCTGCTGCTTCAATTGAAGGCAAATGGAAAACAATTGACGATAAGAGTAATCAACCAAAAAGTATTATTGAAATTACAAAGTCTGGTAATACTTATGTTGGTAAAGTAACGGAATTGTTACCAGCTGCGACTGCAACGGTATGTGATAAATGTACAGGTGCCAATAAAAATAAACCAATCAAAGGCATGACTATTCTAACTGGCTTGAAAAAAGTCAATGACACTGATTATGAAAACGGTAAAGTATTTGATCCTGAAAGTGGTAATACATATAGCGGTTCTGCTAAATTAATCAACGGTGGCAAAAGCCTTGAATTAAGAGGTTATGTAGGTATTAAATTATTGGGTCGCAGCCAAACTTGGCAACGTGTTCAATAAATATTTGATTTGTTCTTTATAATAAAAAACGGTGCTAAGCACCGTTTTTTATTTTTCGCATGAGGCATTTTCTTGGGTACTAATTACATCATACCGCCCATACCGCCCATGCCACCCATACCGCCCATACCACTCATATCAGGTGCGGCTTTATCTTCTGGCAAATCAGTAATCATACAATCTGTTGTCAACATCAAGCCAGCTACAGAAGCTGCATGTTGTAAGGCTGTACGAGTTACTTTAGCAGGATCTAAAACGCCCATTTCAAACATATCGCCATACTCTCCTGTTGACGCATTGTACCCATTGTTGCCTTTACTATTTAGTATATTATTCACCACAACAGCTGGTTCTTCGCCTGCGTTAGAAACAATTTGACGTAATGGTGCTTCAATAGCATTTAATACAATTTGAATACCTGCATTTTGCTCTGCATTATCACCTTCTAAATTAGCTACTGCTTGACGAGCACGCAATAGAGCAACACCACCACCAGGAACAATACCTTCTTCTACGGCTGCACGAGTTGCATGTAGCGCATCATCCACTCTATCTTTTTTCTCTTTCATTTCTACTTCTGTCGCTGCACCAACTTTAATAACTGCCACACCACCTGCTAGTTTAGCAACACGTTCTTGTAATTTTTCTTTATCATAGTCACTGGTAGCAGACTCTACTTGAGTGCGTATTTCCGCAACGCGAGCATCAATATCTGCTTTATTTCCAGAACCATCAATAATAGTAGTATTTTCTTTGCCTATTTCTGCTCTTTTTGCTTGTCCTAATTGTTCTAATTCAGCTTTTTCTAAAGACAAACCCACTTCTTCAGAAATAACAGTACCACCTGTTAAAATAGCAATATCTTGCAACATTGCTTTACGACGATCACCAAATCCTGGTGCTTTAACGGCCACTGTTTTTAAAATACCACGAATATTGTTCACAACTAAAGTAGCCAACGCTTCACCTTCGACATCCTCAGCAATAATCAAAAGAGGACGACCTGATTTAGCAACATTTTCTAGTACTGGCAATAATTCTCTAATATTACTAATCTTCTTATCAGTTAATAGAATATAAGGATTATCAAGACCTGCAATTTGTTTTTCTGTATCCGTAATAAAGTAAGGAGACAAATAACCACGATCAAACTGCATTCCTTCAACTACTTCTAGTTCATTTTCAAGAGATTTACCATCTTCAACAGTAATCACGCCTTCTTTTCCTACTTTTTCCATTGCTTCAGCAATAATATTTCCAATAGATTCATCAGAATTAGCTGAAATTGAGCCTACTTGTTGAATAGATTTATTATTTTCACAAGGTTTACTGATATTTTTGATTTCTTCAACCAACGCAACAACTGCTTTATCAATACCACGTTTTAAATCCATAGGATTCATTCCAGCAGCAACATATTTCATACCTTCGGTAATGATTGATTGAGCCAATACTGTTGCTGTCGTTGTACCATCCCCTGCTACATCCGAAGTCTTAGAAGCAACTTGTTTAACCATTTGAGCACCCATGTTCTCAAATTTATCTTTTAATTCCACTTCTTTGGCAACAGAAACGCCGTCTTTAGTGATATTAGGGCCTCCAAAAGCACGATCAATAACTACATTTCTACCTTTAGGTCCTAAAGTTACTTTTACTGCATCTGCCAATAGATTCACGCCACAAACCATCTTTTGGCGAGCATCATTTCCAAATTGTATTTCTTTTGCTGACATATTTTTCTCCAAACTAAATTTTATTTTGAATATTTAAATTTTTATTTTTTGATTATTCCACAATAACCAAAACGTCATCTTCACGTACGACATGGTACTCTTCACCATCTATCTTAACGGCTTGTCCACTATATTTCCCAAATAAGACTTTATCTCCCACCTTAACAGAAACAGCTTGAACATTACCGTTGTCCAATGTTTTTCCAGGGCCTACTGCAATCACTTCACCCACATCAGGTTTCTCAGCTGCAGAGCCTGGTAAAACAATACCCGAATGCGTCTTTTCTTCTGCTTCAACACGTTTAATTACGATACGATCATGTAAAGGACGAATTGCCATAAAATATCTCCTAAATAAATAATAAAAGTTTTATCAAGTTAAATCTCTAACATAAACTATGAAGTGAGGACTAAAGGAAATATTTCAAGAGGGATAATTAATTTTTTTTGTAGAAAAGTATTAAATCTTTAAAATTAAATAGTTAGCTTAATTCATTAATTGGAACTTTTATTGAGTAAATAACTGTTTACTTTTATATAAAAACTTGAATGGATTAAATAAAACAATAACGAACAAAATCCAGTCCACCAAAATCTATACAAAAGCTTGCATATTCTTTGGTTTTTGGTTTGGCATGGTACGCAACTGAAATTCCTGCTTCTTTCATCATTTCAATATCATTAGCACCATCACCCATAGCCACTACTTGATTTTTCAACAAACCATATTTCTCTTTGTATTGCCTCAAATAAGCTGCTTTTGCATTTGCATCTAGTATTCGGCCTAATATTTTCCCTGTTAATTGTCCATTTTCAATTTCCAACACGTTTGAAAAAGAAGCTGTTAGTTGCAACGTTTTTTGTAAATAATCTGTAAAAAAAGTAAATCCACCAGAAACCAGAACAAATTTAATATTGTTCTTATGACATTCTTCTATCAGAAATTTAGCGCCTTGGGTTAATTTTAGGCGATGCGCTAATACTTTTTTGAGATCTTGCTCTGTTAATCCTTTTAACAAATTAACTCTCTTTTTAAGTGAGGTTTCAAAGTCAATTTTTCCTTGCATTGCTTGCTCTGTAATCTGAGAAATTTCTTCTTTGATTCCTGCCATATCTGCAATTTCATCAATGCATTCTATAGTAATCAAAGTAGAATCCATATCACTCACAATCAGTCCTAAGTCAGAAAACTTTTGCAATGGTAAAATTGCCCAGTCGATTTTCTGATTCAATAATTCTTTTTTAATGTCATCCGATAACTGAAAATCATCTGCTACTATATATCTCACTACTGTATCATTACTATCATATTCTTTAAGAGAGTAATCTTTTAGCAACTTATTTAACCCACTTAAATTATCTCCTGATAAAACAAAAAAATTACTCATGAAACAATCCATTTTATTTTTCAAAAAAGTTATTATAACAAGCTTTTAAAGAGCTACTATGAAAAGCCAATTTTTCTCTGTATAATTTATCCATAAATCAGGGGCTCGTTTGTATCTATATGCGCGAGATTCTTATAGTTTTTTCTGGGTCAAGATAAATTATGTCAAATCGAACTTATACTAATACACAATATGCGTGGGCATGGACTGCTCATTTATTTACATCTTTAGGCATTGTTGCTTGTGCGCTGGCTATGCTTGCACTATTCCAAAATGAACCTTCCTTATGTTTCTTTTGGTTAATCGTTGCCTATATTATAGATGGTTTAGATGGTTCTCTTGCTAGAGCTGTTCATGTAGAAAGGCTAACTAATTACGATGGCTTCATTATGGATTCCATCATAGATTACACAAGCTATGTTTTTGTCCCTGTATTTATTATTTATTTCTACGTCGACTACCCGCCTTATTTGAAATTATTTAGTATTTCTCTAATATTGATTAGTTCCATGTATTTTTTCTTTAAAAACAACATGAAAACTCATGATTTTTATTTCAATGGCATTCCTACTATGTGGCAAATGATTGCAATTTACATGTATGTTTTGAGTCCTGAAATGCCTTGGATTAATTTCTTCGTTACAATCCTGTTCTGTATTTTGCAAGATGTCGATTTCAATTTCGTGCATCCATTCAGAGTAAAACGACTAAGATACTTAACTATTTTTGTTACTTTCCTTTGGACATTAACAACCTTGATCATAGTCTTTAGTGAGCCTGCTCATGCTAATAAAATATTCCCTTATATGAATGTCAATATCGGACATATTATTATTAATGATTATTCTTGGGGCCGTGCTATGTATGACTTTTTCCAACCCTGGTATAACATTATTTTCTTTATTTGGTGTATCTGCCCTATTTATATTATGGGTATTAGCACCTACCGTACTTATGAGAAAATTGTTGGCAAAGTAGCTCCTTAAAACAAAATTCTTCGTTTTATAAAAAAGCACCTTGAAAAAGGTGCTTTTTTATTGTTTTATTGCTTCATAAGCTTCTAAAATCAATTCTGGTCGATTACTACTCAATAGGTCCGAATTAGATAACATTTGACGCCAAATTTTTGCTCTTGGCTGTCCATGAAATAACCCCAGATAATGTCTCACAATATTTCTCAACTTTAATTGTGGATAATTGTCCAATTCTTGCTTTGTATATTCATATAATGCTTGAATTAAATCTTCAATAGTTATGCCAGATTCATTTTCAAAAAAAACCTGATCCCATTTTTGTAAAAACATTGGGTGTTGATAGGCTTCTCTTCCCACCATTACTCCGTCAACATTTTCTAGCTGTTTTTGAATCAATTCCAGTGTATTAATGCCGCCATTGATAATAATATTTAATTCTGGAAAATCCTTTTTTAATTGATAAACATAAGCATATTTTAAGGGAGGAATTTCTCTATTTTCCTTAGGGGAAAGTCCTTTTAACCATGCATTTCTAGCATGCACAATAAAAGTTTTACATTGTGTATTTAAGGCTATATAGCCTACAAAATCTCTTAAAAATTCATAAGATTCTTCTTCATCAATTCCAATGCGATGTTTCAGGGTTACATCTATATCAGCGCTGTCTTGCATTGATTTCAAACAATCAGAGACTAGGCCAACGTCTTGCATTAAAGCAGCACCAAATGAACCTTTTTGTACTTTTGGACTAGGGCAGCCGCAATTTAAATTCACTTCATCAAATCCAAAATCATAAGCAATTTTAGTCGCTTTTGTCAGCTGTTGAGCACCACTCCCCCCTAACTGCAAAGCAATAGGATGCTCTTCTTCTTTAAACCTTAGGAACTCTTCTTTATTTCCATAAACAATAGCCCCCATGTGAATCATCTCGGTATACAATCTAGCATGCTTGGTCAACAAACGCGCTAAATAACGATAATGCCTGTCGGTCCAATCCAACATTGGTGCAATGCTTAATCTATGGGAATGATATGTCAAATGAGCCATGTCAAAAATATCAAAATATTAATTTAACGGTAAGAATTACAAATTCACGATTTTAACGTTATCGTTACACTAGTTCTTTAGTTTTATCTGTATTTTCCCAAGTAAAATCAGAATCTTCTCTACCAAAATGACCGTAATTAACAGTTTTAGCAAAAATAGGCCGTTGCAAATCTAACATATATATAATCCCTTTAGGCGTTAAATCAAAATTAGATTTTACTATTTCTAATATCTCTCTTTCTGATAGTTGACTGGTTCCAAATGTATCTATTGATATAGAATTTGGCTTTGCCATACCAATAGTATATGAAACTTGAATTTGACATTGTCTGGCTAAACCTGCCGCCACAATATTTTTAGCGATGTAGCGACATGCATAAGAAGCTGAGCGATCAACTTTAGTTGCATCTTTCCCCGAAAAAGCACCCCCACCATGAGGAGCTGCGCCACCATACGTATCCACAATAATCTTGCGTCCTGTTAATCCGCAATCTCCTTTAGGTCCACCAATAATAAATTGACCGGTTGGATTAATATTGTATTCAGTATCAACCAACATCTCAGAAGGAAGTACGGGTTTAATAATCTCCTCCATCACCACTTCAATTAAACCTTTTCTTGATACCTCTTGAGTATGTTGTGTTGACAATACTACCGTTTGAATAGATTTAGGCTGTCCCGTCTTACCATCATAGACAGCAGTAATTTGTGACTTGGCATCAGGTTGCAACCATGGATACTTACCCGATTTTCTTAATTGTGACTGTCTTTCCATTAAGCGATGAGCATAATAAATACAAAATGGCATTAGGGTGGGCGTTTCATCGCAAGCATAACCAAACATCAGACCCTGGTCTCCGGCGCCTAAATTAGTATCCAAACCTGAGCCTTCATTAACACCCTGTGCAATATCTGGTGATTGTTCATCATAACAAATCATCACAGCTGAATCATCAGCATTAAAACCTGAGCCAGAAGAGTTATATCCAATTTCTCTAACTGTTTTTCTCGCTATTTCAGAATAATTAACATGGGCCACTGTGGATACTTCACCTGCTAACACTATCAAACCTGTATTAACCAAAGTTTCAGCTGCAACACGCGCATTAGGATCTTGTGTTAAGATTGCATCGAGAATGCTATCTGAAATTTTATCCGCTACTTTGTCTGGATGACCTTCTGATACTGATTCAGAAGTAAATAAATAATCGCTCACATTTTTTCCTTATTACTATTTTTACATCAAAAAGTATTAAATAAATATTAAATTTAATGAACTCTCTATTATCGTGCTTTATTTCTTTTTTGATATACTATTGCCATATTTTTTATATTAAATTTCTATATGCAATACATTATACAATTTATTTTTACTCTTTTAGCTTGTTTACCACTACCAATTTTAAATATTTTAGGGAATATCTTAGGTACTATCTTATACCTTGTTTCTCCAAGACTTAGAGAAAGAACTATTACCAATCTTGGTTATTCGGAAATTATATCAGACTGCAACAAAATAAACAGTTTTGCGAGAAAAATTACCCAAGAAACTATTAAAACCAGTTTAGAACTCACAATAGCATTGACCCGTAGCCCTGAATATATATCCTCATTATTCAAAAACATTGAAGGCCAAAAATACCTTCAAGAAGCAATCCATGAGCATAAAGGCATTTTACTAATGACCCCTCATTTAGGCAGTTTTGATTTAGCGGGTCGATATTTAAGTGAATTAACCCCTTTTCCTATCACAGGTATTTTTAAACCTCCTAAACAAGCGTCATTGGTTCCTATCATGGAGCACGGTAGAGAAAGAGGCAACGTTAAAGTTGCCACAGCAGATCAAAAAGGTGTTAGAAAAGCTTATAAGGCTTTAAAAAATCAAGAAGCTGTTGTTCTTCTACCTGACCAAGTACCAGAAACTGGAGAGGGGATTATGGCTACTTTCTTTAATCACCCCGCCTACACCATGACTCTCGCGGCTAAATTAGCTGGAAAATCGGATATTATCCCTTTATTTTTTATTGGCGAACGGTTACCTAAAGGAAAAGGTTTTGTTCTACATATTTATCCTCTGGAAAAACCATTAACAAACGATATTCGCCAAAACACTCAATTGATTAACAATCAAATTGAAACACTAGTAAAACAATTTCCCGAGCAATATTTATTCAGTTACAATCGATATAAAATTCCTGCGGGCTGTGAAAATAAATAATGAAAAAACTAATTTTATTTTTATTCTACTTACTTCATTTTCTACCTATACCAATACTGCATGCCATGGCTTGGGTAGTAGGTAATTTAGCCTATTTTTTTGCCAAAAAACGTAGGAAAATTGGTCAAACCAATCTAAAACTCTGTTTCCCCGAAAAATCATCTCTAGAAAGAAACCGAATACTTAAAAAGAATTTTTATCATATTTCTTGTATGCTTTTAGAATACACTATTTGTTGGTATTCAAATCCCGAGCGTATCAAAAGATTGGTTGATTTTGAAAATTTTGAAATCTTACAAACCTTGTGTCAAGATGATATTCATTTAATTATCTTATACCCTCATTTTTATGCTTTAGAACTGGGTGCTTTAAGATTAAATTTAGAATATCCTATCATTAGTGTTTTTACGGGACAGAAAGACCCTCAAATCAACCAAAAAATGTACCAAGGTCGTACACGATTTAATGATATTAACGCTGTAAACTTAATCCGTAGAAACGATAAAATTATTTCAATTATCCATCTACTCAAAGAGTCTTCCGCTTTATTTCTATACCTACCTGATCAGGATTTTGGTAAAAAAGACTCTGTTTTTGTCCCTTTTTTCAACATTTCAACAGCTACTACTACTGGGGTTTCTCGAATCAGTCAATTAACAAACAGAAAAGTATTGCCAATTATTCCAATCCGCCACGGTAATAAAATTACTTTAAAAATTTTGCCTTTAATGAACTCTATCCCCAGTTCAAAAGTCCTAGAAGATACGAAAGAAGTTAATTTACTGATTGAAAACGTTGTGCGTGAATATCCAGAACAATATTTTTGGTTACATAAACGTTTCAAAACTAGACCCGATAACGAAAATTCAGTATATTAAGCATACAATAAAATAATTATATAAAAATAATAAAGTAAAAATATTGATAAATATATTTAAGTATAGAGTGAGACTATGAAAAATAATCCAAATGTTCTATTAAAATTATTCGCTTTTTCTTCTTTGGCCGTGTTTATTGTTAGTTGTGGCACCAATAACAAAAAAGGGGCACCCATTCAAACAATTTCTCCTAACAATTCTTCCTACTCAAATAACTCTACCTCAACGGGATATCACAGAGTACAAGCTGGAGAAAATTTATATCGAATCAGTTTAAAGTATAATACAACTGTTGCTAACTTATCTCGCATGAATGGCATATCAGATCCAAGTCAAATTAAAGTTGGACAAACGCTCAAAGTTCCAGGTGGTAGCAGTACTGCAAAATACACCCCACCGGCAACCTCAAGTCCTAAACCCAAGGCAACCAATCAAGCCCTTGCTAATATGAATTTTTCTTGGCCTGTCAATGGCACAGTAGTCACTAATTTTAACGGCTCTACCAGTAAAGGAATTGATATTCGTACTGCTCCTGCTACGCAGGTAAAAGCAGCTCAAAGCGGCAAAATCATTTACAATGATTATTTCCCTGGTTATGGAAACTTAATTTTAATTAGCCATAATGCGAATAATTCCATCTTAACCGCTTATGGACATAACAAAGATGTGATGGTAAGACTAAACCAAGAAGTAAAAAAAGGACAAGTCATCTCGACGGTCGGCACTAATGGCTCTAATCAACCCGTACTTCATTTTGAAATTCGAAACAACGGGAATGCAGTCAACCCAATACCTTACTTGCGCAAATAATACTACAAATTCGTTAATATAGTTAGTTAGTACATGGGTATTGATTTTCTTAAAAAAGCATATTATAATTATCGTCTTTTGTAGAATATTCGGAGAAATTTATGGCAAATAGCGCCCAAGCTCGTAAACGCGCTCGTCAGGCAGAGAAGCAACGTACTCATAATGCTGGCTTGCGAACTGCTTTTCGTACTGCTGTGAAAAAAACCATCAAGGCAATTGACACTGGTGATAGAGAATTAGCGGAAAATACATTTCGTGAAGCAGTAAAAACAATTGATAGTATGGCTGATAAAGGTGTTTATCACAAAAACAAAGCGGCAAGACATAAAAGTCGCCTTTCAGATAAAATTAAAAAGATGGCTTAATTAACATCTAAATTTTCAGTAGAAACTCTGTTCATTTAATGTTCAGAGTTTTTTCTATTTATAGATAGAAATAGTATAATAAATAATAAATAATTATTTTTGGTGGCTACTTATCAATGAAACCTAACAATCGAAAGAAAAATAGAAAATATTCTATCAAGCAATTATTATTTGCTGGTCTTATTGTGTGGCTACCCATTGTGACAAGCATTTGGGTGATTAGTTATATTGTCTCGATGACAGATAGCTTAATCAACCTTCTTCCTCGCGCCTATCGGCCAGAACAATTATTGGGTTTTCAAATTCCAGGTTTGGGTTTAATCATTGCAATCATTGTTTTATTAGCGACTGGTTTATTTACCGCAAATGTTATTGGTAAAAATATTATTAAATTATGGGATAATGTTTTTAGCAAAATACCATTTATTAAATCCATTTATTTCGGGGTTAAAAAAGTTTCGGAATCTATTTTTTCAGACTCAAGAGAATCATTTAAAAATCCTATCTTAGTTCAATTCCCACATCCGAATTCTTGGACCATTGGTTTTATTACAGGCTCAACCCCCTCTTCTGTATCAGAAGATATGGATAATGAGGGCAATTATATTGCTGTTTATATTCCAACCACACCCAATCCAACCAGCGGTTATATCGTTTTTGTTAAAGAATCAGATACTCGTGAAATTGATTTCTCTGCCGAAGAAGCTTTAAAATACGTGGTTTCTTTTGGAATTATGAATAAAGAGAAAGATCAATTATAAAACCCCGAATTCTATTAATATAAAAATATTTTAAATATCCATAATTTAATCAAAAAGTTAGATGATATAAAACTTTGAATTTTGGTGAAAATAATATATATTAGTACATATATTCTAATTTTTCTGGCTCACTACATAATGAGGAGCTCGTGCGATGTTATCTAAATATTCTTTAGTTAAATTAATAGGTATATTATCCTTATTTTTTTATTATTCTTAATTAAAGATCTAGGTTATACCAAAGATACTGATTTTGGAGATGAGAAAAAAGTTAAACAAAAAAAATCAATAAGCTTATTACCATTATTTTACGAAACCTCTTCGCGTTTCATTATTGTGACTCCTTGTCTTAATCACAGTGATCCTTGTAATAAACCGGGTATGAATTTAGGTAGTGATAATGTTACTTATTATGAAGTCGATAAAAAAACAGGTACGGGATTTAAGCTAAAAGGCGAGCCAATTAATATTGGTAAAAATAAAGATTTTAGAGGTTTTTATTTTGAAAATGAAGACTTTTTCTATGGACTTATACTCAATCAAAGTGGAGAAGGCCTAAATATTATAAATAAAAAACTCGATAATGAAACAGTAGTTGATGATCCCTTCCTTAGAATTGACGACTACCTTAATGAATAATTTTTGGATTACCAATTTTTTTTAAATCGGTATTAATCTCTAGAATATCTGTATAACAGAAAATCTTGGAAAGAGTACTTTTACAATATATAAAATAAAAACTAAATTAATACTTAACTTGATTTTTAAAAAGCAACTAACTAGAAGATAGGTCCATTAATAGCAATAAATATCATAATTATAGTAAGTACTCATTCAAACATATTGATCTTATATATAAATAAATTAATAGCTTTATATAAATAAGAGAATACTATTAAAGAAAAAACTTTTTATTAGACAAAATGTTTTCTTAATTTTAGAAACTAGAATAGAAATTATTAAATAATATTTAAAAGTTTCAGATATTTTTAAAGGATAATTTTATGTTAATCCACTTACTAGTAAGATTTCTTGGATTTTTATCATTAGGGCTTTTATTTTTAATAACAAACACCAGCTGTACCAAAAATAAAGATAGCAGTAAAACTCCAAGACAAGCTGAAAATAATTCAGAGCAAGTTATTCAACAAAAAATTCTGGAAGAAGACATGCTAAAAAAAGATAAAAAACCTATTCTATCCTCAATATTATATGAAACTCCTTCTCGTTTTATTGTGATTACCTCTTGTATAGATGATAGTAATCCCTGTAATTCTCTAACTATAAACAGGACGATTGAATATGCTACTTACTATGAAATTAATAAGGATACAAGTGAGACACTTAAATTAAGAAGCAAACTCAAGAATCCAGACCAAAATCCTGCGAACTATACTTTTGAAAATGATAATTTGATATACCAAGTAGAGCCAAAATTAAAGACAGGCAATCTTACTATCATCAATAAAAAACTAAATAATAAAGTTATCATTCAAGAGCCTTTCATTACCAATGATAACAATTACAATTATAGTATATATTAACCATTATATTTATGTTGCTCAAACAACTTTATAAGATTATAAGAATAGTAGTTATATAATTAAAAGGTAGTACTACTTTTATTGATAATGAACATTAGTTCAAACAATGATAAAGTTCCTATTAGTTGTTTAATACTGATAAAAGAACAAAAATAAATCAAGCTTGAGCTTCTTAATAATAGCAGTTCATCCTCTCGATCCAAATTCGACCACACTAATCAACAATACATACTAAAATCACTACTCAAAAGTATTCAAAAATAATTTTTAACTTTATATTTCATCCAAATAACTGATAACAAAATAGACACTTTTATCAGGTAATATTCTTTTAATAATTTAATTCTGTTATAATTCCCCATTGAAATTGCCCAAGTGGTTAGATAACTACAGGGTCTACGGTTAGTAGTTAGTACTAATATTATTAGCTAGCAATCTGTTTTATTATCTAAATTTAAATTAGTATTAAAAAATAATATGTGTTGACTTAAAGCACAAATCTTATTCAAGATACCAAACAGTTTTTAATTTAAAATTGGCTAAAGAAAGTTATAAAGATGAGAACAAATTATTGTGGTTTAATTGATGAAAACTATTTAGAACAAACTGTAACCGTTGAGGGTTGGGTACACAGAAGACGTGACCATGGTGGTGTTATCTTTATCGATTTACGTGACAGAGAAGGTTTAGTACAAGTTGTGATTGACCCTGACACCAAAGAAGCATTTGAATTAGCAGACAGCAGTCGTAATGAATATGTTCTCTCTGTTACAGGACGAGTTCGTAATCGTCCAGAAGGTACTATTAATGAAAATATGGTTTCTGGCAAAATTGAAATACTAGCCAAAGAAATTAAAATTTTAAATACCGCAAAAACACCTCCTTTTCAGATTGATGAAGAAAATATCTCTGAAAATGTACGCTTAACAAACCGTGTGATTGATTTACGCCGTTTTCCAATGCAAAGAAATTTGCGCTTACGTCATGTGATCACACAAACTGCTCGTCGTTATTTAGATGATTTAGGCTTTATTGACATCGAAACACCTGTGTTAACACGCTCCACCCCCGAGGGCGCTCGAGATTATTTGGTTCCCTCTCGTGTCAATCAAGGCTATTTTTACGCACTCCCACAATCACCTCAATTATTTAAACAGTTATTAATGGTAGCGGGATTCGATAGGTATTACCAAATTACTAAATGTTTTCGCGATGAAGACCTAAGAGCAGACAGACAACCTGAATTTACTCAAATAGACTTGGAAGCTTCTTTTGTCAATGAAGAAGATATCATGAATATTACTGAAGAAATGATTAAACAAATCATCAAAAAAGTATTGGATGTAGATATCAAGGAAGTTCCTAGAATGGACTTTGCTACTGCTATGTTCTTATACGGTTCTGACAAACCAGACTTACGTGTTGCTTTGAAATTTACAGAACTTACAGATGCCATGAAAAATGAAGAGTTTAAAGTTTTCAAAGAAGCAGCTAATTTACCCAATGGTCGTGTGGTGGCGTTGAGAGTCCCTAATGGTGCCCAATTATCTAGAAAAGAAATAGACGAATATACTAAATTTGTTAGTATTTATGGCGCTAAAGGTTTGGCTTATATTAAAGTCAATGACGTTACAAAAATAACCAACCAAGAAAATAGTGGCCTGCAATCCCCTATTGTTAAATTCTTATCCGATGATATTTTAAAAACCATTATAGAAAAAACTGAAGCACAAAATGGAGATTTGATTTTCTTTGGTGCAGATAAAGCAAAAATTGTTAATGAAGCCATTGGACAATTAAGAATTAAATTGGGTAAAGAACATGGTGAAAAAAATGGTTATTTCACCTCTGGTTGGAAATTACTTTGGGTAACTGACTTCCCTATGTTTGAGTACGATGAAGAAGAAAAACGTTATGCTGCCATGCACCACCCTTTTACTTCTCCACAAAAAGGTCATGAGGATCTCATGGAAACAGAACCTGAAAAATGTTTATCTAGAGCTTATGATATCGTATTGAACGGTTGGGAATTAGGTGGGGGTTCCATTCGTATTCACGAGGCAGATGTTCAAGAAAAAGTTTTTAAAGCGCTGAATATATCGCCTGAAGAACAAGAAAATAAATTTGGTTTCTTATTGAAAAACCTACAGTACGGTGCTCCTCCTCATGGCGGTTTGGCTATTGGGCTGGATAGACTAGTAACTTTACTGACTGAGTCAGAATCTATCCGTGATGTAATTGCTTTTCCTAAAACACAAAGAGCACAATGTCTATTGACTAATGCACCTAACCAAGTAGATGATAAACAATTAAGAGAACTGGGTTTACGTTTGAGAAAAACAGCTGAGAAATCAACAGAATCTTAATTTTGAAGATAAATTATCCTCTGTGCCAATAAAAAGGGTTAATAAAGTATGAAAGACGCATCAAATCTAGTATGGCTTGATTTAGAAATGACGGGTTTAGATCCAGAGATTGAACGCATTATCGAAGCGGCTATCGTGGTCACTGATAAGGACCTAAATATACTGGCTCAATCTCCTGTTTATGTCATTCATCAAGACGATTCTATTTTAGATCGCATGGATGCATGGAATACGCAAACACATACCCGCACAGGATTAGTGGATAGAGTTAAAGCCTCAACCTTAAGTGAAAAAGAAGCTGAGCAAGCCATGCTTAAATTCATTCAAGAATGGATTCCTGCTTCTCAAGCACCACTTTGTGGGAATACTATCCATCAAGATAGGCGTTTCTTACAAAAATATATGCCTGAGTTAGAATCTTATTTTCACTATCGGAATATTGACGTCTCTACAATTAAAGAATTAGCAAAACGTTGGAAACCTGAAATACTAAAAGGAGTAGTCAAAAAAGGTGCTCATCAAGCATTAGATGACATTATTGAAAGTATTAAAGAAATGAAATATTACAGGGAAAATTTTTTCATCTAAATTTATTATGTTGTATATTATCAACATGTGCTCTAATTTAGTCAGGTTCTAATAAATTATTTATAATTTGTCTTGTTCATTTTCATGATGTTAAGAAATTAACAATAACCTTTAGCTTAATTTTTTGTTTTCAGATAGAATGGGCGAGAACAATCATCACATTATTTAAAGGCTTTGCCTTATTCAACTCATACATAACAGGAGTAACAATATGAAAAATTTAAGTGATAACCAGACGGTTAATTTTAGCGAAGATTACGAATTAAACTACCATTTAAAAAAATGGGGATATCAGCAAAGTCAAGCTAATCGTGATATTTTAGTTAAATTTGGAGAAAAAATTAAAGCTGACTCTGGTAATTCTCAAGTAACGCACAAAGAATTAGATAATTATATTGAAAAATTTGGCCCTTCTCTATTGGAACCTCTTGAAAATTCTAATGCTAAATATGCAAACAAAAATAGCAGTACTTCTGGAATTAATTGGTCTAAGTTATTGTGGGGAATAATCTGTCTTTTAGTATTGTTGCTCTTGATTCTATTTGGTTATAAATCTTGCCAAAAACAAGAAAACATAGATGATAACAATAATGCTAATCTTGTTGTTAATGATGCAAATGTAGATGAAAATAATGAAGTAAAAGACGGTGTATTAAATAGTGCTGCTGCTTTATTCGATAAACAAATTGATTTCTTTGGTCAAAAATTAAAAGTTCGTAGCGGCGGATTAGAAGAACAAATCATTCAATTCTTAAAATCAGACGAGTACGCTAATGCAACCGAAGAAAGCTTAAAGGATAAATGGTTTGATTTTGATAATGTTAATTTCAAATTTAATTCAAGCACTGAATTGACAGATGATTCAGACGTTCAATTACAAAATATTGCTGCCATTCTTAGTCAATATCCTGAAGCTAAAATTAAAATTGGTGGTTATACCGATAAAGTAGGTGATGAAAAAGTCAATCAACAAATTTCGCAACAACGTGCTGAATATTTGAAACAGAAATTAATTGAATTGGGTGTGCCTACTACTACCATCGTATCTGCAGAAGGCTATGGCTCAGAATATGCAACAGTCGATGCAAATGCTAGTGATGAAGAAAGAGCAGTAGATCGTCACATGTCTATCCGTTTTACTAAATAATTAGTTTCATGTTACCAAAGGTTATGGAATAAATTATGTTCCATAACCTTTTTTTTTAAAAAATATGAAATATTGCCTTATGAATTATAAAAATATTTGATTCCATATTCAGATATGAATTATCATACAAGCAAGATGCATTCTTGAGTACATAAAGTGTAGAATCAAATAGAAAATATGCCTCCAGTATTCTAAATCTGGATTTTATAATAAATAGCATAATCAAGATCAATGAGTGGTTAAACCATTTTTAGGTCTATCTCAAAATTATTTAATAGGAGCTTAGTATGAAAAATAAAATACAAAAAACTGTATTATTAAGTCTTATCGCACTATCTTGTTCTTTAACGTACGCCAAAAAAGAAACTTTTATCATCGATCCTTTGCACACTAATGCAAGATTTACAGTTGATCACTATAAAACTTCTAGTAATGTGGGAGGTTTTTTTGAATTAACAGGTAATCTCAAATACGATGAAAAAAAAACAAGTGGGGAATATTGATATCACAATTCCTATCAAATCATTACAAACCAGTAGTGCTTTATTTACTGAACATCTAAAAGGTGAAGCTTTTTTTAATGAAGCTAAATACCCTGATATGAAATTCGTTTCTAGTGTATGGGCCACTGAAAATGGAAAATTAGACTCTATTTCTGGCAAATTAACTTTGTTGGGAACTACTAAACCAGTTACTTTAAAAGTTGATAAGTTTAATTGCTATCAAAAAGATGAAACAAAACCACAAAAAACTTGTGGTGCCGATTTATCTACTACCATCGATAGAACTCAATGGGGAATGAATAGTTATGCCGAAATGGGTAATTCTAAATATGTGAAAATTAATATTCAAGTGGAAGCAGAACAAAAGTAATCACTCTATACACGCTGATGACTCTTATTAAAAACCATTTTATTACTTTATAGAATATTTCATTAATGGTTACTATCTCTATGTTAGTTTACCCCTAATTATTGGTTAATGGTCTTCAAATTAATCTATTGTGATAGCCAACCAGTGTTGGGGTATTGTTATCTGATTATTACCTCAAAAATTTATATAGCATTTTATTCTGCATAAAAATTCAAATTTTACATCCTCTAGAGCCAATATAAAAAAAAGAGAAAAATAATATAGTAATAATTCCAACTCAATTTCTAACATTTTTTCACTAGAAAGATAGAACTAAAAACCGTTTCTACTCGTTAACCATAACACCATCACAGCTAGAAAATCATACATCCAACAGAATTTTCCTAAAAATACTAAAAATTTCAACACATATCATCACATGCACAATTCTATAAATTTAAAGGGGCTCTACTGACATTCTGCTTGCAAAGCAGACGCTCTACCAACTGAGCTATACCCCCTAAAAG
>WNLJ01000010.1 GCA_017114885.1 Neisseriaceae bacterium PsAf | reverse complement strand
TTAATTATCTTACAGCGATGTTATTTATTATTATATTTTTTTTGATTAAAATCAATAGGTTTTAAATAATTAACATTACCAATAGCAATCAGCGATACCAGTTAAAATAACGTAATTTTCGAGTGAGGCCTAATGCTAGCGTCGAATGGAGAGTTGGAGGTTATCATGTATTTTATACTTTTAAATATATTGAATAATGATAGTGATTGATCAAACTATGATGTTTTAGCCAAAGTGCTTGCATGTTAAGTATATTTATTGATATCCAGCTTAAAAATAATTGTTACTTTTATCATTTTAAATTTTTAAATTAAATATCTGTTTATATTTCCAATACCCGTTCTTCAGGTTTTCTACCAATCCAATCACAAGCAAACTGCCATGCCACTCGTCCACTTCTGCCGCCTCGCATTTGAGCCCAATGAATGGCAGCTTTTTGGGCTTCTTCAGTTAGCTCCAAATCGGCATTTTCCAACCAACTTTGCACCGCTTTTAAGTATTCTTCTTGATTAAAAGGATAAAAAGACAGCCATAAGCCAAAGCGATCGGATAAAGAAGTCTTTTCTTCTACTGTTTCTTGAGGATTAACTTCTCCTTTTTCCCCTGTAGACGCGATATTATCAGACATCATATGAGGCATTAGATGTCGCCGATTAGAAGTCGCATATACCACTACATTATTGGCTTTAGCACTTAAACTACCATCGAGTGCTGTTTTTAATTCTTTGTATTCATTTTCACCAATGTCAAAAGATAAATCATCACAAAAAATAATAAACTTTTCTTTTCTTTCTTTTAATAGAGATAGTAGGTAAGGCAATGAAACCAAATCATTTTTATCCACTTCTATAATTCGTAAACCTTGCTCGGCATACTCATGTAATAATGATTTAACTAAAGAAGATTTACCTGTTCCCCTAGCACCAGTTAAAAGAACATTATTGGCAGGGCGACCGGCTAAAAATTGTTCGGTGTTACGAATGAGTTGTTTAGTTTGTGTGTCAATATTTGCTAGTCTAGCGATTGGAAAAGTATGAGGTTCTGGCAAAGCGATTAAGACACCACCATAACCATACTTTTGCCATTTATAAGCAATAGCCTGCCAATCAGGTTCCTGATTTTTGGGAGGTAAAATCAAGTCCAGACGATCAAGCACTTCGTGAATTCGCTTTCTTAAAAATTTTTTATCTTTTTTCTTGTCTATTGGTGTAGTCATATAGCATATTAGGGTAAAATAGTCGAATAATTAACTACATTCTAGACCTTTTTAAGTAAATGATAAAGCAATTGAGACACAAGCTAACACAAACCAAACGGCTCTCAAAGAAAACCAGAGAATTTACTTTAATTATGCTGGGAGCCACTTTTGTCTCTTTAGTGGCTTTGGTATTTGCTCGATTGGTTGATTTGGCCATTCGATTAAATCATGAATGGTCTTCTCAATATCCTCTAGCAGCACTTGTCATTATTCCTGTTGGGTTTGTCATTCTAGCTTGGCTGACAATTCGCTTAGCGCCCAATACGGCAGGCAGTGGGATTCCCCAAGTGATGGCGTCCATATATGAAACCAATCCTCAGAAAAAAAACATATTAGTAAAATTATGGCCGACTATTTTAAAAATTCCACTAACATTTATGGCATTGATATTGGGAGCATCTGTTGGTAGAGAGGGTCCTACTGTACAAGTTGGTGCTTCTGTGATGTTGGCCTGGGGAAAATTTTGTGATCGCTTTAAACTAAGCAAAACACGCTTAAAACAAAATGAATTACTTACTATTGGCGCGGCCGGAGGTATGGCGGCAGCTTTTAATGCACCATTGGCAGGTATTATTTTTGCAATCGAGGAATTAAGCAGAATTACTTATTTAAGATGGGAAAGATATGTCTTATTTGGGATTTTAGCCTCAGGTTTTATTTTAATTGCACTAGAAGGAAATAACCCACATTTCCCTGTTTTTAATAGTTCTCCACCAGCGTATGATGTTTTTTTATGGGTGTTAGTTAGCGCGATAATGTGTGGTATCTTGGGTGGGATATTTGCTAAAATGTTGACCAAAGGATTATCATTCTTCTCGCCCAAAAAATTAAAAAGATATATTTTAAGACATCCTCTGTATGTAGCAGGAATTATGGGTTTAGGTGTAGCCATAATAGGAATTTGCTTCAATGGAGATACTTATGGCATTGGCTATAATTTAAGCGCTAACTCACTAACAGGACAGCAAGAGTACGTGCCAGGTTTAGGGGCAGGTAAATTTTTTGCCACGATATTTTCCTATTGGGCGGGAATTCCAGGTGGTATTTTTACGCCTTCATTATCCATAGGAGCTTTGGCAGGTGTGGCATTAAATACGTTATCCTCTCAAATAGTAATTAGTGAAGATGTCATTGTGTTATTGTGCATGGCGGCGTTTTTGTCAGCAGTAACCCAATCACCATTAACAGCGAGTGTGGTGGTGATGGAGATGACATTAAGTATTTCTATGTTATTTTGGTTGTTAATTTGTTGTATAATGGCAAGCTTTGTGGCCAGACAATTTTGTCCTAGACCTTTTTATTTGAATAGTGCAATTAAATATGTGGGGCTATTGAATGTCATAGAAGTAAAAGATAAAGATAAGAAAAACAGTGAATCAAAGGGGAAGTAATGGTAGTGAATCTTCGTTCCAAAAAAGCAGATGAGCTTTATGAGATTAAAGGAACTCAATTATATGTTGGTCAAGCAGGAGTCAAGAAAAGAAATCATAACGATTTAACTTTATTTGTGTTATCTCCTGAAACTAAAGTAGCAGCAGTGTTTACGCAAAATAAATTTAGTGCAGCGCCAGTGCAAATTTGTAAACAACATTTGAATGCTAAAAATAATATTCGGGCATTGGTGATTAATACGGGTAATGCCAATGCAGGAACTGGGCAATCAGGGAGAGATAATGCCTTAAAAATATGTCAAAAAGTTGCTGAAAAGATAAATTGCGATGTCAAGCAAGTGTTACCTTTTTCGACGGGCGTTATCATGGAACCGCTGCCTGCAGATAAAATAATAGCTGCCTTAGATAATATTAAAGAAAGTTATTGGGATGTTGCAGCATCAGCTATTATGACGACTGATACTGTGCCTAAAGCCTATACAAAGCGTATAGAAGTAGAAGGAAATCCTATTCATATTACAGGAATAGCCAAAGGCTCTGGAATGATTTGTCCTAATATGGCGACTTTACTCTCTTTTGTTGCTACTGATGCGAAAGTATCTCAACAGGTCTTAGACAGTTTAATTGACGAGGTGGTTGAGAAAGGATTTAATTCGATTACCGTTGATGGCGATACGAGTACTAATGATAGTTTTGTATTGATGGCAACAGGTAAAACTAATGCTAAAATCATTGAAGATATTAATAGCAGTGAATATGCACAATTAAAACTAGCTTTACAAGAAGTGGTTACTGAATTGGCCAAGTCCATTGTTAGGGATGGTGAAGGGGCAACCAAGTTTATCACTATTCAAGTTAATGGTGCTAAGATGCATCAAGAAGCAAGGCAAGTGGGCTACAGTATTGCTAATTCGCCACTCGTAAAAACGGCTTTTTTTGCTTCGGATGCTAATTTAGGTCGTATTTTATGTGCTATTGGCAATGCAGGAGTTGAAGATTTAGATGTGAGTCAAATCCAGCTATTTTTGGATGATGTTCTGGTTTCAGAAAAAGGCGGTGTTGCTAGTCAGTATAAAGAAGAAGATGGGCAACGGGTGATGGCAAAACCTGAAATTACAGTTCAGGTCGAATTGAACAGAGGTAAAGAAAAAGCCACAGTATATACCTGTGACTTATCTCATGACTATGTAACGATTAATGCGGATTATCGAACATAAAAAAGACTAAAATTTATTGCCTTTGTGTAATGCAGCAACACCCGCTGTCAAATTATTGTAATCTACTCTATCAAAACCAGCATCCAGCATCATTTGTTTGAGCGTTTCTTGGTCTGGATGCATACGAATGGACTCAACCAAATACTGATAACTATCAGCGTCATTAGCAATTAATTGACCAAACTTAGGCAAAAAATTAAAAGAATAAAAATCATAAGGCTTGCTTAAAGGTTCGTAAATTTTAGAAAATTCCAAGACCAATAATTGACCACCAGGTTTCAAGACACGGTACATTTCTTTTAGTGCGATGTCTTTATGGGTCATATTCCTTAAGCCAAATGCAACAGAGACTAAATCAAAGTAATTATCAGGGAATGGTAATTTTTCAGCATCACATACAGCAACAGGGATAACATTTCCTTCATTTAATAGTCGGTCACGACCAACAGACAACATAGAAGAATTGATATCAGTTAACCAAACTTCACCTGTCTCGCCTACTCTTTTTAACCAACCTCTGGCTAAATCTCCTGTACCTCCAGCGATATCTAGGACCTTATCTCCTTTTTGAATACGGGCTGTTGCAAAAGTAAATTGCTTCCAAACACGATGAATGCCCATAGACATTACATCGTTCATAATGTCGTATTTTTTGGCAACAGAATGAAAAACTTCTGCTACTTTTTCAGATTTTTGAGATTCATCTACTTGCTGGTAACCAAAATGTGTTTTTTCTGACATACTTAATTCTCTTTAAAATTGATAATACTAACTCTCTTGTATTGTAATATACAAAGTAACTAACATCATATAGGATACTTATTACTGATGCAATTAAATTCAATAATACTGAGTAGATAACATAAGACAAATAATTAACATTATCTTCAGAGGTTTTATATTTTCTAAATTATTTATTAATTCAAGAAACTAATTAAGACTAATAAAAAACGCTATCTTATTTTTATTAAACACCTTGTTTTAAACTAGCTTCAATAAAGTCATCTAAATGACCATCCATAACAGATTTAATATTTCCGACTTCATAGCCTGTACGCAAATCCTTAATTCTTGATTGGTCAAAGACATAAGAGCGGATTTGATTGCCCCAGCCTATTTCTGACTTGCTGTCTTCTAAAGCTTGTTTGCTCTCATTTTGTTTGCGCATTTCTAATTTATATAATTTAGATTTCAACATTTGCATGGCTTCTTCTTTGTTGCGATGTTGTGAACGATCGTTCTGGCATTGCACCACAATCCCACTAGGAGTGTGGGTAATGCGCACTGCTGAATCTGTTTTATTAATATGCTGACCTCCTGCTCCTGAGGCACGATAGGTATCAATTTTTAAATCTGCGGGGTTAATAGAAATATCAATACTCTCATCAGCTTCTGGATAAACGAATACAGAAGCAAAAGAGGTATGCCTTTTATTAGACGAATCAAAAGGAGAACAACGTACTAAACGATGAACCCCCGTTTCTGTTCGTAATAGCCCATAAGCGTAATCTCCCTCTAATTTTAGGGTAGCACGATTAATACCGGCAATATCCCCAGTATCCTCTTCTAATACATCAACTTTGAAACCTTTATGTTCAGCATAGCGGATATACATACGCAATAGCATTCCAGCCCAATCTTCAGCCTCTGTACCACCGGCACCAGCGACAATATCGATAAAACAATTATTACTATCTGCCTCTTGATCGAACATTCGTTTAAATTCAAGATCGGCTAGTTTATTTTCAGTTTTATCAATATCTTGAGTAATCTCATTAAATGTTTTTTCGTCATTTTCCTCTAAGGCAATTTCTAAGAGAAGCTGAGCATCTTCTATTTGCGTATTGATTTCATCAATCACATTGACAACATTTTCTAGGGATTTCTTTTCTTTTCCTATGCTTTGAGCTTGTGAAACATCATTCCAAATATCAGGATCCTCTAATAGCAAAGAAACTTCTTCTAATTTTTGTTTCTTTCCATCGTAGTCAAAGATACCCCCTGATATCATTAGTACGATGTTTAATATCATTAATATGTTGATTTAATTCATTTATTTTTTCTGATTCAATCATGATAACCCTTATGTAAAAGTATATTTTACTGATAAATAATCTATTTTGTTAAATTTTTTAAAGCCAATTTTACGGCATCACTAAGATTTAATTCAGGTGCAATATTTTTGATGGCATTTTGAGCTTCTTTTTGATTGTAACCCAATGCCAATAACGTTTGAATGATATCTTCTGTATTGTCATGAGCTATTTGTGAAATAGTATTATCTAGTTCTGAAATGGGTAATTTATCTGTTAACTCCAAGATTAGACGTTCAGCTGTTTTTTTACCAATACCAGGAACAGAGGATAAACGAGAGGCGTTTTTATTTTTAACGGCGAGAGTAAGTTCATTAATGTCTAATACCGACAAAATAGCGAGAGCAGTTTTAACCCCTATGCCATTGACTTTGATTAATTGTCTAAAAGTTTCTTTTTCATTAGGAGTATCAAAGCCAAATAACTGTTGTGAGTCTTCTCGATAATGTGCGTGAATGTACAAACTAACTTGTTGATTAATTTCAGGTAATTGGTAAAAAGTTTGCATAGATACCTCTATTTCAAAACCAATACCATGAACATCAACCACAATAAAAGGTGGATTTTTTTCAATGATAAAGCCAGTTAGACGGCTAATCATAATGCTTCCTTTTTATAAGATGAAAATACTTTTCCAGCGGGGCTAAGTGTTTTTAGAGAATGAGTTAAAGCAACTGCAATAGCATCCGCAGCATCCGCGGCAGGGATTGCGGATAACTTTAGCATATTAACCAGCATATGTTGTACTTGTTCTTTTGAGGCTTTGCCATTACCCACAACTGCTTTTTTAACTTGTAACGCTGTGTATTCATGAATAGGAATTTCTTTTAAAGACACAGCAGTCAATATCCCCCCCCTAGCTTGACCAAGCACTAAACTCGCAGCAGAGTTAATATTGATAAATACCTGTTCTATGGCGACTTCATCTGGACGGTACGTGTCTATTATTTCTTGTACAGAGGTCGCTAAGGTATGAATCTTGAGTGGTAAGTTATCTTTAGGATTGGTTTTAATTACCCCGGATACAACGTAGGAATAATGATTAAATCCTGAAAAATCAATAACACCAAAACCAGTGTAACGACTACCTGGATCGATGCCTAATATTCTCATCATATAAAACCTTATTTTCGCTTGATTTCTTCTAAAACTTGTACATAAATCAACATAGTGAAAATAAACGTTCCGCCAATAATATTACCTAGCCCAGTTGGGAACAAGAAACGGATAAAATAATCATATAAATCCGCATTTCCCTGCATGACCCAATAAGCCACTTCAGCAGAGCCTACGACCACATGTGTGAAGTCTCCTAAGGCAATTAAATAAGTAATAAACATGACCAGTAAAAAAGCATAATTTTTAGAGGTAGGCAACATCCATACTAGGGAAGCAATTAAAACGCCAGAAGGAATGCCACGCCAAACATTTTCCCATGCGCCTGTAGATACAACATGCTGGGCAATATTATTGAGTTCAGTGACAAAGATAGGGTCAAAAACATTACCATTTTGTAAAAAAAGTGCGGCTAGTGTGGTGCCAACTAAATTAGAACATAAGACAATAGTCCAAAGCTCTATCACAGATAAAACTTTCTTTAAGGTAAGAGGATTAAATAAAGGAACAACAGTGGTGATTGTATTTTCAGTGAATAACTGCATATGTCCCAATATGACAATGATGAAACCAACTGAGTAGCCAAGATTAGAAATAATAGGAGCCCAGCTCGCATCAGGTAAGTAAGCAGTAAAAACTGCTTTAAAAACGAAAGAAAAAGTAATTAGAATTCCTGCTGCTATACCTGAAAAGATTAATGAAGCTTTCGGTCTAACTAATTCTTCTAAACCATTTCTACGAATGATTTCATAAACTAAGCGGGGAGAAAGTTTTTCATGTTCTTCAACCGCCATTTTTTCGCGATAAGAGAAGCTCGAGATATCGTTTTCATTTGCCATGAGTTATCCTCGTTTAAAATTTAATGAAAAGTTTTTGATTATAGTCACAAGTGATTTTAACAGATTTATGCATTTCTCACTGTTTATTGTACAGCGGACCAACACCTTCAATTTCTTTTTGAGCAGATTGAATTGTATCTTGAATGAGCTCGGTTAACGCATGCGGATCTTCTTTTGCATCCCAAGCAATAGGTTTTCCAATAATAAAAGTAGCTTTACCTGGGTATTTTTTGATGCCCTTAGAGTAAAATTCTCCGCAATTATGGGCAATGGGTAAAAGATCCAACTTTAAATCTTTGGCTAAATAAGCTGCGCCGTTTTTATAAGGAACATATTTGCCAGGTTCTATTCTAGTCCCTTCTGGAAAAATACTAATTCCTAATCCATCTGCTACTCTTCTTTTGGCTATTTTTAACATATTTTCTCTAGAATCAGGACTACCTCTTTTAATAGGAATTTGGTTGGTTAAATAAAGACCAAAACCAAGAATGGGCACATAGAGTAACTCTTGCTTCAAAATATATACAAAAATAGGTGAGAATGAATAAATAGCTGGCGTTTCCATCCCTGATTGGTGATTGGCAACCGTAATATAAACACGATCTTCAGGAATATTTTCCAGCCCTTTTATTTCAAAAGAAAGACCTACTATTTTTTTTAAGCCCCACAGCACTGTTTTAGTCCAACGAGTCGCTATTTTATTGGGGGTTGTTTTGTCCATAAAAGGTAAAAATAAAATATAAACAGCGATATAACTTATCATAGTCAATGGGATATAAAGCAAAAATAATATGGAGCGTAGTAAAATCATATTAGACCTTGAATGTCACTTAAATATTTATTGAGCTGTATTAGAGGGAAATAAAGGTCCCTGTCCTTCTATATTTCTCTGCTCTGCTTCGATTGTTTCTTTTACCAATTGCATCAATTCTTTGGGATTATCCGCAGCATCCCAGGAAATAGGAGGGAGTACAGAAATAGTTGCTGTTCCTGGTTCTTTAAAAAAACCCTTTGAAAAAAATTCTCCAGTATTTAAAGCAATGGGCAATAGATCAACTTTTAGACTTTGTGCAATATGAGCGGCTCCTGTTTTGTAAACAGCATCATGATCTCCAGGTTTAGTACGAGTGCCTTCAGGGAAAATACACAAAGATAAACCATAACTAAAACGATCTTCTACTTGCTTATTTAATAGTTCGTTAGCGTTATTTTTCTTGCGATCAATCCATATTTGGTTGGTTGCCATACAAACTAAACCGGCAATGGGTACAAAAATTAGTTCTTTTTTTACAATATATACATGAGAAGGTAAAAATGTAGATAAGGCAGCGGCCTCCAAACCTGACTGGTGTTTTGATACTATGATAATAGGTCTATCCCAAGGGATATTTTCTTTACCTTTAACTTCAAAACCAAGACCAACAGACTTTTCTAAGAAATCGGTTACTTTTTTTGCATTTCTCCCAAACTCTGACCCGATTTTTCGTGGAGACATAAAAGGCAGAAATAAAGCATATTGGATAATGCTCTTAATTAAAAAAAGATAATAATAACTATAATAAAGAAGATGATTTAGTAATTTTTTCATGGTATGTGTAAATATTAATTAAATTAAATAAATTAAGCTAAGTTAAACTAATAAATTTTAACAAATTTTAACCGTTAGGTCATCCTATTAAATAGAACATACGAATAAAACTTTAATGAGGAATCATTAAAGTTTTATTGAAGGTAATAAAAAATCAAATAATCATGCAATTTTAAACCAAATTTGTCTTTGGTATTATTATTTTATTTTTTTAGGACCAAAAGGACCTTCTCCAGTAATTTTTAATTGTTGCGACTCAATCCACTCTTCACATTGGTGCATAATCTCTTTGGAGTCACCTATTTGATAAGAAATAGGTTTGCCGATAATAAACTTAGCTCGACCGGGATATTTAATTAGTCCTTTAGGCCAAAATTCACCACTATTAGTGGCAACGGGCAAAATATTCATTTCTAATGCTTGGGCCATGTTAGCAGCACCATAGCGATATTTACCTCTTTCTCCAGGCTCAACTCTTGTGCCCTCTGGAAAAATATTAATCCAAAAACCATCTTCTTTTCTTTTGCGTGCTGTTTTAATTAACTTTTCCATGGTCTGAGGACTTTTTTTATTTCGGTCAATAGGAATAGAGTTCATAATATATAAACTAATACCCACAATAGGAAACCATAATAGCTCTTTTTTGATAATAAAAACTTGGTCGGGTAAAAAACGTTGTAAAGCCAATGTTTCATAACCAGATTGATGTTTGCAGCAAATGATAGTGGGTTCATCAGGGACATTTTCTAAACCTTCTACTTCGTATCTTAAGCCTACTATCTTATCAATTAAAAACACAAAAGTAGCATTCCAAAAAGCACCAAATTTATGACGCTGTCTAGGAGGTAATACAACAGAGAAAAGCACAGGGATAAACCATATAATTGTAAATGGAGCAAAAACTAACCATAAAAGAAGACTTCTTATTACAGCCATATATTTCACCTTTAATTTATTGTTAATAACAAAGAGATTTTAGATTTTATACTCTAATAATCTGATTTACTCAAGCAAATATCTTGAGCAAAAGTCCACAAATCATCATAAACCAAAGTATTTTCAGGAAGTTCAGATTCTGAGAGTGTTTTTTTACCTTTTCCTGTCAATACCAATACAGGGATTCCTCCTGCCTCGTGAATACATTGTAAATCTCTTAGACTATCTCCAACCATATAGGTTTCTCCTGCTTCAATGTTTAGTCTTTGCAGTATGTCATCCACTAAACCAGTTTTTGGTTTTCGACATTGGCAATTATCTTTTTCTGAATGGGGGCAAAACCAAATTCCTTCTATTTCACCCCCTGCATTTTTAATATGTTTTAACATTTTACTATGAATTTGATTTAAATCATGAATAGTAAATAGCTTTCTTGATATGCCTGATTGATTAGTAGCAACAGCGACAAGATAATCGTATTGATTAAAAAAAGCAATTGCATCTGCACTATTAGGGATGGGAATCCACTCATCCGGACTCTTAATAAATGTATCACTGTCTTTATTGATAACCCCATCTCTATCGAGGATAACCAATTTCATTGTTTCCATTTTAGTCCATTCATTAAAAAATTTTTCATCATACCTTTTGCTGAACGGATGATGTAGCTTGAGTTTTTAATTTCTAAGTACCCTTTTTTCTCATTACGTATATCGCTTTGGAAATTTTCACAGTCTTCTAAAATAATTAGTGGGCGTACATGTAAAATATCAGCATTGTTGTGTTGTTCAAAATACAACCAATCATCAGCAGTAACTCGGATAATATCAGATTTTAGTTTTTGAGCCCCTTTTTGCGTAATAACATAAGCAACAGTACCACAACTAAATTGTACCCAAGGTTGACCAAATTGATAATTAAGACAAGAATAAGTATGTTTAATGGGGAGTCTTCGGTAATGATACGCCAAATCTTTTTCTAAAAGTTTAACATAGCCGAGTATTAAGATATCAAAATTAGTGTTCTTTTGAATATGATCAATTTGACTAAGTAATGGTAATGGGTTATCTATAAATTTAAAGTCATCTTCCAATACGAGAGAGAAAGGAATGTTTTGGGTGATAATCATTTCATAGATTTTTTGATGGCCTAATGCACAGGCAATTTCAGTATTGGACAAAAATCTATTTTTTTGCTTTGCTCTATCAGTCGGTTGATAATAATGAGAAACTTCTTCTTGTGATTTATTCCTAAAATCAAAAGCATCTACCCATTCAAAAGAAATATCATATTGCTTACACTGGTTGGAGGCGGATTGACGTCTACTGACAGCATCGGGCAAAGATAAAATAAAAGTTTTAGTCAGATTCATATTTGATTAAAAAACCAAGTAACATATAGACAGTCATCATATAAAATATCATGCCCAATGACAATCGTAAAAAAGAGTCGGACAAGCAAAAAGTGAACACATCAAAAATAAGAATGTAACCTAATATCGAAATTATTTCATTTCGTTGCCGATATTTATAGAACATACGTAAAGGAACAAGTAGGATTGCCACTGTTGCTAAAAATAAAAAAACTCCTTTTTTGACCAGTACATCTAAAAATTGATTATGGGCGTGTACAAAAGGGATGGCTTCTGGAATGATTAAACCATTTTGTGCTTGTAATTCTTTCATGGCTATATAATTGGCATCTCCCCAGCCTAGTAAAGGTTCTTGCAAAAAACCATCGATAGCACTTTTCCAAAATTCAAAACGAAGTCCAATAGAAGAGTTAGGATTATTATCTTGAAAATACCAAATCAAGTCAGTTTTAATCTGCTCGAATCTCAAAGTAATACCTGTGTCGTAGAGAAATAAAAATAAAATAAATAGCGTAAGTATGACAGGAATAAGTACCGTCTTTACTACTCTAGGAACTTCAGCTCGAAAGCGAATAAAAAGTAAGATAAAAACTATTGGAAAACATAGCCAAGCACCACGAGAACCAGTTAAAACACTTGCCGTCACACCCAATAAGCAAGCCATTAAGGCAAATAAACTATAAGTTTTGTTTTTTTTGTAATAGACAAAGAAAAAATTGAGACAGAAAAGAGAGAGTGTTATGACGATTCCAGCGGCGGGAATAACAGGTTGCTGTGTTTCTAGAGCACGCTCAGCACCTTGTATATATTTATCATATAAAGCATAAATACCAATAATAATAGTGGCAATAGGAAAAATGTAATTAAGCGCTTTGGTATGATTGAGAATGTAACAAAAGAATAGAAAAGCGGGCAGTAAAACCAAGGGAATCAGCTCGAATTTAATACTACTAAAACTTTCTTCGTGAATCAAAGCCAGCAAAGCGGCAATAATTGTATAGGCAGAAAAAGTGTATAAAATAATACGATGATCTTTATTAACCGTAACGGAATGTGTAAAACTATTTTGTATCAGTAAAATAATTCCATTGATAGAAAAAACAGCAGGGATAATAAAATAAAAATTTCTTTGAGAAACAATCACTAGGGTAGAAAAAAATATCAATAGTAAAACATAGCTTATTTTTTCTATTGGTTTTAACGACTCAAACATGGGTAGTTCCACTTAGCAGTAAAAAAGTACATTAATGTGAAAAATTTCTTTTATATTAACAGAAAAGGGAATACTGCTAAGCAGAACTTTGATGATCTAAAAATAAGGAATGGGAATTAAACTGCATTTTCATCTGTTTCGCCAGTACGAATTCTTACTACGTGTTCTAATTGAGTGACAAAAATCTTACCATCTCCCATTTTGCCAGTGGCGGCAGCAAGAATAATAGCGTCGATAACTTTTTGGACATCTTCTGATTTGATGGCAATGTCAAGACGAATCTTAGGTAAGAAATCTACAGCATATTCCGCTCCTCGATAAATTTCTGTATGACCTTTTTGACGACCAAATCCTTTTACTTCAGTCACAGTCATGCCTTGAATACCAATTTCTGATAATGCTTCTCTTACATCGTCTAATTTAAATGGTTTAATGATTGCAGTTACTAACTTCATATTGTTCTCCAATGATAAATTCGACCTTAGCTAGGATAAAAGTCCCCAGCCTCGGAATTATAATGTCTTTTCTGACATTTTACTATGATTAGACAAGTTGGGCGAGAAGATTTGAAATGATCAATTATTTTCTGGCATGCTTAATCAATGGGAAATCCATTGGTAAAAAATGGGTAGTAATAATGCTAAAGCAATACTAACGATGAGACCAATTAAAGCTTTAGTAACGTCACTTCTAACCACTTTTGCCGTTTCATTCAGTGGTGGAGAATACATTAAAAGAGAAATGGCAAATTCTCTACCCGCTAGTAAACCTAAGAATACCCAGGTAGTGCTCATTGGCATATTGCTCCACTCTTTAAAGATTAATAGAATAATAGCGTAGATAAAATCAATGATGGTCGCAGCTCTTATATCAGTTGTTCCTGTCTTATTGGTTACTATTTTTTGTATAGCGCCACCACTTTTATAAAATATAAAGCCTAAAGTAAGTAAAAAGATAGTAAGCGCAAAAATCATCCAATCAGTAGAGACTTGTCTTGGTAGAAAAACAAAAATATTTGCTAAATCTTGTATTAACCACTGGCTCCATAAAAAACCAGTTGAAATCCACTGTAGAACAATCCAATACTTAGGAATCGGTTCATTTTGTGTGCGATTAAAGTAACGAGTTGTTCGGCTAAATACAAATCGATAAAGCAATATTGCCACGACAAAAGCGACAACGTAACCCATAAGTGATTTTAGAAGCATGCTTTCCAAATTACTAGGGGCAAAAATAGTTAGGACAAGGAACGTTGTACTAACAGGAATGCCATAACGGGTTAAGATTAAAATAGCAATTGGTGGAATGATGTATAACCAAGTTAACCCCTCCTTTGGAAAAGGAATTGACTCTAGACGATGGTAGGAAGCATCTTGCAGCGCTCCTGAAGAAAGCCAACCATAAACCAAGACAATGACTAAAATCAAGGAAGTAAAAAGCCATAATAGCCACCAAGGTCTGTGACTGTTTGAAGAGATGAATGTCCCTAAAGTTTGAATGGCATCATTAGCGATAATAGAATAAGCGGCTAAACAAAAACCGACAATCATAAGAATAATCTGCGGATCTGGCATGGCGACTTTCTGATAAATTAGACTAAATTTAAATCAAAATCATTAGACAATAGTAATATGACAGCAGTAAGACAGAGAGAAAATTGATATTAAATTTATTATGTTATCTAGAGGGTATCATTAAACTTTTAACCAAAAGGTTACAGGTCCATCATTGGTTAGAGAAACTTGCATATTGGCACCAAATTGTCCTGTTTCTGTATGGATTTGTTCTTTAGAAGTCTGGATAAAGTATTCATACAGTATTTTAGCATCTTGTGGTGGGCAGGCTTCTGAAAAACTTGCTCGAGTACCTTTTTGAGTATTCGCGGCAAGTGTAAATTGCGACACAATCAGTAAACTACCATTAACTCGCTGGACGTTGAGATTGAGTTTGCCTGAATCATCTTCAAATATTCGATAAGCCAATATTTTTTTAAGTAGTTGATTCGCCTTCTCTTGGGTGTCATTTTTTTCTATACCTAGAAAGACCAAAATACCTTTTTGAATACTGCCAATAATATTGCCATTCACTTTAACATCAGCATGAGATACTCGTTGAATTAAGCCAATCATATCAATTCCTAACCATGTTATTTTAAATATTTAGCGTGAAAGTCAAAATGCTCTTTAATAAAACTACTAATAAAATAATAACTATGGTCGTAATCTTTAACAGGACAATAACTAATAGGGAAATGAAGTCGCTTGGCTTTTTCTACAAAAATTTCAGGGTTGACTTCATTGGGGTAAAACTCATCTCCTAATCCTTGATGGATTAATATAGGGATTTTACGTGCAGCACTACTTAAACAGCTTAAGCTGTCGTATTCTTCCCATTTATCTGCTTGTGGTCCTAAATACGTATTAAAAGCAGCTTTTCCCCATGGGGTTTGACAAGGATTAACAATAGGGGCAAAAGCACTGATAGATTGATATTGATTAGAATTTTTCAAACCAATCATTAAAGCGCCGTGCCCACCCATGGAGTGCCCCATAATTGATTTTTCATCCGTTACAGGGAAATTATTATCAATTAACTGGGGAAGTTCTTTGGTGATGTAGTCATACATTTGGTAATTAAAATCCCAAGGATTTTGAGTAGCATTGACATAAAAACTAGCGCCTTGACCTAAAGCAAAATTTTCATGATCTGGCACACTTTTTCCTCTTGGACTTGTGTCAGGAATAACAACTGAAATACCCAAGGCATCGGCATATTCAAAAGCTCCTGCTTTAGTGGCGAAATTTTCATCAGTACAGGTCAAACCGGAGAGCCAGTAAAGAACAGGGGTTGGTTGCTTGGCATTAGCATTACTGGGTCGGAAAATAGAAAAGGTCATAATTGAGTGGGTGGTATCAGAATCGTGCTGATAACGTTCTAAAAAGCCATTAAAATTTTTATGACGCGCAATAAGCTTTAAGGTAGACATACGTTTTCCTATCAATGAATATTATCAATATTAAAATAAAATAACCGAACGAATAGATTTTCCTGCATGCATTAAATCAAATGCTTGGTTAATTTCTTCTAAAGGTAAGGTATAGGTAATAAAATCTTTAACCTCGAATTCGTGTTGTAAGTATTCATTAATAAGTGAAGGTAGTTGACTTTTACCTTTGACACCTCCAAAAGCAGAACCACGCCAAACTCGACCTGTTACTAATTGAAAAGGTCGTGTTCTAATTTCTGCACCAGCAGGTGCCACACCAATAATAATGGATTCTCCCCATCCTTTATGGCAACACTCCAAAGCTTGTCGCATGACATCAACGTTACCAATGCATTCAAAAGAGTAATCAACGCCACCATTGGTCAACTCAATAATAACTTCTTGAATAGGTCGATCATAATCTTTAGGATTAATAACATCGGTAGCACCCAATTTTTTAGCAAGAGGGAATTTATCGGGATTTGTATCAATACCAATAATACGAGAAGCCTGATTTAAATGAGCGCCAATTACTGCAGATAAGCCAATGCCTCCTAAACCAAAAATAGCAACGGTGCTTCCGGCAGGAACTTTAGCGGTATTACGAACTGCACCTATACCAGTAGTCACACCACAACCAAATAAACAGGCTTCTTCAAAAGGAGCTTCATCTTGTATTTTAACCAAGGATACTTCTGCAACTACGGTGTATTCAGAAAAAGTAGAGGTACCCATATAATGATAAATCGGTTTGCCATCTTTGAAAAAACGAACGGTACCATCGGGCATTAAACCTTTGCCTTGTGTCTCTCTTACAGAGGAACAAAGATTAGTTTTGTTTGAACGACAAAATTCACATTCACCACATTCAGCAGTATAAAGAGGGATAACATGATCGCCTACTTTAAAAGAAGTAACGCCTTCACCAACCGCTTCAACAACACCTGCACCCTCGTGACCTAATACGCAAGGAAAAACACCTTCTGAATCCAACCCAGAAAGGGTATAAGCATCAGTATGGCAGACGCCTGTGGCAATGATTCTAACCAATACTTCTCCTTTTTGTGGAGGCATTAAATCGATTTCTTCAATCTTTAAAGGGGTATTCGGTGCCCAAGCAACTGCAGCACGTGTTTTGATGAATTCCATACATTTTCTACTATGGTTTATATGCATAAATGGTAACAAAATTAATTAGAATGTAAATCTTAATAAGTAGATTTTTTAGAACGATGAACTGATTATTTAAAAATAATGATTCAATTGAGATGAAATGCTTGTAGGCTATTATGCCAAAGGTGCTCTTTTAAAATAATAGGATTAACCTCAGTTAGAGACTGTAATTCATTAAAAATAATGGGGATGTTTTCAGGGTGGTTCGGTTTTCCTTGTTGATTATTAAGCGGCATATCTGGGGCGTCAGTTTCTAGCACTAAAGCGTCTAAAGGCAATCGGCGAATAGTATTTCTTGTTTTAGTGGCTCTAGGATAGGTAATCGTTCCGCCTACTCCTATTTTAAAATCGACATCAATATAACGCTTAGCTTCTTGATAACTGCCAGAAAAGCCGTGAATAATACCTCTTATATTATATTTTTTTATAAAGGCGTAGATTTCGTTATGGCAGCGTCTGGCATGAATCGAAACAGGTAGTTGCAATTTTTCTGCTATTTGTAGCTGAGCTTCAAAATAATCGCATTGTAATTGCCAGTTTTTAGGCGTAATAAGTTCTTTAATATATTTATCCAAGCCTATTTCACCGATACCAACACAGTAGTGTGAATCTTGTTGAGCTAAAGTATATAAACAATCTAAATCAGACAACTGATGTTGAGCCAAGTACAAAGGATGTAAACCTAGAGTATAGTAGAATAGTCCACTGTCGGCCCGGCATAAGTCTATAATATTTTGAAATTGTTGCGCATAAACACCCATTAGCATCACTTTTAACACATTGGCTTTTGTGCATTTTAACTTAAATTCTGCTAAAGGTTCTCCGGTCTGAGTTAGTAAGAAATCACTATGGCTGTGTGTGTCAAAAAAAGCAGGCATTACGCTTTCTTTTTCTTTGGTAACCAGGCCCAAGTCATTTCTACTTCGACTGGTTCTATACCTGCTTCATCTGTGATGGTTACAGGCACAATAAAATTACCTCGTTCGTCATGTGTAATTTTTTCAGCCATTTTTTCTGTGCAACGAGCCACAGCTGTCAAGTTACCCGTAGCAACTTTAGTATATTGAATATGCATGTCTTTTAATAATATTAGTTTGTTATCAGGGCAATTCATGTTGGTAACAAAACCGGTTGCTGTTTCTGCAATTAGCGCAGTAGCACAAGCATGCACACCTTTAATATGATTTTGAACTTTACGTCGATTTTTGATGGAAACAACCACTTCTTCACGTGTTAATTTTTGAAATTGAGCACCTGCAGTATTAATAAAAGGAACGAATCGACTTAAAATTTTAGACATTACCCATGGTTGAATAGAGCTGGGTATAGATTGTAATTTTTTGGTTTGTTTGTACATGTTATTTTCGATACGCATTTTCACTCCTGCAGGGAATTAGTATAATAGTATTTTTATATTGTTTAACTTTCAGTTATCATAAAACAAGACTATTTTGCAAACAAGGTTTTTTATTATGGCTACTAAAGTCCAATTCACAAAAATGCATGGCTTGGGTAATGATTTCATGGTTATCGATGCTATCAATCAATCTTTTGTTCCTAAAGCTGATTTAATTAAGACATGGGGTAATCGACATACGGGTGTCGGGTTCGATCAATTGTTATTGATTGAAGCCTCAGAAAAAGCTGATTGTGATTTTAAATACCGTATCTTTAATTGTGATGGGATAGAAGTTGAACAATGTGGTAATGGTGCAAGATGTTTTGCAAAATATGTTACGGAAAGAGGGTTAACAGATAAACAAGAGATTCGAGTAGAAACCAAAAAGGAAATTCTTACATTAACCATCGAAGAAGATAATCTGGTTAAAGTAAATATGGGACAGCCTAAATTTGGCTTTAAAGATATTCCTTTTATTCCTAAAAAAACTAAAGACAATAATGAATTGGTTCAGATTGTATCCATAGGTGCTTTGGCTTTGCCGGTTACTTGCGTGAATGTTGGTAATCCTCATGTGGTTATTATGGTGGATGATGTACAAGAAACACCTGTTGCTGTTTGGGGTAAAGGGATTGAATTTTCCGATCAATTTCCGGAAAAAACCAATGTAGAATTTATGCAGATTATGGATAGAAAACATATTAAATTAAGAGTGCATGAACGAGGGGCAGGTGAGACTCTGGCCTGTGGTTCTGGAGCTTGTGCCGCAGTGGTTGCGGGGATTATGTTAGAAGTCTTGGATAAGGAAGTGACGGTAACATTGCCAGGTGGCGATTTGCAAATTACTTGGGAAAAAGGTCAGGATATTATTATGGTAGGTCCAGCAGCATTTGTATTTGATGGAGTGATCGATGGTGTCTAAACAAAATAAACATAAAATCAAATCCTTTACCGAGGTGCAAGAGATTGCTAATAAAGATATTATCGAAAATTTAGAATTGCAATTACAAGAAATGTATCATATTGCAGATGAAAATTTTGCACTTATTCAAAAAATTATTAATTTTGATCATGAATTAATGGCGTGTAGAACAGTAAATCAGGTTTTAAAAACGGTTAAGAAAAACTTTAATAACGTCTTTGGTATGCCCAATAATATTCTTAAAATAACAGTTGAACCTAAAGCAAGTATTAGACTTTCGGCGGCTGATAGAGTGACTGATGTGACTTTAATTGAAGCAATACAGACAATCACAAAACCAGTAACAGGCACAAAATGTATTCATCCTGAATTATATGATTGGTTTAATGAGGACGTAAAAGTAGAAAGTTTTTTACATTTACCTCTAGTAGTACAGGATAATTATTTGGGTTTATTACTAGTAGGTCATACAGATCCAGATTATTTTTCTGAAAATGCGCCTACTGATTATGTAGAGATGATGGCAAAGTCAGTTGCTATTACACTAAATCGTATTTTAGAGAATCGAATAGGAAAATAAAATGAGTGATGATTGGCAAAATCAATTAAAAGAACTTTCGAAAATAGCTAAAAAATCACAAGAAAAAAGCCGGCAACAAGAAGTAAAAGAAAAACAAAAAGCAAAAGAATCAGAAATTGATTTTGCGCGAGCAATAGGCGAAGTAAAACCTGTTAAAATAGGCAATAAACATGTATCGGCTAAAGAAAAACCTAAACCCTATCCTACTCATGTTGGTATCAGTAATGATGAGGAAAAGCAACATTATATTGTGAATGTGCAAGAGGACTTTATACAAGAGGAACCCCCGACTCAATACACTAGAGGGGGGCAAGGAAAAAATGACATTAAAAAATTATTAACGGGTCAAGTTAGAATTATTTCTACTTTGGATTTACATGGTTACTCACAAGATGAAGCACAAGAAGTACTCAATGAATTTATAGAATATGTACAAAAAAGAGGAGTGGCAGGCAAAATTATCCATGGCAGTGGATTAAATGCCCGAAGGTTTGTTTCTAAATTGAAAACTTTAGTACGGAGTTGGCTAATCGAACATCCTGAAGTTTTAGCGTATACAGAACCTAATAATAATGATGGGATGGTGTTGATTTTGGTCAAAAGACGGAGAAACAATCAGGAAGATTTTGAGGACAAATATCTTTGAGTAATAAAAGATTTTAAAGGTTTCGGAATCCTATCATTTATGACCTCTTGTAAGTCATAAAAATTATCTGTTGTTGGTTGTGTTAGCTTGATTTCAAAAGGATAAATGCTTAACTCTCTGTGTGTTAAACGATGTCGAATAGTAGTAAGTTTCAGGATATTATCCAAAGAGTAGTTATTTTCTTTGAGCCAATTGAATAACGCCTTTTGAGAATCGAAAATAGGAGGAGTGAGTAATCCTGGCCATATTCCAGTATGCTTTCTTTCTGTTAGAAAAATTTTGTTTTGCGCAATAATAATCGGCCAAAAGTAATCTATTTTTTTGATTTGAATTGTTTTTTTATGAATAGGGAAATCTGATACTTGATTTTGTTGTTTGGCTTGGCACAATGACTTAACAGGGCATTGGAGGCAAAGAGGATTGTTTTTGGTACAAATAGTGGCTCCTAAATCCATCAAACCTTGGGTATAGGCAGGCATGTCATTGGGAGTATCAGGCAATAATTTTTCGGCTAAATCCCATAATTTTTTTTCACTAGAACTCTCTGCAATATTAAAAGGCAACATAAAAACTCTAGATAAAATTCTTTTAACATTTCCATCTAAAATAGCTTCTTTTTGATGAAAGGAAAAAGCCACAATTGCAGCAGCAGTCGTTCTACCAACGCCTTTTAATTCTTGCCATTCTGTACGATTTTTAGGGAAGTTCAGGCCATAATTTTGTGTGATATATTGCGCAGAAAGATGTAAACTTTTTGCTCGTGAGTAATAACCAAGACCTGCCCATGCTTGTAAAACATCTTGCAAGTTGGCTTGGCTTAAATCTTGTATGGTAGGAAATTTTTGAATAAATTTTGGAAAATAGTTTAAAACGGTATGAACTTGAGTTTGCTGTAACATAATCTCAGACACCCATATTTGATAGGGGTCTGAGACTTGCCATGGTAGATTGTTACGGCCGGAATGGCGTTGCCACGTAACTAATAAATCTGCAAATTCAGACATCACTTAATGGCAGTTGCAATCCCCTTCTTCATTACTGCAGCAACCATCATGATGTTCGTGAGGCAAGTTGGCAGAACCAAAAGCAATTTGTTCTTCTGTTGCAGGTTCAGCACCGATTACTTTGGCTTTAAAACGAAGATTCTGACCTGCTAGAGGAGGGTTCGCATCTAGTACAACCATATCATCAGCAATATCGGTAATTCGATAGAGTAAAACATGGTCAGATTCAGGTGAAGAAGCCTCTAAAACCATACCGACTTGAATATTTTCAGCGCCAATATCATCAGCTAATCTTTGTAAAGATTCTTTTTGAATTAACTCGGGATTAATTTCACCAAATGCTTCATCAGGAGTTAAGCTAATATCTATTTCATCCCCTACTGATTTACCGTCTAACTCATTTTCAACTTTTCGAAAAATATCATCATATTCCCCGTGTAAATAGTAAATAGGAATTTCTTTCATTTTATCTAATAATTGATCATCAGTATTCCAGATTTCATAATCTAGAGCGACCACTGTATTTTTATCGATTTTCATTAATTCTCCAATTTTAAAATATATTTCCCAAACATTTCGTGAAAAATGATTGCTAGAATGAGTTAATTTTATTATTCTTAACACCATTATATATAAAAAAAATGATTTATAAATAAAAAATTGAAAGGGCTACCAAATGAATGAATTCATACACCACTTACATCCTTTATTAGCGGTCATAAGTGTTTTAACCTTTAATTATAAATTTTGGAGAAGTTATACAGATTATGATTATGAGATTTCGCAAAGGTCGCGAATTTTTAGTCGTGTAGTGGATGTTTTATTATTGCTTACTGGTATTATTTTAGCCTATGGTTTTGGTTCGAGTATTTTGTTTGATGTAAAATGGTTTGACTATAAACTATTATTAGTTGTCATTTACATTATCATGGGAATACTGTGTTTGAAATCTAAAAAAGGAAGTCAGGCTTCTTTGATTTTCTATCTTTTAGGCATGATAGCAATTGCTGGTATTATTTATTTGGTAAAAGTACAACCATTTTAATTAACTTAAATTTAAAAAAACATATAGCGCTGCTATATGTTTTTTTTTGTATCAGTTTTATGTTAAGGTCTAGTGATTCGAGAAAAATTTTGAAATTAAAGAATTACCTCTTCTATAGTGTAGCTATAAAGAGTATAAAATACATATTATTAGATTGATTAAGAAAATAATAAATTATAAATTAAATGAAAAGAATAAGTTAAATAAGGAACAGAAAATGGCACATAAGGTTGTTATTGTGGGGGGAGTTGCTGGTGGTGCATCATGTGCGGCTCGCTTAAGAAGATTGTCAGAGGAAGTTGAGATTTTATTACTTGAAAAAGGGCCGTATATTTCTTTTGCTAATTGTGGTTTACCCTATCATATTGGGGGGATAATTCCTAATCGTGATTCTCTTTTGTTGCAAACCCCAGAAAGTTTTAAAAAAAGATTTAATATCGAAGTTCGTGTCAAAAACCAGGTTCTTTCCATAGATAGAGAAAATAAAACGCTTGAGATTAAAGACTTAAATTCAAATGATATTTATCAGGAGTCTTATGACCAATTATTATTGAGCCCAGGTGGCAAACCAGTTGACCCATTTGGGATGGAAGAAAATCATTTGGAACACGTGCATTGCCTTAGAAATATTTCAGATATGGATGCGATTATTCAAGATTTAGATTCATCTCAACCTAAGCATGCAACTGTTGTTGGGGGTGGATTTATTGGATTAGAAATGGTTGAAGCACTACGTCAAAGAGGTTTACAAGTATCTTTATTAGAGCTCTCTAATCAAGTTATGCCTTCGGTTGATTTAGAAATGGCTAATTTTTTACATCAAGAATTGGTTAAGCAGTCAGTTGATTTGAAATTAGAAATTGGATTGCAGGAAATCAAAGAATCTTCAAGCGCCGAATCACAATTGACGCTAAAATTAACCGATGAAAGTATTTTACAAACTGATTTAGTGATATTGGCTATTGGTGTCAAACCAGATATTGGATTAGCAGAAGAGGCAGATATTGTCATTGGCGAAAAAAAAGGAATTAGAGTCAATAAAATCATGCAAACCAATGATGTTGATATTTTTGCAGTGGGTGATGCGGTAGAAACCTTTCATTTTGTCACACAAGAGCCGACTTTAGTGCCACTTGCCGGACCAGAAAACCGACAAGGCAGAATTGCAGCCGATAATATGATGTCTCGTAAAACGAAGTATGATCGCTCGCAGGGAACATCAATTTGTAAGTTATTTGATTACGCAATTGCCAGTACAGGAATGAGCGAAAAGAAATTACAAGAAGAAAAGAAACCTTATATTAAGATTAATGTACATGCTAAAAATCATGCGGGTTATTATCCCAATGCACAAATGATTTCCTTAAAATTATTGTTTCATCCTGAAACGGGCGCTATATTAGGCGCACAAGTCTTTGGTCAAGAGGGGGTTGATAAGCGAATTGATGTTTTAGCTGTAGCGCAACGAGCAGATATGACAGTGAGAGATTTAGTTAATTTGGAATTATGCTATGCGCCTCCTTTTGGTTCTGCTCGAGATATTGTTAACTTAGCCGGTATGGTTGCCAGTAACGTTTTAGACGGTGATGTTCAATTAACTTATTCTGAAAGCTTAGAAGAATGTCAGAAAAAGGGAGCAATATTATTGGATGTACGTGGACCAGAAGAAATTGAGAAAATAGGCGCTTTCCCAGAGGCTATTAATATTCCTTTACCTGAATTAAGAGAGCGGGTAGGTGAGCTTGATAAAGACAAGTATATTATTACAGCCTGCCAAATAGGAATCAGAGGTTATTTTGCGTATCGATTTTTAACCTTGAATGGATTTAAGGTCTCAAATTTAGATGGTGGTTATAGAACTTACCAAATGTTCAAAAAGGATTTTAAATAAAAATTAGCCAGTGCTATTGTACTGGCTAATATAGATAGTTTGTCGGTTATAAATTTTAAATTGACTAAATAGTGACTATGCAATGGTGAACTGAGCTTTTAACAATCCTTTTTCTAAATTTAATTCTAAAACGTCATTGGGTTGTAGTTGGCCTACTCCTTTGGGTGTGCCAGTATAAATGATATCTCCTTTTTTCAGTCCATAAATTTGATGGATGGATTGAATAATGGTTGGAGTGGAGTAAATCATGTGGTGTGATTCTCCAACCTGTACAGTTTTTTGATTAATGGCTAATTCAAAATAAATATTATCAGGATTGGGTATTTTTTTGGGACTGATAAATTGAGAAATCAATGCTGCTTGTTTAAAACCCTTACTCTTAAGCCATGGCAGGCCTTTTTCTATTTCAGTTTTTTGTACATCACGTGCGGTTAAGTCAATTCCTAAAGCATAACCAGCAATATAATCCAAAGGATTTTTAATTGAAGTTTCTGTTATGTCTTTTCCAATTAAAATGACGATTTCGCATTCATAATGAACATTTTTAGAAAAATTAGGCAGTTGCACAGCACTCCCTTCAAAGTGAATGGCGGTATTGGGTTTAATGAAGACCATTATCTCGTCATCTTGTGTATGATTAAGTTCTTTAATATGTTCGGAGTAGTTTCTACCAATACAATAAATATTTTCTAAATGGTATTTTTCTTGATTACAAATAATTTCAGACATAATATTTCCTTATATTTTATAAACCCAATATGAGTTTATTATATGCTATTTTTTAAATAGTATTCAAAGATAAATTATTCTAATAAAACAATGTGGATAAACTAAATGATGATACACAATAAAAAAACAATTCAAGCGCCAATATTAATTCAAGGAGCATTAGATATTGAGATTGATTGGATGCTTGAGCAACTTTAGAATGTCCGTAAGCAGCGAATAGGTGCTTGGGATTTTTGGTTAGGAGAAGTTAAGGATTATCCTATTATTATTTCTAGAACTGAAATGGGAATGGTCAATGTTTCAGCAGCCACAACGCTTGCTATTGAATATTTTCAACCTAAATATATTATTAATCAGGGGACAGCAGGAGGACACTCACCAGATTTACACGTAGGAGATATTGTCATAGGAACAAAATCAGTGAATATTGGGGCCATTAAAACACCCTTTATGGAAAAAAATAAAGGCTCTGATTCTCTAGTATGGAGTATGTTTTCAGGAGTAATGAATCTGAGAAAAGCAGACGGTAGTGAAGAAATTAATACATCTTTTAAAGGTAACCAATTTTTAATAGATTCAATGTTAAAAGTAGCCCCTACCTACGAAAAAGGGAAAGTAAAAACAGGCGTTATTGGTAGTTCTGATGTTTGGAATAGAGAAGTTGATCGTATCTTATGGTTTCATAAGACCTATGAAACGATTATCGAAGAAATGGAATCGTCTGCGGTAGGGCAAATAGCGAAAGCTTTTAACATTCCATTTGTGGGGGTGAGAGTGGTTAGTAATTCAGATGTGGTTGGTGAAACCTATACACCCGAGGTGGCTATTAATTGTCAAGAGTACGTGTATGAAGGGGTGAAAACTATTATTGGATAAATAGGAAATAAGTACTTAATTATTAATATTGTTTTTTAAAAAAATAAGTGTTATAAAGAAGTATAAATCTTTAGAAAAAATGATGTGTGGGCTATGAAAAAAAAATATCTTATTATTGGTGCGGTTGTATTAATTTTATTAGGTTTAGGAGTGTATTATTTCGTCAATAGAGATAAAACACCAGACTATATCTATTTTAGTAACGGTCGCTTGGATATGACCTTGATTAATGCTGCTACCTTATATGGTGGTCGGGTCACAGAAATTTTAGTTTCTGAAGGGGATGAGGTAGTTAAAGATCAGCCCGTGGTCAAAATGCAAAATACAGAGACACAGTCTCAAATCAATATTGTCAATGCTGCCAAACAACGTGGTATTGAAGCCAAAGAAAGAGCAAAATCTGAATACTCTGCCTACCAACAAAAAATGAATGTGTCTAAGTTGGATTATAATAACGCGCTTAAGTTGCGTAAGGATAATTTAATTTCAGATTCGGAATTGCAAAAAAGAAAAGCGCTTTATTTAGCAGATAAAGCATCTTTACAAGCAGTGTCGGCAGCGACTAAAGAAGCAGATGCCGCTATTCAGGAAGCACAAGCTAATATTGATCGCATTGAAAGTATTGAAGATGATTTAACGATTAAATCACCGATTGATGGTCGAGTAGAGTATAAATTGGTCGAGATTGGCAGTGTCATCCCTCAGGGAGGGAAAGTAGTCAGTATTGTCGATTATAAAGATGTTTACATGAATATTTACTTAACAACTGCCTCTACTGCCAATATCCGTTTAGGTGATGAAGCTCGGATTATTTTAGATAATATGGATGCAGTTTTCCCTGCAACTATTAAGTATGTTTCAGGAGAAGCTCAGTTCACACCCAAATATGTAGAAACTGAATTAGAACGAGAAAAAATGATGTATCGGGTAAAACTACAAATACCTGAAGATATCGCCGTTAAATACAATAAATTATTAAAAAATGGCTTAACAGGCAATGGCTATGTGAAAACAGATCCTGAGGCTAAATGGCCTAGCAACTTAGAAATAAAACTGCCTAAGGATTAATTGGTGTCTAGAAACGTACAAGAAGTTATTATTGATGTCCGCTCACTTAGTCATTACTATGGCAAGGTATGCGCCTTAGATAATGTAAGTATTCAAATCACTAAAGGCTCTACAGTAGGGTTGATTGGACCCGATGGTGTGGGAAAATCTACCCTTTTGTCTTTAATTTCTGGCGTCAAAAAACTACAGCAGGGTGAAATTTTTATTTTTGGGCAGCAGAATTTAACCCAAAAAAGTAGAGATCAATTAAGCCCTAGAATCGCTTTTATGCCTCAAGGATTGGGTAAGAACTTATATTTTTCTTTATCGATTTATGAAAATATTGATTTTATTGCTCGTTTGTTTAGTATTCCAGCAGAGACCAGAGAACAAAAAATAGAGCAGTTATTAAAGTCAACAGGATTGTACGAATTTAAAGATAGACCTGCAGGTCAGTTATCAGGAGGAATGAAACAAAAATTAAGCTTATGTTGTTCTTTAGTACACGATCCTGATATTCTTATTTTGGACGAACCGACCACAGGAGTAGATCCCCTTTCACGCAAACAATTTTGGATTGTGATTGATAAATTAAGACAATTAAACCCAGATATGGCTTTAATTGTGGCGACTGCTTATATGGAAGAAGCAGAGCAGTTTGAACATCAAATAGGTATGTTTAATGGCAAACTTATTTTTGATGATAGTTTAGAGTATTTATTAGCATCTACAGGCGCTAATTCCATAGAAGACGCTTTTGTTTATTATTTACCAGAAGATAGTCGACAACAGCAAAAACTAGTTATTACTCCTTTTGAAGGAGATTCTGATGAGCCTCCTGTTATTGTTGCTCATAGCTTAACGAAGGAATTTGGAGACTTTACAGCGGTTGATAATGTGAGCTTTTCTATTGAAAAAGGCGAGATTTTTGGCTTCTTAGGCTCCAACGGATGTGGAAAAACAACTACCATGAAGATGTTGACAGGCTTAATAGAAGCGACATCAGGGAGTGCGTCATTGTTGGGTCAACCTGTTAATGCGACCGATATATCGACTAAAATGAAAATTGGTTATATGTCACAACTGTTTTCACTCTATGAAGAATTAACGGTTAGAGAAAACTTGATTTTGCATGCTCAATTGTATCAAATGACATCCGATGAAATACCTGAGATTATTAAGAAATCATTGCAGCGGTTTGATTTAGTCGATGTGGCTGATATGAGTCCTCGTCAGTTATCTTTAGGAATTCAACAAAGGTTACAACTAGCAGCCGCCTGTTTGCATGAGCCAGAAGTTCTGATTCTAGATGAACCCACCTCCGGGGTGGATCCAGTCGCACGAGATATGTTTTGGCAATACTTAATGCACTTATCCCGCGATGAAAAAATTACTATATTTGTATCTACTCATTTTATGAATGAAGCAGCAAGATGTGATCGCATTTCTTTTATGGATAGTGGCAGAGTTCTTGCTATGGGAACACCTAATGAGTTGGTAGAAGAAATAAGAGCAGATAATTTAGAAGATGCATTTATTATGTGTTTGTTGCGAGCCAACCATCAAAATTCAGTAGAAGAAACCATTCATATTGAAGGAGATATTACAGGGCAATCTATTCAATCTGATTTAAGGAAAAATAAATCCATAACGCAGAAAATCCTTGATTGGTTTTCTTTAACCTTGACGTTTGCAAGACGAGAAATGAAAGAAGTGCTGAGAGACAAGGTACGGATTGTTTTTACTTTTATTGGACCGTTAATTTTATTGGTATGTACTGTTTTTTGTATTTCATTTGATATTGAAAATATCAGGTTTAGTGTCCTAGATGAAGATAAAACAGGTTTAGGATATGATTTAATTCAGCAATTTGATGGCTCTCGATATTTTAATCAAATTTCAGAAATACATTCTTACAATGATTTGGATTCGGAAATTAAACGACGAGATATTGATTTGATTGTTAATATTCCTAAAAATTATGGCAAAGATTTAATGAATCAAGATCATCCAACCATCCATTTTTTTATAGATGGAGCGCAACCATTTAAAGCATCTAGTGTTAAGCAATATATTTCTGGAATTATGTTGAATTATAGTATGGATTGGATTGCCAAACAAAATTCACCTCAGATGTTTGCTTTGCCTGATATATTAGAACCGCGATTTATTTATAATCCTGAATTTAAGACTATTTATAGCATTGTTCCTGGAATGATTATGATGGCGCTTATTGTGTTTACGACCATGTTAACCGCCTTAGGAATTGTTAGGGAGAAAGAGAAAGGTTCTATTATCAATTTTTATTCTTCTCCTGCTCGTGTCACTCAGTATCTGGTTGGCAAACAATTACCTTATGTTGGCTTAACTTTTTTAAGCGGGCTTATCCTAATTGCCTTTTCAGTAATAGTAGTGGGTGTGCCTTATAAAGGCTCTTTATTTGCTCTTTTATTTGGGGTGATATTGTACTTATTTTCGGTATCGGCCTTGGGACTAGTTATTTCTGCTTTATCAAAAGGAGAAATTACAGCAATGTTTTTGGCGTCTATCTTAACATTGATACCGGCAAGTAATTTTTCGGGTCTTATTTATCCGGTTTCAACATTAACGGGTATGGGTTACTGGTTCGGAACACTTTTTCCAGCAACTTGGTTTCAAAAAATTAGCATCGGTGTTTTTAATAAGGGATTAGGATTTGGGGATTTGATTCCTCAATATTGGGCACTGTTTGGATTTGGAATTGCCTTTATTATCTGTGCTAGTTTGGCTCTCAAGAAACAAGAAAAATAAAAGTAACTTTGCTATTTAGGAATGATATAGATGAAACAAACAGTAATGAATATTCTTTCTCTTTGCTACAAGGAGCTTAAAAGTTTGTTAAGCGATATTCCTTTGCTGTTTATGATTGTAGTTTTGTTTACAATAGTTGTTGTTTCTGTGTTTGAACAAGTAACATCAGAAGTAAAAAACGCCACTGTGGCGGTTATTGATGAGGATCACTCTAAATTATCTTATGATATGCTTGATGCTTTGAATCCGCCTCAATTTAAAAAACCTCAAGTTATTCACCCCGATGAAGTGATGCCTGCGTTAGATAAGGCGGAATATATTTTTGTCGTTAATTTTCCCAAAGACTTTCAAACAGATATTAGTAAATTTGATAATCCTAAGATTCAGTTATTGGTTGATGCAACTGCCATGACGCAAGCGGGCTTGGGAACAGCGTATATCCAGATGATTTTTACCCAGCAATTATTAAAATTTTTCAATCTAGATCAATTAGACAGTCTGTTACCAACAGAAGAAAATACCAAGATTTATTTTAATGAGAATAATGAATCAGGTTGGTATAGTGGCATTATGCAGATTGCTATGAATATTACCATACTTTCCTTGGTTTTAGTGGGGGCTGCGGTTATTAGAGAAAAAGAACATGGCACAATAGAGCATCTTTTGGTGATGCCCGTGACCGTTTTTGAAATTGGGTTGGCTAAAATTATTGCCAATGGTGTTGTGATCTTATTAACCACCATGATGTCTTTGTATTTTATTGCTCATTTATGGCTGGGAATTCCGATTAATGGTTCGATTTTTTTATTATTGATTTGTTGTTGGGCTTATATTTTCGCCATGACTTCACTGGGTATGTTTATTGCAACATTAGCGCCTTCGTTGCCACAGTTTGGATTAATTGTGACGCCTATTATAATGATTTCCCATTTAACATCTGGTGGTGCCTCCCCAGTGGAAGCGATGAGTCCTCGTGTGCAAACAGTTGTTAATTTTTCCCCTACAACACATTTTGTTTATAATATCCAAGATATAATATTCAGAGGTGCAGGCCTAGATTCTATTGCTTTTTCTCTATTAGTTATTCTTGTTTACGGGATTATCTTCTTTGTAATTGCTTTATTTCGATTCAAAATCATGCTTCAAAAATTTAATTAAGGATACGTTATTGCTATGAAAGTCCATCAAATTTTATTTATTTCTCTTTCCTTATTGATAGCAGGGTGTCAAACAGTCCCAGTCAATAGTGACGGTTCAGTTAATATACCCGCTCAATTTGATAATGCACAGCAATTGCCTGTTTATAATGCAGATTTATCTGAATGGTGGCGTGAATGGCATGATCCAGAGTTAGTATTGTTAATTGAAGAGGGTTTATCAAATAGCAATTCTATCAAAAAAGCACAGCAAAATATTGAGATAGCAAAAGCCTATCAAACGATGGTTCAGGCTGACTTATGGCCTATGGTTGGATTGTTAGGCCGAAAAAGTCGTTTGAATAGCGATATTGAGAATCCAGAGCTCAAAGAGTTGGGCATTGATAATGTTGATTCTGATTTACAGTTACAGCAGGTAGGCGCTTTAGCTAAATGGAATATTGATTTATTTGGACAAAAGCAAAATGAAGCAAGATCTTCTTACTATAATTTACTAAGTACTCAAGAAATGTTTCATGCAAGTCAAATGGCATTATCTGCAAGAATTGCAGAGAATTATTTTGATGCTATTGCCACTCAGTACCAAATACAAATAACTGATGAAGCGCTTGAGAGATTACAAGGTCTTTTAAAATACACACAAGGCAGATTCCAAGCAGGTCAAACAACGCCCAATGAAATTGATAAAATCAAAGCTAATATTAATCAATTAAAAGCACAAAAAACTTTATTAGATGCGCAATTTGATAATATTCAACAAAGCATAGCGGTCCTAATTGGTCGGTCTCCACAAGGGTATCGATTAAAATATAATATGCAATCTCTGAATTATAGTCCACCCATTCCGACAGGGGTGCAACCAAGTGATATTGTTTATAGAAGACCAGATTTGTTGGCAAGACAAAAAAACATTGCTTCATTAGTGGCTAAAACGCAAGCCGCCAGAGCTGATTTATTCCCTAAATTTTATATTAATTTTGGATTTTTGGATGGGAAAATCGGAATTAATTCTTTAGCGAAGAGTTCTTTTTCAGGGCCTTTATTTGATGTAGGCGTCAATTTACCTATTTTTACAGCAGGTAAAATTAGAGCTAATATCAAAGCAAATGAAGCTATCTTACAGAAAGCACTATATGATTATGATGATGCCTTATTGGGTGCTTTAAAAGAAGTTGATACAGCTTATCGTTGGAGAGTGGCGTATGAAAAAAATACGCAACACCTAACTAAGACAGAGAATATTTTATTAAAGCGATCTAATGATAGTAGTAAGCTTTTTCGTTATGGTGAAATAACCTATGAAAAGATTCCTCTTAACTATTTAGATTATTTAAAGGCGAGAGAAGAAACCATTCGACAAAAATTAAATTCAGCGAGAGCTACTATATTACTCTATCAAGCATTAGGTGGCGGTTGGAAAAAAGAGACTCAAAACGTAAATCAAGAAACCACCTCAAAGTAAATCAGTAAGAGCGTCCACTAAATCATCTATCATTTGATTGGTGTGATAAGGTGTTGGCGCAAATCTCAGACGCTCTGTGCCTATAGCTACAGTCGGGTAGTTAATCGCCTGTACATAAATCCCATAGTCCGTTAATAATTGGTCACTAATTGATTTGGCTTTTTCGGCATTCCCAATAAGAACAGGAACGATATGAGTGGTGCTGGGCATGATATTAACACCAGCTGCTTTCAATTTATTTTTTAGTAGGGTGGCTCGTTCTTGATGTTTTTCTCTTAACTCTGGGTTTTTTCTTAGGTATTTAATTGCAGAGAAGGCTCCTGCACAGGTAATAGGACTTAAACTGGTTGTAAAAATAAAGCCAGCAGCAATAGAACGAATAGCATCAATGACAGTGGCATCAGTGGCAATATAGCCCCCTTGCACACCAAATGCTTTACCTAACGTTCCGTTAACAATATCAACCCTATCTTGTAAGCCTAATTCTTCAAGTTTTCCCGCACCTTCTTTACCGTATAAGCCAACGGCGTGTACTTCATCTATATAAGTGATGGCTTGATATTTATCAGCTAGATCACAAATTTCCTGAATACGACTAACATCACCGTCCATAGAGTACACAGATTCAAAAATAATGCATGGAATTTCATTATTAGCTTTTACTGTCTGAAAAATTTGTTCTAATTCTTTTAAGTTATTATTTTGGAATATTGTTTTCGGTTTTCGGCTATAACTAATACCGACGATAATACTGTTATGATTCTTTTGATCACTAATAAAGTGAATATTAGGAATAATTTTACTCAAAGCAATAATTGTCCATTCATTGGCTACATAGGCACTGGAGTAGAGCAGAGCAGCTGGTTTCTTATGCAAACTAGCTAATTCATGCTCGAGAATAATATGGTAATGGGTTGTACCGCTAATATTTCTTGTTCCCCCCGCACCAGCGCCTGTTTTATCTAAAGCAGTACGCATAGCATCTAAGACAATTTTATTTTGACCCATGCCAAGGTAATCATTAGAACACCAGTTAACAATGGTTTTAACCCCATATTCTCCATACCATAAAGCATAAGGGAATTGCCCGTTTTCTCGTAAAATATCATTAAAAACACGATATTTTCCAGCTTTTTTAAGGTTGTTAATAGTGGTTTCAAAAGGGGTTATATCAATCATTCTTATCTCCGAGGGAATTGAGATTTTTTTGTTTTAAAAGGAGTTTAATAGTGGGCAGCATTTTTTTTGTCGCATTTTCTCCAGCTTTAATTGCTTCTTCAATGTTTAATATACCACTAATAACACTAATATTTTCAAGTTTTGGTCGAATAATAATATCCGCCTGTTGTAGTTCTTTATTAAGTGCTTTTTGATCGACCATCTCTAAGGTTTGTTCGATATCATTTATTGTGTTGACTTGGTTATCTTGACCTTGAGCGCCAGCAGAAATATCGATGGCAATTACAATATCTGCGCCTAATTCTTTAGCAGCTCGGACAGGAACAGGAGAGGATAACCCTCCATCAATATAGTACTTCCCATCAATTAAGGTGGGTTGAAAAATAAAGGGAATACTAGAAGAAGCCCGAACAACGAGTCCTGGATTACCTTGCTTAAAAATAACAGCGTGATCGGTACTTTTTTCAGTTGCAACGGCTGCAAATGAGTAGGGGAATTCTTCTATCGATTTAAAGTGAACAGCTTGATTAATTAAGCGTTGTATTTTTTCTCCTTTAATATAGCCACCATTGCCAGAGAGAGATAAATCGATAATTTTCAAGGGCGAAAATTTTTTAGCTTGATTTTCAAGTTCATCAATCGACATGCCTGAGGCATAAAGACTACCGACTACAGAACCTGCACTAGTACCTGTTATTATATCAATTGGAATTTGATTTTCTTCTAGGACTTTTAGAACACCAATGTGTGCGAAACCCTTAAACCCACCGCCACCAAGGGCTAAAGCAATCTTAGGTGGTGGTGCTTTCTCGTCGAAGGGAATCGTTTTTTGACAACTTGTAAACAATAAAATAAAAAGATAATTGATTTAATTTCATTAAAAGCTAAATCCTTGCTGCAATTCTTTATCTTCACCTGTTAACTCCACTATTAGTCGATAGAGTGGATGTAATTCAGAGTAACGACGGGTAGTTTGTTTCAGATATTGGATAAATCTAGGAACTTCTGAAATATATTTATCTTTATTGTCTCTATATTTTAAACGAGTAAAAATGCCAGCAACCTTAAGATGTCTTTGAATACCCATCCACTCATAACTTTTATAGAAATCGTCAAAAGAAGGATGAACAGGTAGGTTTTTTTCTTTAGCTTGTTGCCAGTAACGTATTACTATGTCCAAAGTGAATTCTTCATCCCAAGAAATAAAAGCATCTCGTGTGAGAGATACAATATCATAGCAAATACTTCCCCAAACAGCGTCTTGAAAATCAATGACGCCCACTGATTGATCGGGTAATAACATAAGATTTCTGATAATGTAATCTCTATGTACGTATACATTAGCATGATTTAAAATTTCAGATAGCAGTTTATCTTTAGCTTGTTGCCAGATATCAGTTTGTTTTTTATCCAGTTCACAGTGGTAATATTTAGGAATACACCAGGTGACAAATAAATCCATTTCTTCATTCAGTTTTTCTTTAGAATAAATAGGCAGTTTATTTTCTTGAGAGATTTGTTGTAATTTAATCAACTCTGAAACTGCTTTAAGTAACAATTCTCTATGCAATTCACGAGAGTCGTTATTTAACATTAAGTTAATGAATGAATCATCGCCAAAGTCCTGTAATGCCATAAAACCATCTTCTTGGTTGATATGGTATATTTCAGGCACTTGTATGGCTTGAAATAGGTTTTGTACATAAATATAAGGATCTATATTAACTTTTTCAGGGGGAGCATCCATCAAAATGATAGACGAATTATCTTCAAAAATAGCTCTATAATATTTTCGATGATCTGCGTCAGCAGCAGCAAATTTTATTTGAAAAGATTGCTTGGGATAAAGCGTTTGAACCCAATTCATTAAATTATTTTCACGTTGCATATTATTTTTATAGTAATTCAGGTTAAAATAGGCACTATTCTAACTCATTTGTCCAAAAGGGTATAATTTTGTTTCGAATAAAAAAGATTGTGTTGCAGTTATCATTAGCTCAAATTGGTTTATGCTTTAATATTGGTTTGGCAGATTCTTTAAGTGACGCTCCTGATAAGAAGAACTCTAGTAAAGAGGTTGTCACAAAAGATGAGTTGCTAATCAAAAATACTTGTTCCTCTACCAGTGGGAAGTTTGAGCCTATTGAACCTATTGAAACCAGTCAAGAACCAGTGCCTGATAATGGAGGGGTGCGTTTAACTTTTGACAAAAAAGTTGAAGGAAAAGGCTCAGAAGAGGCTCTGGTTGAGGGTAATGTTATTGTTGAACATGAAGAGCAAGTTTTAAACGCCAATAAAGTACTGTATAAAAATAATAGACTTTCTACTTCAGATCCTTTTAAATTAAAAGACAGTAGTAATATTTTGAGTGGACGAAGTTTGGAGTATGATTTAAACACCAAACTAGGCAATATGCATGACTTTAAGTTCAGTAGCCAAGGAAACAAAATTCCACTGCAAGGAGAAGGGAAAAAATTAGAAATTCTACAAACAAATTTCTATCGCTTACAAAATGCACGCGTTAATACTTGTAATCCTGGGGATGATAGTTGGTATATAGAGGCAAAAGAAATTAATGTAGACTATGATCGGAATATAGGGGTTGCGAAAAAGACTAAATTTGTTTTTAAAGGGGTACCTTTGGTTACTGTTCCATGGTTTGATTTTCCGTTAAATGGTAATCGCAAGAGTGGTTTTTTAAGTCCTATTGCAGGAATCAAGTCTGGAAATGGCTTAGAACTTGGTTTGCCCTATTATTTTAACCTAGCGCCCAATTATGATATGACCATAACACCTCATCTATATACGAAAAGGGGGATGGGTGTTGATGGCGAATTTAGGTATTTATCTCTTAATTTCTTGGGTAAAATTTCAGCAAGTTTTCTGCCTAGTGATAGAGTTGCCAAAAAAGATTTGGATAAAAGCAATCGTTACGCAGTTAGTTTTCAGCATTTTCAAAATTTGACGCCAAAAATATCGTTAGGAATTGATTATAACCAAGTATCTGATAATTATTATTTTAAAGATTTTGGCAGTAGAACTGCATCTGCAGAAAATAATAATTTAAATCGACAATTATGGTTATCGTACAATGATCAATTTTTTGGGGGGCCATTTTCTGCATTTTTAACGGTACAAAATTATCAAACATTGCAAAACTCTGGTGGAACTATTGATGAACCGTATCGTCTAGAACCTCAATTGACTTTAAGATGGTCTCGATTACTAGGAAATGCAGCAGAAGTAGATGTGTTGACTCAAGTGAGTAACTTTGATCATCGTACCAAGCAAACGGGAGTGAGAAGTTTATTTTATCCTCGGGTAACATGGGATTTTTCTAATGAATGGGGATTCTTCAGACCTAGATTTGGATTGCATGCTACTTATTATCAATTAGATAATTATTGGCGAGCAGATGAAGATGGAACCAGAATTAATTTATCTAAAAGGAACTTTTCGAGGGTATTGCCTATCTTTAGTATGGATACAGGTTTAATTTTTGAAAGACCGTGGACGTTTAAAGGAAGTAATTTTGTGCAAGCCCTTGAACCTAGGCTTTTTTATACCTATATCCCAAGAAAAGAACAAAATGATTTGCCTAACTTTGATAGTGAAGAGGTAGATACAACTTTTTCTAGCTTGTTTAGAGAAAACAGATTTACAGGCTATGATAGAGTGAATTCTGCAAATAATTTGTCTTATAGTTTAATGACAAGGTTTTACAGTCAACATAATGGGGTTGAGTTGTTTAGAGCAGGAATAGGGCAACGAATCTATTTTAGAAAAGATAATGTGAGTTTAGATGATGAGGTGGTAGATAAAGACAGAAAGAATAATTCTGATACATTATTGTTTGCTCAAGGGCAAATTACTGATAAAATCTCCTTGCAAGCGGATTTGTATTTTAATGGTAATCGTAAAACGGATAATCGTTATATGGTAGGGTTAAGATACAACCCAGAATTTGGTAAATTGGTGAATTTGCGTTATAAATACGACAAAAATAGTCCTTGGATTAATCGAAGTGACGAGAAGTTTGAGCAAGTTGATTTTTTATTTCAGTGGCCAATTGCTGATAGGTATTCGATTGTAGGTAGGTATAATTATTCTTTGTCTGATAAAAAATTATTGGAGGCATTGGCAGGAATCGAGTACATTAGTGAATGTCAATGTTGGGGAGTAAACACAGTATTTCAAACATATGTGACAGAATATGATAAGCGAAAAAATGCGGTATTTTTTCAGTTGAATTTGAGAGGTTTAGGCGGTTTGGGAGTGAATCCATTTGATGAACTGTATCGCTCTATACCAGGTTATCGTCCTAAAAGAGAGGTTAAATAATAATATGAGTTTAAGAAAGTGGTTAAGTGCTGTACTGTTGGGTTTTGGGTTGTTGAGCGCGAATGCAGCGCCTGTACAATGGGTTGATCAAATCGTGGTGGTTGTTAATCAGGACGTTATCACCCAAAGAGATATTAACGATATCAGTAACCAAATTAGAGCACAGGTTCCAAAATCAGAACTTAAGAAAATAGATGTAAAACAGGTAGCCATCGATAATCTAATTCAGCAAAGATTATTAAAACAAGCGGCAGAAAATATGCAGATTAAAATTTCAGAAAAAGAAATTGATGCAGAAGTTGAGAAAATAGCTGCTTCTAATAAGCTAACATCAGAGCAATTTTATAAAGCAATTGCAAGAGAAGGCGTTCCTAAATCAATGTTGAGAGCTACTGTTAAAGATAATTTAATGGTTGATGCTCTAGCAAAGGAAGTTTCTCAAGGTCAAATTGAAGTGACGGAAGCTGAAATAGAAGCTTTGTTAAATCAAAACAAAATGCCCGCAACGGAACAAAATAAACAAGATGCTAGGAACTTTATTGAAAATGCAAAACAACAAGAGATTCTATCAAGCATTGTACAAGATTTGAAAAATAGAGCTTATATAGAATATAGAGAAAAACCATACTAGTATTTTATTTTCATGAAAAAAAATCAAGCCCAAATTCCTTTAGCTGTTACAAGTGGCGAGCCTGCAGGAATTGGGCTTGATATTTGTTTGGGTATTCTTGAGGCTAATTTTGATTACCCAATTGAGATTTTAGTTGATATAGAGGCTTTGGAAGATAGAGCGAAAGAACTTAAACAAGAAGAATTTTTGCATCAATATTTTGATGAAAAGCACCCCTATGTTACTTTTAAGCACATACCAGTTCAAGAAAAAGTTATTGCAGGTCAATTAAATGTTAAAAACTCAGCCTATGTTTTATCACTTCTAGACCAAGCAATAGAGGGTGTTGAAAAAGGAACTTATGCGGGAATAGTGACAGGTCCTGTACATAAAGGAATTATTAACAAAAGTGGTGTTTCTTTAACTGGTCATACTGAATATTTTCAAAACAGAGCCGGTGTTGATCAAGTAGTTATGATGTTATCGGATGGGGTAATAAATGTCGCCTTGGCGACTACACATTTACCTTTAAGCCAAGTACCTAAAGCAATTACTACTGAATTAATTATAAAAGTTGTTCATATCATTAACCAAGAACTCAAGAAAAAATTTAAGATAGCTTCTCCGAAAATATTGGTTACAGGCCTCAATCCTCATGCCGGAGAAAATGGTTATCTTGGGATGGAAGAATTAGAGATTATTATCCCTGCCATAAAGTATTTAAAAAATGAAAATATTTTAGTGTCTGGTCCCTATCCTGCGGATACGGTATTTCAAAAGGAACTTATAGAGAATAATGATGTCATTTTAACAATGTACCATGATCAAGGGTTGCCCGTTATTAAATATGCCTCCTTTGAGAAAGCGGTAAATATCACATTGGGTTTACCATACATAAGGACTTCTGTGGATCATGGCACGGCTCTTGAGTTAGCAGGGAACGGGAAAGTAAATGCTAGAAGTTTAATTCAAGCCATTAATATGGCTAGTCGAATGATTTGAGTATTTTATGGTACAAACACCCTATATTGAATTTAAAAGTGTAACTTTTTCTTATACAAAGCAAGAAATATTGCATAACATAAGCTTTGCTGTCAGGGAAGGTGAGTTTGTCTGTATTATTGGTGGATCAGGATCAGGCAAAACAACATTATTAAAGTTAATATCTGGTCAAATTTTTCCTAAGATAGGCGAAATATTGATTAAAGGGAAATCAATCACAGATTTCTCAAAACAAGAGTTATATGAACACCGTAAAAATATGGGCTATCTATTTCAACAAGGCGCTCTATTTACTGATTTGAATGTTTACGATAACGTTGCTTTTCCAATTAGAGAGCATACTTCTCTGTCTGAGAAGGATATTGAAAATATGGTAAATAATAAATTACTCTCGGTAGATCTTGTTGGAACAGAAAAATTATACCCTGCAGAGTTATCCGGTGGTATGGTTAAAAGAGTTGCCCTAGCAAGAGCGACTGCTTTAAATCCTAGTTTATTATTGTATGATGAGCCTTTTGCGGGGTTAGATCCTATTACTTTAGTTAAAATTGCAACATTAATAGGAAAAGCGAATCAAGACATTAATGCGACCAGTATTATGGTGACTCATAATATTAAAGAATCATTGCCACTGGCTGACAAGGTTATTCTGTTAGCTGATAAAAGCATTATTTTTGATGGAACACCAGATAGTTTTGTTAAAAACAAAAATAAAATAGTACAGGAATTTTTACAAGCAGCTTCTATTTCTTTTCAATTAAATGAAGGAAGTTGATTATGTTGAATATGATTAGAAGAATAGGTCAAACGGTCATTCAGTTTAATATGAAAATAGGCAAAATGGTATTATTGCTATTTTCAATCCTATCTCAGTCACTTAAAAATTTCTTAAAACCTCATTTAATTATTAAAGAAATCTATGTATTTGGTGTTTCTTCTGTGAGTATCATCGTTTTTTGTGGTTTGTTTTTAGGTTTGGTTCTCGGCTTGCAGGCTTACAATTCTCTTATTCTATTTAATGCAGAGTCAAGCCTAGGGGCATTGGTTGGTATTTCTGTTTTAAGAGAAATAGGACCTGTATTGGCTGCTATTTTATTTGCTAGTAGTGCTGGAAGTGCTATGACAAGTGAAATAGGATTAATGAAAACAACAGATCAGCTAAGTGCTTTAGAGGTAATGGCGGTCAGTCCTATTGAAAGAGTTATAGGACCTAGATTTTGGGCAGGTGTTATTTCTATGCCACTTTTAACCGTGATATGTAATGCCTTTGCCATACTCGGTACCTATGTAATGGCGGTGATGTTTTACGGCTTAGATGCTAATATTTTTTGGGGACAAATGCAATCAGCTATTTCAGTATCTTATGATTTATTCGGAGCTATTATCAAGTCTGTGGTGTTTGGTGTATTAATTTCTTTGATTGCAGTTTACAATGGGTTGTATGCTTATCCAAGTCCTAGCGGAATTTTAAAAGCAACCAATCGTACGGTTGTGTGGTGTTCGTTGTGTATTTTAGCAACAGATTTTATATTAACAGTATTTTTATTTACGGGTTAATGTTATGAAACAAAAAAATATTGAATTTTCTGTTGGATTACTGGTGGTTTTGAGTATTCTGGCTATTGTTTTTTTATGTGTTAAGGTAGCAGGAGATAAGTATAATTTTTCCTCAGATGACGGTAGTTATGAGGTGGTTGCTTATTTTAATAATATTGGAAATCTAAAGGTAGGGGCTCCTGTTAGGGCTTCAGGAGTATTAGTGGGAAGAGTGAAAAGTATTTCTTTGGATGTGAACAACTATCAAGCAAAAGTTGAATTATCCATCAATAACCAGTATTCTTTTTCACAGGACACCTCTGCTTCTGTTTTGACCATGGGAATTTTGGGAGAGCAATATATAGGTTTGCAACAAGGAGGAGATTCTCTTGACTTGCAGTCAGGGGATACTATTAATATAACTAATTCCGCAGTTGTCATTGAAGAGTTATTAAATAAAATTGTGGTTAATTTTTTAGGAAAAACAAAAGATTAATACATCAGCTAGATTACGAATATGAAAACAATAAAAAACTTTATAATAGGATTGTTGTTATTTTGCCCATTGATCACATTGGGTCAGGTTTATGCTGACTCGATGCAAACACCAGCGCAGGCAGTGAAGAATTTAACGACTACTGTTACTGAGGTTGTGAGTTTAATGTCTTTAGATGATGGGAGCAATACGGATGAAATTAAAGCGAAAGTCATTGACAAGAGCATTGACTTGTTTGATTTTAATCGGATTACAGCCTTAGCGGTTGGATTTCCATGGAAGAATGCAACCTTAAACCAAAAAATGCAATTGAGTCAAGAGTTTAGATGTAAATTAATTAATGCTTATTATAATGCGCTTGTACATGTAAAAGATGCTAAAGTAGAAATTAAACAAAACCCTATTATTAAAAATGAGGGTAGGGAGATTATTATTCAATCTAAAGCAACTTCTGTAAGTGCAGGTTTAAAAGAGCCTATCGATATAGATTATTTCTTATACAAAACAGAGTATGGATATAAAATTTATAATGTTAATGTACAAGGAATTAGTTTGGTGACTGCATATCGTGGACAGTTTTCTGAAATTATCCAAGAAAGTGCAATTGATGGCTTGATTCAAAACTTACAAGAAGAGAATAATCAATCGAAAAAAAAACAATGAATAATGTTCGCAATGTTTGTGGCTCAGTAGGTCAATCTAAGCATAAACAAACCCAGCAAGACTTTTGTACCTATCACCAGTTTATTATTCAAGCAGTTTGGATATGTTCTATTCTTGAATTAGATTGTGACAGTAATAGCTTTAGAAAAATTTAAAGTCTAAAAATTAAAGTAACATCAAAAAAAACAATAAAATTTCTAAAAATACTTTCTTTCATAGGAGCTATCGTATGTATGACATAGATAGAAGTATCATTGTATTAATTCCCAAACAGCCATTTTGGTCATGGTTGCAAAATCTTCCTGAAATTGATTTAATTGGTTTGGAATTACAAGACTTACAAAATAATCCGAATTCTTATTTAATTACTCCTTGTGAGCAAATTGATGAAGTATGGGATGTGATAGAAAAGTATGTACAAGAAATATTTAGTGCAGAACTCGCTAATTGGAGTGAGGCTATGGAAACATACCCGGAATTAAATATAGATGTGTTTCAGAAATGGTTTGATGTCTTGTTATCAACCGTTGTAAGTGATGTGATCAAAACAGAAATTGAAAGAGAAAGATTACCATTTTATATTGGAGAATCTTAAGCACGTAGTAGTTAAATAAAGGAATAATAATGATTTTTAAAACGCCTATAAAAGTTAGAGGTTTTCATTTGGATTTATATCGGCATGTCAATAATGCGAGGTATTTAGAATTTTTAGAAGAAGCTCGCTGGGATATGACTGATAGTGCAGATGTTATGCGTGATTTACATCGTAAACATTTGGGATTTGTGATTGTTAACATCAACATTAATTACCGTTCTCCAGCGGTTTTAGGTGACGAGCTTGAAGTGCAATCAACCATTAAGGAATTTAATGAAAAAAAGGGCATTATAGAGCAAGTAATTATTAATACTAAGAATAATAAAGTAGTAGTCGATGCTGAGGTTACTTATGTAATTTTAGACCTACAAACTCAAAAAGTAGGGCAGCTAGATGATGATTTAATGCAAGGATTTTCTAGTTTAGTTGAAAATAAATAATAATTATAAAAACCATTACCTTATTGAATAAGGTAGAATAAGACATGCAAATAGATTTACACTTCCATTCAAACTTTTCTGATGGAATTTACCCCCCTAGAGAATTAATAAAGAAAGCCCAAGCGAATGGTGCTCAATTACTAGCTCTTACAGATCATGATAATATAGGTGGTTTAGAGGAAGCAAAAACAGCATCTGCAGAGCTTGGGATATCCTTTGTCAATGGGGTCGAAATTTCAGTGACTTGGGGCAGTAAAGTCATTCATGTGGTAGGATTAAATTTTGATATGAATTATCAACCTTTAATAAAGTTGATTGATGAAATTAGAAGTGTAAGATTAAAACGTCTTGCATTGATGTCAGAAAAATTGGAACACATTGGTATTAATGGTTTATACGAAGGAGCTCTGGCTTTAGCTTCTCATCCAGATACAGTAGGAAGAAGACATATGGCTGAGTATCTGGTTAATGAAGGAATTGTGTCTTCTATTCAACAAGCTTTTAATAAGTATTTAGGAGAGGGTAAAAAAGGTTTTGTTAAAACAGAGTGGGGATCATTACCAGAAGTTGTAAGACTGATTGTGGAGGCAGGAGGTATCGCAGTTTTGGCCCATCCTTTACGTTACAATCTAACTTTATCAAAAATACGCCAGTTTTTAGATGAGTTTGTTCTCTATGGGGGACAAGGAATAGAAGTGGGTTGTAGTAGCCATGATTATAATGAGATAATGACAGCTTCATTATTAGCAGAGCAATATAATTTATTCGCTTCTTCGGGTAGTGATTTTCATGGGCATGAGTATGACCAGAGAAAAATAGGCGTGACACCCGATTTACCAACAGAATGTCGACCTATATGGACTACATTTAAAAATTTTAATTAGGATATTTATGGATATAGCAGGTATCTTTTACAAAGTTTGTGTTTATGCCATTCCTATGGTATTGGCAGTGACCGTGCATGAAACGGCACACGGTTATGTGGCTAAGAAAAATGGTGATTATACAGCAGATAATGCAGGTAGATTAACATTGAATCCACTGGCACATATAGACCCAATAGGTACGGTAGTATTACCGTTATTTTTACTAGTAATGGGGGCGCCGTTTTTATTTGGTTGGGCAAAACCAGTGCCTGTTAATCCCTACCAGTTTAAAGATTATCGTAAAGGGATGAGACAAGTCGCAGCAGCGGGTCCTTTATCTAATTTACTCATGATGTTTATTTGGGCTGCACTATATGTTGGAACTTTTTATTTATCACAGCAAAATCAGGGTTCTAATTTAATATCATTTATTAATGAAATGTCTATGTTTGGTATGGTTATTAATACGGTTTTATGTGTATTTAATCTGGTGCCGATACCTCCTTTGGATGGAAGTCGTATTGTGAATAGTTATTTAAGTCCAGAAGCTTCTAGTAAATATATGAAGTTAGAACCATATGGGTTTTGGATTGTTTTGGCGGCTTTATTTTTAGGTCTATTTCAAGTAATGGGACCCATTGTCAATTGGGCTATTCAAGCAGCGATTACCTTTTTTGATAAATTTTTTCATCTATTTATGTAGTGAGTAGTGAGAGTTATGGCTAAACAAAAAATTAATGATATTAATATTGAGGCGAATGTGCCAATTATTACACCCCAAGAATTAAAGGATAAATTACCTCTGTCGACATCTGCTCGTGCTTTAGTATCAGAGAGTCGACAAACCGTAAAAAATATTTTGGATCATAATGACCATCGCTTATTTATTGTAGTGGGTCCTTGTTCTATTCATGATCCTAAAGCAGCGATAGAGTATGCGAGTAGGTTAAAAAAATTATCCCAAGAGGTGGATGATACGCTTTTTTTAATCATGCGCGTGTACTTTGAAAAACCCAGAACGACTGTTGGTTGGAAAGGATTGATTAACGATCCCTATTTAAATGATACATTTAAAATTGAGGATGGATTGCACTTGGGTAGAAAGTTATTATTGGAAATTGCTGAAATGGGTGTGCCGACTTCTACTGAAGCTTTAGATCCAATCTCCCCTCAATATCTACAGGATTTAATCAGTTGGTCGGCTATTGGGGCGAGAACAACCGAATCCCAAACCCATAGAGAATTAGCATCTGGATTGTCTTCGGCGGTTGGTTTTAAAAATGGGACAGATGGGGGCTTGACGGTTGCTTTGAATGCTTTAAAATCAGCAGCTAATGCGCACCATTTTTTAGGTATTAATCAAGAAGGGCGTGTTTCTCGCGTTAAAACCAGAGGCAATCAATATGCACATATTGTCCTAAGAGGTGGAGATAATAAAACCAATTATGATTCTGTGAATGTAACATTGGCTGAAGAAAGATTAAGTAAGGCGGGATTATCTACCAATATTATGATTGACTGCTCTCATGCGAATTCGAATAAAAAGGCTGAATTACAGCCTTTGGTGATTGATAATATTATCAATCAAATTTTGGATGGCAATCAATCTATTTGTGCTTTAATGATAGAAAGTAATTTAGAGTGGGGCAATCAATCAATACCAGAAGACTTAACCCAATTAAAATATGGGGTATCCGTAACAGATGCTTGTATTGATTGGGAAACAACAGAACAAGCTATTTTAAAAATGCGTAATAAATTGAAAGACATACTTCCTAAGCGGTTTTCATCTTAAAAATTACTTGTTTTTTAATTGCCACTCTTCAGGGGTGGCCGCTGTTGTGATGGATAGTGCATGTAATTCATTACTGGCAATTTCTTTTTTTAAACCATCTTTAATCAGGCGGTGTCTTTGTAGTCGAGTTAAGCCTTCAAATTCAGGAGAGACAATTTTTACAAAGAAATGATGGCCATCCCCATCAACTTCTACGTAGTCACATGGTAGTATTTGCTGAATAAGATTAGTGACTTCTTCTAACTTCATATATTTCCTTTTTATGTTAGGATTTAAGTTTATAACCTGATTTTAATATTAGCATCGCAATGCTGGCTAGTAATATTAAAAATACTAGAGAAACAGTTAGGGATATAGAGGGTTGTATGTCTGCTTGTCCAAAAAAACCATATCTAAATCCATCAACTAGATAAAAGAAAGGATTAACTTGGCTGACTTTGTACCAAAAATCAGGTAGATTTTGTATCGAATAAAAAACGCCTGACAGAAAAGTCAGAGGCATAATAATAAAGTTTTGAAATAAAGCTGTTTGGTCAAATTTTTCTGCCACAATCCCCGCGATTAAACCGAGAGAGCCTAGAGTTGTGCCGCCAATGACGGCAAATAAAATAGCCCATAATCCATGAACAGGGATCGTTGGTTCAAAAATAAAAGAGCAAAGAAAAATACCTAAACCAACAATTAGTCCTCTAATTAAGGCGGCCCCCACAAAAGCAATAAAAAAGCCAATATTAGACAATGGGGGTAACAGGATAAAAATGATATTTCCAGACACTTTTGATTGGATTAAGCTACTAGAAACATTGGCAAATGCATTTTGCATAATGCTCATCATAATAAGGCCAGGGACAAGAAATTGTATGTAACTAACCCCAGGATAAACATTAACTTTATCTTGTAATGCATTAGAGAAAATTAATAAATAAAGTAAAGAAGAGATAATGGGCGCACAAAGAGTTTGAACGCCTACTTTTGCAAAACGCAGAATCTCTTTTTTAAAAAGTGTGTAAATGCCGTATAAATTTGTCATTGTATTAAACTCAAAAAAACTTGTTCTAAATCTTTTTCCATAATTCCTAAATTTGAGATAGTGACCTGATTGGTGTTGATGATATGTAACAGATGTTCTACTTGTGCATAGTTATTGAGCTCAAATGACCACTTGTTTTTTTCATGTTGATAGTTAAAATGAGCAATTAGTGGGCTTATATTCTCATGACAGGTGAAAGAAACATGAATTTGTTCATCTACTGCTAACAGTTTTTCTGTCTCATCTAGGGCAATAAGTTGTCCTTTTTTCATAAAAGCGATCCGGTCACATAATTGTTCTGCTTCTTCTAAGTAGTGCGTTGTTAAAATAATGGTATGACCTTGTTGGTTGAGTTTTTTAATAAAAACCCACAAAGATTGACGCAATTCCACGTCAACGCCAGCAGTAGGTTCGTCCAATATAATAACAGGAGGTTTATGCACTAAGGCTTGTGCTACCATTAAACGACGTTTCATACCACCTGATAAACTACGGGTATTATCGTTGATTTTTGATAATAAGCCTAGTTGCTCTAGTATCTCTTCAATCCATTGATCATTATTTTTAATGCCGTAGTAACCTGATTGATAAGATAAAACTTCTTTTACTGTAAAAAAAGGATCAAAGACTAATTCTTGAGGTACGACACCTAAATTCATTTTAGAGTGGTTACTATCTTTTTGGGTGTCGTATCCTAAAACATGGATAGATCCTGAAGTAGGATTGCTTAAACTAGCAATGCTAGAAATCAAAGTTGTTTTACCTGCACCATTTGGACCTGATAGACCAAAAAATTCACCTTTAAAGACCTGAAAGGAAACGTTATCCAGTGCTTTAAAGCCATTATTATATATTTTAATAACATTTTGTATATCTAAAGCAATTGAATTCACTGCAAGACTTTCTATAAAAAAGGAGTTTCATTTTGAATGAGTTGTTCAAACGTATCTCTGCTCCTGATGATTTTATGTGTTTTTTCATCAATAAGGATTTCAGGAGCGATGAGACGAGAGTTATAATGACTAGCCATAGAAGCAGTATAAGCACCAGCACTTTTTATGGCAAGATAGTCACCAGCTTGTACTGAAAGGATTCTATTCTTACCTAAACAATCTCCTGACTCGCATACTGGACCAACAACATCTGCTTGTATGGGGTGCAAGTCTTTATTGAGGGTAACGGGAATAATATCGTGATAACTATCGTATAAGGCAGGTCTTAATAAATCATTAATAGCAGCATCTACAATAATAAAATTCTTGTTTTGATTGTGTTTAATGAAATCTACTTTGGTTAACAAAACACCAGCATTTCCGATAATAGAGCGTCCAGGCTCGAAAATTAACTGTATTTCAGGATTTGCTTTAAAAAAAGGAGCAATGTGTTTGGCATAATCTGCATAATCAGGACTTTTTTCATTTTCTTGATAAGGAATACCAATACCCCCACCTAAATCAATGTGCTTTAAAATAATACCTTTTTGTTTTAATTGGACAACCAGTTCAAAGATTTTATCAGCCGCTTCTTTTAATGGTGTTAAGTCTAATAATTGGGAACCTATGTGGCAGTCGATGCCAACAATAGTTAAATGCGATTGCTTTTGCGCATAGGTATAGGCGTGTAGTGTGTCTTGATAGGAAATACCAAATTTATTATTTTGGAGTCCTGTGGAAATATATGGGTGTGTTTTAGCATCAACATCTGGATTGATTCTAAAAGAGACGGGGGCAATGACATTTATCTCTTTGGCTACTTTTTGTATGCGGTCAATTTCAGGTAATGACTCAATATTAAAACACAGGATACCAGCTGTTAAGGCAAGTTTTATCTCCTGTTCGTTTTTATTGACCCCAGAAAAAATGATTTTTTTAGCGTCTCCTCCAGCAAGAAGAACCCTTTGCAGTTCTCCACCAGATACAATATCAAACCCAGAACCTAGATGCGCTAAATAACGCAGTATAGATAAATTACTATTTGCTTTTACCGCGTAGCAAATCAAAGGATTTGAAACAGAAAAAGTATGCGTGTAATTTAAAAAAGCATCTTGGATATAGTTTCTAGAGTATGCATAAAGAGGTGTTCCGTAAGTTTTGACTAAATCAAGGCAAGATACTTTTTCAATAAATAATTGTTGCTTAATATAATGCAGCATATTTTAATCATCCTTACTTTCTTCGTTATTGTTGGTAGGTGTTGGTTGATCGGTTTGCTGTGCTTTATGATTCGTTTTTTTATTGGGGCTCAATCCTATTCCGGTTTGAATGGGGCCAAAATTAGAATTATCTTCATTTTCGTCAGGCAAGTATAAGGCCCCTTTATAGCCACAGGCCGTTAATGTTGCTACTAGGATGAGCATAAATAGTTGACTTGGTTTCATAAGGATTATATCTCTTTATTTAGTATGTAATAATATGACACATCAAAAATATTGGAGTATTGTATTATAATATCTTCTATGTAGATAGATAGTCGAGGGTTTTAAAATGAATGATGTAGATTACAGAAGTGAGTCGGATAAGTTTTTCATAGAAGTAGAAGATGAATTAGACAGTTATGATTGGGACTTTGATTATGATAATAAAGGTGATATTTTTATTATCTATAACAATGGTCAAGAGTATATGGTCATGACAAAAAATTATGGACAACATGAAATATGGCTAGTAGCAGGTAAGGATGCCTATCAATTTATATATGAAAATAAAAACTGGGTGTCTAAAAAAAATAAAACAGAAAGTATGCTAGAAGTGATTAAACGGTATTTAGATATGGTTTCTGGTGAAAAAGGCCAGATATTTTAATTTTGGAAACAATTATGGAAAACACAGTAAAATATTTAAAAGATTATGAACCGTTGCCATTTATAGTTAATGGAATTGATTTACATTTTAATATTCAGCAAGAACATGTATTGGTCAATTCTGTATTAGAAATTGAAGTATTAAAGTTAGATCAAGAGCTTATTTTGGACGGTGAAGCTCGGTTAATCAGTGTTGAATTGAATGGCCAGCAATTATCAAAAGAAGATTATCTACTTGATAATAATCAATTAAACTTAGGGAAAGCTACAGAAAAACATATCAAATTGCAAATAGTTACCCAATTAAGCCCCAAGGATAATAAAGCTCTGATGGGATTGTACGAATCAGAAGGAAATTTATTCACACAATGTGAATCAGAAGGATTTCGTAGAATTACTTATTTTTTTGATCGTCCCGACATCATGACAGAATATACAGTTACCATTGAAGGTGATAAAGATAAATATCCTGTTTTGCTTTCTAATGGAAATCCAATTAAATCGGGAGAAAGTGATAATAATAGACATTGGGTTACTTGGCATGATCCTTATAAAAAACCTAGTTATTTATTTGCTTTAGTTGTAGGTCAGTTAGCACATAAAGAGGATACTTATACCACTCGTTCAGGAAAAAATGTAAGTATTAAATTCTATTGTCGGGCCAAAGATATTGAAAAGATTGATTTTGCAATAGAATCTTTAAAAAGAGCAATGCAATGGGATGAAAGCCGCTTTAATCTAGAGTACGATTTAGATATTTTTATGGTTGTTGCCGTAGATGATTTTAATATGGGTGCGATGGAGAATAAAGGACTCAATATTTTCAATACTAAATATGTGTTAGCAACTTCTGAAACGGCAACAGATAAAGATTTTGCTAGTGTTGAATCAGTCATTGGACATGAATACTTTCACAATTACACGGGAGATAGAGTAACGTGCAGAGACTGGTTTCAATTAACCTTAAAAGAGGGGTTAACTGTTTTCAGAGAGCAAGAATTTGCTTCTGATATGAGTTCAAGGGCTGCAAGAAGAATTGAGGCTGTCAAAGTATTGCGTGAGTTTCAATTTACAGAAGATGCTGGGCCTTTGTCTCATCCAGTAAGACCCGAAGCATATGAACAAATTAATAATTTTTATACCACGACCGTCTATGAAAAAGGCGCCGAAGTCGTGCGTATGTTGCATACTATTTTAGGAGAAGAAGGCTTTCAAAATGGTATGCGTCTTTACTTTGAACGGCATGATGGTCAAGCGGTCACATGTGAAGATTTTTTTAACGCAATGGTAGATGCCAATAACATAGAAATACCTCAGTTTTTAAGATGGTATTCATACGCAGGCACACCAGTTGTCAAAGTAAAAAAATACTTTGATAAGGATCAGAAAAAAGTTTTAATAAAATTAAAACAAAAAATACCAGGTGAAAATAAAAAACCACTATTAATTCCTATTAAGATGGGATTTTTGACTCACGATGGGAAAAAACAAAGTTATAAGGTAGAAAATATTAAACAGTGGCAAGACGAAAGTGTCTTATTATTAAAAGATAAAAAAGCAGAAATAGAATTTAAAATAAACTCAGATGAAAATCCCATATTATCTATCGGACGAGGTTTTTCAGCACCAATTAAATTAAAATATAAACAATCAGAAGACGAGCTGTTGACTTTGATGCTACATGATAGCGATGAGTTTATTCGTTGGGAAGCTTCTCAACAATTATATAAAAAATATATTAAAAGGTTTTTGAAAGCGAAAAAGACAGGTAGAAGATACCCGCCAATTTTAGTACTAAGTTCTAAAATTAATCAATTAATTTTTGAAGAAGATAATTATGCTTTATTATCTTTATTATTAGAGTTACCAGGTTTTAATGAATTGTTGGAAGAAAATGCACCAGTAGATCCTGTTTTATTACAAAAAGTTATCTTGGATTTTAAATTAGAACTGGCATTAAATTGCTTTGTGAGCATAGAACCTGAATATAAGGCATTGGTAAAATATGAAGCGAGCGATCCTTTTGGTGTTCAAGAGCAATATCATCCTCAGTTAGAATGGATAAGAGCATTGATTAACATATTCAGAACTTATTTAATTAAGGCGGATAAAAATTACTTTAATCAATTTACTTCTGAGTATGAGGATATATCTACGAATATGACTCATAGAATAGGTGTATTAGAATCTATTAAACACATTGAAAGCAAAACAAAAGAGGAATTGATGGATTCTTTTGCAGAGCAACTTAAAAATGAAGGTTTGGTATTGGATAAGTATTTTAATCTAATTGCTTCAAGTTTTGCCAAAGATACGTTTGAAAACGTTAAAAAAAGTTTAAAAAGTCCCTATTTTGATATAACGAATCCTAATAAAGTACGGGCACTATTAGTTACATTTGCCAGAAATCCTATTTTCTTTCACCAGATAGATGGTGAGGGTTATCGATTTATTACTAAATTAATCGTAAAGATAGAAAAATTTAATCCCATGATGGCTGCAAGACTGGTAGATTCATTTAAAGTAGTGAGTATGTTGGATGAAGATCGACAAAAATTGATTCAAAAAGAAATGAAGTGGCTTTTGGGTCATGTTAATTCTAGTGATGTAATAGAAGTCGCTACTAAGATTTATGAATCTATTTAAGGGTAATTTTATAATGGAGTAAGTTAATTTTTCAAAAGGAGGGTATTATGTCTGTTCTCGTTACTAAACCAGCGCCATTTTTCTTTGATTCGGATAAAACTTTTTCAGCAGTAACAGCTGATGGTGTCATTGATGAAAAATTCAATTTTAAAAATGCAGTGAAGGGTAAATATGCCGTAGTATTTTTCTACCCTATGGATTTTACATTTGTATGTCCATCAGAAATTATTGCTTTTGATAATCGATTTGATGAATTTAAAAAAAGAAATGTAGAAGTGTTTTCTGTTTCAATTGATAATCCTCATGTGCACGCAAAATGGAGAGAAACACCTGTGAATGAAGGTGGTATTGGACCCGTTAAATTTACTATGATTTCAGATATTAAAGGAGAAATCATTCGTGCCTATGACGTGGAAACCGAAGAAGGTGTCGCTTTAAGAGGTTCATTTTTAATTGATCAAGAAGGAATCGTACAGCACCAAGTGATTAATAATCTACCATTAGGGCGGAATGTAGATGAAATGATACGTATGGTAGATGCGTTGCAGTTTGCAGAAGAGTATGGTGAAGTTTGTCCTGCTAATTGGCAAAAAGGAACAGAAGGAATGAAACCTGATGCTGAAGGTGTGGCTGTTTATTTAGCTAGCCATGCTAAGGAATTATAATATTTAAATTATAAATCTTATTTTATTGAAACCACTATGATTGAAAGCGTAGCATTGGATCATAGTGGTTTTTTATTATATTTGATATTAAGGGCTTGAAATTTAAATAAGTACCCACCATATCGTTACATATCAATTATGAAATAGGGAAAGAGCATAATGGCAAGAAGAAAAACATATGAGTTGTCTACACTTCCTTTAAGAGATGTAGTTGTCTATCCAGGCATGGTGATTCCTTTGCTTATTGGCAGAGAGAAATCTATTGCGGCTTTAGAAGCAGCTTTAGAGGAAGATAAATCCATATTTTTATTAGCACAAAAAGACTATCAAATTGAAAATCCAACGGCTGAAGACCTATATGATATAGGTACTATCGTTAAAGTGATTCAAATGTTGAAACTTCCAGATGGATCTGTAAAAGCTTTGGTAGAAGGTGTTGATAGAGCGAAGGTTTTAGATATTACTGATGAGGATTCGTTTTTTGTTTCTCGTGTATCTGTGTTAAATGATGCAGGTGAAGGCAATGAAACTTCAGAAGTATTGCATAGGGCTTTAATTCATGAAATAGATGAATACGCCAATATGAGTAAAAAAGTGCCTACAGAAATTATCAATAGCATTAAAGAAATTAATGAACTAGGCAAGTTGGTAGATACTATTGTTGCTCAAATGCAGTTGAAATTATCACAAAGACAGAAAATTCTTGAAACTTTAGACGTTAATGAGAGAGCATCTTTATTATTAGGCTATATTGAAGCCGAAATGGATTTATTCCAAGTCGAAAAGCGTATTCGTGGACGAGTTAAAAAACAAATGGAAAAATCTCAACGAGAATACTATTTGAATGAGCAAGTGAAGGCCATTCAAAAAGAACTTGGTGAAGAGGATGAAAAAGAAGAATTAGAAGAGTTAGAAAAGAAAATTCTTTCTGCTGGAATGTCCAAAGAGGCAGAAACAAAAGCTTTGGCAGAATTAAAAAAACTAAAGATGATGCCAAGTATGTCGGCTGAAGCAACAGTGGTGAGAAACTACATAGATGTATTGCTTGAGTTGCCATGGAAGAAAAAAAACAGAATTAATACCAATATTTCTAAAGCTCAAAAAACATTAGATGATGATCATTTTGGCTTAGAAAAAGTAAAAGATAGAATTTTGGAATATCTAGCAGTACAAAAAAGAGTGGGTAAGATTAAGGGACCTATTTTGTGTTTGGTTGGTCCGCCAGGGGTTGGTAAGACTTCGTTGGGACGCTCTATCGCAAATGCGACAGGACGTAAATATATACGTATGGCCTTAGGAGGCGTGCACGACGAAAGTGAAATTAGAGGACACCGTCGTACGTATATTGGTTCAATGCCAGGGAAAATCATTCAAAACATGATGAAAGTTGGTGTAAAAAACCCATTATTTTTGTTAGATGAAGTGGATAAGATAGGTCAAGATTTTAGAGGAGACCCTGCCAGTGCGTTATTAGAGGTATTGGATCCTGAACAAAATCATTCCTTTTCAGATCATTATACGGAAGTAGAGTATGACTTGTCTGATGTGATGTTTATTGCAACATCTAATTCTTTAAATATCCCTCCTGCATTGTTGGATAGAATGGAAGTAATTTTCTTGTCTGGTTATACCGAAGATGAAAAAGTTAGTATCGCTTTGAATTACTTGGTTAGTAAGCAGATGAAAGATAATGGTTTAACGGAAGATGAAATCCAAATTGAGGAATCAGCAATCAGAGGTATTATACGTTACTACACCAGAGAAGCTGGCGTTCGTTCTCTAGAAAGAGAAATTGCCAAAATTTGTAGACGTGTTGTGATTGGACATGTATTGAGTTCAGATAATAAGGATTCCAAATCTAAAAATGAGAAGGTTATTGTGACCGAAGATAATCTATCTGAATTTTTAGGTGTGCAGCGTTATGATTTTGGTAAAGCTGAGAGTGAAAATAGAGTGGGTCAGGTTACAGGTTTGGCATGGACTCAAGTAGGTGGAGAACTTTTAACAATCGAAGCGGTTGCTTTGAAAGGTAAAGGAGATATTGTTCGGACTGGTAAACTGGGTGATGTAATGCAAGAATCAATTACTGCGGCCCTATCGGTTGTTCGTTCTAGATCTGAGTCATTAGGAATCCCCGTTGATTTTTATGAAAAGTATGACATCCATGTGCACGTACCAGAGGGCGCAACACCTAAAGATGGTCCGAGTGCTGGGGGTGCGATGACTTTAGCGATTGTTTCTGCTTTAACAGGTATTCCTGTTAAAGCAAATGTTGCCTTAACTGGAGAGATCACTTTAAGAGGTGAAGTGTTGCCAATTGGTGGTTTAAAAGAGAAGTTATTAGCAGCGTTAAGAGGAGGCATCGATACAGTTCTTATCCCTAATAAGAATATGAAAGACTTAGAAGAAATTCCTGATAATGTTAAAGAAGGTTTAAAAATTATTCCAGTACAATGGATCGATGAAATTTTACAATTAGCACTAGAGAGGATGCCCGAAGTTTTGCCTTCGGATAAGGAATCTAAAAAATTATTAGGAGATCCAAGTACGGCCATCGCGGGCAATGTCAACACCCCTCATAAAAAAGGGAAAAGCCCCATAAGCAAGAATTAGTGGTATTTTTGGTATGTTATTTAAAGCCCATGTGAAGAAAAATGCTAAAAAGTGCATAAATGCTTGACATGGGCTTTTTATTTTTGCTATAAATGGTTTAGGATAATTGTATGTGTGTTGTTTACACAGTTTAGGCTCTCTAGTAGAGGGTTATTAATATTTTTTTGAAAGGGAGACTCATTGTGAATAGGTCTGAATTAGTAAGTGCGATTGCAGAAAGTGCAGGAATTCCTAAAAATACTGCAGCTAAAGCTTTAGATGGTTTTATTGATTCTGTTTCTGGTGCTTTAGGTAAAGGTGATACCGTGACTTTAGTTGGTTTTGGTACCTTTTATGTGGGTGAACGTGCAGAAAGAAATGGTAGAAATCCTAAAACAGGTGAAACTATTGTGATTAAGGCTTCAAAAACACCTAAATTTAGAGCAGGTAAAAATCTTAAAGAGTCAGTCTAGTCGTTCCCAATGTATTCAAAAGAAGGTGAGTTAAAACTCACCTTTTTTATTAAATTAAGTTACAATAAGGCTTATTTAATTCATCTTATCGGTTATCAGTATGTTTGATTTTTTTAAAAATAGTATTTTAGTTAAAATATTTTTAGTCGTTATTGCGGCTAGTTTTGTTTACTTTGGTGTGGGCGGGTTAAGTGCGCCTAAGACTCAATATCTCGTAGAAATAGGTGATACTAAAATTAGCAATTTTGATGTTAAGACCTACTTGCAAAGAAATAGACAGATGCAAGATGAAGAAAGTATAAAGCAATCTTATATCTTTTTACAAAAAAGAGCTTATCTCATTGAGGGTGGTAAAAAAATTGGCATAGAGATTTCACCTAATCAACTTAATCAGATGATTAAATCTGAACCTGCTTTTAAGGACTTCAATGGTAATTTTGATGTAGATAGATATAGAAGCTTCATAAACAACACCTATCGTTCTGATGCTTTATTTGAAGATGAAATGAAGAAGAATTTGATATTTACGTATATGACCTATTATTTAAATAATAATCATATTGTTTCTGATTATCAGTTACTTCAATACTTAGCGGTCTATGAAACACGCAAAGAAATTCAAAGTGTTAGTTTCCCTATTGCTAACTATAAAGATCAAGTGCAGTATAATGATAATGAATTAAAGTCATTTTATGAAGAACACAAAGAAGCTTATAAGCAAGATCAATCGATCCAATTTGACTATTTGCATTTAACACCTGATTGGATGATTCAGCAAGTTAAAATCCCTGAAGAAAAAATACAAGCTTATTACGAGAGTAATAAAGAAAATAATCCTAAACGGATGGTATCACATGTTGTGTTGATGTTCCCTCAGGGTCAAGCACCAAATGAAGATGTGAAATTAAACTTAAGAAAACAGGCGGAAGTAATTTTAAGTAAAGTAAAACAAGAACCTGAAAAATTTTCTGAATATGCTCAGAAATATTCACAAGACGCCTCTACAGCTCAATTTGGAGGTTCTTTAGGTCTGATTGAAAAAAATGGACAATATTATGAAGCAATTGAAAATGCTGCCTTTGGCCTAGGTACTGGTCAAATATATAATCAAATAGTAGAAACAGAAGATGGTTACCATATCATTAAAGTTGATGCGGCGATGGATTGGCATTCTTATAACCAAGATAGAGCGGGAATAGAATATGTTCTAAAATACAATCAAGCGAAAGAAAATTTAATCACATTAAGAGATGAATTATCAGAAGCTGCCTTTAATGAAAGCAAAGATTTGCATAAAGTATCTCAAAAAGAATTAGGTTCTGATATTGTTCAATCTAGTGGTGAATGGGTAACGAAACAGCAAGCACTTTTAGATGGTTTGCCTGTTGAAGTGATCGAAACTTTGTTTGATCCTATGAGTATTTCTGATAAATCTAATTCTGAAGTTATTAATGTAGGCGAAAGCTATTGGGTGGTAAGAGTGACTAAGGATAGTCCTGCAAAATTGCGTGATTTTAACGAAGTAAAACAACAAGTAGCCAATGATTATATTTTGATGAAGGCAGGAGAGCTTGCTTTGGCTGATGCCAATAGAAAATTTAATCAGTTAAAGTCGGGAGAAACAGTATTATTGAATTGGACTAATCCGTTGGTTATGTCAGTTGAAGAAGCTAAGGCCAATTTGTCTCAAGACGAATACATCAACTTTTTATCCACCAAGTCTAAAAATGGACAACCTGGATATTACTTGCTAGATAAACGCTCTCAACCTACTATTGTAAAAGTAAATTCAGAAACCTTAGACTATCCTTTTAGTCAGGAAAAAATCAAACTTTCTTTTGAAAAATCTAGAGATATGATTGCGAAAAAGAATGAAATAGCTATTCTTTCCTATTTATATGACAATATTAAGCGAAAAAAGGGAAATACTAGTTTAGATTTTTAAAAAATTGATGGAGTTGCAGCCATAATTCTTTTTTGAGTAATGGGTTGCGGATAAGATTGTTTGGATGCTCTAATATTTTTATTGGAGCATTTTTTTGTGATAATTCAGTTAAGAGTTGAGTAGCGTTAAATTCTCTACTAAATAATAATATAGCTTGTATTTTATACTTACTGATATATTGATTTAATTCTTGTTTTTTAATTAAATAGTCATCAGGAAAGGTTAAATTTAGCTGTTTGAATAGTTGATTCAATAATCTTGAATAGGTACTTTCTTTAAGGGGATTTTGTATTTGATTTAGGCTAGGTGCCATAAAGCCAATTAGCATAAAATCTCCATCTTTATCTGCTAGTATAAATTGAGCTCTAGTATTGACTTCTAACTCATTAATACTTTCCGTTGAGTTGGTTTCTGTTAATGTATGTGGAATGCTATTATCTGAACTCTTTTCTTGGACTATGAATTGACTATTGGGTGTGCTGCTTTTTTTGATAGTTTTAGGTTTTAATTCCTTTTGATTCTTTGGCGTAATAATAGGGGATATATTGTTGCCTTTACGCAGCCACAAAGGTTCTAAGTCTAATTCTTTCAGATAGTTTAATAATCTAGGATTTAACATTTTTTTCCAAAATTAAAGCATTCTCAATGGGGTTGTGATAATAATTTATTCTTGTGTTTAAATAGGTAAAGCCAACTTTTTGATAAAACTGTAAGGCAATAGAATTTGATTGTCTTACCTCGAGTAAAATTCTATCAATTTTAGTTTTTTGATTATATTCTACTAAAGAATTGATTAATTGACTTGCTAAATGTTGATTTTGATATTGAGGATGTGTGGCTAATAATAGAATTTCTGTGTAATCCAATTGATTTGCGAATAATAAAAAAGAAACTAAATTATTTTGGTAAAGATACACATATCCTAAATTGTGTTGAATACTCGACTCGATATTATTCAGACTCCATGGATGAGGATTGGTTAATTTATCAAGGTGATGAATTGATTTTAAATCTGAGAGTCTTATGTCGCGGATCAAATATATTTAGCCTTTAGTAGTTGTTCTTGATGTGTTAATGCTACTTTATTTCTAAGATAGTTTAAAGTTGCATTTTCAGCATTGGTCATCGAATAGTTCGTGGTATTATCAATGAGTTTAAATAGCTGATCAGCCTTTGGTTTTTGTAGCAAAATATTTTCCGATCTCAAATCATTTTTAATGAAATCACTATTACTAATGATAATTGAATTTTTTTGGTCTAGTATTGTTTGAAATTCATGAGAATCTTTTTTTAAAATAGAGTCAGGTTTTATTTTTTGAAATGGATTATTCTGATAATGAGCCACAAAGACTTCATTCAATCTTGCATCCATTATTGCAATAATCTTTAATTGAGACTTAATGTCATGAGCTTGATAGGCAATATAGTCTAGCGTAGGGATGGCAACCAGAGGAATATTTCTAGGTAAAGCAATTCCTTTAATAACTGATAGAGCAATTCTTAAGCCTGTAAAGGAGCCAGGACCTGCCGCGTAGGTAATTAATTGAATAAAATCTAAGGATATATTTGCTTGCTTGATGACATCTAAGATAAAAGGAATGATAAAATCAGAATGTTGATTAATAACTTTTTCATGCCGCAAAAAGGCATTAGACTGAGTTTGAAGGGCGACTGAAAGATATTCAGTACTGGTGTCGATTGCTAAACGAGGCAGCAAATTTGATAGGTTGGACATAGTATTTTTTAAAATGATAGAATTGACATTGTAACATTTTTTATAATGAATAAATATATTGGTCGTTTTGCCCCCAGTCCAACGGGGCCGTTGCATATAGGCTCTATATTTGCGGCACTTATTAGTTATCTTGATGCCAAAGCCAATCAAGGGACTTGGTTGTTAAGAATAGAGGATATCGATACTTATCGTTGTAGTGAGGACATGGCGACTCATATTCAAAAAACTTTAGAAGAATTTGGATTGTACTGGGATGAAAAAGTTGTTTATCAGAGTGAGCGGATAGCGTTATATCAGCATTATTTAGATGATTTATATAAGCGAGATTTTGCTTATCCTTGTTTCTTTTCTAGAAAAGAGTGGAATCGGATTAAAAATTTATCTGGTAGAGATATCAATATAAAAAACAAACCCAATAGAATACCTAGTTATAGATTGAAAGTACCCGATATTAATATTAGTTTTACAGATGGTATTGTGGGTTTATATCAGCAAAATTTAAAGCAAGAGGTAGGAGACTTTATTCTAAAAAGCGCAGATGGTTGTTTTGCTTATCAATTAGCTGTTGTTGTAGATGATGAATTACAGGGAGTTACTGATATTGTACGAGGACAAGATTTATTAGACTCTACACCCAGACAAATTTATTTAAAGCAATGTCTTAATTTTAGGCCGCAATATTATAAACATTTTCCTTTACTGACCAACCAACAAGGACAAAAATGGTCTAAACAAACCAAAGCACCAGAGATTCAATTAGATAAGAAAATTCAAATTTTATATGAATTGTTGAATTTGTTTGGATTTTCGGAACCCATTCCTTCAACCAATAACATACAAGAACTGCTTGCTTGGGCAGTTAAAAATTGGAATGAAATCAAGCTTTCTAAAAAGAATATCATTACTGAATAGTCCCTAGTTTTCAAATTCAAATTATGAGAGAATAAAATTATTAAATTTAAATAGGTAGTAAAATGTTAGATCAATTAGGATATAGGCCTAATGTTGGGATTATTATCGTCAATCGAGAAAATAAAGTATTTTGGGGAAAACGAGTTAGGCAACTTGCTTGGCAGTTTCCCCAAGGTGGTATTGACAAAGGAGAAACTCCTGATGAGGCAATGTACAGAGAATTAATGGAAGAAGTGGGTTTAAAACCCAATCAAGTTGAAATTATCAATCGAACGAATGATTGGATTTATTACGATGTTCCTAAAAAATGGTTAAAAAAAGATTCGGATAACTTCTATAAGGGACAAAAACAAATTTGGTTTTTGTTACGATTCGTCGGTAGGAATTCAGACATTTCTTTAAGAGCAACCAGTAAACCTGAGTTTGATGGTTGGCGATGGAATGGGTATTGGAATCCTATTCGGGAAATTATTGACTTTAAAAAAGAAGTGTATCAAGCAGTATTACAAGAATTTGCTCCTATCCTTGGTATAGATTCTGATACAAATCAAAAATAATATAAAACAGATACAATTAAATATGATGAATAAACAAAATTGGTTGGACCGTAGTTATGATGAAGCGAGTGTAACAGTTCTGAAAGGCTTAGAACCTGTTAAAAAAAGACCTGGTATGTATACTTATACTGACAATCCAACACATATTTGTCAGGAAGTTATTGATAATGCAGCAGATGAAGCTTTAGGTGGTTTTGCAGATCAAATCACAGTAGATGTTTTTTCTGATTTGTCATTGCAAGTTGAAGATAATGGTCGAGGTATTCCTACAGGCCAACATCCTGATGAAAAAATAAGTGTTCTCGAGTTAGTATTTAGTCGTTTGCATGCAGGTGGAAAATTTAATAAGAAAGAAGGTGGTGCCTATGCTTTTTCAGGAGGATTGCATGGTGTAGGTGTCTCTGTGACCAATGCATTATCATCCCGTCTTGAAGTAACGGTTAAACGAGACGGTGAAATTTGGTATATCGTTTTTTCTGGGGGCGAAGTAATAGAGCCATTAACCAAGATTGGGACTTGTGCCAAAAAAGACACGGGAACCAAAGTAAGGATTTGGCCAGATCCACAGTATTTTGAAAATCCAAATTATTCAATTCCTCAAATAGAAAATTTACTAAAAGCTAAGGCTGTGTTATTGCCAGGGCTGAGAGTTACCTTAAATATACACGCTGCAGATGATAGTATTGAGAGCGAAAGTTGGTATTATTCTAATGGAATGCAAGAATACTTAGAGTCCATGTTGGGGGATGTAGAATTAATTCATCCTGTTCAATATATGGAAAGTTATCTTACTGAAGATATTGGAGATTTTAGTGAAGGTGAGGGAGTATCAGTTGCCTTAGCGTGGAGTGAGGAAGGGCACGTTGCTTCCAGCAGTTATGTGAATTTGATAGCGACACCTTTGGGAGGGACTCATGAATCAGGTTTAAAACAAGCTATTTTTACTGCGGTTGATAATTTTATTCGCCTACATAATTTGTTACCCCGAGGCGTAAAAGTGCAAAGTGATGATGTGTTTTCTAGGGTATCTTTTGTACTATCTGCTCGAGTAATGGATCCTCAATTTCAGGGTCAAACTAAAGAGAAACTTATTAATAGAACAAGTACCCGTTTAGTGTCTCAGGCATTATTAGATTCGCTTGAATTATGGTTGAACCAAAATATAGAAGTAGGTAAAAAAATTGCCGATTTATCTATTAAACAAGCACAAGCTCGGATGCGTTCTGCCAAAAAAATAGAGAAAAGAAAAGGATCTGGGCTGGCCGTTTTACCAGGTAAATTAACCGATTGTGAGAGCGAAGATGTTCGTGAAACTGAATTGTTTTTGGTTGAGGGAGAATCTGCTGGTGGTTCGGCTAAATTAGCTAGAAATAAGTATAATCAAGCTATTCTTCCTTTAAGAGGAAAAGTATTGAATAGTTTTGATGTGCATAAGGATCAGTTATTAGGCAATGCAGAAATACATGATATTTCAGTTGCTATTGGTGTTGATCCACATTCTTTAGATGATGAGGTGGATCTAAATTCTTTACGTTATGGAAAAATTGCTATTTTATCCGATGCAGATGTGGATGGGGCTCACATACAAGTATTGTTATTGACTTTATTTTACAGGCATTTTCCTAAGTTAATACAAGAAGGTCATATTTTTGTAGCTCAACCTCCTTTATTTAGAGTGGATGTGAACGCCAGGGGTAAAAATAAACCTGCCAGAAAATATTATGCATTGGATAGTCTAGAATTAGATGGCATTGTTGCCAAATTAACAAAAGAGGGCATTAATGAAAATGGATATTCTATCAGTCGTTTTAAAGGTTTAGGAGAAATGAATCCTGAGCAATTGAGAGACACCACCATGGATCCAGATAGTAGAAGACTATTACAAGTTCGTATCAATGATATTCCAGATGATACTCAGAAAATGTTCGTACTGCTAATGGGCAGAGGAGAAGCTGCTTCGAGACGTGAATGGATAGAGGAAAAAGGCAATCAAGTAGAAGCAGATATCTAATTATTATTTGTGTACCCATTCAAATGGATATATTTTTTCACAATAATGGCATTTTAATTTTGTCTTGTTGTTTTTGTTTTTAACATAAAAATGGCTTTTGACTGGCTCTCCATGAGAGGCACAATTCATATTAGGGCATTTGAAAATGCCAACCACTTGATCAGGATAAGTTGGTGTTATTTTTTGAATGACTTCAAAATTTTTAATGATATTAATAGTGCACTGAGGTGCAAAAAAGGCGATTTGTTGGATGTTTTCTTCAGTAAAGAAAACATCTTCTATTTTAATTAAATCTTTATAATTTTGAGTGCCACTTTTAAGATTGAAACCGACAGTAATGCATTTTTGTAGTTGGTCAAGAGCAAAATAATGCAGTATGTTAAGACCTTCTCCTGCTGGAATATGATCAATGACGGTGCCATTTTCAATGGCTTTTACACTAAGAGTTTGTTCTTTCATTTTTTACATTCAACATTCATTAAGTTAAGAAATTGAAGGATTAAGAACTAAAGCAAGAATTGCTTGTCTTGCGAAAACACCATTGCCTGCTTGTTGGAAGTAATAAGCATAAGGCGTACTGTCTACAGAATAATGAATTTCATCCACTCGAGGTAAAGGATGTAAAATTTTCAGATTTGATTTTGCTTCATTAAGTAAAGAGGCATTTAATATATAACTATTTTTTAACTTTAGAAATTCTTGTTCATCAAAACGTTCTTTTTGTATGCGTGTCATGTATAAAATATCTACTACTTTAATAACATCTGCTAATGATTGACAAGTTTGATAAGTAATATTGGCATTATCTAGTTCTTCACAAATATATTCTGGCATGGCAAGATTACTTGGAGAAAGAAAGTAAAATTCACAATTAAATAGGCTTAAAGCTTGGACTAGGGAGTGTACGGTTCGTCCATATTTTAAATCCCCAACTAAAGCAATTTTTAAATTTTCCAAAGTCCCTTGGGTTTCTTTGATTGAAATAAGATCTAAAAGTGTTTGAGATGGGTGTTGATTGGTGCCATCACCAGCATTAATAACAGGGCAGTTGGCAAATTCACCTACAATTCTTGCTGCTCCATCTTTGTTGTGCCTCATTACAATAGCATCAGCATAAGCGTTAATCATACGTGCGGTATCTGCTAAGGTTTCACCTTTTTTGACACTGGTGTTTTGAGCATCAGAAAAACCGATTACTTTTCCTCCTAAGCGTTGTATGGCAGTTTCAAAAGACAATCGAGTGCGGGTGGATGGTTCAAAAAAACAGCTGGCAATCACTTTTCCATTAAGTAAATCATTACGAGGGGAGTGTTTTAAATTTAATCCAGTTTGAATTAAAAGTTCAAGTTCATCTCTAGAAAGTTCAGGAATTGAAATGATATTTTTTTGATACAGAGGATTGGACATTAGTTTTCCTTTTGCATAGATTGTGACTTAGGTTCGTATGTTTTTCTTTCCACATATAGAAAAAATATACAAGCAAATAATATACCCAAGCTGTCTGCCATGACATCATACAAATCTTTATGCCGTGTCATTGTTAAAATAGATTGTAGTTGTTCTGATAAAAAAGCCCAAACTATTAGTAAAATTATTATATAGATGAAACTTGTTTTTTTAAAAGGATGAAAGCTATAAAAAATTAAAATAGCTTGAATATAAAACATAGAAAAATGGGCTATTTTATCAATAGCCCAATTAGTTTGATCAAGGTTTAAAAAGCTAATAATTTGACTTAGAAAACCAGAATGACTTGAGTCAGCTTCTGAAAATAAACCATAACAACTTAATAAAAACCAGAGAATAGAAGCAAACAAAAAGTATTTATTTTTCTGTGTCAAAATAAACCCGCCTTATTTATTTTTTTTGAAAATCGTATAAATTAAGACCCACTTCTTTAGAAGGGGTTTTTTCAACGATGCCTTTCACGGGAGTAACATAAAATTCACCAGCACCTCTTATTTTTGCCTCAAGAAGGTGTCCAGCAATAGCTTGATAGTTTTCATCCCCTAAAGTAACGTGTAAGTGCAAGTTGGGCTTGTGATCCATGGTAAAAATATTGCCCGTTACGTTCGTCATTTCTAACTGTTTATTAAAAGTTTTACTAGAAAATTTTTGCGTAGTAGGGTTAAACATTTTCAAAGTAACGCTATTGATAGCACCTAATCCTTGAATTTGTCCTGCTGTAATTTTATTGGTAGTAACAAAATCGGTTAATGCTTCAACTAGATTGGCTCTATCTTTAATACTAACGACATAAACACCGTCAATTTCTTTAGCCGACCAATTTTTACCCAGTAACACCTGATCAGCAAAAGTATAGGTAGCAACCAAAGGTAATATCAAAGTAAGTAACCAAGACTTTTTCATTTTCATTCCTTTCTTATTAATATTAATTTTATTTATACTTTTTTCTCTGAATTGAGTTCGTTCTCCAAATATAACCAAGTTTCAACCACAGTATCAGGATTGAGGGAAATGGTTTCTATGCCTTGTTCGACTAGCCACTTAGCAAAGTCTTCATGGTCAGAAGGCCCTTGTCCACAAATGCCTACGTATTTATTTAATTTTCGGCAAGCAGAAATAGCTAATGAGAACATGGTTTTTACAGCAGGATCTCGTTCATCAAACGTACTTGCAACCTCTCCTCCGCTGTCTCTATCAACACCTAAAGTCAGTTGTGTCATATCATTTGAGCCAATAGAAAAACCATCAAAATATTGTAAGAATTGTTCTGCTAAAATTGCATTAGAAGGAATTTCACACATCATAATCAGACGAAGTTGATTTTTACCTCTTTCTAGGTTGTTTTCTTTCAATACTCTGATGACCTGTTCTGCTTCTGTAAGTGTTCTTACAAAAGGAATCATAATCTCAACATTGGTTAAACCCATTTCATCGCGTACTTTTTTTAAAGCACTGCACTCCAAATCAAAACAATCTCTAAAATAATCAGAAACATAACGAGAAGCACCCCTAAACCCAAGCATCGGATTTTCTTCATGAGGTTCATACAAGGTACCACCAATTAAATTAGCATATTCATTTGATTTAAAATCAGAAAGACGCACAATTACTTTTTTAGGGTAAACAGAAGCTGCTAGAGTAGCAACACCTTCCGCAATTTTATCAATATAAAAATCAACAGGAGAACTATAACCAGCAACTCTTTCATCGATGATTTTTTTCAATTCATCAGATTGTTTCTCATATTCGATTAAGGCTTTAGGGTGAATACCAATTTGACGATTGATAATAAATTCCATACGAGCTAATCCAATACCTTCATTTGGTAAGCTAGAGAAATTAAAAGCAAGCTCAGGATTTCCTACATTCATCATAATTTTAACAGGGGCTTCTGGCATATTATCTAATTTTAATTCAATCACTTCTATTTTTAATAAGCCTTCGTATATTCTTCCCACGTCGCCTTCAGCGCAAGAGACAGTCACTTCTTGTCCATCCGATAGTTTTTTAGTGGCATCACCGCAGCCAACAACAGCCGGAATACCAAGCTCGCGCGCAATAATAGCCGCGTGGCAAGTCCTGCCGCCACGATTAGTGACAATAGCAGAAGCACGTTTCATTACCGGTTCCCAGTCAGGGTCCGTCATGTCGGTTACTAAAACATCTCCCGCCTTAATATTATCCATTTGAGCAATATCTGTGATGACCTTAACTTTGCCTTGGCTGATTTTTTGACCAACAGCTCGCCCAGTACATAAGATTTCGGATTTTTCTTGAATATGGTAATTTCTTAATGTGTCTACTTTAGTTTCTTGAGATTTAACTGTTTCTGGTCGAGATTGTAAAATATATAATTTATTGTCTATTCCATCACGACCCCATTCAATATCCATAGGACAACCATAATGTTCTTCGATGGTCAAAGCATATTTAGCCAATTCTGTAATTTCATCGTCATTAATTGAAAACTGACGACGATCTTCTTCAGGAACATCGACTATTTTAACGGAACGACCAGCTTGAGTTTCATCAGTAAAAATCATTTTAATGGCTTTTTCGCCTAATACCTTTTTAATAATAGCAGGTTTGCCTGCTTTTAATATTGGTTTGTGTACATAAAATTCATCTGGATTGACCGCTCCTTGCACAACTGTTTCTCCTAATCCATAAGAAGAAGTGACAAATACCACTTGATCAAATCCAGATTCTGTATCCATGGTAAACATAACACCAGAAGCACCTTCGTCTGAGCGAACCATTCGTTGGACTCCAGCAGAAAGAGCAACAATATCGTGTTCAAATCCTTTATGAACCCGATAGGAAATAGCTCTATCATTATATAGAGAGGCAAACACATGGTGGATTGCCTCTTTTACATTATCAAAACCTTGGATGTTTAGAAAAGTCTCTTGTTGTCCTGCAAAAGAAGCATCAGGTAAGTCTTCAGCGGTTGCAGATGAGCGTACGGCAACTGAGATTTGGTCGCTACCAGCATCTTGGCACATTTTGTCCCAGGCGGTTTTAATATCGGTTTCTAAATCTTCAGGGAAAGGTGTGTCAATAATCCATTGGCGAATTTGCTTACCAACATTGGCCAGTTCATTTACATTGTCAACATCAAGATTATTTAATGCGGTATTAATTTTTTCATTAAGGTTGTTATGCGTTAAGAAACGTCGAAAAGCATCAGCAGTAGTTGCGAATCCTCCTGGGACTCTAACGCCTTTTTCAGTTAGCTGACTAATCATTTCGCCCAAAGATGCATTTTTACCACCTACTTGATCGATATTTGTTATACGTAAATTTTCAAACCAAATAATGTTTTCATTTGACATATTGCTGTTCCTTGAATTTTAAGGTTAACCTATAGAATAAATATAGATATTCTAACTTTTTCGTGATACGATGTCATGTAATTTTGAGTTTCAATGCTAATTAATCAATTAAAGACTTGAAATATAAATAAAATCATTTCCTTAGCCTAGAATATTATGGATTTATAAAATTGCTTATTCTAATAGAAATTGAGATAATGGGCACTTAACATTAATAATTATACTAAGGATTGGTGATGAGTGAGGCGGAAAAACCCAGATATGCATTTTTCATTTCAGATAGAACAGGTATCACTTCTGAAGGGCTAGGGGAGGCATTGTTAAGTCGTTTTGATTATGTGGATTTCCAAAAAAGAACTTATCCATTTATTGACTCAATTGAAAAAGCAGAAACACTAGTAAATCAAATTAATAAGTTAGTGGAAGATGGGTATCCTAGACCTTTGATTTTTTCTAGTATTGTGAATACAGATATAAGGGAAACAATTCATCAATGCCAAGGATTCCATATTGATTTCTTTGATACTTTTATTCACTTATTAGAAAAAGAATTGCAGGTAAGTGCGAGTAATAAAGTTGGAAAAACACATGGCTTAAATGATACTGAAAAATATGATCGAAGAATGGAAGCCGTGAATTTTTCTTTAAACCATGATGACGGACTCATACATAAGAATTTAAAAGATGCCGATATTATATTGGTAGGAGTCTCTCGCTCAGGTAAAACCCCAACTTGCTTATATTTAGCATTAAATTATGGAATTAGAGCGGCCAACTATCCTTTAATAGAAGATGATTTAGGCAAACTTGATATTCCTCGGTTATTGGCCCCGTACCAAGATAAATTATTCGGTTTGACTATCGACCCCGAACGACTGCATGGTATTCGCACGGAAAGAAGGCCAGAGTCTAAATATGCAGATTTAGAAAATTGTAAAAAAGAAGTTGCTCAAGCTGAAAAAATATTCAAGTACAATAAAATACCTTATATGAGTAGTACCAATAAATCTGTTGAGGAATTAGCAGCGAGTGTAATGGCTCAAACAGGATTGAAAAGACAGTTTTAACATTTTACAACAACAGCATTAATGATATGTAAATAGGAAGAATAAATGGATCAACAAAACCCCCTTGAAAACATGGTTGATGAAAATCAGATCATCGCATTGAGACGTGAAAAACTAAATCGTTTAAGAGAGAAAGGTGGTGCTTATCCAAATGATTTCAAGCGCACTGATTTTGCTCAAGATTTACATGATGAATATGATAATTTTAGTAAAGAAGATTTAGAAGAAAAAAAGGTATTGGCAACGGTTTCCGGTAGGATGATGTTGAAACGGGTTATGGGTAAGGCAAGTTTCGCAACACTTCAGGATATGACAGGTACTATTCAATTGTATATCAGCAAGCAGTTAATAGGGGAAGAATTGTACGAAGAGTTTAAACATTTTGATTTAGGGGATATTTTAGGGGCTAAAGGTGAAGTGTTTAAAACCAACCATGGTGAATTGTCTGTCCGTGTGACGGAATTAAGGCTATTGGTGAAATCATTGAGACCATTGCCAGAAAAACATAAAGGGCTTTCAGATCAAGAACAAAGATACAGACAACGTTATGTGGATTTGATGGTCAATCAAGAAAGTCGGGATGTCTTTAAAAAGCGGAGTCAAATTTTACAAGCAGTCAGAGAATATATGCTAAGCCAAAACTATCTTGAAGTGGAAACGCCGATGATGCATTCTATACCAGGAGGTGCGACTGCAAAACCCTTTGAAACCTATCACAATACCTTGGATATGACACTTTATTTGAGAGTTGCCCCTGAGTTATTTTTAAAAAGGCTAGTGATTGGTGGTTTTGAACGGGTTTTTGAATTAAATCGTAGTTTTAGAAATGAGGGCATTAGCACACGACATAATCCAGAATTTACCATGATGGAGTTTTATGAGGCCTATTCCAACTATGAACGCATGATGGCATTAACAGAAGCTATTATTAAGTATAGTGCCATGCAAGTGAGAAATAGCCTTATTTTTGATTATAATGGTAGAGAAGTTAATTTAGATAAACCTTTTGATAGATTAACTGTTGTGGCTGCTATTTATCAGTACAATCCAGAATATTCTTTAGAAAATCTCAATGATATTGATTGGCTAAAAACAGAATTAGCCAAAAGAAAAATTGAACCAACCAATCAAAGTTTAGGTAGTTTACAGTTTGCCTTGTTTGAGGAAACGACAGAAGAAAAATTATGGAATCCGACGTATATTATTGATTATCCAATAGAGATTTCACCCTTGGCGAGACGTTCTGATGTTAATCCAGATTTGACTGAGCGATTTGAGTTATTTGTTGTGGGAAGAGAGTTGGCAAATGGCTATTCGGAATTAAACGATCCTGAAGACCAAGCTCAACGATTTAAACAGCAAGCCATGCAAAAGGATGCTGGAGATGAAGAAGCGATGCACTATGATGCGGATTATATACGTGCAATGGAGTATGGATTGCCACCAACAGGTGGTGGTGGCATTGGTGTGGATCGTTTGGTCATGTTATTAACTGATTCACAATCAATTCGGGATGTTATTTTATTTCCTCAAATGAGGAAAGAAGATAATCATTAGAATGATTAGCTTAGGATAATGATGGATAAAAATCATAAGATTGAAAAATTAATGCAAGAGGTTAAGATTCCTAATAGTGAAATGAAGTTAGGCGATTTTAAGTTCTCGCTTGAATCTATTGAGAATAGTACTGAGTCAGATAATTTTTTAATCACTTTGCCTTTTTCAATAGATAGGACGACTCAAGCTCAGTTAGTAGAAAATATAAAAAATAATTTATCAGATGATTATCCTAAAATTAATCTAGAGTTGGCGTCTCATATCAAAGCTAAAAAAGTTCAATCCAATATTCCGCTTGTTGCTAATATTAAAAATATTATTGCGGTAGCTTCAGGAAAAGGTGGTGTTGGTAAAAGTACCGTATCAGCTAATTTAGCGGTAGCATTAAATCGAATGGGTGCAAAAGTTGGATTATTAGATGCTGATTTATATGGACCTAGTCAAACGCTAATGATGGGAGTTAGAGATCAAAAACCGGAACAAAGAGAAGGTCGATTTATTCCTGTAGAAAATGAGTTGGGTATTCAGGTGATGTCTATGGGGTTTTTGATTGATGATGAGCAGGCTGTTGTTTGGCGAGGTCCAATGGTTAGTAAGGCACTGCAACAATTACTGTTTTTTACTGAATGGGATGAATTGGATTATTTAATTGTAGACTTGCCTCCAGGTACAGGGGATACCCAGTTGACTTTATCAAAAAAGATACCTGTTACGGCTTCAGTGGTTGTGACTACGCCTCAGGAAATTGCCTTGATTGATGCTTATAAAGCAATTTCGATGTTCGATAAGGTTTCTATTCCTGTGGTCGGCATTATTGAAAATATGTCTTACTATATCTGCTCTAAGTGCCATGCCAAAGAAGAAATATTTGGTTCTGGGGGTGGAGAGAAACTTTCTCAAAAAACCAAGGTTGAATTGCTGGGTCAAGTGCCTTTAGCATATGAGATTAGAGAGGCAATGGATACAGGTGCCATTGGGGAAATGGGAAATTATTCTGAAGTTTATCAAAGGATAGCATGGCAACTCGTTCTTAAAGTGGCTCAAATGAACGATGACTATAGCCATCATTTTTCTAATATTGGCGTTGAAAAAAACTAAAAAAAACACCTTATAAGAATATAAGGTGTATCAAAGTCTACAAAGGAGAAATAGAGGAGAGACTATTGAGAAAGTCCTTGGCTTTCTCAATGAGGTAATTATCCAATAGAATGTGCCTATTAGGCAAATTGAAATACTTTTAACTCAAAGTTAATTAATGAAGTGAAATCAATCTTAAAATTTTTTATATATAAGTATTTGATTTAATAGAATTTTAAAGAACAAAAGGAGTTAATTACTTTTTATAAAGTGTTGTAAAAATACAAAAAAATAAATTTCAAAAAAAATTGTTACATTTTTTCAACACTTATTTTTTTGAAATTTATATACTTTACCTGATTATCTTCATTAATGCTTAAACCGCCACATATGTTAGGCCGCCAATCTGGTAAAACGTAGAGACTAAATGGATATGCAGCCTGTTTTAAGTTGAATGTCTCCATATGGATTTGGGGTCTATGGGTATGTCCATGGATAATATCTGCTTCAGGAAATTTAGCAAAACGATTTTTTAATTCTTGAATTCCGATTTCGGTGGCATCGCTAATCTTTATTTGCTGTCGTGTTTTCCCTTTAATGGAGGAAAAGTTTCGAATACTCTTTGCTAAAATTTTTCGATACCATTTGGGTTTTTTTAGTATATTGTTTTGCCATTTAGTTGAGCGTGTTTTAGTGCGAAACTTTTGATATTCGATGTCATCAGTACAGAGTAAATCACCATGCGATAAGATGTAAAATTGATCATAAATTTTTGTTAAATGAGGGTCTTCTAGTAAGGTCGCGCCAGCTAATTTTAAAAAATGTTGTCCTATCAGGAAATCTCTATTCCCATGCATAAAATATAGAGGTTTTTGTTTAGAAAAGTTTTGTAGTGCGTCGATAATATTAGCTGCATACTCTTCCACAATATCATCTCCCAGCCATATATCAAAAATATCGCCTAATAAATAAAGAGCATCATATTCTATTGCCCATTTTGAAAGGTTATCTTGTAAAATATGATTAAAATCAGGTGTGTGTTTTGATAAGTGTAAATCAGAAAGTAATAATGTTTGAGACATATTTATGAGTGTGAGTGACAATATTTTTATTATGTATGACAAATTATATGGTTTCAAGTAAAAGGTGAAGAATGGTTTCAGTTGCAAATTATAGGGTCATACATTAAACTCATGACTAGATAACCATAGGATAGAATCCTACTATTGAAGTTTTATTGTATAAAAGGAATTTTTATGAAAAAAACTGTATTGGCTGTATCTGTTCTTGTTTTGTTGGGGGCATGTTCTTCTAATGACAAGATAAGTGAAAGAGAAGTAAAGAAATCGATTAATCAAATTTATGAGGATGAGCCTATTTGTGTAAGAATTCGTTTGGCTTTAGACAATAATGAAATGGCGCCAAATTATCGCTTTGGTGATCAACAAATTAAAATTAAATACAAAGATGTTGATGGCAAAAAAGTGAATAAAGCTGCTATTGAACAAATGGATATTCTAAAGAAACAAGGTTTTTATAAAGAAACAGGTACTGAAAAAATTCAATTACAAGATAATATTTCAACAACTTATAAGGTATGGACGCTTACAGATAAAGGAACGAGATACTTTAATGGTGGGAGTGCTGTTTGTATAGGTCATTTTGAGTTTTCTGATATGTTGTACTATAGTGTTCCAGCGTCAAGTCTTGGTCGTCATGTTAGTCATGTAACCTATACAGTGGAACCTAAAATAGACAGATGGGCAAAACCATTTTTGAAAGTGACAGATAAGAATTATGAAAAATATTTAGGACAAGAGCAAGAAAAATCAGCGACATTTTATTTAACGAATAAAGGTTGGAAAATTTTGAGAGGAAATATTTAACGATTATGTCAGTGGATTTATTAAGTGCTCTGTCGCCTTTAGACGGTCGATATCATTCTAAAACGGAAGTGTTGTCTCCTTATTTCTCCGAGTATGGATTGATTCGATATCGAGTCATGGTTGAAATATTATGGTTACAACATTTATCTGAGATAGAAAAAATTGAGGAAATTCCTACTTTTTCTCAAAAGACTCAAACGACATTCAAAGAAGTGATTAATAATTTTTCTTTAGATGACGCTAGAAAGATTAAAGAAATTGAAAAAACTACCAATCATGACGTGAAAGCGGTTGAATATTGGTTAAAAGAAACATTTAAAGATAATATTGAAGTTAATGAGATAAAAGAGTTTTTTCATTTTGCATGTACCAGTGAGGATATCAATAATGTTAGTTATGCTCTGATGCTCAGAGATGCTAATAGAGAAGTTGTTATTCCTCAGTTAGAGGAAGTGGTTGATTCATTAAGGAACGTAGCGCACACTTATGCCAGTATTTCGATGATGAGTCGCACGCATGGACAACCTGCTAGTCCTACTACAGTTGGAAAAGAGTTTGCGAATGTTGTGTATCGACTTGAACGGCAGTTAAATAAGTTACGGCAATTTTCTTTTAGGGCAAAAATCAATGGAGCGGTGGGAAATTATAATGCCCATGTAGTAGCGTATCCAGAAATTAATTGGCCGTCTGGTAATCAAGAATTTATTGAATCACTAGGATTGGAATTCAATCCTTATACAATTCAAATTGAGCCACATGACTATATTGCAGAATATTTTCAGATTTTAATTTTAATTAATACAATTTTAATTGATTTAAGTCGTGACGTATGGGGTTACATTTCTTTAAATTATTTTAAGCAAAAATTAAAAGAGGGAGAGGTAGGAAGTTCCACCATGCCTCATAAGGTAAATCCTATTGATTTTGAGAATGCTGAAGGGAATTTAGGATTATCTAATGCTTTATTAAGCCATATGTCGCAAAAATTATTAATTTCTCGGTGGCAGAGAGATTTGACCGATAGTACTGTATTGCGTAATATAGGTGTAGGGCTTGGCTATGCTGTGTTAGCGAATAAATCCTTGTTAAGAGGTCTTTCAAAACTGGAAGTTAATCAATTAGTTATTGAAAGAGACCTAAATAGACATTGGGAGTTATTAGCAGAACCTATTCAAACGGTTATGCGTCGTTATGGGATAGACTCTCCTTATGAGAAACTCAAAGCCTTGACAAGAGGCAAGGAAAAGATTGATCAAAAAACAATACAAGATTTTATTAATACGTTAGAATTACCAGATAAAGTAAAAAATGAATTATTGTCTTTAACGCCTGTCAATTATATCGGTAAGGCTGAAAGTTTAGCAGAAAGTGTTTGAAAAATTATTCAACAATTTTTATGAAAGGAAATTAAATTATGGGTATATTATCATGGATTATATTTGGTTTAATTGCTGGTATTTTGGCAAAATGGATTATGCCAGGCACTAATGGTGGAGGTATAATCGTTACTTCTATATTGGGTATTGTGGGTGCTGTTGTAGGCGGTTGGGTAAGTGCTTTCTTTGGTTTTGGTACTGTAGACGGTTTTAATTTTGGTAGTTTTGTGGTTGCTATTATTGGTGCTTTAATTGTTTTATTTATTTATGGAAAAATTAAAGGTAAGTAAATTTAAGGTGAAAAAAGGCAACTTAAGGTTGCCTTTTTTAAATTTGTGAATATTTTTTTCATATACATATTTAATAACATGAATTCTAATATGAAGTTAAAATATTCGCTTTCAAACCACCACAGTCGAGTTTGTACAGATGAGTGTTTTAATACATTACATTACTCAAGAATAACGATACCAGATTTATGCGTTGGAAAAAACAAAAATTACACAAAAGCAATAGCAAAAATATAGGTAAACATCCTCTAGTATTTATAGAGAATTAAAGTAAAATAAAGGTAAAAGAGCCTATAGTCCTAAACAAGCGTATCATTTATCTTGTACTAGAAAATCTAATAATGTCAGAGTGGCTGAGGAACGCTATTGGATATTAGTTAAAGAGAAGTTATCTACTCAATGGAGTCAAGAATAAATTGCTCACTATATAGGAATTAATGCAGAAAGTATTTATGGTCTTTATAAGAACAAAGCTCAAGAGGGGCAGTTATACCGTCATTTATATTGTAAAAAAAGAAAAAGAAGCGGTATGCTATAAACGATAATCGATGATGTATCAAAGGTATAGTTACATATTTATTCATAGACCAAGATAGTTAATCAAGACCTTCGTAGAGGTTTGAGAAGCAGATACTATTTACTGGTAAAGTTCATCAGCAAGCCATTGAATTTTAGTTGAACGATAAAGTGGTTATACACTGATTCAGAAAAAATACTCAATATCAATTTTACTTTGCACATTCTTATTCTTTTTGGGAAAGAGGTACTAATGAAAATACCAATGGACTAATCAGACAATATTTTCCTAAGAATAAAGATTCCAGAGGAATCACAGAAGAAGAAATTAATCTAGTAATGCAAAAACTTAATAATAGACCACGTGAAAGACTTGGTTAAAGAATCTTAATGAAATATTATTTGGAAAATAGCGGTTGTACTTTATGTTAGAGTCTAAGAATAAATTTGATAATTATAGTATCAAATTTTTCTAATTCTCTTAAATTACTAACAATTTTGTTAGTTTATTTCGGTCAATGCTATTTTTTTGTAATATACAAAATATATAACATATAAAGGATAAAAAAATGAAAGCATTGCCATTGCAAGACAATATTATTGGATTTCATCATATCAGTATTAAGGCAAATAACTTTGAAGAAACTATTAATTTTTATAAAGAATTTGGATTTATCCCTATCCATTCTTGGTCATTACCTGAATTTAATTTAGAAAAAACCTGCATGCTATTTAATCCCAAAATTAATTTCTATTTAGAAATATGTGATCGGAATGCAGATATGCCAACTCAAGGTAGGAAAAGAGAGGAGCATGACGAATATATTGAAAATGCATTACTGCATATTTGTTTTTACAGTTGATGACGTTAGTGTGGCTCTGAAGCAAGCCTTAAGTCTTGGCGCTAGTATTATTCTAGACAAGGGAGTTATTGAACTATATGACTCTACTAAGGATAAAACAGTTAGGGTAGTCAATGGGGTTGTTAGTGCTCCTAATGGTGAAGTTATCGAGTTTTTACAATCTGTTAATTTTGAATAACTACATGTCGAATTGACGTAATTCCTTTAAAATAGGTTCCAGACGTTTTCCTTTTTTTGTTAACGAATAAAAAGAAAAATTTTTCTTTTTATTTTTGATAATGATATCGTCTCTAATCAGTTCATTTAATTGTTTGGCAAGCATTCTATCACTGATTGAAGGCAGAAGTTCTTTGAAATCTGAGTAAGTTGCAGGATTTTTTTTATCATTTAAATAAAAAATGATATTCAATTTCCAACGTCCATTAATCAACAAAAGCGTTTTAAAGGCAGGACAGAAATCATGTAAATACGATTCATTTTGTGCGTTAATAGAGTTTTCTTTACGCATGAATTTCCTTATTTTTTATGTAGTAAAAATTAAGACTAATAACTTAACCAGAAGAGCCAAAGTGTATTAGTTCTTCTCGTTGAATTATTACTTTTAAAATAGATATTTGAAACCAAGTGAGTAGTTAAGGTGTTTACTTCGTTTTAAATCAGATGAATAGCCTAGGTTGGTTGAGATTGATGTGGCTTGATTAATGTTCATTTTTGCACCAACTTTAGTATTAACCCACTGTTTGTCAGTGTCTTTAATTTCTCTTTTAAACATAGCAGGAGCAGTTGTCAGAGAAGCGGGAATTTTAAATTGATTACCACCCAATCTACGATTGACCGTAGTTTCAAAAGACACTTGAACAGGCTTAGATCCTATTTCTAGAGCTTGATTACGATAGTACCAGCCAACACCAACATGATCCTTATCATAATTATACTTATTGTACTTCATAGCTAAAAACTTCTTACCACTTTCTTCATAACCATTAACTTTAAATCGATTAAATCCTAATTCTAAAATAGGGCCCGTTTGTTGATTCTCATCCTTATAGACATCCATACCCATTCTCGCTAAGGCATTATAAGAGTAGGCTTTAGTTTCACCTTTGTTTTCAATCAATTTTGTATAGATAAGCGTAGAATGAACAATATCTTCGGCACTCAAACGACCAACACCAAGGTTTAGGTTAAGCCATAAATTATTCTCAAAAGTATATTGAGTAAAGAAACTCAAGTTTTGGTGATTGAAATCATATTGAAAATGATCATGCGGCTTATTTTTACCAAAACCTAGAGATACAGCGGCACCCACTAGCCATTGTGGATTTATATACGAATATATTCCAATATTTAACATATTTGTATGGGTTTTCTTTTTATCGACATACACACCACTTTTATCGGTAGAACCAGAATAGCCTACGAAAAAAGAAGGGCGATTAAGTTCTGGACTGATTTGATACCTTAATTCATCGAGTTGATTATTGATAAAAAATTCTCTAGATAAATTAATGCTGTCTGCTTGTCGTGCAATAGAACTTGCATAAACAGGGGCATTAAAAATCGCTTGCATGGTTTGCGCCATCATAAGATGTAATTCTGGACTAGGATGGAACCAATCACTAAATAAAGAAATTTCTGAGTGGTATTCAGGCGAACCTCTATCACAAAAACGAGAAGAATAACCCAAAGTACATGTGGGAACTAAAACAGTATCAATACCATAATCTTTATAGTTATAAGCTACTTCATTTAATAAGGCATCAAAGTCAAAATAAACAATATTGCCATCCACATTGCTTAATGCTTGATTAAGGGAATAGTTATATTGTCCAACCGTCTTATCTTGAAGATAGGTAATAGCGTCATACATAAAAGCGATAAGAGGTCTTGGTAACATCCAATAAAGTTGACTTTGCATCGCGTTAATATGGTTTTCACGAAAGAAATATCGACCGTCTGCTTGGACGGTATTATTTGGATTTCTTGCATAGTGGTCAACTTGACGCCCTGCTGCGCTAATCATCCATGTATAGGGAATAATTTTAATGGGTTTAAAGATCGTTTCTACCACTTGTTCCACTGTAACCAACATACTATAAGGGAAAATAGTTGAATCTGGGATATTGGGAATAAATACATATGGTGCACCACGATTAAGTAAATCTTGTGCAATATCAGCTGTTTCCTGAGGTGATTCATTAAGTGTGTATTCTGGTTTATTTAAATCATATTTTCCAAGAAGTATGTTGACAGCATTATTGGCGACTAACACGTTTAAATCCATATTTCCTCCCCATAAAACATAAAGGGAGTCAGGATCAGCCTTATAATCATGTTGTTTAAGATACAAATCATATTGTTCTTGAATGCTCCTGCGGTCATCTTGAATTCTCAACATACTCGCTCCTCTAAGTGCATAGTTCATACCACCAGCATCTGCTGGCGCAGCATTTTTACCAGTAAATGCAAGACTTAAATAATCTAAATACATAGGGCTTTCATAACCGCCAGCAATGTATCGATATTTTCTACCACTAGAGCCTTGATCACTTAAACTATCTCCTAAAATAATCAAGTTATTGAATTCATAGCCATCTTTCTTTTTATCTAGGTTTTCTTGTGGGAAGTCAGGAATATAGTTAAGAGGGCCGCCTGCGACTATATCGTCTATAAAAACAGGGATACCAGATATAATGTTAGAGATTTCATCCGCAAAACTTAATGGAGCTGTTAGTAACGTGCTTAATGTTAAGGTGAGCAAAGACTTATTCATTCGCATGATTATTTCCTTATAGTTAATCTTTGTTGATTATATTAGATATTGTCATTTATTTTAAAATTAAAACCAGCATAGTATGTTAGCGTGATGTAACAAGCGGTTAAAGCGGTTATTTTTATGATGTATATTTACCACAAAAGAAGAATCAAAAAAACCAAGCACTGCTTGGTTTTTTTTTAGGGTTGTTTATTTGCTCTTTCCTGAAGATGATACGATTGGTGGATTGTTACCACGTTTCAGGGCAACTGACTCGACACCTTCTGGTAATTCAATATCAGATACATGCAAAATTTGTCCAGGAAGAATATCTCGTAAATCGACTGTTAGTTTTTGTGGAATAGAAGTCGGCTTGGTAATAACCTCAACTGAATTAGCAATTCTAAAGATAGCACCACCATGGAGTTTTACAGCTGCTGAAGATTCAGCATTTAAAAATTCCAATGGAACTTTAATTTTAATTGTTTTTTTAGCATCAACCACCTGAAAGTCAATATGTTGAACCTTAGGTTTAAAAGGGTGCATCTGAAAAGAACGCACAATTACTTCTAAAGTCTTGCCATCTAACTCTAAATTAATCAAACTGGTATGAAATTCAGGTCGATTTAGAGCATGGAACATTTTGTTTTGATCGACTGATATATTTACTGGTTCTTGATTTTCACCATAAACAATAGCAGGAATCAATCCTTCTTTACGTAGGCGGCGGCTCGCACGCGTACCTATCTCGTCTCTTTTATTTGCTTTTACTACTTCTGTCATAATTAACACTCCAAAAAATTATTATCTAGATAAAATCGCGACCAATTTTCTAGATAGGTTTTAGTTAAGGGAGAAATAAAGCTCCCGGTTTTGCTAAATCTTCATTAAATAAGTAGGAAACCGACTCTTCATTGCTGATACGACGCATTGTTTCAGCCAGTAATCCAGAAATACTAATTTGTCTTATTTTTTTAGAAGATTGAGCTTCTTCAGATAAAGGAATAGTATCAGTTACTACTACTTTATCAATAATTGATTCATTTATTCTTTGCACAGCACCACCAGATAATACAGGGTGGGTGGCGTATGCCAACACTTGATTAGCGCCTTTTTCTTTTAAAGCAGTGGCTGCTTTACATAAAGTATTGGCGGTATCTATCATATCATCGAATAATAAACAGGTTTTATTTTCTACTTCACCAATAATATTCATCACTTCTGCTACATTGGCTTTAGGTCGACGTTTATCAATAATAGCCAATTCACTATTTAATACTTTAGCTGCTGCTCTTGCACGAACCACACCACCAATATCAGGACTAACCACGATAATATTTTTTAATCTTTGCTCTTGAATATCATGAGTCAAAATAGGTGTTGCGTAAACATTGTCCACCGGAATGTCAAAAAAGCCTTGAATTTGATCGGCATGCAAATCTACAGTTAAGACACGATCAATTCCTGCTTTATCTAACATGTTAGCTACCAGTTTTGCAGAAATAGGTACACGTGCTGAACGAGGTCTGCGATCTTGGCGAGCATATCCAAAGTAAGGAATGGCAGCAGTAATTCTTCCAGCTGAAGCTCTTTTTAGTGCATCAGCCATGGTTAGAATTTCCATCAAATTATCATTTGTTGGATGACAGGTAGATTGCAAAATAAACACATCTCTGCCTCTAACGTTTTCCAGTAATTCTATTGCTGTTTCCCCATCAGAAAAGGTACCTACATTCGCTCTACCAAGGGATATATCCAAATGTTTAACTACATTTTCCGCTAATACGGGATTCGCATTGCCCGTAAAAACCATTAAGCTGTCGTAAGAAGCCATGTCAATTCCATAAAGTGAGTTAAATTTTATAACTTTACAAAACATTATTAATTTGAGCCTGTATATTGTTTTGCAAGAATACCACAAAATAGAGGTGTTTTAAAAACTAATCCTACTAAAGTCGTATTAACGCAACAAACAAAAGAGCGCACAGGATTATCCCATACGCTCGAATTTTGGCTGAGGAGGGAGGATTCGAACCTCCGCATACTGGGATCAAAACCCAGTGTCTTAACCACTTGACGACTCCCCATCTGTATCCCTAAATTTTTAAACCATTTAACGGGTGCTGTGCTAAAGATTCAACACAAAAAATCCTTAAATGATTAGGTAATTGTTTTTTTATTAAAAATGCCTGTTCCTTGCTTTTTGTTTTAATAAAAAGTGCAGAGCCAGAACCAGTCATAACAGCTTTACCAAACGGTGCTAGCAACTGACTAATTGTTTCCATTTCTGGGTGTAAACTAAAAGCAGTTGTTTGTAGGTCATTTATTGCAATTGACTCATCATCAAGACCGCTAATTATGCTAGGAGTTTCATTTTGTGTCAAGATTAAGGACTGAAAAAATTTTTTTGTAGAAATGTGTATATTGGGAAAGATGACAACATAATATGATTTTTCTAGCTGGATGGGCTTTAAAATCTCACCTATACCAGAGACTAAGGCATTTTTACCTAAAATGAAAAAAGGCACATCTGCACCTAGTTGAAGTCCAATTTCTCTTAGCTCAGATACGGATAAGCAGGTTTTCCACAAATAGTTAAGTGCTATTAAAGTAGTAGCTGCATTAGAACTACCACCGCCTAATCCTGCGCCCATAGGAATATTTTTACTTAGAATGATGTTAGCACCATTTTTATTATTTGTTTTTTCTTTGAGTAAATAAGCGGCTCTTACCACTAAATTATCTTCATTAGCTATTTCTTTATTTGATGAAACAAGAGTGACTTCATCTTTAAATGTGGGTTCAATCTCAAGTATATCGAACAAATTAATGAGTGAAAAAACGGATTCAATTAAGTGGTAGCCGTCATCACGTTTCCCCTTGATTTTTAAATATAAATTCAATTTTGCTGGGGATAAATAATAGCTCATAAGCTTCTATTAGGACAAATTAAATGTTGGTTGTTATCATTTTGATGATTGAGCTTTGAAAACTCATCAAAAAAGATAGTCATACTTAATTCATTTCTTTGTAGCATTATCGCCTTAGGTTGTTGGTTTTTATCCAATACTCGTTCGATGGTCCAATTGTCTTGGTACAGTTTATTACCAGATATTTTGTAAGGAGCTTGTGTTGAAGCGTAGCCATTGACCCATAAATCAAGATAATCAATAGGGACGGGGAAACCGAGCAGTCTTTCACTTAATTCGGCAGCATTTTTTCCAGTAAAAATTTCGCCTTTGTTATTTTCAGCAACCACACCCATAGAATCTTTACATAGTTCTCCTATGGTGTTGCCAAGAGGGGTGTTAATATCAATGACGCTAAAATTTTCAGAGTGCTGGTTATTCCAATCAAAGTTGCCATGTGAACCACGTGTTTCAACTTTTATAGATAGACGACCAAAAGCATTAAAATCTATGTTCTGATTGGAGTAAGCTTGCCAGACAGCATTATCATTTGGCAGAGTAGCACAGCCAGACAATAAGGAGACAGCTGATAAAAAAGATAAAAAACGAAATTTTGCCTGATTCATAAGTTTAGTTCTTTCTTTGAAATTCGATTTATTTTAATGACTTTTTGCATGAAGGGATCTGAAGGGTTTTTATTAAGTTCAGTGCGAATAATTTGTAAGGCACTTTCTTTATCTCCACTAATCCATAAAGCATGAGCTAGGTGAGAACCCGCTTCACTGGATTGTATTGCTTGGTAAGCCCTTCTTAAGTATGGTAGGCCTTTATTGACATAGCCATTTAACACATAGGCCCAGCCGAGACTATCCATAATTTCTGGAGAACTTGTATCTAATTCATAAGCTTGCTGAAGAATAGTCAAAGCTTGCTTGTTTTTTTTCTGGTCGTTAAATTCCAGAAGGGTGTAACCCAGGGCATTAAGATTAAAAGCATCTGGGTATATGCTAACAGCCTCTCTATATGCTTGTTCTGCCTGGGTATAATTTTTATCATCAGCATAAAGGTCACCTTTATATAATAATATTCTCATTTTTATATCAGTTAATTCAGGTGCATTCCCTTGAACTGAATTTTCTAAAACGATTGCCTCTTTTAGGGCATTTTTACCCTTTTCGGTTTGAGCTATTTGGGCTAACTTAAGTCGTGCATACTGATCATACTGATATACAACACCAGAGAGCTGGGGTAGTTTTTCTGCTTGAGTTAATATTTTTTTTAATCGTTTGTAATCGCCCTGATCATAAGCAATAAATCCTTGCATAATTAATTTATCGTATTCGTAGTCAGGACTCTGTATTTTATTAAGCCATAATTGACATAAATCTAGACTTTTATTGGCTAAGGCACCCGCAGCAGCAAAAGCAGCAACATAATTTTTTTGCTCTTTATCTGCTAATTGATAAGCCTGAGTGAAATAATGATTGTATACATTTTGAGGCTCATTTTTTAAGGCTGAAATATAACCTGCCTGTGTGTACAGTGGTTTGCTAGGAAAATTAACCAAAGCTTTTTGAATGATATCGGATGCTTGTTCATACTGTTTTTGATTAAGGAATTGGTCTATATAAAAAGAGATCCATTCTTTTTGATATTTTTCAGGAGGTAGATTTTTGAAAAAATCATTAAGATAAGTCGGATTAACATCATTTAAGAATCTCAATAAAACAACAATTCTTTCATTGGGTTTAGGAGAGATTGAATGTAACTGGGTAATCGCCTTTTGAGTTGAGGAATAATTTTGACTAGCTGCAGAATATATTACATTGGTAATGATGGCGTCTATATTGTCAGGGTATCGTTTGGTAATGGTATTAATCTGTTTAGCGTATCTAGATAAAGACATATCTTGTAGAATAAGAGAGATCATTGTATTGAACACAAAATTTTGTTCTTGTGGCGTTGTGGATGACAGTACACGCTCAAGATTGTTAAACAAATAAGAGTAATTTTTCTCAAGAACTGCTTGCTCCCAAGCTAGATTTTTTAAATGATTCGATGGTTTTTTATGATAGCTATTCCATAAAGATTGGATTTGCTTAGACATTGCCAAATCTCTATTGGCTAAAGCTATTTCGGTAGCACGCTCTGCTATTTTTACATCTTGTGTTTGTTGTAGTAGCTTATAATAAGCATCGAGTGCAACATCACCATATCCTTTTGTCAATAGGATTTCAGAACTAAGGGCCATGAATAAATAGGAAGCTTTATTCCTAATTTCTTGTTCATCATTGGCGTGAATTAAATTAGATGAGATAAAAATACATAAAATTGTTATTGAAAAGTATAAATATGATAAATATGTACGCATACGTATATTAGATAACTTCATTAAAAATCCTAAAAATTAAGGAAAAACAAAAAATATTTGGTTATTCGTTTGGTTGAGCGATAATTGTAGCACTAAAACAACAGAAAATTTCAGTGAGTTTAAACCATCGGATAATATTAGACTAATATTTACTTTTATACAATTCTAATTGTGTTTTCTGAAGTAAAAATATTCAAATATATTATTCTTGAACAAATAGTTAGCTGATAATCTTAAATGTTTAATTTTTAACATATTTTTTTAAAATAGGATTAATTTTAAGATAGTTTTAAAAGAGATTAAATTTAAGTCAATAAAGTGTCTAACTAAATATAGATTGTTTATTGGCTTGTTTTTGATGATGCAATATAATGATACGGAAGGATTGCTTATTTAGCTTGAGATATATGGATATATTAGGCTTGTATGTCTTGACAGAGTTTAGGCCTATCATTATAGTAAGTGTATGGATTTACGTGTGTCGCGTGTATTATTTTAAGAGTTAAACATGTGATGTTTTAATTTTAGGCTTGATCAGACAATATATAGTGTTTAATTAAGTGTTGCATAATTTTTTATAGAGGAAATAATAATGACCAAACAGCTAAAATTAAGCGCAGTATTACTTGCGTTATTTGCTTCTACTAGTGTGTTTGCTGCTCAGCATGACCATCCTGGTTATACTGAAACAAGTTTGACTGATGGCAAAATTGTTAAGAACAGCTACGATGAATGTTGGCAAAATTCATTTTTAGAAACTAAAGCACCTGAATGTGGTGGTGAAGTTCCTGTTCAATTTGAAGATTCAGTAATTAGTTTAAGCAGTAATTTCTTATTTGGTTTCGATAAATCTACATTACGTCCGGAAGCAATTCAAACGTTGAATAATGCTGCAGCTAAAATTACCGAACAAGGTATTCAAGTTGAGTCTGTAGTGATTGAAGGTCACACTGACTTTATGGGTAAAGAAGATTATAACCAAGCACTTTCTGAACGTCGTGCTAATTCTGTAAGAGACTACTTAATCAGCCAAGGTGTTCCTGCTGAAATTATTTCTGCAGTTGGTTATGGTGAAAGTCAAGCTCGTATGACAGAACAATGTCAAGCTCAAGTAGCTGGAATCAAAAACGCAGCTAAAAAACGTTTAGCTCAAATCGATTGTATTGAGCCAGATCGTAGAGTTGATATCAAGGTTCGTGCAACTAAGAGAATCGAAATTGAACAACCTACTAACTAATTAGATTTTATATAAAAAAGGTTCCGGTTGGAACCTTTTTTTTTTGAAAGGTGATAATGATTTTTATACTATCTCCAGCAAAAAAGATGAATGAATCTGAAAGTAATCAGACAAATTTTCATGCTCCTACTTTTCAAAACCAGGCTCAAGAGTTACTAGAGGTGCTTGGTACTTATTCACCACAAGAAATTGCTTCTTTGATGAAGATTTCTGATAAATTGGCTTGGCAAAACAAGCAAAGATATCAAGATATTTTATCTGGATCTGCTCAAATGTATCCTGCAATAGAGTTGTTTGCTGGTGATGTTTATCGTGGCCTTGACTATTCTAGCTTGAGTGGAGTAGAAAAGCAGTATGTACAAAATCACTTATTGATTCTCTCTGGACTGTATGGTGTTTTAAAACCTGGTGATACAATTCCACCATACCGTTTAGAAATGGGAACGCCTTTATCAATAGAAGGTGCTAAGAATTTATATCAATTTTGGGATGGACTACTCGATGCATATATTACTCAAGAATTACAAAATGATAGTCAACAAGAGGGTAAGTGTTTAATCAATTTGGCATCACAAGAATATGCAAAAGTATTGGATTTTAAGAAGATACCTTACCCTGTTATCACTCCCGTATTTAAGAGAATGAATCCTAAGAATGGGCGCTACCAAGTAGTAGGAATTTTGGCTAAATATGCTCGGGGCTTGATGGTTCGTTATGCAGCAGAGCAGCAAATAAGCAATAGTGAAGACTTAAAAGAATTTAATTTAGAAAATTATGTGTATCATCCTGATTTATCGACAGCAACTGAATGGGTTTTTATTCAGGAAAGTTAGGTTTTTCAGGTATTAAATTCAATTTTTGCATAAGTTTTAAATCAAAAGACTCTTCATTATTTTCTGTAGTCAATAATTTATCTCCGAAAAATATAGAGTTAGCACCTGCTAGAAAACACAAACCTTGGGCCGCTTCGTCAAGCATGTTTCTACCTGCAGAAAGACGGATATGGCTTTTGGGCATTGTAATTCTAGCAATAGCAATTGTTCTTACAAAATCCGTCCAATCTAGCTCTTTAGCATTTTCTAAAGGTGTATTTTGTATTTTAACCAATTGATTAATAGGGACGCTTTCTGGTTGAGGTTCTAGGTTGGCAAGATTGGCAATAAACATTGCTCTATCATCCTCATTTTCATTAATCCCTATAATCCCTCCGCAACATAATTTTAGGCCAGCATGTTGTATGTGTTGAATGGTATTGATCCTGTCTTCATAATTTCTGGTTTGTATAATAGCTTGATAATTTTCAGGAGTGGTGTCTAGATTATGATTATAATAGTCCAATCCAGCATCTTTTAAAGATTCAGCCATTCCTTCTTCCAGTAGTCCGAAAGAAGCACAAGTATCCAGACCTAAATTTTTAACTTCCTGAATAATATTAGTTAAATAGCTAATATCTCTCGGTCTTGGCCCTCTCCACGCTGTTGCAAGGCAAAATCGCGAAGCACCTCTAGATTTTGCGATTTGAGCCCTTTCTAATATTTCATCTAATGGCATCAAACTTTCTTTATTGATGCCTGTTTTATGGTGTGCTGATTGTGAGCAATAAGCACAATTTTCTGGACAGCCACCTGTTTTAATGGATAGTAAACTTGAAACTTGTATTTCATTGGGATTGAAATTTTCACGGTGTATGCTAGCCGCTTTATAGATTAAATCCATGAAAGGAAGATTATACAAGTCTTTAACTTTGCACTTAGACCAATACTGGATGTTATTTTCTTTGTTTGGTGATTCCATGGATTTCTCCCAAGGTAAAAGTTACTTAATAGCCTAATTCATCTAATAATTTTTTGCTATTTTTTATGGTTAATAAATTTTGAGGTCTTAATTCATTTTTTTTTGTAAAATGAAACACTTAAATCAGCACGGTTGGTAAACATTCCTTCGACTAAATTTTTCCAGCTTTCCATTTGTTTAAGTGTATCAAATGAATAAGGATGTATGTCTAGTTTTTGCAGATGAATCCAATTAGAAAAGCGTTGATTTTTTTTATGTGTCATTAGGGAAGGTAACCAATAGTCAGGATGATTTTTCTTTTCAATAGAAGGCCCTAAAAAAGTAGCTTGATGTTGATTGGCAAAGTCCACTTTTTTTTGTAATGAACTGCTAGGGTAGTTGTTTTCGAATTTGCCGTCATACCACTCTATTAAAAAGGTAGTAGGGATCTGAGCATGGAATATTTTTTGAATATTAATTAAACTTTCTTCTGAGAAAGTTTGTAATATTAGTTTTCCATCAGTATGGCCAATATTAACTTTTCCATCAAGATAAAATTGTTTGGAGTTTTCTGGTTTTTTTATGATATTCCATCCTAGTCTGTTTAACTCTTGTTCGAGTTTTTTCTCAATACCTGGGTTTAATTCGGGCTCCTTAAGTTCTATATAAATACCAGGACGATGACCATTGTCTTTTTCATCTTTAACATAAGCAAAACTACCATCTTTTCGAACAATTCTACGATTGTTTTTATCTCTTTGTATTCTATAACCTTCCGCAATTTTAATCACATCTTCTAAGGTTAAAATTTCTAGATTTTTAAATCCTGCTCTAGCTCGAGATGGGTAAGCTTGATTGAACCAAGAACCTGCATCTAGCTTTAATAATTCTTGGTAGGTGAAGGTGTTGGTCGTATTTTTAGCTCTTGAGGGGTATACTTCCTGTATATTGGTTGTTCGGGTTAAATCAGTATCGTGTAAGGTTAAAATAAGGCCATCCTTACTTAGTTGTAAATCAGCTTCTAGGTAGTCTGCACCTATGTTTCTTGCCCATCGGTAGGCTGCTTCCGTTTCTTCAGGAGCCCAGTAGGTCGTTCCTCTGTGGGCAATTACAATATTTTTTGGAATATAGGAGCGAACTTCCTCTCTTTGTAAAACAACCGTTTCGATTATCTGATTGGGAGTAGGTATCTCTGTAGCTAATATTGGTTGAGAGAGAGTGAATGTGAAAATAGAGATAAAGGAAAGCATAACTTTTTTATACATGGTATTAGAATCTTGTTCATTGAAAGGAGTATTTTAAATGATAATATATAGTTACATCAAGATTGTAATGACTAATTAGAACGGAATATAGAAATGAAACGAGAAAAATTACTAAATTATTTAAATCAATTATTAAACATAGATTTGTTTTCTGATTACTCACCATTAGGACTTCAAGTTGAAGGAAAAGAGGAAGTATTAAAAATAGTCACTGCAGTTACAGCGAGTTTGAAAGCGATTGATTTTGCCACCAAAAATAACGTGGATATGCTATTGGTTCATCATGGAATGTTTTGGAAAAATGAAGCTGATGTTGTTACTGGTTGGAAAAAGAAAAGACTACAAGAATTATTAAAATTTGATCTTAATTTAGTCGCTTATCATTTGCCCTTAGATGCTCATCCAGAATTAGGAAATAATGCTCAACTTGCTAAAAAAATGCAATGGGTATGCCAAAAGACTACTGGAGAACAAGGATTGTTATGTGTAGGGGAATTAATAAACAAGATGTCTTTGAATAATTTAGAGATGCAATTAGAAATAGAGTTAAAAAGAAAACCACTCGTGATTGGTAGACCGAATAAAGAAATAAAAAAAATTGGATGGTGTACAGGAGGAGGTCAAAATTTCTTTTTAGAAGCAATTGCTCAAGATGTTGATGTCTTTGTAACAGGTGAAGCTTCTCAGGCTCAGTATCATTTTGCCAATGAAACAGATGTCGCCTTTATATCGGCAGGGCATCATGCAACAGAGCGATACGGGGTATTGGCACTCGGAGAACATATTCAGGAAAAATTCGGGTTAGAGGTTATTTTCTTTGATGAAAAAAATCCAATTTAAACAAATAGTTACAATTAAAAAAGTGGAGAAAAAATCTGAAATTTGCTATAATCACACTATTATTATTTATGTTTTAGATTGGATAATTGTATGATGATTGTGTATTCGGGCATTACCTGCCCTTTTAGTCAAAGGTGTCGCATTGTTCTTTATGAAAAAGGGATGGACTTTGAAATTAAAGACGTAGATATTTTTAATAAACCAGAAGATTTGGTATTAATGAATCCATATAATCAGGTTCCAGTTTTAGTGGAACGTGATTTAACCTTACATGAATCAAATATTATTAATGAGTACATCGATGAACGTTTTCCTCATCCTCAGTTGATGCCAGCAGATCCAATTACTCGTGGCAGAGGAAGGTTGTTTATGTATCGCCTAGAAAAAGAAATTTTCTCACAAGTGCAGATTTTAGAGTCTATTAATTTAGAATCGGGAGAAGGGAAGAAAAAATATAATATTAAGGAAAAAGAGCAAGATGCAGCTAGACAAAATATTGCTGAGGGTTTAACCCTTTTGTCACCTATGTTTGCTAAAAATAAATATATTTTGGGAGATGATTTTTCTCTATTAGATGTTGCACTTGCACCACTATTGTGGCGTTTAGATTATTACGATATTAATTTAGGGGAATCTTGTGCTGCTATTTTAAAATATAGAGAGAGAATTTTCCAAAGAGAATCCTTTATTGAAGCATTAACCCCTGCCGAAAAAGCCATGAGAAAATAGAGATGTTACCTACTGATTTTAAGCCGTATCTAGTTCGTTCTTTTTATGAATATATAACAGATAAGAATTTTACTCCCTATATTCATGTATTCGTAAATGACTTTACTCAAGTGCCATCAGAGTTTGTTAATGATAATGCCATTACTTTAAATATAAGCATGTTGGCCTGTCCTGATATTGAAATTAAGAATGATGTTGTGCACTTCAGCGCAAGATTCTCTGGGGAAATTAGAGAAGTGATTATCCCTATGGGTCATGTGTTAGCAATTTACGCACGTGAAGATACTGATTTAATGTTGACTTTTCCAATAGAAGAACACAGTAAACCTCTTGATGCCTCTCAACCGAGAAAAGAAAAGACGTCGGAGAAATCTAACGTCAAAAATATAAAAGAGCCCAAAAGAGAAAGTCATTTAAAAGTTGTTAAGAAAAAAGATAAAGAGTAATTTTCCTGTTGGAATCTTGAAAAAAGAGATGAAATGAGATAACCTAAGCAATCAAATGTGATTTAAATAACCCAGATTTAAACTGAAGTTATTGGATGATTGCCGATTTGACTATTTTTAATCATCACGTACCCTAAATCGTCGTTGGTTGGAGTAGCTGACAAAGCATTGTTAATAAGGGCAAGATTTCAATCTCAGATTTAAAATAGAAAAGAGGTGAATATGCAAATTTCTGGTGCACATATTATTGTGCAGAGTCTTAAGTCTGAAGGCGTGACACACGTTTTTGGCTATCCTGGTGGTGCTGTTCTTGAAATCTATGATGCCATTTTTCAATTAAATGCTTTTCAACATGTTTTAGTAAGACACGAGCAAGCTGCTGTGCATATGGCAGATGCTTATGCCAGAGCTTCTGGTGAGGTTGGGGTTGCTTTAGTGACTTCAGGTCCTGGTGCGACCAATGCTGTTACAGGGATTGCGACTGCGAATAGTGATTCAGTGCCTATTGTGGTTATTTCTGGGCAAGTATCATCTCCGGCAATTGGTTCTGATGCTTTTCAAGAAGTTGATATGGTTGGAGTAACTCGTCCTTGTGTTAAACATAATTTTTTAGTTACTAAAGCATCTGAATTGGCAGATACTATTAAAAAAGCTTTTCATATTGCTAGAACGGGAAGACCGGGACCTGTTGTTGTTGATGTAGCGAAGGATGCGACTCAAGAATTAAGTAAATTCTGTTATTTACAGGAAGAACCTTTTATTCGTTCCTATCAACCAGTGACCAAGGGTCATAAAGGACAGATTAAAAAAGCAGCTCAACTACTTGCTTCAGCAAAACGACCTATTATTTATTATGGTGGTGGTGTTGTTTTGGGAAATGCAGATCAAGAATTAATTAAATTAGTCCAGTTATTGGGAGTGCCTTGTACTGGTACTTTAATGGGTTTAGGTGCTTACCCATCGTCTCATCCCCAGTTTATTGGTATGGTAGGCATGCATGGAAGTTATGAAGCTAATTTAGCCATGCAAAATGCGGATGTAGTATTGGCGATTGGCGCTAGATTTGATGATCGTGTTATTTCTGTTCCGGAAAAATATTTAGAAGCTAAAAAGAAAATTATTCATATTGATATAGACCCTTCTTCTATATCTAAAAGGGTTCCAGTAGATGTTCCTATTGTAGGTGATGTGAATTCGGTATTGACTGATTTATTAAGCATGTGGCAAGAGAAAAAATTAATTTTAAATAGCGCGAACTTACAAAAATGGTGGGAAACCATAGAGGGCTGGCGCGCTAGAGATTGCTTTTATTATGATAATGAAACAGATTTAGTAAAACCACAATATGTGATAGAAACTCTGGCTAAATTAACTAATAATAATGCAATTATTACTTCGGATGTTGGTCAACATCAAATGTTCGTTGCTCAATATTATCCTTTTGAGAGAACAAGACAATGGTTAAATTCAGGTGGTTTAGGTACGATGGGGGTAGGGTTGCCATACGCGATGGGTGCTAAATTTGCATTGCCTGAAGAAGATGTATTTTGTGTGACAGGAGATGGTTCAATTCAGATGAATATACAGGAGTTATCAACTTGTTATCAATATAATTTGCCCATAAAAGTAATTAATTTGAATAATCATTTCCTAGGGATGGTAAGACAGTGGCAAGAATTTTATTATGACAATCGTTATTCGCACACTTATATGGATTCATTGCCTGATTTTGTTAAATTGGCAGAAGCCTATGGACATGTTGGTATGCGTATTGAAACCAAAGCGGATGTAGAACCTGCATTGAAAGAAGCGATTAAACTTAAAAATCGTTTAGTTTTTATGGATTTTGTCACAAGTAGAGAGCAAAATGTCTATCCTATGGTGGGTAATGGCAAGGGGCTTGATGAAATGTTGTTGCCTCCTCATATGAGAGAAACAGCAAAAGATTCAGATGTATTTGATGTCAAGGATAGGAATTATGATATAAGGAGTGTGCCATGAGACATGTCATTTCAATTTTAATGGAAAATGAATCAGGCGCACTTAGTCGAGTAGTGGGCTTGTTTTCTGCGAGAGGCTACAATATTGATTCTTTATCCGTGAATGTGACAGATGATAAAACATTATCTCGATTGACCTTAACAACCCAAGGCGATGAGCGAATGATTGAGCAAATCCTAAAACAATTAAACAAGCTTATTGAAGTAGTGAAAGTTTGTGATTTGAATGAGAGTAGATTTACTGAACGGGAGTTGATTCTAATCAAAATTAGAACAACGGCCAAAGATCGTAAAGAATTTTTGGAGCTTATTCAAATTTATCGAGGTAATGTGGTTGATGTGACTGAAAGAACATTAACAGCAGAAATAACGGGGACCAGTGATAAAGTTGATTCTTTTATTGGCTTGATTGGTCAAACGAGTATTTTAGAGATAGTTCGAACAGGGGCTATAGGTCTTGGACGTGGCGAAAGAACTATGAAAGTTTAATTAATATGAGGATGGTATTATGAAAGTTTATTATGACAAAGATGCTGATTTATCTTTAATTAAAGGTAAAACAGTAGCAATAATTGGTTATGGTTCTCAAGGACATGCGCATGCTGCGAACTTAAAAGATTCTGGTGTTAATGTCATTGTAGGGGTAAGAAAAGGACGCTCTTGGGATAAAGCTGAAAAAGCCGGACACCAAGTTAAATCAGTGGCGGATGCCACAAAAGCAGCAGATGTGGTGATGATTTTATTGCCAGATGAAGATCAACCAGCAGTTTATAAGAGTGAAATTGAACCGAATTTAAAGAAAGCAGCAACGATTGCTTTTGCTCATGGGTTTTGTATTCATTACAATCAAATCGTGCCTCGTGAAGACTTGGATGTGATTATGATTGCGCCAAAAGGACCTGGTCATACAGTTAGAAGTGAATTTGTTAAAGGTGGTGGGGTTCCTAGTTTAATTGCTGTTTATCAAAATCAATCAGAAAAAGCCAAAGAAATTGCTTTATCTTATGCTGCTGCTAATGGAGGCACTAAAGGCGGGGTGATTGAAACCACATTTAAAGAAGAAACAGAAACTGATTTATTTGGAGAGCAAGCAGTATTGTGTGGTGGATGTGTTGAATTGATCAAAGCAGGTTTTGAAACTTTGGTTGAAGCTGGTTATGCACCAGAAATGGCCTATTTTGAATGTTTGCATGAAATGAAATTGATTGTAGATTTAATTTATGAAGGCGGTATCGCGAACATGAATTATTCTATCTCTAATAATGCAGAATTTGGTGAGTATGTTACTGGTCCAGAAGTAATTAATAGTCAATCTAAACAAGCGATGAAAAAAGCATTAACTCGTATTCAAAATGGAGATTATGCTAAAAACTTTATTGCAGAGGGTAGTATGAATTATCCGTCTATGACCGCAAGAAGAAGATTGAATGAGGAGCATCAAGTTGAAGTTTTGGGTAAGCAACTGCGCTCTATGATGCCTTGGATTTCTAAAAATAAATTAGTAGATACTGATAAAAACTAATCATATCGAAAATAATAAAAAACCACCCTGGAGGCGGTTTTTTATTATTTAATAAAACTAACACCAGCGAGATTGGAAGCAAAAACAGTTTCTTTGATTGCATCTATGGCTTTGGTCATAAAGAAATTTTTACGGTAACATAAAATAACCGTTCTTTTAGGCGCTGGGTTTTCGAAAGGGATAATACTAAATATAGTATGATCGTTTTCGTATAAAGCGGTAGAAGGTAGAATACTGATTGCTAAACCACTTGCAACCATATAACGAACAGTTGTTATAGAATTGCCTTGTAGCGAGTTGGTTAAGCCTTGAATTCTTTGCTGTGCAGCTAATTCCTTACACCTATCTAGGATATTATCTCTTAGACAATTACCCTCGGTTAATAGTAATATTTTTTCGCTGGTTAATTGTTTGGTGCTGATTTGATCGTATTCTTCAAAAGGGTGTCCTTTAGGAACAATAACGAAAAAAGGTTCTTCATATAAAGGAATGGTTTCAATTCCTGTTTCATCTATTGGATCGGCTGCAATTATGGCATCTAATTCACCATTTTTTAGCATTTCAAGTAAGTGTGAAGTGTAATTTTCTTCCAGCATGAGTGGCATTTTGGGGGCAAGCTGAATAAGATTAGTGATCATCTTAGGTAGAATATAGGGGGCGATGGTAAAAATAAGACCCAGCTTAAATTCACCAGACAGCTCATCTTGCTTTTCGCTAACAATCATTTTAATTTTATTGGACTCTTCAATCACTTTTTTAGCTTGTTCAATTATTTTTGCACCTATAGGGGTGGTAATAATCTCACTAGAGCTTCTATCAAAAATTTTAACATCCAATTCATCTTCTAGTTTTTTGATAGAAATCGAAAGCGTAGGTTGGCTTACGAAACATTTCTGAGCTGCTTTCCCAAAATGTTTTTCTTGAGATACTGCGATGAGGTATTTTAAATCAGTTAAGGTCATAGTAGTTGTTTTACATGGAGTCTTTAATAAAATTTAATCATATTATAAATTTTTTTTATTGGCAATAGGGATTTTACTTATGCGACCAGATTAAACAATAGGTTTTATGAGGGATTTAGGTAGAGGAAATTCAACAATGAGTTGTATTTCGAAAATATAGTTTATATTTTAATCATTTGATATAGCAGGAGTTTAGCATAATATAATAACTATCTTACAGTTAGTAGTTCGTTATTGGTATTATATTATCTTTATGTAGCATTGTGGGTAATAAAGCTTTTTAAGGAGACTTTTTTAAGGAGAATAGATGTTGCATCGAATATTATATTTAAGTGTGCTTTTGTTATTAGCGAGTTGTCACGACCAGTAAGGAGCGAGCAGTGAATAATCAAGTAACAGGCTATGATCGTAGTGGTTTGCCTAATGCGACT
>WNLJ01000022.1 GCA_017114885.1 Neisseriaceae bacterium PsAf | reverse complement strand
CAAAATAGACCAAAATAAAAACCGTTGCTATCCATCTCCACCTAAACAAGTTTTAAACATTGCTGATTCGATTGAGTCCATCTTCCCTAGCGAGTATCCACAATATCCTATTCAACGTTTTCCAGAAATAAAAACACAAAAAATCGTTTATACCAAAAAGATTAATAATAAAAATAATGCCATTATTATCACTTATTATTCTCCCTCTAATACTTTTCTAGAAAATAGGTTTTATAATACTTTTTTAAGACGAATGCTTCAAGACTCTTTTTTTCATCGTTTAAGAACTGAAAAACAATTAGGTTATACTGCTTCGGTGAGTGGTTATGCATTAGATAATATACATAATGCATTAATCTTTTTTATTGAAAGTCCCAATACTTCTCCTAAAGCTCTTTATCAAAATATACAAGCATATTACGCTGAGGCATTAGCCACTTTAGAAAGTATGTCTGATAAAGAATTTAATCAATTTAAAACAACTATTTTAAAAGAATTACAAGAAAACCCATGCAATACAAGAGATGAAATCAATCGTCATTATGAAGATTTTGAACTTAACAACACCAATACCCCAATCTTTAAACAACTCGCTGAGCAAGTAGAAAACACTAATAAGCAAGAAATTATTCATTATTTCAAAGAAACCATTATGAATGAAAAAGAATTTGTGTTAATTAGTGAAGTGGCGGGTAAGCAAAATACAAAACAAGATTTTATTATTCCAAAGGGTTATCAACACTATGATAGTCTAGAGGAACTACATAAAAGCTTTACTTTTTCTCCTTTAAGGTTTTAGTGAAATGAAAAACTCAATAAAAACAATTTTATTTTTATTCTTATTATTTTTAAATACTTTTACTTATACTACAATTAGTGGCTCTGTTAATGTAGATGGTGGAACCTCTACTTTTGGTCAAGATGGAAAATCAGGCGATGTTATCCTCAATTCAAATGGTAGAAAAATTAGTGTGAACCAATGCCTTCAAAAATATAAAATTAAACGCGACGATAGAAAATTGTATGTAAAAGATGGTTATATTTTTCTAGACAATCAAAAAATAATTGCTTTAAAAGATTGTCCTGAAAATCAAAGATAAATTTTTTATCTCCTAAATGAATTGAATTTTATAATTTCTTTTTGATTATACTCTTAATAGACAAAGTATTTAAGGTAAAGAGTATTAGAGATATCATATTCTTTAGCTCAACAATCATCTCTCTTTATTTGACTTGATTACACTTCAAATATGCTTTAAAAGTATTTTCTCATTCATAAATTTGATAGTCCCAAATATTTCTTCACTACTCAGTGGTGATTTTTTAAACTATTTGCTTTTTTAAAGAATATTTCTATTTTCAAAACAATGGGGAAGCTTACTTTTTCTTATACAAAGAAAAATAGTATACTAAAGCCAATTAATATATAACTGGATAAGCGATGTCTAAAGATTTATTGACCAACATACAAGAGGTTTACACAGGCTTTCTGAGTATTCCTTTTTATTTTACTAATAATGTTCAGAAAGTTTTATTTTCTAAAAATTCTTTATTAGAGTTATTAATGGTTTCATTGTGGTTATTAATTACTTTTTTAATCATTAAGAAGATCAAAGATAGCTCGACTGCTCTGTCAAAAATATCGTTTAGTTATCTATTCATTCCTTTTATTATCTGGTTGTTAAGTGGTATAGGAACCGCCATTAGCATCACATATTTTGATTATTTTCCATTTTGGTTATATCTAGTTACCGCTATGAGCTTGTGGATTATATTGTTTATGCTCGTTGCAAAATTACTGGCCTATGTCATTCCCTACCGACTTTCTGAGCATGGTAAAAAAATTGCCATTATCTTATTCGTGGCCGTCTTTATTTTATGGTTTACTGGTGTGGGTAAGTCGCTTATCGCATTTAGTCAAACGATTCAACTTTCTATTGGAAAAATATCCATCAGCGTTTTTACCTTAGTTGTAGGTATATTTTGGTCTATCACTGCTTTTATTGTAGCCCTTTGGCTGGGTCGCTTTATCGAAACCAGAATTATGTCTGTTAAAAACGTAGATGAAAATTTTAAATTAATTGTTTCTAAAATCTTAAAATTTTTGATTATTTTTATTGCTGTCACTATTATTTTACCTATTTTCGGTATCGATATTACCGCACTCACTATTTTAGGTGGTGCTTTTGCTGCTGGCTTGGGTTTTAGTTTACGTAACATTGTGAGTAATTATATTTCAGGATTTGTCATCTTGCTTGATCAATCTGTGCGTATTCACGATAAGATTACTGTCAATGATGTTACCGGTTATGTCACAAATATTTCTACACGTTTTGTTACGCTAAAATCGCATGATGGCATAGAAGCACTTATTCCGAATGAAAAGATAATCTCAGATGTTGTTAAAAATGAAAGCATGCTAGCCAAAGAATTTTTACAAGAATTTTCCTTAAAATTAGCGCACGAAAGCAATATCACAGAGGCTATTAATATTATAGAAAAAAACATACACCAACATGCTAATGTTAATAATAAAAAGAAAATCGCCGTCGTTATCCACCAAATAGACCCTATTGGCATTGAAATTAAAGCATCCTACTGGATTAATCGACTCTATCCTCCTGCTGCAGAAACGCATTCAGAAATTCTTCAGAAAATATATAATGAATTTCAAGAAAGTGGCATTTTGTTAGCAAAATATCCTGAACATTATTATGTACGATAACTATATTAACAAAGAACAGCAAAATGAGATCTTGGCATTTTTACAACCTCAATTAAATCCTGTTTTATCTGAATATCAGAACTTGTATTTAAATGGCTGTCAATTAGGTCTATTAAGCCCTAAATTTAAAAAGCTAATTCTCGAAGATTTATCTTGTTACGCACAAGAGAAAAATAATAGTGTTTATATACAAACCCAAGATTGGTACTCAATGGCTAAGATTCTTACAAGTACCACTTGGAATTGGCATGAGCAAAAAATTTATGATGGCTGGAGAAATGAATTATTTGATGTTTTTGATGCACAAGACAACAACATATTGTTTCAACTCGAACGTTCCGCTTTTAGACCCTTAGGATTAAAAAGTCATGCAGTTCACTTAAATGCTTGGTTCTTAAATAGTGATAACACCATAATGCACTGGATTGCTAAAAGAAGTTCTCATAAAGAGGTCAGCCCCAATCAATTAGATAATATTGCCTGTGGTGGTATTAGTGCAGGTGAATCTCCACATACATCAATTGTAAGAGAAAGTTTTGAAGAAGCGGGGATCCATGCCAGTCAATTGAAATCAATATTGCAATCAAAAACTTATTTTAGTTTTCGTGAAGTCCATCGCGGTGTACATCGTGAATATTTGCATGTTTACCATTTACAAACAACTAATGACCTTAATCCTCATAATCTTGATGGTGAAGTCAACTACTTTCAAAAAATGAATCATCAGGAAATTATTCAGGCTATTTTAAATGGCGAATTTATGTTGGATTCTATTATTAGTTTATTAGACTTATGGCTTTCACTAAAGTGCTTTAAACCCGATGGTCATTTAGGTCAATGGATGCATAAACTACGAATTGTTAGATAGAATATAAAAATTCTATCAATTGTTAATACTTTAAATTCTTAAAAAAATTATCAAAAGCCCCCTCACCTTTCTATCAAGATATCAAAATGGAATAGTAAATAAAATAATTTTCCTCTAAAATAAAAAAAACAGAGCAAAAAAGCTCTGTTTTTTTTATTAATAATAACCATCTTCAGTAGAATCTACTTCAATTCTAAATAGTCTAGATCCATTTTTAGCAAAAGTTAACCGTCCATGATCCTTATAATAATACATTGTTCTTGATCTATCACTGCCAAAATAATAAGGAACCCAATTTTTACCTGTAGCATGCGAACTTGTATCCGTAGGTTGTCCTATTAAGTCTTGCACTTGCTTTGCTGACATCCCAATTTTAATTTTTGAAAATTTAGAATCTTTTGTTACATCCCCACAAACCTCTCCCGTAAAATCCCCATGTATTGATTCCACCTTCTTTACACCTTCTGTTTTACAAGGATTGCTCTCAGCTAAGGAAAACCTCCCGCTAGAAATGGTAACATAACCATTCAATATTATCCCTTTCTTTCTATTATATAACCCACCTACTCAATGACTTTTATAATCTTTTTATTATTTCATCCACAGAATCTTTCGCATCGCCAAAATACATCGCACTATTTTCATTAAAGAACAATGGATTTTGTACACCTGCATAACCAGTATTCATTGAACGCTTGAATATAATCACATCTTTAGCATTCCAAACTTCCAATACGGGCATGCCTGCAATCGGACTATTAGGATCTGTTTTTGCTGCTGGATTAACCGTGTCATTAGCACCAATCACTAACACGATATCTGTATTAGCGAAGTCATCATTAATCTCATCCATTTCCAATACAATATCATATGGAACCTTAGCTTCAGCTAATAGCACATTCATATGTCCTGGTAATCTTCCTGCGACTGGATGAATACCAAAGCGAACATCTATTCCTTGATCTCTTAATTTCTTTATCATCTCTGCTACAGGATATTGAGCTTGAGCAACTGCCATACCATATCCTGGTGTAATGACAACACTAGAAGCATTTTTTAGTAACTCTGCTACTTCATCCGCGTTGACTTCTTTATACTCACCTGCTTCATCACCAACAGCTGAAATATTTTCATTGCCAAAACCTCCCGCAATCACGGAAATAAACGAACGATTCATCGCTTGACACATGATATACGATAAAATAGCACCACTTGAACCTACCAAAGCTCCGGTGACAATTAACAAGTCATTTCCTAGCATAAATCCAGCTGCTGCTGCTGCCCATCCTGAATATGAGTTCAACATCGAAATCACAACAGGCATATCTGCTCCACCAATAGACGCAACTAGATGCCATCCAAACAGTAAAGCAATAATTAATATAGCAATTAAAGGCAAACAAGATTCAACTTGTACAAACCAAATCATCAACAATAGAGATACCACTAATGCACCAATATTCAAAAGATTTTTATGAGATAATACTAACGGCGCACTTTTTATTTTTCCGCTCAATTTGCCATAAGCGACAATTGATCCAGTAAAAGTCACCGCACCAATGAATATGCCTAAAAAGACTTCGATTAGATGAATAAAATGCATATCAGAGCTAACTACACTTGAATCAATGAAACTATTAATCCCAACAAAAACTGCTGTTAAGCCCACAAAACTATGTAAAATAGCAATTAACTCAGGCATCTGAGTCATCTCTACTTTTTTGGCTAGGTAAAGACCAATTGAACCACCTATTACCATGGCTAATATTATCCAACCCAAGCCATTGACACTATCACTTGCAATAGTTGCTATCAAAGCAATAGTCATCCCCGAAATACCACAATAATTGCCTATTTTAGCTGTTTCTTGCTTCGAAAGACCTGCCAAACTAAAAATAAACAATAGTGCAGCAACAATATATGCTGCGATTACTAATCCCTGTGTCATATTAACTCCTAGTCTTTACGAAACATATTTAACATACGATTAGTGACTGAAAAGCCACCAAATATATTAATGCTTACGAGCAAAATTCCAATAAATGCCAGCAAACTTACCCAAAAATTATCATGAGCAATTTGTACCAATGCCCCAATAATAATAATTCCTGAAATGGCATTTGTCTCAGACATTAAAGGAGTATGTAATGAATGAGTAACATTCCAAACCACATAGTATCCAACCACACAAGCCAAAACAAATACCATAAAATGGTTCAGAAACTCTACTGGAGCGTAAGCACCAACCCATAAAATAGCAATAATACCAATCACTAGAGGCATTAATTTTTTCCACAATGGTGTGGCTTTTTTTTCTTTTTTCGGTGCATCTTGAGCTTTGGCCTGAACAGCTGGTTGTGCTTTAGGTGCTGCTGACACTTGAATAGGTGGCGGCGGGTACATTACTTCACCCTGATGACAAACCGTCATATTGCGAATAATGACATCTTCAAAATTTAAGTCAAATTCTCCATTTTTTTCTGGACATGCTAATTTAGTTAAATTGACTAGATTGGTTGCATATAATTGCGAAGACTGTCCTGCCAAACGATTCGCCATATCGGTATAACCAATCACAATTACACCATTAGGAGTAACGATTTTCTCTCCAGGAACAGTATATTCACAGTTGCCACCCCCCTGTGCTGCCAAATCAACAATCACAGAACCTGGTTTCATAGAATCCACCATTTCTTTAGTGATGAGTTTAGGAGAAGGTTTTCCAGGAATAGCAGCAGTTGTAATGATGATATCCACATCCTTCGCTTGCTCTTCAAACAACTTCATTTCTGCGGCAATAAATTCATCCGACATCACTTTGGCATAGCCATCGCCACTACCACCAGCTTCTTGAGGAAAATCTAGTTTTAAGAACTCTCCTCCCATTGATTCAATTTGTTCAGCGACTTCCAATCTGGTATCAAAGGCTCTTACTACTGCACCTAATGAACCCGCTGCACCAATTGAAGCCAACCCAGCAACACCCGCGCCAATCACAAGCACTTTTGCCGGTGGAATTTTCCCTGCCGCAGTAATTTGTCCAGAAAAGAAACGGTCAAATTCATTAGCCGCTTCTATCACTGCTCTATAACCACTGATATTAGCAATAGATGAGAGTGCGTCCATTGATTGGGCACGAGAAATACGTGGGACCATATCCACGGCCAATACTGTAATTTGTTTTTCATTTAATGCTTGAATTAAATCTGGATTTTGCGCAGGAGCAATAAAACTTACTAGTATCGCTCCTTTTTTCATACTGGCAATTTCAGATTCTGTAGGCGCATTTACTTTATAAATAATATCTGAATTCCAGACTGTTTTTTTAGCAGAGACCCTTACTCCAGCTTCTTTGTAAGCAGCATCAGAAAATCCAGCGCCAGCACCTGCTTGTTTCTCCACCATCACTTCAAAACCAAGATCTAATAATTGGTTTACATTCACTGGCGTCGCTGCAACTCTTTTTTCTCCTGCTAAGGATTCTTTAGGTATTCCTATTCTCATATTATTTCCCTTAACATACGATTAGCACATCGGATTCAGGTATCCGTCCCAATAAAACTTGTTACTATTTTAGCGAATTTATCTGAATTTCCAAGAAATATTCTCTAAGTTTTAAACTTTTTACGAATTATACGAGATTTTTATCAATTAAAGTAATCAATAAAAAATAAAATATTTATAAAAATAATTAATTTTTCTTCTGCTGATGAATTTTTTTACTAATAATATATACCAGCATTCCAAACACTAAGCCCCATACAGCACTCCCCAGACCTAATAATTGAATTCCCGAAGCTGTTGTCAAAAGTGTAATCAAGGAAGCCTCTCTTATATAACTCTCCTGCCAAGCAATACTGACATTTTCCACCATGGTTCCAAACAATGCGATACCTGCTAAAGATAACACCAACTCGGTTGGCAGAGCATTAAAAAAGACCACAATACTCCCTCCTAATATAGCCATTAAAAAATATAAAATAGAGAGTAATAAAGTCGATTTATAACGTTTTTTAGGGTCGGGATCCACGTCAGGACTAACACAAAACGATAAGCTAATGGCTGCTAAATTCATCATAAAGCGCCTAATGGAGCCATCACAGCTGAGCCTATCGCTCCAGTATTGACAATAGGTTTAGTGGGCGCATCATAACCATAAATCTTAAAAATACTAATTCCTGGGACATTTTGCGTTAATATGGTCACAATAAAAAGAGGGATGCCAATACTGGTAATACTCGACAAAGACCAAGTAGGGTTAACCCACTCAAGCGCAGGCCACTCCCAAACGAGCGAATTAAAATCAATCATGCCCATCATAGCAGAAGATAAAAATCCCATCACTAAGACAATTAACAAGCTATACCGAGGAAAACGCAACTTACTTAAAAAATAGGCAACCAACATCACTAAAACCAATAATGGTTGAGCCTCCATTGAAGTAAATACTTTACCAGTAAAATTTAGAATAACGCCCACCAACATAGCAGCCGCAATTTCTTTAGGAATATGTTTGACAAGAAAATCAAACCACCCAAGCACTGAAAAAATTAAAATTAAAATAGATGCAAAAATAAATGCCCCAATCGCGTCAGTGTAACTAATCATACTGGTACTGGCGATAATAGCAGCTCCGGGAGAGCACCAAGCTATCATAATGGGCAATTTAAACCTTAGGGTTAAGTACAAAGTTAGAATGCCACACCCTATGGCAAAAGCAGTAAACCAAGAAATAATTTGCGCATGAGATGCATTAACAGCCACCGCTGCTTGATAAAAAATAGCAGCAGAACTCCCATAAGAAACAATCAATGCAGCAATAGCTGCGGAAAACTGTCCAGAAGTAAAGCCTAATCTTTTTAAATTCATGCTGTGCTTTAAATAAAATATAAGTGTTTATTATGCCACGACTGTATAGATAGGAACAAGCATCTACCATTTTTATTCATTGACTTCGTACGAGCCTATTTCTATAATGAAACAATATTGCAGGGGTACTCTGAAATGAGTTGAGATAGATGTTTTCTAAACCCTTGGAACCTGTTTCGTTAACACGAGCGTAGGGAGCAATGAAATCCTATTTTAACCATTATCTTTCATTGCTTTCTTTTGTTATTTAATCTTTTAAGAAAGCATTCTGTATGATTTTCCAACAAATACGTCAAAAAAATCCTATCGTGCATTGTATTACCAACATTGTATCAGCTAATTTCCAAGCAAATGGTTTGCTGGCGGTTGGTGCTTCTCCCATTATGTCTGAATCCATTGATGAATGTGAAGAGGTCGTCTCTAAAGTACAAGCCCTCTGTCTAAATATTGGCACTCTAAATTCTGATACCATGCGCTTGATGATTACCGCAGGAAAAGCGGCCAATCATTTTAATATCCCCGTAGTACTTGATCCTGTTGGTGCTGGTTTTACACAATATCGCACCGAAAGCGCATTACAGTTATTACAATCTTTTCAGGTACAAGCCATACGTTGCAACCTAGGTGAATTTGCTGCTTTAGCTGGTATTCAATGGCAATCAAAAGGCGTTGATGCAGGTACTGGAAATTTACATGCGGTCAAAGAAAGAATTCAATTATTTGCCAAAAAATATAATTGCTTACTTGCAGTAACAGGTAAAGAAGATATTTTAGCTTCTCAAGATGAGATATTAACGATTTCTGGTGGTCATCATCTCATTACTGAAGTAACAGCTTCTGGTTGTTTGTTAAGTGCTGTTTGTGGCGCATCTCTCGCTGTAGAAGGCAATAGTTTTCAGCAACTACAACAAACCCTACAATCTTATAAAGAAGCCGCTTGGCACGCTTTTACGCAATCGCGACTATTGGGACAGTTCCAAACCGAATTTATTAATCGTTTATACCAGCTATCTTTAGGAGAATAATATGCAAAGTGTATTAACCATAGCAGGCTCTGATAGCGGTGGAGGTGCGGGTATTCAAGCCGATTTAAAAACCTTTCAAGAATTAAAAGTTTTTGGTACCTGTGTGATTACTGCTATTACTGCACAAAATACGCAAACTGTATATTCCATACAAGCAGTCGATATTAACATTATTACCGATCAATTAAGAGCAGTGTTAGAAGATTTTGATATTACTGCTCTTAAAATAGGCATGCTCTATTCCCAAGAAATTATTCAGGCGATTAGCCCCATGCTTAAAACAATTAATAAACCACTCATTGTCGATCCTGTCATGATTTCTAAATCAAATGCTATTTTACTTAGCACAAATGCTACACAAGCGTTCAAACAAAACATTTTACCGATTACTTATTTAATCACACCCAATATTCCAGAAGCAGAAGTATTGAGTAATATGAAAATTACTTCAGAACAAGACATCCAAAATGTTGCTCATCAATTATTACAACAAGGCGCAAAAAATGTTTTGATTAAAGGGGGGCATCTGGATGATAGCCAATTCGCTCAAGATTATTTGTATACTGATGATAAAGTATTTCGGCTAAGTACTCCGCGTATTAATACCCCTAACACCCATGGTACAGGCTGTACTTATTCTGCCGCAATTACAGCATTTTTAGCCAATGGTTATTCTTTATTGGGGGCAGTGATAGAAGCAAAAAAATTCATACAAATGGCTATAGAAAATCCTCTTCATCTTGGACACGGACACGGACACGGCCCCATCAATCATTTTGCTTACCAAGAAATCACTTCAAAATCCAAGGTAGACGTCTATGAATATTAATCAATTAGCTCTTTATTTTATTATGGGTAGCCAAGACACATCCACGCCATTAGAAATTTTAGAATCTGCCTTGCAAAAAGGCATTACTTTATTTCAATTTCGCGAAAAAGGCGATAAAGCCAAAACAGGAGCTGATTATTTAGCCTTTGCTAAAAAATGTCAAAACTTATGCCACCAATACCATGTTCCTTTCTTAGTCAATGATGATGTTGCCTTAGCCCTATCTTTAAAGGCAGATGGTATTCATGTTGGGGCAAGCGATATGCCATTAAAAGAACTCAAAAAAATTCTTCCGGCACATATGATTTTAGGTTACTCAGTTAATAACAAACAAGATTTAGTTCTCGCTTTACAACAGAAAGTAGACTATGCCGGTGTGGGCCCCATATTTCCTACTAATAGCAAAGCCGATACCAAACCTCCCATTGGTATTGAGGGCTTAAAATTAGCCAAAAAAACAGCCCCAAACATGCCTATGGTGGCCATTGGAGGCATTCATATCGATAATTATCAGCAGGTTTTAGAAACTGGGGTAGAAGGTATCGCTGTTATTTCAGAAATTTGTCAAAACCCAAATTTTATTACTGAATATCTAACCCACTACCGCCAGTTAAAAAAAAGATAATTTTACACAAAGCTAAGTGAAAATGTTTTTAATTAAAACATTGTGTTATTGTTACTAGAGGTTTCTGGTATTGCTTGAATCACGTCCCAATGCTCTACAATTTTATTATTTTTCACTCTAAAAATATCAACTATTGCTTGGCCTCTATCTTGCTTGTTATCCATACTATGCACGTGTAAAACTACTAAATCATTATCTGCTATTATCTTTTTAATGATATGTCGGCTATCGGGATTGTCGATGAAATATTGAGTAAAATAGTCTACAAAAGGCTTTTTACCATCCGCCACGTGAGGATTATGTTGAGTATAAACATTTCCAATATATTTATCTGAATACTTTGCCACTTCATGTTTAATAAAAACGCCTTCATAAAAATCTCTTACAATGGCTTTATTTCTCTCTTCATAAATATTGGCTTTAGCAAAAAATGAAGACGTCAAAAGAACCAAAATCAGTATTCCTTTTAAAAAATCTATTTGTTTCATGTATGATCACCCTTTCTATTAAATGTGTGTTTGACGGAATTTTAGACTCACCAGATTTTAACTGGTTTTAGTGAAATAAAAAAAGTTTTTCATCATAATGTTGTAAATATCCAACCATTAATATTAAACTATCTTTTATTCATATAATAGAATAAATTATATATACAGCCAGTGTTTTTTAGTGTATAAATACAAAAGAGATAGAGATTAAGTATTTCCACAATTGTAAATAATGATAAATTCTTTTTGAAGTCAGGAAGTCAAAAGTATAATCAAATGATATATAAAACTATACAGTTCCTAACATCTTTAATGATAGTGATTTTTAGCAATTTTGCTTTTACAAATCCCATAACCACTCCTGAAGAAAATTATCATAATGTTTTACAAAATTATCAAGATCAACTAAAAGTACAGAAGATCAAACACCAATTATTAGACACCATAAAAACGGATACCACAACTATTTACAAATACAATATACAATCTCAAATATGGTCTCCTAACAACCTTGTAGTTCCTAATGTTTGGAGTCATGAAGTGAAAATATTTGCTCCCAAACATGCTAATTTAAATTACGTAATTATCTTCGCTTGTAATGGAACTAACCACGGTCAAAATATACGATATTGTAATGAATATTTAGATAAGGATATTACTGATATTGTAAACAAAACCAACCTGATAGTTGCCACCATTAGCAATATCCCCAATCAACCTCTACAATTTAATCAAGAGTCAGACAACCTCGTGGAAGATGATGCCGTTGCTAGAAGTTGGCAGTTATTCTTAGATAATCCTAAAATAAACTCTAATTTACCTTTACACATTCCAATGGCAGCTAGTATTTCTAAAACAATCACATTTTTGCAAGAAGAATTTCCCTTGCAAAACAGCAAATTCATTGTTGCTGGTGCTTCAAAAAGAGCGGCCGCTGCATGGCTATCTGCATTAACTGACCCTAGAATTATAAGTGTTGTTGCATTAGTATTTGATTTTCTTAACACCAGTTCAGTACTAGAGCACATTTATAAAACCTATGGTAATAATTGGCCGGTTACCTTTTATCCGTTTTATCAAGCGGGTTTAATAGACCAATTCAATTCTGATAACTTTAAAAAACTTATGCAAGTAGAAGATCCTTTTACCTACTCTAAAAATAAACTATCAAATATTAAAAAATATGTTATTAATGCCAGTGGAGATGAATTTTTCGTACCAGATGGTTCTCAATATTACTATTCCCAATTGCCTGGAGAAAAAATATTAAGAATGCTCCCCAATGCAGGACATCATCAAAGCCTAAACTACGTAGCCAGTTCTATCATCCCATTTATTAACCGAAATTAAACACAAACAAAAATTACCTCAGCTATCCTCTCATATTATCCACCATGATTCTCATCAAAATATCATCTCATTAAAATTATCAGAAAAACCTAAGCATATTACCTTATGGCAAGCTATTAACAAAACTGATCGAGATTTTAGATATTCCTGTGACATTCGTTATACCCCTAGTGATATAAAAGTAGATTTCAGACAAAAAAATTATCTTATCCCTATTCGTATACCCAAAAAAGGCTGGGTGTCTAGCTTCATTGAAGTTACTTTTAATGATGAGCTTATCATGGCAACAGAAGCTCTCATCCTCCCTCATACCTATCCATCCCACCAACCTCAAAATAGGAATAATAAACTTTGTAATACCTTTCCTTGATTCCCATGAAATATTTTTATTAGCAAAATAATACCCAAAATATTCATTGAATTTAAAACTATAATGTGCTAATTTTACCGTTAATGGTGGTTGATCCACTAAAGGAGTGTGTGATGAAAAAATATTGGTATGCTGCAATTACTTTGATGATGTTGGCTAATATTACTTTTGCTTCAGAATCTATCAGTGCCAACCCTGTTAGTGCAAGCATAGAAAATAGCATTAGTAATATAGTTGTCGAAACCATTCGCTACATATGGTATTTATTATCCACCCCTAATGTTATTTTCCCTGCTAATTGAGGCTTACTTAACAATCAAATAGTCTTTACTGTTTTGCCAGATAGGGTCTTTTCTATCGACCTTAATACACAATTTACCATCACATAAATGAAACGGGTATTGATTGGCTGCTTTTTTAACATTGACCGCATATTCTGTACGTTCGTATTCTTGTCTTAAACTTGCTATTTGGTCTTTTTTAATTTTTATGTATAAACTAGGTATCGTGATTAATAGTATTGCCACCAAAATGGCTAGTCCTGTCACTAATAAGGCATATTTTCGTGCGCTTTGTTCAACACTTTGTGATGCCTGTATGGCTTTTTGTCCGCTATAATTCAATTGTTGCACGATATCTGCAGTCTTGGCGCCTAGCTCTTGGTAATATTGGTTCGATTCCGTGCGAATGGCTTGACTGATTCTTGAATCCAGAAGACTAGATGCTTTATTGATAGCCTGCGAAGCTTGTAAAGAAGCCTCTTGATAGGCTTTAGTCGATTTTTTTAACTCCCCTAACAATACTACCATTTGTTCCAATAACACTTGTTCAGAATCATTTGACATAATAATATCCTTTTTTTATACATGACGTGTCAATCTAATAGCCAAAGTCTGCTGTTCTTGCTGTTGTACCTCTGCTACCTTTAACGCTTGTTCTTGATTTTGTGTTACTTTCTGTAATAAATCTTGCCCTACTGCAGAAGTTTTAATATTTTCATAGGCTTTTTGAAAAGCCTCATCATCCTGTGAAACAATAGCTGCGATGGCTGCATCTAAACGCGGGTTACCAATTTGGGGAATAGAAACTTCAGCTTTTTGTTCTTCGGTTGGTTTGTGCTCTTCCTCAAAACGATAAAGTTCTCTTTCTTTTGCAGGAAATCGTTGTGGATTACAAATTTTTTCCACATAAATAAAGTTTTCAGACTCCGCCATGCGACCATGTTCAAAAGATGATACACTTTCGATAGGTGAAGTAATCAATTTCCCAAAATTATTAGACAAGTTCTTAAGTTTAAACATATTTGAGTAACTAATATCTCGCCATTCTTTTATCTCATCTCTCTGTTGACACATACTTATCAATTGCTTACTGGAAGTAGGAAAAGCCTGTTGTGAAGACACATCCGAATAGCCCAGCATGATAATTTCACGATTTGAGTTTAACTGAAAGTCTGCTACCTCTCGATTAATGTTGAGCGCCAGTTGATATTCTTTATTATTATCGCCAGCGGCATTGAGAGACTCTACCCACAAGCGCTCTCTTTGTTCTTTCGGCAGAAAACTCACCACATGCAGGGTCCAAGCTTGAGGTGGCAAACCATGCCCTCTAAATACGGAGGAATGAAATTTATAGGCATTATCGTAATCTATTTCATCAGAATTATCCCGTTTTTGTTGTTCCTTAGCTACTTCTACATAGGCCACTAACATTTCACGCATAATTTTTTTGACCTCTGTATCTGTCAGTTTCTCATCAGGACGGTATTTTTCCTGCATTTTGTATAAATGGCCTAGTGCCGCTTCACCTGCAAAAGAATGCGGCTTGCGCACAATGCCCAATCCTAAATTAGCGTATTTCGAATTACATTCCTCAGCCAAATAGCTGTATGCACCTTCTAAATCATTTTCAGCCAAAAAACGATCCACTTTAGCAAAATCAATCGGTTTTAATTGACCAGATGGGTTCATGCTTTATTCCCCTTTCTTCACTTGAAAATATTGCACCAACTCCCAACTCTTTTGCTCCAACTGGCGCCAATCTTTTAACAAACGCATTGGATGATAAATATCCATATACATTTCTTCATCAGGTGGATCATAACTACTACGACAACTGGAATTATACAGCTGATAGTCAGTACATTTAGCCATAAAATCAATATTGCCCTGTACATCTTGATGCCAATAATAATATTTTTTGTACAGCTTGGTTAAATTGTCTTCATCTAAAGTGGTATTCAAACTGGCTTGATACAAACCCAAATCTTTGCGATACACAATAGTCAATTTTAAATCTTTAGGCACCGGTTGATCCACTTGGCGCCAATAATAACGTAAATCAGTTATATTATCTTGATGAATTTCATTTGTCGCATGGGGATTGCGTTTATTTTGGGTTTGTGCATTAGTAATACTATGATAAATATACATCACGGAGTTATTACTCTCATCATCTAAAGCTTCACCACCTACCGGAGTTAATTCTGGCCATTTAACTCCTATTGATATCGCTGAAGCTCTATCGTTACACCATAATAAAAAATTACGCCAACCTTTACCCCCCCAATAATCTACCCCAACGTAATGAATCCAAGAGGTAAGATACTCTTTAGGAATCTTGACCACGTGTCCACTGCCTACCGTGGCACAAGCATAGCGCTTACGCTCCGCTTTCTCTTCTGGGCTTTGTTGCGCTAACGCTGCTTTTTCTTCAGCATTCATGTATTTTTGTGGATAAGGTTCCTCTTCTAAGGGGGTGCAGGCTGAATATAGTAGCAATCCTCCTGCTGATATGACGCAAAAAATAATTTTGCATAAAATTCCTGCTTTCATTCTTAACATCTTTATTTATAAGGGATAATCATTAATCCATTATAATCTTGTATAATGAATCAGGTCAAAGCTCAGCCCCTTAATCGACTTTTCTTTTTGTTTGAGTACTACACTTTTCCAACGGTGATCCAAAATCACCGGAAAAAATCGATTGGCATTAGAAACTTCCAAATCTACCTCTGTTACCATTAAATCCGTGGCCAAATCAATGCCTTGCTGATAAATTTCAGCCCCGCCAACAATACAAATTTCTGGTTCTTTAGCGCAAGCCTCAAGGGCCTTTGCAAGGCTGGAAAATATTTCCGCTCCTTTAGCTTTATAAGAGTCATTACGCGTTACTACTAAATTACGACGACCAGGTAGGGGGTTTTTAGGCAAAGACTCCCAGGTTTTTCGGCCCATAATAATAGGCTTGCCCATGGTATATTCTTTAAAAAAAGCAAAATCCTCAGGTATATGCCATGGCATTTGATTATCAATGCCAATGGCATTATTTTTATCTTTTGCCGCTACTAAAGTAATTTTTTGTCCTATCATATTAAACCGCCACTGCTGCTTTAATATGAGGATCGGGATCATAATTCTCTAATTCAAAATCCTCAAAGCTAAATTGAAAAATATCTTTGATTTCTGGATTAATCTTCATTATAGGCAATTTTTCAGGGGTTCTTGTTAATTGTAATTTTGCTTGCTCAAAATGATTACTGTATAAATGTGCATCACCTAAAGTATGTACAAAATCACCTACTTCTAAATCTGTCACTTGAGCCATCATCATAGTTAGTAAGGCATAACTGGCAATATTAAAAGGCACGCCCAAAAAAACATCGGCACTACGTTGGTACAATTGGCAAGATAATTTATTATCCGCCACGTAAAATTGAAATAAGGCATGACAAGGTGGCAAAGCCATTTGATCAATTAAAGCAGGATTCCATGCCGAAACAATCATCCTCCTAGAATCAGGATTGGTTTTAATGGTCTCAATCACCTGCTTTATTTGATCAATCGAACCGCCATCATAAGTAGGCCAAGATCGCCACTGATAACCATACACTGGGCCCAATTCTCCATCTTCATCAGCCCACTCATCCCAAATACTTACTTTATTATCCTGCAAGTATTTAACATTCGTATCACCTTTCAAGAACCACAATAACTCATAAATAATAGAACGCAAATGCAGTTTTTTAGTGGTTAAAACTGGAAATCCTTGTTGTAAATCAAAGAGCATTTGGTGACCAAAAATAGAACGAGTTCCTGTCCCCGTTCGGTCAGACTTATCTACCCCTTGAGTTAATATTTTATCCAATAAATCTAAATATACTTGCATTTTACATCCTTGCTCGGCCTAAACGGTAAGCCGCTAAACTACCCAAAATATTTGAAAAGCGTTGAATCTTCTTACCTTTAGTTAAAACCATACGCTCTTCTATATTAATATTATTCTCTTGGCATAATTGCTCAAAATCTGTCAAAGTACACCAGTGAATATTAGGTGTATCATACCAACTATAAGGCATACTTTCAGAAACAGGCATATGCCCTCCTAAACCAATTTGAATTCGATTGCGCCAATAGCCGAAATTTGGAAAGGTCACAATCACTTGATTACCGACTCTTACCATCTCTTGCAAAATGCCTTCTGTATTGCGCATGGCTTGAATTGTTTGAGATAAAACAACCACATCAAATTGTTTCTCGTTAAATATATCCAAGCCATTCTCTATATCTCCTTGCAAAACATTAATGCCTTTTTCCATTGATTTCAACACTCTATCGCTGTCGATTTCAATACCATAACCTCGGCAATTTTTTTGTGTTGTTAGCGCGTATAATAATTCACCTTCCCCACATCCTAAATCTAATACTTTAGTGCCTTCAGGTATCCAATAATAAATATATTTTAAATCAACCCGCAACATGATTGACCTCCTGATTGATACGCTCAAAATAAATTTGCATACCTTGTATATAAGCAGGATCATCCAACAAAAAAGCATCGTGTCCATAGATTGATTCAACTTCTAAATACTGAACTGCTTTTTCTGCATGAATCAATGCTTGTAAAATCTCTTTAGATCGTTTCGGCGCAAATCGCCAATCACTACTGAAACTTACTAAAAATGTTTTGGCTTGTATTCTCTTAACTGCCTCACTTAATTCTCCACCATATGCTTGTGCAGGGTCAAAATAGTCAAGGGCTTTTGTCATTAATAAATAGCTATTCCCGTCAAATGAGTCAGAAAATTTATCCCCTTGATACCTCAAATAAGACTCTACTTCAAAATCAGTATCATAATTATATTGAAGTCCGCCGTGTTTAAGTTCTCGCCCAAATTTCATGCCCAATCCCTGCTCGGCCAAATAAGTGATATGACCCATCATGCGCGCTATTTTAAGACCATTTCTTGGTTTTTTATTATGCTCTTGATAAAAACCTTGATCAAAATCAGGATCTGATAATATGGCTTGTCTGGCAACATCATTAAAAGCAATATTTTGAGCTGACAATTGAGGTGCTGAAGCAATAATCACAGCATGTTTTAGTCTCTCTGGGAAATCAATCGCCCATTGTAACGCTTGCATTCCTCCCAAACTTCCTCCTGCCACCGCTGCCCATTGAGGTATCTCTAAATAATCTGCCAATAAGGCTTGTGATTGAACCCAATCCTCCACCGTGACTACAGGAAAATCAGAACCATACAACTTCCCCGTTTTAGGATTGATTGAACCGGGCCCTGTACTGCCGTAACACCCGCCTAAATTATTTAATCCAACAACAAAAAAATGATTAGTATCAATAGGCTTGCCTGGCCCCACCATGGTATCCCACCAACCTGGGTATTTATCTTGCTCAGTGTATCTACCTGCTACGTGATGATTCCCCGATAAAGCATGGCAAATTAATATAGCATTAGAATGTGCTTGGTTTAATGTACCATAAGTTTCTATCATTAATTCAAACTCTGGTAATGCAACTCCCTTTTTAAGTTGTAACTCTTGGTTAAACTTAATTTTTTTTGGGGCGCCTATTCCAATATTTTGTTTCATTATCTTGATCACATACCTTAATTAAATCTCTAATTAAATCTCTTGTGAATTAACAAATTGCCAACAACTTATTTCTAAACTTCGAGGTAAATTTAATTTTCCAAATCGAACTCTATGCAAAGATTCTACACGATTTCCTACTGCTGCTATCATTCTTTTGACTTGATGATACTTACCTGAAGTAATAACCATTTTAATCCTATTTCCCGCTTCTATTTCAATCCTTTTGGCTTGGACAATTTCATTATCATCCTTTAACAACACCCCTTGTAATAATTTTTGTTCTTGTTCTGAATCAAATTCATGCTTTAGGTCAATCAAATATTCTTTTTCTACATCATGTTTAGGAGAAGTTAAGCGGTGATTTAATTTGCCGTCATTAGTCATCAACAACAACCCAGTTGTATCAACATCAAGCCTTCCTATTGCCTGCAAAGGGAGATTTCGTATTTGGCTAGGCAGTAGAGAAAAAACACTAGGATAATTTTTGGGTTTGTGTGAAACTTCAAAATCCTTAGGTTTATTCATCATTAAACAAAAATAAGGCAAAGGGACGACATAATAAGACTCTGCATAAATTCGTAATGATTTCACGGATTCAGGCTCAACTACTGCCTTAATAGAAGTAATTATTTCTTGGTTTATTTCAATGGCCTCATCTTTAACCAATATCTGACATTCTTTCCTAGACCCTATCCCTTGGGCTTGTAAGTATTTTACGATATTCATGATAACTTATTAATCAATTTATCAATAAAAATATCGCATTCCTCTAATTGAGATAATTCAATATATTCATCAGGTTGATGGGCTTGTTTAATGTCTCCTGGTCCACTAATAACAGTTGCAATTCCATGCTGGACAAAGTGCCCCCCTTCTGTGGCAAAAGCAACTTTCCCACGTGTATTTTTACCCAATAGATGATTCACTAAATCAATCAGATAATTATCTTTTGTCTCTGGCATCGCTGGAACGCCATCTGAAATTTGACACGTATAATAACTACTCTCAGATTTCTGTTTCATTTCTGGTAATAGGTTAGTGTTTAAATAGTCATTAATTTTTTGAGCAATTGGCTCTACTGAGACATCTGGTAAATTACGAAAATCAAATTCTAATTGGCAATGTTCAGGAATAATATTAATTGCTATTCCTCCTGAAATTTTACCAATACTCAAAGTAGAAAAGGCAATGTCAAAATCATTATCCGTTTTAAATGTTTTTAATTTCTCTGCTAAGTCCCCTAAATAATCAACAAACTTCGCCATATACTGAATTGCATTAACACCGTACGGTGTTAATGAGCTATGTGCTGCTTTACCATGCAATTCACAAGAGAAAGTATAATGTCCTTTATGAGAGACAACTAATTGCATTGAAGTAGGTTCCCCTACAATACAATATTTAGGTTGAATTCCTTTTTGATGCAACATCTCTAATAAATTGGGAACTCCGATACAACTCACTTCCTCATCATATGAAATAGCAATATAGACAGGCATCGATAGATCCTGCTTTTTTAATTCAGGAACATGTGCTAATACAGAGGCTAAGAAGCCTTTCATATCAGCAGCTCCTCGTCCATATAAAGGATTTTCTTTAATCTGCGCTTGAAATGGATTTGTATGCCAATTTTGACCTGTTACAGGAACCACATCACTATGTCCTGATAAAATTATCCCATTTTGGATACTACCTAATTGATCGGGAAATATAGCAAATAAATTGGCCTTACTTTTATCTTCATTAAAATTTAAAAAAAACTCAACACCCTCTTGTTCTAGAAAATGAACAATATAGTCCATCATTTTCAAATTGGACAAATGACTTGTGGTATGAAAACTAATTAATTTAGTAACCCATTCAAGTGTATTCATCAGCAATCTCTTTCATTCTTTTTCTATAATAAAAAGATAATAGTATCAAGAATAAAGACAGGAACCAAAATACCTATTGACCATAACATATACCCAAAAAAGCTAGGCATTTTTACTTTTCTTTGCTCTGAAATCGATTTGACCATAAAGTTTGGTGCATTACCAATATATGTAACCGCACCCATGAAAACAGAACCCATAGAAATAGCCAATAATGTATTAGGTATTTGATGCATCAAATAACTCGCATCACCAGATGCAAGATTAAAGAATACCAAATAGGTTGGTGCATTATCTAAGAATGATGACAGAGCTCCTGTAACCCAAAAATACAGAGTATTAATTGGTTGTCCATTCGCATCTGTCACAAAAGAGACCAACGGTGCAAAAGCACCTTCTAGTCCTACTTTTAAAATAGTTAATACTGGAATGATGGTAATAAAAATAGCTAAAAAGAGTTTACCTACTTCTTTCATTGGCTCCCAATTAAATTCATTCCCACTTCTCACTTGACTAGAAGTAATCAAAAGTGAAATAAGCGTCACGACAATTAAGATTACATCTCTAGCAACATCTTGGTAACCAATATGAGTGCCATGAATATTGATAAACCCTTCAGGTTTCCAAACTCCTGATAAAATAACTGCGCCCACAATAAGGACTAGTAATATTAAATTCCATTTCCCATATAATCTAATTTTTTCTTTTTCTTCAGGAAATTGCTTAATACTTGGGTCTTCTTTTTTATATAAAATACTGTCTAAAATAAAAAATACTGCCAATAAAATAACTGAATTGAGCAAAACTGGTAATCCCATGTGCTTTAAGGTCCAGAAGAAGTCAACTCCTTGTAAAAAGCCCAAGAATAAAGGTGGATCGCCAATAGGTGTTAATCCGCCGCCAATATTAGCGACTAAAAAAATCAAAAAGACAATCGAATGTACCCGATACTTCCTACCTTCATTGGCTCGAATTAACGGTCTAATTAACAACATAGCTGCACCAGTGGTTCCCATAATGGATGCTAAAAAAGTACCAATCGCTAAAATTATTAGATTGTTTTTAGGTGTTCCATGCAATGTTCCCCATACCAAGATGCCTCCTGATACAGTATATAGAGCCAACAGTAGTAAGATAAAAGGTAAGTACTCTACTAGTAATGCATGCACTACCTCATAACTCGCAACATCCATCCCATAAAAATAAAAGAATGGAATAATAAAAATAAAAGTCCAAAATAATAAGATTTTTCCATAATGTTTTTCCCAAAAATGTTGATTAATCAATGGGCCAATCGCTACTGATAACAACACACACAAAAATGGCAACCCCCATATTGCTTGCAGCTGTCGCCCATCTAACTCTCCCGCAAAAACAACAGTAGACGAAAGAATAAAGAACAAAATAGCTAAAACACGATGATACATACTTACCTTTCAAATTGATTATCTTGGTAATTATACCTATAAAACAATTACAAAAAAATAAAAAACAAAAGATACTTAATGAAAGTATTCATTCAAAGCTAAATAATTCATCTGATAAAGTATATAGAGCGTTTAAAATGTACTATAATGTAGATATGTTAATTTATTTCAACTCTCCCGGGGGTGTTATGTCAGAAAAAGAGGAAAAAACCGTTACTAATACTAAAGATAACAATGTGGAGAACCCCATATTCATTAAAAATGTCGTTGAACATCAGGGAACATTTTCTATAGAAAATTCTTCAACTGCACAGTTGCCGGCGAGCTATCCTTATAAAACTCGTATACAACGCAAAACTTATGAAAAGCAAAAAAAAGAATTACAAATTGAGCTACTAAAAGTACAAAGTTGGGCTAAAGATACAGGACAAAGAATCGTTTGCCTTTTCGAAGGCAGAGATGCTGCTGGTAAAGGGGGAACTATTAAACGCTTTATGGAACATCTGAATCCTCGTGGTGCTAGGGTTGTTGCCCTAGAAAAACCTACTCATCAAGAAAAAGGACAATGGTATTTCCAACGTTATATTGCACATCTCCCAACAGCTGGTGAAATGGTATTTTTCGACCGCTCTTGGTACAATCGTGCTGGTGTTGAACGTGTTATGGGTTTTTGTGAACCACATGAATATTTACAATTCATGCGTCAAACACCAGAACTTGAAAGAATGCTGACTAATTCTGGCCTCATTTTATTTAAATTCTGGTTCTCTGTTAGCCGAGAAGAACAATTAAGACGTTTTATCTCTCGTCAAAATGATCCTCTAAAACACTGGAAACTATCTCCAATTGATATTCAATCTTTAGATAGATGGGATGATTACACTGATGCAAAGAATGCCATGTTCTTCCATACACATACAGGGGATGCACCATGGACGGTAATTAAGTCAGATGATAAAAAACGAGCTCGTCTTAATACTATTCGTTATTTCTTAAGCAAATTAAATTATCCTGACAGAAATGAAAAACTAATCAATATGCTGGATCAAAAAATCGTTTATAATCCAGATCTACAAGCAATTGGCTCTTCAGTTGATAATACTATTGATTAAATTTTATTCTAATAAAAAAGGCAGAAAAATTTCTGCCTTTTTTATTTTTATTTCTCGTCTTATTCCCACTCTAGGCTATTAGCCCCATCACTCTCATAATCTGGAACAATTGTTGGTTCTTCAACATACATTAAAGAAGATAAATTAAACTTTCTTGGATCCAAATGTGGGTATTGGCTAAAGGTTACTGAATAACCATAACTATTCGGACTAATTTTAGCAACAGCACCCAATGGCATAGTTGCTTTATTTGTCACATGGCCAAATGGAAAATTAGTAAAAATCGGAACATTGGTTAAGCGACTCATGGTTGCAATTACTGAAGTCAAATTATAACTGCTGTCATATTGGTCAACGATATCTCCCATTTTAAAATTGCCCAATACAATCGCCTTTTGTTTTGATAAAATGCCCGATAAATACAGAGTTTGCAACATTCTTTCAATGCGATAAGGTTGCTCCCCTACATCTTCTATAAATAAAATACCCCCTTCTATTTTGGGCATATAAGCACTTCCTACCAACGCAGAAAGAACGCTAAGATTACCACCCCAAAATACTCCTTCAATAGAATTTTTGATGAAAGAACCATTAGCAACAACTGTTACTGATGGATTAGAAACACATTCAATAAAACTTTTTATGGTGTAACTGGATACATTAGGATTGCCAAAATCGCTATACACCATAGGTCCACTAAAACTTACCATCTGTCCTCTCGCCATCAGCGCTAATTGAATAGCTGTTGTATCACTAAAGCCAAACAACATAGTGCCATGCTCTCTCATCATGGCACCAAGACGACCCCAATCAACCATTGGCAATATTCTCATAGCACCATAGCCACCTCTTACTCCTAGCAATAATTTAGGAACACCAGTTCTTCCCTGCACAATATCTTGAAAATCAGCAGCTCTTTGTGCATCCGTACCAGAAAAACGTCTATATCGTCTATAAGCAGCTTCCTGGTTATTCACAGAGAACCCAGCTCTTTGAAATCTAGAGATTGCTAAATTAATACGACTATAGTCTTGGATATAACCTGAGCTAGCAAAAAAACGGGCCACATTATTACCTGCTCCATATTTTGCTGGAATCTTTTTTATTTCCGTAGTCGGTTTCGTTGTGGTACAAGCTTGAATAAATGCAGCCGTTGCTATTCCTGAGGCGGTTAAAAAATCTCTTCTATTAATTTTATTCATGTTCTTGTGCTCTTTCTCTTTATTTATCGGCAGCTCGTTGTGCATCAACTGCTGCAATAGCGCATAAATTCACAATTCTCCTAGTTGAAGAAATAGGTGTTACTATGTGACAAGGTTTGGCCATCCCCATTAAAATAGGTCCTATGGTTACCCCATCAGAGGCAGAAACTCGCAACAGGTTATAACTAATATTGGCAGCAAACACATTCGGCATCACTAATAAATTAGCAGCCCCTGATGTTAAGGTAGTATCTGGCATAATACTCATTCTCATGTCTTCCACTAAGGCAACATCCCCTTGCATTTCACCATCTACCTCTAAATCTGGGCATCTTTCATGGATAATTTCCAGAGCCTTGGCCATTTTCTCTCCAACTTCGGTTTGCATAGAACCGAAGTTGGTATTGGCTAACAGTGCTGCTTTCGGTTTAATACCAAACCTTAGCATTTCTTTACTAGCCAATTCTGTAATTCTCGCTATTTGCTTATAATCAGGATTATCATTCACATAAGTATCAGCTATAAAAATATTGCCCTGCGATAAAATTAATGCATTCATTGCGCAAGCAATTTTTTCCGGATTATCATACCCAATAATCTGCTCTAGTATCTTAAAGTGTTCTTTAAATGGTCCCACCGTTCCACAAACCAAGGCATCTGCATCGTTTTTATACAACATTAATGCTCCGACTAAGGTAGGTGCATTCAATAGTCTTTGCCTAGACATAGAACAAGTAATACCTTGTCTTTTACCTATTTGATAGTAGGTCTCACAATAATCTTCATACCTAGGATCTTCATCACCGTTGAAAACTTCAAAATCTTCACCTATTTTTAATTTGATGCCTAAGTCTGCTAGTTTTTTTTCTATAGCACTTTTGCGTCCAACCAAAATCGGCTCACATAAACCAGAAGATACAATAGTATTCACTGCATGCAAGACTCTTTCTTCTTCTCCATCACAAATAACTACACGTTTTTTATCTTGTTTTGCTTTTGCAAAAATAGGCCGCATGAATAAATTAGTTTTATACACATATTGCGTCAAAGAATTAATATAAGCATCGAAATCTTCAATTGGACGAGTTGCCACGCCTGAATCCATGGCTGCTTTTGCTACTGCAGGTGCAATTCTTACAATCAGTCTTGGATCAAAAGGAGATGGAATAACGTATTCAGGACCGAAAGTTAAATCTTTATTCCCTACTGCATTACGCACTAAATCATTTTTTTCGGCTTTTGCTAACCCAGCAATGGCATGCACACAGGCTACTTTCATTTGTTCATTTATGCTGGTAGCTCCCACATCTAACGCCCCTCTAAATAGAAAGGGAAAACACAAAACATTATTCACTTGATTGGGAAAATCTGAACGACCTGTACCAATGATAACATCAGGTCTAACTTCTTTAGCTAAAGGTGGCCAAATTTCAGGTTGAGGATTCGCCAATGCCATAATAATCGGTTTTTCATTCATTCCCTTTAGCATTTCAGGTGTTAAAACATCTGGTCCAGATAATCCCAAAAATATATCCGCACCTGGCATAGCATCTTCTAATGTCCTTTTACCTGTATCCGCTACTTGGTATCTTTCTTTAGATGGATCAAGTTTTCCACGACCTTGGTAAATAACTCCTTTAGAATCACATACAATAACGTTCTTTTTATCTAAACCTAACGCAACCAATAAATCCAAACAAGCTATAGCAGCGGCTCCTGCGCCTGAACACACTAATTTAACGTCTTCAATATTTTTTTTGACGACTTCCAACGAGTTAATAATAGCAGCTGCCGTAATAATTGCGGTTCCATGTTGATCATCATGAAACACTGGAATATTCATTTTTTCACGTAGTTTTTGTTCAATATAAAAGCATTCGGGTGCTTTAATGTCTTCTAAGTTAATGCCTCCAAAAGTAGGTTCTAGAGAAGCAACAATATCCACAATTTTGTCAGGATCTGTTTCATCAATCTCAATATCAAAAACATCAATGCCTGCAAATTTCTTAAATAAAACCCCTTTGCCTTCCATGACAGGTTTGCCTGCCAAGGGACCAATATTTCCTAACCCCAACACCGCTGTACCATTAGAGACAACAGCAACTAAGTTCCCTCTAGCTGTATATTTTGAAGCCAAGGCAGGGTCATTGTAAATTTCCATACATGGTGCAGCAACGCCAGGAGAATACGCTAAAGATAAATCATATTGAGTGGCCAAAGGCTTAGTCGGTGTTACTTGAATTTTCCCAGGCCTTAAATATTCATGAAACTCTAACGCTGCTTTTTTTAAATTTTCATCCATGATGAATACTCCAAGATTTTTTGTATTGTGTGTGTTTAAGTTTAGATCATTACAGCATATTAAAAATATGGTATAAAAAAACGCCATCATTCTACCATTATTTAGTGTAACTTAACACCAATAAACGCCAAAATAAAAGCCAAAACTAACCTCTCAGTAAGATTTTTGTATTTTTTCAACCATTTGTTCTACTGTGCTTAGTTTCACTTTAACTTATCTAATCCCATTAGTCCGTCCTACAATAGCTCATCATTATTAATCTCAATAATAATTAGCCCTTATTAATAATACGTTTAGGTGCTCCAGTAATAATGTCAAGCAATGCACTTGATACAAAAGGAAATACCCCATCTGCTGAAAAATGTAAAAATTTTCGCGCAAATTTTTGGCTTGTTTCTTGATCTGGGAAATCCAATTCTATTTGATGTCCCCAATTTTCTTTTTTAAAAGAACCTTTAACAAACCAATCCAATTGGTTTCTAATTTCGTTATTATCAATCCTAAACTCTTTGCCCAGCAAATTAAAACAATTACCCATAAACTCATTAGCTATCTTGGCCATAATGTGTAAACTAATCTTATGATATTCGTTACTTTCTAACGTTCTACTTCCTTTTAGAGTCGTTATGCACCCTCCTGGAAAAGACTGAACATTCTCTGAGGTTGAGGCAAGCTCTTCATCCTGATACCAGTTATTTTCCACTAACCATTGTTTAAGATGATTGACTAATCTAGGCTCGCCATCAGGATCATAAGAGTATTGAGTATACTTAAATGTCTCCTGATTACTAAATATAAAACTTCCCCCAATATCAGTATGAGAACCGGGCATGACTAATTCATACCCTGTTTTATTTTCTAGAGAGCTATCTATATTCGTTACAGCAAATCCGATTCTGTATTCATTTTTAGCTGTTATTTGAAAAACATGATCTGCAATCGATCCTAATTCTTGATTCAGTTTCTCTGTAGTACTCTCCTGTGTTAAATTATTTAATAGCGTGTTTAAACCTAAAGTTGCGTCTTGATTAAAATCGCCCAATAATTCTAAAAGATTTTTAGCTGGGTGCTCACTCTCATCATACAATGCAACATAGCCAGGCACAGTATCAAATAAACCAACAAAATTGATATTCACATCGTCAGACGTGAGCTTCCAACCCACAAAATTTTCAGGTTTTGTTTTAGCTACATAGGCAAAATATCTTGCAGCTGCAGCTCCCCGACTAAACCCAAATACATTTAGGCTAATTTTTGAAGGTGCTTTTAATTTTAATTGCTTTAAATATTGTTTTTGAATTTCTAAAAATGTTTTTTCGGCTTTACTCACAATGCCTGATTTGCCCGTACCCAACAAACAACCAATTAAACTGTCTTCTTCACCAGCCTTTGTTCCAACACCTTCTACATAAATATTTAATTCAGACGTTTGATTTGCTTGAATGTTTTGATACAACAAAGCTATGTTACTCGGTGTTACCTTGTAACTAAACGAGTTTTTATCTTTTATTTCTGAATTTAATTGGTTATTAGCCGTGCCATCAAAAAAAACATTAACCTTTAAAATATTATCATCCATAATTAGCTTTCCTAAAATTTTGCCAATAATTGCCTACATTTTAACTGAAATCCTATTAATAAATTATTTTTATGTTAACTATAACTGAAAGTTGAATACTTTGTATTTATTAAGCACTATAATGTAACACGTTTATAGTTAATATCATGTGAATATGCTTACTTATACAATATCAACCGAATTAAAACACCAACATCTCTGGAAAATAGAACTTACTTTTCAACAACAGGAAAAAAAACCAGCAACTGTCTCATTGGCGAATTGGACACCTGGCAGTTATATGATAATAGACTTTGCCAAACATGTTGTCACCATAAAAGCCCAGCACGACAGCCAAGACATCTCTTTAACGCAACTCAATAAAAATTCATGGCAAACCGAGGCTATTCAGGGTGCAATTACAATTGAATACTTGATTTATGCCTTTGACACCTCTGTCAGAGCGAGTTTTCTCAATAACGAAAGGGGTTTTTTGACGGTGCTGCAATTTTATTTTCCGTAATTGGTTATGATCATGCTCCTCATCAAGTTACTTTTAAAGAATTACCCACCAATTGGAAAATCGCTACCAATATGCCTGAAATCAGTCCTTTAAAATTTCAAGCGGAATCATTTCAAGCCTGTATTGATTATCCTTTCGAACTAGGAATTTTTGAGTGCATCGAATTTACTGCCAATAATATCTCTCACCAAATTATCTTATCTGGAAATTACTACGAATTTGATAAAGCAAGGCTAAAGCAAGATATTCAAAAAATCTGCGAAACGGAAATTGATTTTTTCCAAAATGCACCATTTTCAAGTTATATCTTTTTACTACATATGCAACACAATAGTTATGGTGGTTTAGAACATCGAAACTCAAGTTCTTTAACCATTGCGAAAGAATGTTTACCAAAATAAAGATGACAGTAACTATACCAATCTTCTGGGCTTATTTAGCCATGAATATTTTCATGCTTGGAATGTAAAAACCATTAAACCAAAAATATTTCAACCATATGATTTAGAAAAAGAAAATTATACTAATCAGCTGTGGGCTTTTGAGGGGATTACCTCTTTTTATGATGATTTTTTCTTATTAAAAGCAGGCCTTATTTCTTCAAAAAAATATTTATCTCTTATGGCTAAAAATATTGATGATATTTATCAACAAAAAGGTCATGAAAAACAAACGCTAGCACAATCAAGTTTTAATGCTTGGACGAAATACTACAAACAAGATGAAAACAACTGGAATTCTATTGTCAGTTACTATAAAAAAGGAGCATTGTTTGCCTTTTGCTTAGATATTTATTTATGTCAAAAAAGCCAAGGAAAGTGCTCCTTAAATGACGTTATGCGATATTTATATCAAGATTATTTATCTTCCCAGCAAGGTTTAACTGAAAATGATTGGCCAACAAAAATACTTCAATTAACCAGTATAGATGTATCTGATTTTTTAAATAGCTACGTTTATCAAACAACACCACTTCCCCTACAAGAATCTTTTGCACACATAGGAGTCGAGCTGCAAGAAATAGAACATCACAACCTTGCCTTTGGCGCTGTTTTTTAGTCAAAGATGCAGGTTTAGAAATAAAGCAAATTCTCAACAATGGCCATGCTGAAAAAGCAGGACTTAATCCAGGCGATCTTATCGTTGCCATCAATCACTTTTCATTTACTAATTTCGAGACAATCTGGTCAAACACACTGCCAGGTAAAAAAATAACCCTGCACTACTTCAGAGACCAAATGCTACATAAAACTCGTATTAAAACAGACAATCAAGTAGCAAAAGAAACAACACTCAAAGTTATTGACGAAAATACTTTTGAGGCCTGGATTAAATCTCCATAAAAATTATTCGTCCTCTTTTTTATTTTCAGTTACGGGTTGAATCGGAACTTTCAATGATGAGATATTAATCAAACATTTCTCATTATCGATACCAATGGTGCCTAAAAAGCATTCTTCATTGAAAATTGATGCATCGGATACCGCTCGGCTATCTGCATTAACATAACCCATGGAACACAATATTAATAATCCCAAAAGATTTTCTTTTTTCATTTCTTCTCTCCTCTACGTATGTACTTTAATGCAATTCTTTATCTTTAGTTTCTAGATAAATATATTTAATTTTTTTCGTTTTAGTCTGTTGTTTGTTATTTTTATCAGTACTTGTTGGCATTGTGATGGATAGTTGGTTAACATTTTGTAAATAGGTTTTTTCTCCTATTCCTGGAACATTCATTATCTCTTTGACACTCATGAAATCGCCATTTTGGCGGCGATAGTTAATAATAGCCTTGGCTTTAACTGGACCAATACCTGCTAAAGTCTCTAACTCTTTTTGTGTTGCCGTATTAATATTCACCGCCGCTAATACGCAATTAAAAGACAACAAAGACAAAAAAATATAAGTTAACACCTTTTTCCACATATTAAATCCTTCTTAATATGATGATATCGTGAACTATTTTTAATATTTAATATCAAATCTATTTTGACATAAAAACAATGACTGTTAAAATCAATTAGTTTTAAATTTTAAAAAATTTTAATAAATATTGACTATAAGTAAAAGTGTGTGAAAAATATACAAATTACCAATAATTTACCCTTTTAATTATTAGGTTCACTAAAATATTGCTTATCAACTAATGAAATGAATTGAGTACATATGGCAACCATTGAAATAGACAAACCTAAAAGTAAGACCAAAAGATTTTTTACTAAAAAACGAATTATTATCTTTTCTATCATTCTGTTTTTGATAATTATATATCTTTTATTTGCAAGTATTGACTCCAAACCAAACACTCAAACTATTTCAGAAAAAGTAGAGAGACAAGATATTGTTGCTGAAGTCATCACCTCTGGTCAGTTAAGACCCTACAAGGAGACAACTGTTGGTGCCCAAGTAACAGGAGAAATTCAAAACCTTTATATTGATGTGGGAGACAAAGTTGAAAAGGGCCAACTCATCGCTGAATTAGATCCGACTGTACAACAAAATAACTTAGATAAAGCAAAAAATACCTTAGTTTCTGCTCAAGCAGATCTTAGTTCCCTAGAAAGAAAACTCGCTGTAGCTAAATCCGACTTAAATAGTTACAGCATGCTGTATAAAAATGGAGCAACTTCTCGAGCAGAATATGACAAATATCTTACCCTTTATAAAGAAACATCCAACAATGTTATTCAAGCTAAGACTAAGGTCAATCAAGCCAAATTAGATGTTGATAACATGACCAAAAATTTCTCTTACGCCAAAATCGTTGCACCTATGTCTGGTGTAATTGTCTCTTTACCCGTAGAAGTAGGACAAACTTTAACTGCTGGTTATAACACTCCTACCATCGCGACCATTGCTCAGATGGATAAAATGACCATCAAAGCACAAGTATCCGAAGCTGATATTTATAATATTAAACCCGGTCAAAGAGCGACTTTTACAGTGGTAGGAAACAACAGTAAAGAATATCCCTCTGAAGTTGAAATTGTGCATCCTGCACCTACTTATGTTTCTGATAAAACAAATAGCACGGCTTCAACTTACTACTACACCACCTTAATTGTGAATGAGGTTGACGAAAATTTCAGAATTGATATGAGAGCTACTGTGCATATTATCACCGAAGAAAGAAAAAATGTCATCGCGATTTCAAATAGCGCCATAACTGAAAAAGATGATAAAAAATATGTCACTTTAATAGACTCAAAAGGTAAGGAAAAAATACAGGAAATTCAAACCGGCTTTACCAACAACATAAAAACAGAAATTTTATCAGGGTTAAAAGAAGGAGACACGGTTCTGAAAGAATCTGTTGATCTTGAATAAAAAGTTATAAGGTAATGAATGAACACCCCTATTATTAAAATTAATAATTTATATCGATCCTTTGAACAAGGGGATGAGACCGTTAATATCTTAAAAAATATTAACTTAGAAGTTGAGTCTGGTGATTTTGTTGCTATTGTAGGGCAATCTGGTTCTGGAAAGTCAACTTTAATGAATATATTAGGTTGCTTAGACAAGCCTTCGGCCGGGACTTACGAAGTTTATGGAACCGAAATTAGCAATCTAGAACCTGATAATTTAGCTGAATTACGCTGCAATCATTTTGGATTCATTTTTCAGCGCTATCAACTGATTTCCGGTATAACTGCCCTAGAAAATGTTGAAATGCCTGCTATCTACTATGGTATGCCTTCTGATGAACGCAAAAAAAGAGCTACCAGCTTATTAACTCAGTTGGGATTGGGTGAACGTTTAGATCACACCCCTGGCAAATTATCGGGAGGACAACAACAAAGAGTAAGCATCGCTAGAGCTCTGATGAATGGTGGTGAAGTTATTTTTGCGGACGAACCAACAGGTGCTCTAGATAGTAGAAGTGGTAAAGAAGTCATGCAAATTCTACATGACTTAAACCGTCAAGGTCATACTATTATTATGGTCACTCATGACCCAAATCTAGCACAACAAGCCAAACGCATTATTGAAATTAAGGATGGGGAAGTCATTAACGATGAAAGAACCGCCTCGATATCAGACACTGATATAGCACCTATTTCTAACAAAAAAAAATTAATTGATATTAATGCCATATTAAGTGCTCTGAAAGAAAATTATAAAATGGCGATTCGCTCCATTACTAATAACAAATTACGTGCTATTTTAACCATGCTGGGCATTATCTTTGGGATTGCTTCTGTGGTCTCAATGGTTTCCATTGGGAATGGAACCGTCACTAAAATCATGAGCACCCTCGGCGAAGAAACCGCACGAACTATGTATATTTTTAAAGGTAGGGAATTTAACGCAACTAATCTGCAACCCCCTTCAAAATCCTTTAATGAAAGTGATTTACAATATCTAAAATCCCTGCCTTATTTAAAAGATGTCATGCCCAATGTTAGTTCCAGAGGCGTCATGCAATATGGTAATACGTCTGTGAACACCAATATTTCTGGTTGTGATTTTAATTGCATTAGTGCCAAAGATTTAAAATTATTAGAAGGTCGAACATTTAATAAAAATTTAATTAATAATGCTGCTTTAGTCACCATTATTGATGAAGATTCTGCGAAGGAATTATTTCCTCATGATAGCGCTGTTGATAAAATTGTGTCCATTCAGAATATTCCTATGAAAATCATTGGTGTTGTTGAAAAAAAATCATCTTATGGACAACGTATTTCTGGACAAGCTTATATGCCTTATACTACCGCATCTGTTCGATTTATGGGGTATAACGCTGACTATCCAGGTTTCTCAATGATTGTGAAAAAAGGATATTCTATTCCAGATATTAAAGAAAAAGTAGACCAATATTTTTATGCCAAACACGGAAATAATAGAGATTTCGAGATATTTGCTCTTGATGATCAAATCCAAAAATTTAATTCCAGTGCCAATGGTCTTAAGTTATTTATTTTAATTGTGGCTTCCATCGCTCTTTTAGTCGGTGGTATTGGCGTAATGAATATTATGTTGGTTTCCGTAACAGAAAGAACACCAGAGATAGGCATTCGTATGGCGGTTGGTGCTACACAAAAAGACATTAAACAACAGTTTTTAATTGAATCTGTCATTTTATGTCTTTTGGGTGGACTTATCGGTGTGCTACTGGCTTTTTTACTGGGCGGTATTATTAAAATTATTGCCAGTAATCCAGACAGTATGATTGGATTTACTTTTTCTATGACTTCGGTTGTAATTGCGGTTTTTTTCGCCACTCTGATAGGTGTCATATTTGGTTATATTCCAGCAAAAAATGCCTCACAACTAGACCCAGTAGATGCTTTGTCAAGAGAATAAATTTTGCGGTACAAAAACTCTATGCCATAGAATGGGTGGAAAAATTTTAAGTAAAAACAATGTATTTGGCAATATGATAATTATGTTGAATTTAACTTTTTATCTTCGTTATCAAGGTAATCGTTATCTACTGTAAAACCCATTGCGCCTTTGTCACTAAAAGAGAAATAAAAATATCCGTATTTTATTGCATTAAAAAATTAGCTGATTGAGATGATTCTAGAATGATCGCAATCAAAAAATTAATATTACTGAATCAGTAAGAAACAAATGTAGATTTAGAAAACTAGATCTTCCTATTGTTTTATAGTTATATCCTGACCATCTTCCCCATCTTTTCCTATCAAACCAGGTTTCCCATCTTTTCCTTTTACAGTTTGTTCTCTATCATGAATAGGAGGGGGAATGTATTCTTCAGACTCTTCATCTTCAAAACTAGCTTTTTCTTGTTTACCAGTATGAGCAAGCAAATAAAAGAAAAGCTAATGCAGAACATAACAAAATTTTTATAAATGAGTTCATAACTAGGTTTGTTATATTTAAATGTACTTTTAATGACTGTTAACCCTTGTTGTCTACTTTAAATAAGTTCCTATTAGGAAAATATAGTTTCTCCATAAGGCTTGTTTTCTTTGGTGTTCCATTAAAAACATTATAAATATAATACTAATATTAGTTAGTTCTACTCAATAATTCTTGATACCCAATATTTCATGATACTGCCTACAAAGTAAACGATAAAATCTCTTAAGCAATATCTTGATAAATCAATAAGATAAAACTATTAAGCCACTACTGCTTTATCGGCAATATCAGTTCGATATTGCATACCATCAAAATGAATTTCTTTGATGGCCGCATAGGCTTTTTGCTTTGCTTCTTCTATACCATTACCTAAACCAACAACACACAGAACACGTCCGCCATTAGTCACTATTTTGCCATCTTTTAAAGCCGTCCCTGCGTGGAAAACTTTTGCTATTTGATTGGCTTTTTCTAACCCTTGAATCACATCGCCTTTTTTAGGTGATTGTGGATAATTTTCAGCAGCTAAGACCACACCCACGGCTGTTCTTGAATCCCAACCAATAATCGATTTATCCAATCGTCCATCACAAGCAGCTTCTAATAAATCAACAATATCGGTTTCTAATCGACTCATAATGGGTTGTGTTTCTGGATCTCCAAAACGACAATTAAATTCTACTGTATAGGGATCTCCATTTGAATCAATCATTAGACCCGCATACAAAAAACCTGTAAAAGGATGGCCTTCTTTTTGCATCCCTCTAACAGTTGGTTCTATAATTTGTTTCATGGCTTTATGAAAAGTAGATTCAGTAACAACCAAAGCAGGACTATACGCACCCATTCCGCCCGTGTTAGGACCTTGGTCCTGATCCAGCAATCGTTTATGATCTTGACTAGTAGCCATGGGTAGAATGTGTTCTCCATCGACCATTACAATAAAGCTTGCCTCAACACCTTCTAGAAAATCTTCAATAACTACTTTAGCCCCTGCATCCCCTAATTTATTATCTAATAACATATCCTCAATGGCTTGATTGGCTTCTTCGATACTCATGGCTACAACCACACCCTTGCCTGCGGCTAGTCCATCTGCCTTAATAACAATAGGAGCACCTTTTTGCAAGACATAATCTTTTGCTGCCTCGATGTTGGAAAATGTTTGATAATGAGCTGTTGGAATATGGTACTTCTGCATGAACTGCTTGGCGAAATCCTTAGAGCTTTCTAACTGAGCGGCAAACTGGGTTGGTCCAAAAATTTTCAATTGGGCTTTTCTAAAGGCGTCCACAATACCTTCTGCTAAAGGCGCTTCCGGTCCTACCACTGTCAAATCAATCGGCTTTTGCTGACAAAACTGAATAAGATCTTCTTGTTGGGTCAAATTAATATTTTCCACTTTTGGTTCTATCTCTGTGCCTGCATTACCAGGTGCGACAAATACCTTGGAGACTTTATCAGATTGAGCAATCTTCCAAGCCAATGCGTGCTCTCTACCGCCAGAACCAATCACCAATACGTTCATTCATAATCTCCTATTTTGACCGAAAAATGCTCTTTAAAATGAGTTAAAAAGTTATTATATTCGGCTAATGGAATATTCACAATTAGTTCACAACTTAGTTGTAAATTTTGCTTAATAATTTCTGAACCTGTTTGTTGAATTACTCTCATAACCTCATTCATATTCGGATATTCAAATCTGATTATAACTTTTCTACAAATATTTTTATTAATAATATGAGCCTGTGATAAAACCTCTTTAGATACTGTTTTATAAGCCTTTACTAGTCCTGGTACACCCAGTAATGTACCCCCAAAATAGCGAACAACCATAATGCTTACATTAGTTAATTCGTATGAATCAATTTGTCCCAATATAGGCAAACCCGCCGAACCCGATGGCTCACCATCATCATTAGCTCTATATTGTTGTCCATCAAAACCAAGACGATAAGCATAGCAAACATGTACTGCTTTAAAGTGCTCTTTTTTTAGTGAATCTTGTATCTCTTTGACTTCATCAACTGATTGAATGGGATAAGCAAATGCCAAAAATCGACTGCCTTTATCTTTATACTCGGCAGAATATATCTGTTCTATCGTTTTAAAGGTTTTTATACTTTCACTCATATCAATTTCGTCTATCCACTAAAAAATAAGGCCACCCTCGGTAGCCTTATTCAAGATGATAAAATTTATTTTAATGCTTCTACTAATTCTGGTACTGCCTCAAATAAATCTGCAACCAAACCATAGGTAGCTATATTAAATATAGGAGCATCTGCATCCTTGTTAATAGCCACAATCACTTTACTATCCTGCATACCTGCTAAATGTTGAATGGCTCCTGATATACCAATCGCAATATATAATTCAGGGGCTACAATTTTACCTGTTTGCCCTACTTGATAGTCATTAGGTGCGTAACCAGCATCCACAGCAGCACGAGAAGCACCAATAGCTGCATTCAAAAGATCCGCCAATGGTGGAAGTATGGTCTCGAAATTTTCTTTACTGCCTAAGCCTCTACCACCTGAGACGACGACTTTGGCTTGTGTTAATTCTGGGCGATCTGATTTAGAAATCTCTCTTTTAACAAAACGGCTTAAATTAACAGCATCAGGTGTGCTCACCTTTTCAGTACTCGCCGAACCTCCTGTGTTACTAGCATCAAATTGAGTTGCTCGTATGGTTAAAACAACTTTAGCATCTTTTGTTTTAACTTTTTGAAAGGCGTTGCCTGCATAAATAGGATGAATAAACGTGCTTTCATCAACAATTTCTGACACATCAGATACTTGTGTCACATCTAATAAAGCAGCAACTCTTGGCAAAATATTTTTCCCAAATGTATTGGCTGCCGCCATAATGTATTGATAAGGTTCCGCCAATGATTGAATTAAAACAGCCATTTCTTCTGCTAATTGATTTTCATAATGACTGGCATCTGCTACCAAAACTTTATTCACTCCTTCAATTTCACTAGCTTCTTTAGCAACAGTATCCGTATTCGCACCTGCTACTAAAACATCTACTTCACCCAATTGTTTAGCAGCTGTTACCGTATTTAAAGTGGCAGGAGCTAATTGATTTTCACTAATTTCTGCAATAACTAATACACTCATTTTTCTCTCCTTATGCTTAAATAACTTTAGCTTCGTTTTTTAATTTATCAACCAATTCTTGTACTGATTCCACTTTAACACCACCAGTTCTTGGTTGTGGTTCAGCATAAGAAAGAATTTCTATTCTCGGTTCAATATCAACACCTAAGTCTTCAATCGCTATTTTTTCTAAAGGCTTTTTCTTAGCTTGCATAATATTAGGTAATTTCACATAACGAGGTTCATTCAAACGTAAATCCGTTGTAATCACAGCAGGCAACTTGAGCGCCACTGTTTCCAAACCACCATCAATTTCTCTAGTAATTTCAACTTCTCCATCTGATAGTTCTACCTTACTTGCAAAGGTCCCTTGAGGCGCGTTGATTAGTGCTGCTAACATTTGACCTACTTGATTGGCATCATTATCAATGGCTTGTTTTCCCAAGAAAATTAAATCTGGATTTTCTTTTTCGACTATCTTTTGGATTAATTTAGCAACAGCTAATGTTTCAATTTCTTGATTGGTTTCAATATGAATAGCTCTATCCGCCCCCATTGCCAATGATGTTCTTAATGTTTCTTCACTTTGTTTGACCCCGATGGACAACACTATAACTTCTGACAATTGACCAGCTTCTTTAAAACGAACTGCTTCTTCCACAGCAATTTCATCAAAAGGGTTCATCGACATTTTTACGTTATCAATATCCACATTCGAGCCATCGGCTTTTACTCTGACTTTTACATTGAAGTCAACTACTCTTTTCACTGCAACTAATGCTTTCATAAAAAACTTCCTTTATTAAAATAAAAATCTAATCGCTTAAATTATAACGCATAATTATTTTCTAAGTACTTTGCTTATTTTTTTTTTCAGTACTTCGTTCCATGTCTTATATACTTCATCAACGGTTACGGTTGTATTGAGACCACCCAATACTTGCTCCCAACTTCTATTTTCCACTCTCGTATTTTCTGTAGAACTGTTGGGATAAATACCTACGGTGGGTTTATCAAGGGCGTTGGCCAAATGTAATAAGCCTGTATCCACAGACACAACAGATTCACTCAAATCGATTAATTTAGCCACCTCTAGTAAATTTATTTTAGGGCACACATAAACAAAATCAAGTCCTTCTGCTATTCTTTTACTTGCTTGATACTCTTTTTCATTACCCCACGTTAACAAAACAGGATATGCATCATCTGTATATTTTTTTTGTAACAATGCACGCCAGTTATCTTCAGGCCACAGTTTACAATCCTGACTAGCCGCATGTACTGCTACATGAAAATGATCGTAGTCTAAAAAATCTAAATGTATTTCATCAGGAATAACCAAATTCGCAGCATATTGATTTCTATCAATCTTATCTCTATAGCCAAATATTAAAGCAAATAACTGACGATTTTTCCAAATAACATTATCTTTTTCTTCTACATGATAACGATGTGCATAAAATTTTGCTGCCATTTTTTCACGCACACAATCCTCATCAAAGCCATGTATGGGTGCTTTGGCAAATTTAGCTATCATAGAGCTTTTAATAAGCCCTTGACTATCAACAACCATATCATATTTTTCTTCTCTAAGAAGGTCTTTAATTGCTCTCATGGTATTCCACGTTTCCAATGACCATAGCTTTTGGCGATATTCCCGCCAAGAAAAAGTGATTACTTTTTGAACAAAAGGATGTAGTTTAGGTATATTTATAAAAGACTCTTCACAAATCCAGTGTAATTCAATATCTGGTCTATATTTTGCTAAATCATCAACTGCGTATAAGGTATGTATTAAATCCCCCATACTAGAAGTTCTTACCAAGAGTACCTTCATCATATAAAGATTGTTCGTAATAATTATAGGTGTTTAAGAATATACTAATTCTCGCTTTATAACAAATTTTACCATTTTCTTAAATAAAGCATGTATTCATGTATTAATGATTTATTATCGAATGCTTATACTATAGAATATGTGTTTTAATTTATAAAAATTTTTTACTAATATAAACTTTATATCAGATGAGCTGAATGCATGAAAAATACTTATACCATACATAAAGTAATTTGTTTATTTTTATTATTTTTTATCACTAGTTGTGCCATGGTTACGGTCGATAATATCGAGTCAAAAGATTATATGGCAATAAAGAGAAAAGATATTTTAACAGCTGGTGTTTTAAGTCAAATAACACAAGAAGAAATTAGAAAATCTGGACAAGAAGTTAAAATTTGTCAAAAAGATTTAACTCCCTGCATTCAAAAAATTGAAGGAAATTTAGATCCCATTACTTCTAAAAAACTTTCTGTACTTTCTGAATTATGGCTTGATTATGGCATAAGCTTAAAAAAAGAACCTCAAAAATTTGAACAAAGAATTTTAGCGTTTAATGAAAGTGCGAAATATGCATACGCTTACCTTTTTGCTCAAGAATTTTCCAACCAAGATCGTAGTTTTGAAGACCGATATACTCAAGTAAAAGATTATTATACTTTTGCTATTCAAACTGTCATCGATGATTTATACACCAATTCTAGAACTAATAGCATAACTAAAGAATTAGATCAATTATCAGAACTTGAAATAGGACAATGGCATATTAAAATACAGCGCAGCAAATTTAATGAAAGTATTACGGAATTAATTCCAGCTTCTTCAATGAAATTTAATGGATTTATGGGAACATATCGTCAAGATGGTTTTGGCGCAGAATTTGTAGGTTTATCCTCTCCTAATAAGGATAAAAACAAATCTTTTAGCCAGATGGAAACGCCACCTGTAAGTGCTATTCTCAAATTTTCAGGCAGTACCGCTAATGAAATTATAAATACAAAGAAAGCTGACCTGATATTATTAGATCCCTTTGAACAAGATTCCATAACAGTAGAAGATAAAAAAGTTCCTTTGGCAGCTAATTTTACTGCTAGTTATGGCTATTGGCTGGCTCATTCTGATTTTGCTAAGCAATCCTTTCAAACATTGTTTGGTACTGAGAAGGGTATTGATAAGCCTTATATTTACTTGATGCAACCATATGATCCAAATCGTAGAATTATTTTTATGGTGCATGGTCTTGCCAGTAGCCCTGAAGCTTGGGTTAATTTAGCCAATGAACTAGTTTCTAACAAAAATATTCGTGATCATTATCAAGTTTGGAATGTCTATTACCCAACCAATGCACCTATTATTGCCAATTTACTTTCAATTAAAAATATTTTTGAAGAGGCACTTAGTTACTACGATCCGGAAAGAAAAAATAAAGCATCTGATAACATAGTTATTATTGGTCATAGCATGGGTGGAATTATTGCACGTTTAATAGTTTCTGATAGTAAAGATGAATTAATAGAACTATTAATTAGAGAGCATCACATAAAACCCGAAAATATTACTCCTGAATTAAAAAAGGAACTAACCTTAAAAGCATTACCAGAAATCAAAAGAGCTATTTTCTTAGCAGCTCCTCATAGAGGTACAGATATTGCTGGCCAAAAATTAGGTCGTTTAGCTTCTAAATTTGTGAGCATTCCTATCAATGTATTATCCAATACAGGTAATATTTTTGGGGAGGTCTTAAATACCATGGGAATTATTCAAACAGATTTAGATACTCAACCTAAAAAGGTTAAAACAATTCCTAATAGTATTGATAATTTAGATAAAAATGATCCTTTTATACAAACTTCAGCTCAATTTCCTATCTCTCCAAATGTAACTTATCATTCTATTATTGCTAATCGATTTGATGATAAACCATTACAAGAAAGTGACGATGGTCTTGTGCCTTATTGGAGTTCTCATTTAGAGGGAGCAGCCTCAGAAAAAGTAATCCATTCCTGGCATAGTGTTCAAGAAAAACCCGAAGCCATGTCTGAGATTATTCGCATTCTATACGAAGATATGCGTTTTAATAATGAATTAAACAAGAATGAATAGTTTTGTTATTAAGCCTATTGGAATAGCAACTTCTCCTTACAAACAAAAATTTGGCATTCCCAGACAATCGGGAATTATCAAAGAAGCTATTATAGAAATTGTCTTAAATGAACGCTTTTCTATCCATGCCATAAGAGGTATAGAAGAATTTGAGTATATATGGGTTCAATATATTTTTCATGAAAATATACAAGACGGATGGTCTGAATTGGTTAGACCGCCTAAATTAGGAGGAAAAATTAAAAAAGGTGTTTTTGCCACCAGAAGTTCTCATCGTCCTAATTTTATTGGCCTTTCTTTATTAAAATTAGAAAAAGTTGAATTAATTAATAAAAAAATACATTTATTTGCAAGTGGGGCCGATATTCTTGACCAAACGCCTATTATTGATATTAAGCCTTATTTAGCGCATTTAGAAGCTAAAAAAGTCCAACAAACTAATTTTAGTATTTTTAAACAACCTTTATTACCTGTACTATGGAATGAAACTGAAAAACAAAAAATTGATGATTTAAAAACAATTCATTTGATAGAAAAAAGTCTATCTCAAGATCCAAGACCTGCTTATCAAAATATAGAACATAGAATTTATGTAACGATTATTTCAAAATATGAGATTCATTTTAAAGTGTATCAAAAGAAAATTACGATTGAAAAAGTAAGGGAAATAAGATTATAAAGATTATATATATTTATTTATTATATTTAATATAGTAATAGTATTAGGCTTTGATATTTTTGTGGATAGTTAAAATATTTAATATAATTGAATGAACTATCTCTTTTTTTACTTGTGAATAAGTAATGAAAAAAGTGTTAAAGAAAAGTAATAAGTTTTTTAAAAAATTTTTCCTGTGTATAAGAATAAAGTTTTTAACAAGTAATACACAATATTATTAAAAAAATAATATTGTTTAATCAATAGGTTACTCAATGCTACAAAGAACATTAAAAAAAGCAGTTACTATAACGGGTGTAGGTTTGCATTCAGGAGAAAGAGTAAAATTATCACTAATTCCTGCAGAAGTAGATAAAGGAATTATGTTTCGGCGAGTTGATTTAAAAGAAGATCAAAACCGAATTATCAAATTAAATCCTTATTTGATTAATGATACTCGTCTTTCATCCACTATTGTTACTTCTGATGGCATCAGAATAGGAACCATAGAACACCTAATGTCTGCTTTTTGTGCTTTAGGCATAGATAATGTATTAGTTGAATTAAACGCTCCTGAAATTCCTATTATGGATGGTTCTAGTTTGTCTTTTATTCACGTGATTAAAGAAGCTGGAGTCATTGAACAGAAAAAAGAAAAAGTTTTTTTAAAAATAAAAAAATCAATTAGTATCGATGAAGGTGATAAAAAAGTAGAAATCATTCCTCACGATGGTTTTATAGTAAGTTTAACAATTGAATTTGATCATCCAGTTTTTAATCGCAGCAATCAAACATTTCAAATTGATTTTTCTCATGCCTCTTATATTGATGAAATTGCTAGGGCCAGAACTTTTGGTTTTATGCAAGAAATTGAATTAATGAGAACTCATAATTTAGGATTAGGGGGTAACTTAAATAATGCCATTGTCATTGATGATGAGAGTATTTTAAATCCCGAGGGCTTAAGATATCCAGATGAGTTTGTTAGACATAAAGTTTTGGATGCAATTGGAGACCTATATGTTATTGGGCATCAAATTATTGGCCATTTTCAAGGTTATAAATCAGGACATGCGATTAATAATAGCCTGCTACGTAAAATCTTAGAAAGTGATGACAATTATGAGTTAGTCACTTTTCCTAACGATGAAAAGCTACCTGATTCTTTTCATTATCTTTAATTATTTACCAATACAAAACTGACTGAAAATATTTCCTAATAAATCATCAGAAGTATATTCCCCTGTTATTTCATTAAGATGAGATTGGGCATTTTTAAGGTGTTCTGCCAGTAAATCTAAATAAAAGTAGTTTTCAATCGCAAATTCAACCTCTTGCTGAACTTGTTTTAAGGCTTCAACATGTCTGGTTCTGGCTAGAAATAAGCTATTATCTTCTCCCATATAACCTATTTGCTGTAATATTTCTTTTTTTAATAAATCAATCCCTAAATTTTTCTTAGCAGAAATGTTTATTAGAGGGTCCTTGTCATTAATGTATGTGATTTTAGGTGATTCGTTAATTAAATCAATTTTGTTATGAACATAGATTTTTTTAAGTTGTTTAGGCAGCTGATCTAAAATTTGCTGGGTTTTGTGGTTGATTCCTTCTCTGGGGTCTATGATAATTAAAGTAACATCGGCGAGATTTAGAGAATGATGACTTTTTTTAATGCCTATATTTTCAATAATATCATCGGTTTCTCTTAAACCCGCGGTATCCATTAAATGAATAGTGATGCCTTCTAAAATAATTTCTTCTTTAATAACATCTCTAGTTGTTCCTGCGATGTCAGTTACAATTGCAATTTCATTTTCAGCTAACACATTTAATAAAGAAGACTTACCTGCATTGGGTGCACCAACCAAAACTAAAGTTACGCCCTCTCTTAGAATAGAACCTTGTTGAGCCGTTATTAATATTTTATCTAAGTTATTTTGAATATTGATTAAACGAGTTTCTATTTTTGCTTCGTTGAGAAAATCGATGTCTTCTTCAGGAAAATCAATAGAACCTTCTACTAATGTTCTAATATTAATTATTTCCTGTTTTAAATCTTCAATATAGTGCGAGAATTGCCCTTGTAATGAGCGAGTGGCCATTCTAGCCGCACTTTCGCTATTAGCTTCAATTAAATCTGCAATGCTTTCAGCTTGGATTAAATCAATTTTATCATTCAAAAAAGCACGTTTGGTAAACTCTCCTGGCAGAGCCAGACGAGCGCCTAGTTGCATGCATCTTTTTAATAGTAGTTGTAAAACAACCATTCCTCCATGTGCTTGAATTTCAACCACATCATCACCAGTAAAACTATTTGGCGACTTAAAATATAATAAAATACCTGTATCTATGATTTCATCATGGTTATTGTAAAAAGAAGCAAAATAAGCATAACGAGCTTTAATTTCTTCTATTTTGCTAATCGATTTAACAAAAGGTTGTAAATTTTCACCGGAAACACGAATAATACCAACACCTCCTTTACCAGGAGCTGTGGCAATAGCGGCAATGGTGTCTTGTTGAGAAAGAGAAGCCATTTATTTTTCAACCTTTAGTTGTTGCCAAAGTTTAACTGTTTTTTTAATCAGAATCGGACTAAAAGTTTTAATAATAAAACCCGTTTTAATAACATCTTCATTAATGAAAATAGATGGATTTTCTGTGTATTCTTTTTTCATTAAATCTTTAGCTGGTTTACTACCTGGTTGAAAAGTAACAAAATTACCATTTTGTGCTGCTATTTTTGGCTCTAAAAAATGATTGATATACAGATAAGCATTATCTACATGCTTGGCCCCAATAGGAATAGCTGCAGAATCAATCCAAATAGCTGTTTTAGTCTTTGGTGCCAATACCTTTATGGTGAAAGGAGTATTAGCAGCTTTAGCTGTTTTAGCAGCAATATTTAAATCACCGCCATAACCAACAACGACACATAAGTCACCTCTAGCTAAATCATTAATATAGCCAGAAGAATTAAAACGTTTGATATCCGGGCGCACCTTTTTTAAAGCTTCATAGGCTTTATTGATGTCTTCAGGGTCATCTGTCGCTGGGTCTAAATCTAGATAACTTAAAACCAGTGGAAATATTTCCGATGGACTATCAAGTAAACTAATACCACAACCTTTTAATTCTTTCGTATATTTTGGGTTAAAAACTAAATCCCATATATCTTCTGGAAGTTTTTGACCAATTCTTTTTTTGACTTGTTCTACATTAATGGCAATGGTATTAATGCCTATAAAATAGGGAATGGCATAGTCGTTATTAGGGTCAATACTTTGCATTAATTCCAACAACTGAGGATCTATTAATTGATAGTTAGGAATTTTACTTTTATCTAATTTTTCATAAGCACCTGCTTTAATTTGACGTTGCATATTAGCGGAGCCAGGGAACACCAAATCATAACCTGATTGACCTGTTAGAATTTTTGCTTCTAGACTTTCATTGCTGTCATAGTAGCTATAATTGACTTTAATGTTGTTGTTATTAGCAAATAATTCGACTGTTTCAGGATCAACATAATCGGACCAATTATAGATATTTAATTGATTGTCCTGACCTTTTTTACTATCAAAACAAGCAGATAATGCCAATAAACATATTAAATAAAAAAAGTATTTTTTAATCATGACATAGCCTTAATTTTTCTAACAGAATAGGATGAATATTATTAAAACCGCCATTACTCATGATCAAGATATGATCAGTCGGCCGTACAAATTGAATAATTTTTTCAAGCATTGTATTAAAATCTTTTTCAATAATAGTTTTTTCCTGAATTGGCTGTAAACTTTGTTCAATTGGCCAATTAATATTACCTGCATAGCAAAAAATTTGATCAGCTTCATTTAAAGCTTCTGGTAACAAAGCTTTCATAGCACCTAATTTCATTGTGTTTGAACGAGGCTCTAACACAGCAATAATACGTTGTTTGCTACCGATTTTATGTCTTAATCCTTCAATTGTTGTTTTGATTGCAGTGGGATGATGAGCAAAATCATCGTATAAGGTAATGTTATTAACAACCCCTCTAATCTCCATACGACGTTTAACATTTTTAAATTGACCTAGGGCGTCGCAGCTGGTTTTAACATCAATACCAATGTGTTGCGCAGCAGCAATAGCAGCTAGTGCATTATTTTGATTGTGTTTGCCCAGTAAGGACCAATTTACCACACCCAAACATTCCTTGTTAAGATAAACTTCAAAGTTAGAACTATTGTCTATTTCTTGTGCATAAAATCCTTCTTTATTTTGAGTGGCAAAAGATATTAAAGGGGTCCAAACCCCCATATCTAAAACTTCTTTAATATAAGGTTCATCGGCCTTATACACAATTTGTCCTTGACTTGGAATCATACGAATTAAATGATGAAATTGTTTTTGTATGGCTTGAATGTTTTCAAAAATATCCGCGTGGTCATATTCTAAATTATTAATAATTAAGGTATTAGGATGATAATGAATAAATTTTGAACGTTTATCAAAAAAAGCAGTATCATATTCATCTGCTTCTAAAACAAAATATTTAGAAGATCGTTGTGGCAGTTTGGCAGAGACATTAAAATTTTCAGGTACACCACCAATTAGCCAACCGGGATTATATCCTGCAAATTCTAAAATCCAAGTTAACATAGAGGCAGTGGTGGTTTTGCCATGTGTTCCAGAAACAGCTAAAACATGACAGGGAAATAAAATGTGCTCATAAAGCCATTGAGGCCCTGAGGTATAGGCTTTATTTTGATTCAAAATGGCTTCAACAATGGGCATTCCTCTTTTGGCGACATTTCCAATAACAAACACATCGGGGATAATATTAATTTGCTCTGCATCAAAGCCTTCGATTATCTCTATTCCTAGTTCTTCTAATTGAGTGCTCATGGGTGGATAGATTTTACTGTCACAACCCGTTACCTTATAACCTGAAGCTAAGGCCAAGCGGGCGATGCCTCCCATAAACGTTCCAGCAATACCAATAATATGTATATGTTTCATAAAAAACTTTTCTGTAAAAAATGGTTCATATTATAAACAGGTTATATAAAAGAATATAGTCCATTTAAGCTAAATACATAACCGCGCACCAGCCAAAAATTATTAATGGGATATTAAAATGGATAAAAGTAGGCAAAACAGTATCTTTTAAATGGTTATGTTGACCATCTAAATTTAAGACAGCAGAAGGCGCTAATGTAGAATCTGAAGTAGGAGAACCTGCGTCTCCTAAAGCGCCTGCTGTTCCCACTAATGCTAAAATAGCCATAGGTGATAGGCCTAATTGAAGTCCAATGGGCACATAAATGGTTGCTAAAATAGGAACGGTAGCAAAAGAACTTCCTATACCCAAAGTAATAAATAGACCGGCTAAGAGAAGAATAGCCACTACCATAGCGGGAGAATCAAACACAGACAAAAAAGATTGCACGAGTTCTGAGACATTTCCCTCTACTTGAATAAAATTAGAAAATCCAGCGGCCGTGATCATGATAAGGCCAATCATAGTCATCATTTTAAAACCTTTGTCAAATAATTCGTCAGATTGGTGTCGATGAATAACACGTCCGAAAAAAAGAAAGAGAATACCAGCCAATGTCCCAAACAAAAGAGAATGATAAAAAATTTGAATCAAAAAAGTGATGGTAATGGCAAGTGAAGCAATAAACATATCATAAAATGAATATTCAAACTTTTCTTGTGATTCTTGCTGTAACAGTTGGATGAGTTTGGGTTCTTCTTTATAAAATTTTGGGCGACGGTAAGTAAAGAAAATAGCAATTAATAAACCCACAAGCATACCCAAGGCAGGAATCAGCATCGCCTTAAAAACATTTAAGTTGCTTGTGTCAAGTTGAGCCGCGGCTAAATTTTTGAGCAATACTTCATTGAGATACACGTTACCAAAACCAATAGGGAATAGCATGTAACCTGTAATCAGTCCAAAACAGATAGTACAAGCAATTACTCTGCGGTCCAAATTAAGTTGATTAAATAGTAATAAAAGCGGATGAATAAAGATAAATACGAAGGCTACATGGATGGGAATAATGGTTTCAGACAAAATACCTAAAAAAGCAATAATTGCCAAAATTACATATTGGGGTTTAAGGTAAACTTTTTTGTGTTCTCTTTTGATTATTTTTAATAATGATTCGGTAATTATTTGTGGCAAGCCAGAATAAGAGAGAGCCACTGAAAATACGCCTAATAAGCCATAGGATAATGCAATAGAAGCGCCTCTACTGAGACCATTTTCAAATGTTAAAATAATATTGTTGAGGGGAACGCCGGAAAAAATCCCGCCTAGTAAAGCACCGAGGAATAAACTAATGACCACATGAACACGAAATATTAAGGCTAAAATTAACATAATAGAAATGGATAATAATGCTGTGTTCATAAGGAATAATAACTTTCTTTTTTCTTAATTATACTGAAATAACTTCTATTTTGGACATGAATTTTTGAAATCAACCAATAAGTTATAGGCATATAAGATAAAATTCGCTAAAATGACCATTTGTGTAATTTTAAATTGGTTGCATATTTTATCAAATATTAAAGTGAATATACTTATGAGTAATGTTGCTGTTGAATTAAAAATTATTAATCCTTTAATCAAGGATCAATTGCCTGAATATGCAACTTCTGGTTCGGCAGGTTTAGATTTACGCGCTTGTATTGATCAAGATTTAGTTATCAAGCCTAATGAGAGTGTGTTAATCCCTACTGGTTTGGCAATTTATCTTAAAGATAAAAATTTAGCCGCTATGGTATTACCAAGATCTGGACTCGGACATAAGCATGGCATTGTCTTAGGTAACCTAGTTGGTTTGATTGATTCTGATTATCAAGGAGAACTAAAAGTTTCAGTGTGGAATCGTTCTAATCAATCTTATACGATTAAACCATTAGAAAGAATAGCCCAAATGATTATCGTTCCTACTTTACAAGCTCAATTTGAAGTAGTAGACGAGTTTCAAGCGACTGATAGAGGTGGTGCGGGCTTTGGAAGTACAGGAAAAAAATAAAGGATGAGTAATGTTGTTGTTGGTATGTCAGGAGGAGTTGACTCTTCTGTAGCTGCCTATCTACTACAAAAAGAAAATTATTCAGTTAAAGGCATCTTCATGCAAAATTGGCAAGAAGACGACGATGAAGAATATTGCTCGATTAAGCAAGATTCCTTAGATGCGATTACTGTGGCTGATATTTTAGGAATTGACATTGATTTGGTCAATTTTGCACAAGAATATCAAGAACGCGTGTTTAAGCATTTTTTACAGGAATATAAATTAGGAAGGACGCCTAATCCAGATATTTTGTGTAATTCAGAGATTAAATTTAAAGCCTTTTTAGATCATGCTTTATCAATTGGTGCCGATCAGATAGCAACGGGACATTATGTGCGCAAAGAAGTAATTGATGGTGTGCATTACTTAAAAAAAGCCAAAGATTTAAATAAAGATCAAAGCTATTTTTTATATCGTTTAAATCCTGATCAAATTAGAGCATCTATTTTTCCGTTGGGAAATATAAACAAACCTGAGGTTCGACAGTTAGCAAGAGATTTAACGCTCCCTACAGCTAACAAAAAAGACAGTACAGGTATTTGTTTCATAGGTGAACGACCTTTTAGAGAATTTTTACAAAAGTATTTACCGACCGAAAAAGGGTTAATGGTAACACTAGAAGGAAAAACGATGGGAGAGCATGTTGGGCTTTCTTTTTATACTCTCGGGCAACGTAAAGGCTTGGGTATTGGTGGCAATGGAGAGCCTTGGTATGTTGCTGGTAAGAATATTGAAGAGAATCAATTAATTGTTGTACAAGGACATAATCATCCTTTTTTATTTAGTCATGAGTTGATTATAGATGATTTGAGCTTTACTTTAGGAATGCCTCCTAAAGAAGGTATTTACCAAATTAAGGTAAGATACCGTATGCAAGATGTAGAAGCTGAATTAACTTATATAGATACAGAAAAAATTCGCCTGGTATTTAAAGAACCCGTGTGGGCGGCAACGCCTGGGCAGTCCGCGGTCATTTATCAAGATGATGTCTGTTTGGGTGGCGGTATTATTGCTAGCACTTTGAGGTATTAAAGTGCTAGTTTTTTGAAAAATAGAAAAAAATATTATTTTAGAGTAAAATCTCTAAAATAATATGAATTGATAATTATTTTAGTTGGGGATCGTAATGGAAAAGATTTGGTTTAGAAATTATCCTGAAGGTGTTAAACATGAAGTTAATGTTGACGAATTAGGAACAATTGTAGATGTATTTAAACGTTCTGCAAAACAATATGCAAATAATCCTGCTTATACAAGTATTAGAACAACACTTACTTTTGCTCAGGCAGGCGAACTAGTAGATCACTTTAGCTCATTTTTACAAAATACCTTAAAAATTGAAAAAGGTGAACGCATTGCTGTTATGATGCCTAATATTTTGCAATACCCTATATCTGTATTTGGCGCGTTACAAGCTGGAATGGTCGTAGTAAATGTGAATCCACTTTATACGGCTCCAGAAGTGGAGGCTCAATTAATAGATAGTGGTGCCTCTACTATTGTAGTACTAGAGAATTTTGCTTCCACATTCGAAAAAATAGCGGATAGAGTTCCAGTTAAACACGTTATTGTCGCTAAAATTGGCGATTTATTACATTCATTTTGGGGACCTGTACTAAACTTTGCCATTAAAAATATTGCCAAAGGGGTTCCATCTTATGAATTACCAGGACATATTCCATTCAAAGAAGCGATTAAGCAAGGCAAGAAAACACCTTTTCGACCTATTGATCTTAAAAATACAGATTTGGCCTTTTTACAATATACTGGAGGAACAACGGGTGTTCCTAAAGGCGCTATGTTAACGCATCGTAATATTTGTGCGAATATGGCCCAGGCTGGTGAATGGGTATTGCCTAAGTTAAAACCAGGTATTGAATGTATCGTTACACCTTTACCGCTTTATCATATTTTTTCTTTAACGGTTAATCTAATGATTATTGGCAGTATAGGGGGACGTAATATCTTAATTGCAAATCCAAGAGATATGAAGAACTTCATTAAGCAATTAAAAAATAAAAAATACAATATTACTGCTATTTCGTGCGTGAATACCTTATTTAATGGTTTAGTGAATCAACCTGAATTTAGAAAAATTGATTTTTCAGGTTGGAAAGTTTCCTTAGGTGGGGGGGCAGCTGTACAAAAAGATGTTGCTAAAAAATGGAATGACATCACTGGTTCTCCAATTATTGAAGCTTATGGTTTGACAGAGGCAAGTCCTGGTGTGTGTGTTAATCCTGTTACTATCGATCAATACACAGGTTATATTGGTCTACCAATTCCTAGTACCGATATTCAAATTAGAGATGAAAATGGTGAGGAACTAGGTATTGGAGAAGTTGGTAACTTTTGGGTTAAAGGACCTCAAGTGATGTTGGGTTACTGGAATCAACCAGAAGAAACGGCAAAAGTTTTGCAAGATGGCTGGTTAGATACGGGTGATATTGCTTATGTTAATGAAGAAGGTTATGTTAAACTGGTTGATCGTAAAAAAGATATGATTATCGTATCTGGATTTAATGTTTATCCTAATGAAATTGAGGATGTCTTGATGACGCATCCAGGAATATTGGAATGTAGTGTGATAGGGGTTCCTAGCGAAAAAACCGGTGAAGCATTAAAGGCATTTGTTGTTAAAAGTGATTCCAATTTAACGGAAAAAGAAGTTGTACAATTTGCTAGACAAAGTTTAACAGGTTATAAGATTCCCAAAATTGTTGAATTTAGAGATGAATTACCTAAATCAAATGTTGGTAAAATCTTAAGAAGAGTTTTACATGAAGAAGAAATGGCAAAATTAGAACAGGAAAATAAAAAATGATTCTATTCTGATGCTGGCATAAATGAGAGGAATAATGATATGGAAAGAATATGGTTAAAGAGTTATCCCAAAGGCGTTGCTTCTGAAGTCGATGTAGATGCATTAGGAACAATTAGTGATGTATTTGATCGCGCAGTGGAACAATTTAAAGATCATAAGGGATTTACGAGCGTCAATACAGTTCAAACTTATGGAGAAACCAAAGAGAAAGTTGATTTGTTCTCATCATTTTTGCAAAATGAATTGGGCCTGAAAAAAGGCGATCGCATTGCAATAATGTTGCCTAATTGTTTGCAGTACCCGATTGTAGTGCTTGGAGCTCTGCAAATTGGTGCTGTTATTGTGAATGTAAATCCGCTATATACAGCAACTGAGTTGGCGCATCAATTGGCAGATGCAGAACCAACAACGATTGTCATTATTGAAAATTTTGCTAAAACACTAGAAAAAGCTTTACCTAAGATTCCAAGCCTTGAAAATATTATATTGGCTTCTATTGGTGATCAATTACATTCTTTTTGGGGTTATTTGCTGAATTTTGCTGTGCGTCATGTGCAAAAGGCTGTTCCAGCATACCACCTACCAGACAACGTTATTAAATTCAATGATGCTTTAAAATTGGGCAAGAAAAAGCCTTATAGTAAAGTTAATATTAAAAATACAGACTTAGCATTTTTACAATATACGGGCGGAACAACAGGCATCGCTAAAGGGGCCATGCTAACGCATCGTAATATTTGTGCCAATATGGCTCAAGCGCAAGAATGGTTAAAGCCTTATCATTTCAAACTAGGAGGAGAGATTGCCATGTCACCTCTTCCCCTTTATCATATTTTTTCTTTAACCTGTAATATGATGATTTTCTTGAATTTAGGTGGGCAGAATATTTTAATTGCTAACCCTATGGATACCAAGATGTTCATTCGTCAGATGAAGAAATATAGAGTTTCTGGTTTAACGGCAGTGAATACACTTTTTAATTCTTTACTGAATAATCCAGAGTTTGAAAAAGTAGATTTTTCTTCTTGGATTTTGTGTCTTGGTGGTGGAGCAGCTGTACAAAAAGATGTTGCGGATAGATGGTTGAAAGTAACAGGTTTGCCTATCGTTGAAGCTTATGGCTTAACAGAGGCGAGCCCTGGTGTCGCAGTTAATCCACTAATGGATACGGATGACATGGAGCATGGAGGTTGGACTGGAAGTATTGGCTTGCCACTGCCAAGTACAGATATCTCTTTGCGAGATGATGATGGCAATGAGGTCCCATTAGGTCAACCTGGCGAATTGTGGATTAAAGGGCCTCAAGTTATGCAAGGTTACTGGAAACAACCTGAGGAAACAGCAAAAGTTTTAAAAGACGGTTGGTTGGAGACAGGCGATATTGCCACGATAGATGAAGAAGGTTATCTTCGTATTGTGGATAGAAAAAAAGATTTAGTTGTTGTGTCTGGTTTTAATGTTTATCCTAATGAAATAGAGGATGTTGTAACCTTACATCCGGATATCGTTGAATGTGCTGTTATTGGTGTGCCTCATCCTAAAACAGGAGAAGCCTTAAAAGTATTTGCGGTTACCACCAATCCCGATTTAACGGGAGAGGAAATAACTAAATTTTGTCGTCAATATTTAACGGGTTATAAGGTACCTAAAATTTTTGAATTTCGAGATGAACTACCTAAATCATTGGTAGGTAAAATATTAAGAAAAGAATTAAGGGATGAAGAGTTAAAGAAATATAACTCATAAAAGAGAATATTGGGTTTGAATCATGAATAGAGAAGTAATAAATGGATAAATTAAAAATTGTGGGTAATGGTCCTTTAAATGGTGAAATAAGAATTTCAGGAGCAAAAAATGCAACCTTACCCATTATGTGTGCTGCATTATTAACGGATGATACTTTAGCGTTAAGCAATGTTCCTATGTTAAAAGATGTTAAAACAACGATTGAAGTTTTGGAAAAAATGGGAGCAGATGTACAAAGTAATCAGCAAGATAAAGTTGATATATGTTGTGCTTCTATTCATGATTTAGCCGTATCCTACGATTTAGTTAAGACCATGCGCGCATCTATTTTGATATTAGGCCCTACTTTAGCTAAATTTGGAGAATGTCAAATTAGTTTGCCAGGTGGCTGTACCATAGGTTCTCGACCAGTAGACCAGCATATTAAAGGTTTAATTGCTATGGGTGCTGAAGTTAATGTAGAGCATGGTTATATTAAAGCTAAAGCAAAGCGCTTAAAAGGAGCCCATATCATTATGGATATGGTAACAGTGACCGGAACAGAAAATTTATTAATGGCAGCGACTTTAGCAGAAGGCGTGACAATTTTAGAAAATGCTGCTAAAGAACCGGAGGTGGTTGATTTAGCTAATTGTTTGGTTGCCATGGGTGCTAGAATCGAAGGTATCGGCACAGGTGTCCTGAAAATTTATGGGGTGGATAAATTACATGGTGCGGAATATAGCATTTTAGCGGATAGAATTGAAACAGGTACTTTTTTATGTGCTGTAGCGATGACCAAAGGAAAAGTTATTCTTAAAAATGCTCATCCAGAAAGTATGCAATTTGTTTTAGATAAGTTACTAGAAGCTGGTGCACTTATTGAAACGGGTAAGGATTGGATTTTAATAGAAATGAAAGACAGACCTAAACCAGTAGATATCCGTACTCTTCCGTACCCTGGGTTTCCAACTGACATGCAGGCTCAGTTTATGACTATGAACGTTATTGCTGATGGCAGTAGCAAAATAGTAGAAACTATTTTTGAAAATCGTTTTATGCATGTTCCAGAATTAAATAGAATGGGTGCGAATATAGAAGTTGAAGGTAATACAGCTTTTGTAAAAGGGGTTGAACGTTTGTCTGGTGCTAAGGTTATGGCGACTGACTTAAGAGCTTCTGCTAGTTTGGTGATAGCAGGATTGGTGGCAGATGGCATTACTTATGTAGAAAGGATATACCACTTAGATAGAGGCTATGAGAAAATCGAAGAGAAACTAGGTAATGTAGGTGCTAATATTGAAAGAATTACTGTCTCAAGTTAATTTTTAATAGGTGTCTGTTCTAACACTTTGTCTAAAACATATTTGGTTTTGATATTAGGGTCTTGTGCTTTAAATATGTTTAATTTGATGGTAACGTTAAAATCAGGCGAGAGATGTAAGTTTTCAATTTCGAAGTCCAAAGGCAACCATTCGGAATAAGTTTTCTGGAATTGATTGTCATAAAATATTTCTCGAACTAAAAAACAATTTCCTTTTTCATCACAGCTTTTAGCAGGCTTAATTTCCATATAGGCAGTGGTGGAATTGACGATGTTTGAAGTGATGTTTGCATCATTATCCACCGTTTCCGATGACAATTCTTTGAATACTAAGGTATCTTTTTTAGGATTCGAAAATATGAGGCGGTCATTAAGATTTCCGTAACTAATAGAAAGTTGTTGTCTATTAAAAAAATCTACAATATTTTGGCCAGCTTTTAAGCTATTGCTATTATCACATACAGCATTATCATAATTAATAACATCAGTCATAATAACAGAAGGTTCTTTTTGAGTGAAACTGACATGAAATGGTGAACAAATGCCTTGCAGATAAATAGTATTCTCTTTAATGACTAAATTAATAGCATCAAATTTAAAATCAATAGATTCGAGAAACAAAGGCTTTTGATCTTTATCAAAAGCCTCTATTAACTGCCAATTTTTTGCTTCATATTGATGTAATGAGTTATCTATATTTTCTTGTTCAGTATTGTTTTTTACTTGTGTAAGTGAGTCTTTTACCTGGTCACAGGAAGTGATACACAGTAAGCATAACAAGATAAAAAAATAATTTCTCATCCTCATCACTCGCAAAACCCTATTTTAGATCTGTATCGTTATTTTTTTTCTTGCTGCCTTTGAGGGAAATAACATCTCCATTTTTGCCAATAAATTTAATTTCAGGATCTTTACCAATCATTTCACCCTTGAGATAGAAATGTTTATTCGCTAGAGCATTACTAATTTCACTGCAATTATCCGCTCCTGAAACGGTATTTCCAATGTTTAAATCGTTTTTTACTAAATTCATGTTAAAAACAGCTTCTCCACAAGAAGATTTAACGATTAGATTTTGTCCTTCTTGATTAAAAGTAGTGATTTGAAGCGGAGAATTAGTTAAGACTGTATTGTTTTCTTTATCTAATGCACTGGTTAGTTTCCAGTTGTATTCTTGGAATACATCATCTGAAAAATATTTACCAGCATAAGATTTATTGTTTTTCTGAATATTGTTAACGGATTGCATAACGTAATAGATATCATCATTAGTTTGCATTCTGATTAAGGAATTATCAAGCCCATTAGGAACACGAGCAGTAATGGTTTTATTGGAAAATAAACTTTGTACTGCATTATCCAAGTTCATCAATGAAGCGTCACAAGCCATTTTGGTAGAAGCCAACGAGGACACTTTCAATACGTTATCATTTAGTGACCAAGAGCCGTTTAGTGTATTACAACCACCACGAATATTAATTTGTCCTGCATTATTAAAGCTTACAATAGCTCTAGCCCCATTGGCAGGTAATAAATCATCTAGATTTGTTTTAACATCATTTTCACTAAAAGAGTGACCAGAAATAATCACCCAATCAGTTGAAGTTAACAGTTGAGAAGAAGGACTTAAAGCCAAGTTATCCAAAAAGTCGTCATTTTTTTGAGTGGCACAAGCTACTAAAATTAGTGAGCAAGTAAGAAGTACTAAACGTGTTTTCATAGTGATAGAAACCTTTATTTATCAATCAATAATTTGCGTAATTAGAGCTGATTATAACGAAAGTTGGCTAGACTTGTAAAATGAATTCTAGAATCTTTTCTGGATAACGATTTTTTTACGGGATCATTACTACTGTTTTACAATCAGATAATCTTTATCATTTTTCCAAATAGGATCGTTGCGATCCACTTTAATACAAAGTTTATCACCACATAAATTGAAATGATACTGTTGCATGGCCTTATGAACTTCGGCAGTATGATGTATGGCGCGAATTTCTTGTTTTTTAGAGTAAATGTATAAGCTAGGTAGTGCAATGATTAGTAAAGCGATGATAATAGAGGAACCAATACCCCATAATTGATATTTTTTCATACGATTATCTACATATTGTGTTGCTTGCACAAAGCGCATGCCGCTATGATCAATTTTATTAATCATGGTATTTGAGCTTTCCTCAAAACGCTGATAACTATCTTTAGTAACATTATAGATTGTATTTTTAGCTTGTTTTTCTACAGTACTGGGAAGTTGCTGTAGTTCCCGTCTGAGTTCTTGTAGTTCATCCAAGGCTTGTTGTGTTTGCTTGCCAAAGAGAATGGATTGTTTCATTAATTTATTAATCATTTCATTTTCATTGTTTGACATCTATACTTCCTTTTTATTAGCCAATTGAACGAGCTTTTATGGTCATTTTTTCAATTTCTCGTGCTTGTGTTTCTTGAGCCAATGCAATCTGAGCTTGTTTTTGTTCTTCTTCTTGTACGACTTCGATGCTCAATTGTTTTATCTCTTGACCAAAAGTTGAATTTTCAATACGTTGGTAGGCAATATCTAAAATTTCCCGATTATTGAGAGCGTTGCCAATAGAGGCAATATCGATATCATCGTCTCCACCATTGGTTAAATCAGGATCTACACCTTGTTTGATTGCGTATTTTCGGAGTTGAGGCAAGGTCATCCCGTTCCAAATTTCATCCGCTTGTGATTGAGCGATGTTTTGAGTGGTCGCCTCGCGTGATGCATCGGGTTGTTTGATTGCAGAAGTCTTTTGATGCGGATAGAGGATATCATTAACTTTTTGTTGTTGTTGGTATGGATCGAGGGGATTATTAAAATAAGGATTATTTTGTAATATTGGCGCGGTGGGTTCGATTTTAGGTTGTTTGGGAGAGGTATTATTTTTCCCTTGTTGAATCGCTTCTGAAAAATTATCCATCTCTCCTTTCAGTACGCTAGAGCAAACTTTTGATACTGTTTCAACGTTAAAAGGGTTATTTGCCCACTTGACCACGACAGTACCTAATTGGATAGGATGTTGAGTGGCATACTTTGCACCATAATAATAGGTATCGACATGGGCCATAGCATTATTAAGGCTAATATTTCTCCATTTAAATAATTCCTGTCGTTCTGTACAAACTGTTTTTAATTCTTGTAAGGTTTGAGGGAAATCAGCAGTGGGTTTTCTGGCAATATCTGCAACCGCATAGTCACGGCTATTTCTGCGTTCTGCTAAGGCTCCTAGAATTTCTGTACCAATAGCCATTTCTTTGTCTTTATCTCCTGCGGCAACAAGGGAAAGATCCCATAAATCATCGTACTGTTCTTTGGGTAAGGTGCTCAATGGATCTAAAGTCCAGGCTTGCGGCGGGAGATGGTGCCTACCGAATACTACGGTATGGAAAGTGTGTGCTTGATCATAGGTGGCTTCTTCATAATTTTCTCTTTTTTGTTGTCTTTTCATTATGTCAATATAAGGTTTTAACATATCGTCCATAATTTGTCTAATTTCAGTATTATCTAAGGGGTCATTGGGAGGTACTCTTGGGCAATGGTTTTTAAATGATCCACGGCCGCTAAGCCGGCAATTGTTTGATTGCGCTCATCCACTAGTCCCAAGGCTAATTTGGCGTATTGCGAATCACACTCATTGGCCAAATACTCATAGACCTCTTTGGTTTTGCCTTGTGCCATGAGGCTACCTACGTATTCAAAATTAATGGGTTTTAATTGATGACGGTTGCTCATGCTTAATCCTCTTTTTGAACTTCAAATGATTGTAATAATTGCCAACCTTGGTTTTTTAACTCTTTCCATTCGCCCAATAAAGTCATGGGGAAATATAGATCGATAGTCATTTCTTTATCGGGCGGATCATAGAGTCCATTGCAACGTGAGACGTAATCTTGAAAATCAGTACAGTAGGCAATAAAATCCACTTGACCTGTTGGCGTTTCATGCCAAAAATAATAGTTTTTAAATAGTCTGGTGAGATCATCTTCATCCACCGTGGTGTTTAAAGTGGCTTGTTGTAAATCCAAATCTTCACGGTAGGTGATATCCAGCTTTAAGCCCTCAGGTATAGGCGCCATGGATTTACGTAAAAAATAACCAATGTTTTTTAAACTATCTTGGTGGATTAAATTCATGCCATTAGGAGTACGTTTATTATTATTATTATCATTGGTAATGCTTTGAAAAATATACAACACAGTATCAGGCTCATCACCATTAAAACTTTTTTCACTCGCAGGGATTAAATCAGGCCATTTAACGGCAATTGGAACCGAGGCTGCACGGTTATCGCACCAGCGAAAGCGATTTTCCCAACCGCCACCACCCCAATAATTAATGTCGTTGTATTCAATGCGAGAAGTAATGTATTCTTTAGGTACTTTGACTTGTAGACCACTGCCTACAGTGGCACAAGCATACGCTTCGCGTTCAGCAATTTCTTCAGGCGTTCTGTTGGCTAATTCTTGTTTTTGTGCTTCAGTCATGTATTCTTGTGGGTATGGTTCTTCTTTAGCACCACAACTGATTAATAATAATCCTAACAAACTGCAAGTACCCAAGCGGGCGATGTCTGCTCGAAAATGCACTTTTAACTCCCCTAAAATGATAATATAGCCAATTAACCTACTGATTGTAGAATAAAATTTAATAAAAATAAATTCTAAAATGTAGGGTTTAAGCATCATACTACTTAAATTGTCGTATTTGAATCACACTTAATTGGCCAAATACTCATAGACTTCCTTAGTCTTGCCTTGTGCTATAAGGTTATCCACGTATTTAAAATTAATCGGTTTTAATGGATGATAAGCTCATGGGTCCCCACTTCATTATTTGCTAAATACGATATACAATCGCTAGAGACTTTTATGGCTTAGGCAACAATTTAAAATGATCGAGCTCTATACCTTATTCTGATATTGGTTTTCTTTCTGGTTTAGTTTGATGCTTGCTAGGATTGACTTCAATATGAAATTGAATGTCAACGTGCCGATGAGGGCTAGATTGTTTCTTCTCAAACGATGTTGTTTCTGAATCGATATCATCATTTAATTCTAGTCTTAGATCTTGTACAATCAGATTGTCATAGAGATGCTTATTCTCATGATGTTTACTAGTTAGTGACTCTTGTTTAATTGTCTGAATAGTCCTACTAGTTAGTTCTGATTGATGATGGTGTCGTTTATTTTGAATTTGTTCAGCTACCGCTTCTATCCCTGAAACAAGGTGTAAATCATTAAAATTAGAAGGGAGTTTACCGTATAAATGTAAAAATAGATCAGTATCTGTTTGATTAAATGAAGGCATTAGAATTTGGATATCAGGGCGTATTGCTCTAATTTTTAAGGATTTTTCTATACTAGAGATACTGGTATCATATTCAAAAACCACTAAATAGTTATCCGAAAATTGATTCAGCTCTAAAGTTTTTAGGACAGATAAAAGGTTATCAGCATTAAAGGTCACAATAACAGGAGTTTGAGTGGCTTCATATAATGAAGAGCCAGTTGCTAGTTCTTCTGTTATTATGACCTTTTTTGTTGCCGTTTCTTGATTGCCTATCAAAAAGAAGTGCCCTTTAATGTCTGAATATTCGGCGAAATATTGGCTACCATCTGTACTAATATATTGTAAAGAATGAATGTTACCCTGAATATCTTGTATGGGAACCAGTAAGAAATTTTTATTGGCAATTATTGTTTGACGTAAACGACCGATGACATCAGGGTGTGTGATATTCTTTTCCAGTAAATAGGGATGTATGCCAACCTCTTGGGCATTTAACCAGATATTGTTAGATTCTTTTTTGGTTTCTTGTCTGAGTTCTTTTTCTTTAAACTTTTGCTCCTGGGCCTTTCTCTTAGCTAAATGGCCAATAGCGCCTTTGATGTTGAGAGGTGATTGAACCGTATATGTATCAGCTGTATTTGTTGGGGCATAACCACCTTCCCTAGCTAAATTTAACAATATTGTTGGATCAATATCTTCTGCTTTAAAATAATCCCAATTATTTCTAGAGATACGAGCATTATAGTTGGACTCTTTTTGTAACCATTGATCCCATAAATCAAAACCACTATCTCCAAACTCACTTTTAATGGCTGTACCTACCTCAGTCCAAATATTAATATTGTTTGGATCAATATATTTAAGCATGTTTTCAAATTCTATACGAGTCATTATGTTCTCCATCATCTCGGTCAGTTGGCTAGATGCTTTGGGGTAAATCAAAACACCTACTACACGTTCTAGCTGAAGTTATAGAATTGGGTTCCCTAACAGAAAAATTATCCACTTTTTATCTATTGCTGTTATCTGATTTTTTATCTTTATTGTCTTGCTTTGAATAGTAATGTGATTAATTTTTTGATAGTCATATATTGAGGACATTAAGACTATCCAATTGGACTTATCTCAAATATTTCAAAGAAAAAAGCTAATCTAATTTTTTATTAAAAATAATATGAGCATTCGTTGTTTTTTAGAAACAAAAACAAAGCAAGGAGGATGTATCTTCTTGCTACTGCGTTAACTTTAATAATTAATATGTGGATTTATAGTTTATTTGCACAAGGAAAAGATTGATTGAGATTAATAGTCGTCATTAAATAAATTATGATTGATAATCCTTCTTTAAATTTTCAAGCTTTTTGTCCGTTTTATACTGGCTAAGTGCATATACTGCCCATATGGAAGCTGGTAACCATCCCAGTATGGTTAGCTGTAGTATTAAACATAAGATAACAGCAAAAGGTCTACCAATAGTAAAAAATAATAACCAAGGTAAAAGCAAAGCAATGATTAAACGCATATTTTATATTCTCCTAAAATGATAAATGATAAATGATAAATGATAAATGACTAAATGATTAGCAATAAGGTGGTGGTAATTGTATTTAATTCAAGTCAATGATTAATCTTGGATGAAATTAATGAGTTCGTGAATAGCATATTGCGTTGCTTTTTCTCTCACATTTAACCTATCTCCAGAAAAATGTTGTAAATAAGTTTTGATTGTGTTTTGAGAAGCAATAGCAAACCACACAGAGCCAACAGGATATTGAGGCGTTGCTCCAGTAGGTCCTGCAATTCCTGAAATACTAATTGCGATATTCGCTGCTGATTTTTCCAAAGCTCCAGTTGCCATTTCTACTACCGTTTGTTTACTCACTGCACCATATTGTGCCAATGTTTCTGGTTTAACCCCTAATATATTGCTTTTAGCACTATTGGCATAGGTCACAAAACCTAGTTCAAACCATTGCGAGCTACCTGATAAATTGGTTAAATAATTTGCCAATAAACCACCAGTACAAGATTCAGCAGTAGTAATGATTAAATTTTTAGCAACTAACAATTCACTTAATGTGTTTAATAAAGAATTATGCATTTGGTTTATTGTGCTTTCTAAAGTAATCAATCAAATGATTGGTAGAAGAATCATATTGGGTAGTGTCCTCACTAGATAATAGAGGTTCAATATTTTTTGCCAATACTTTTCCGTACTCAACACCCCATTGGTCAAAAGAATTAATTCCCCAAATAATGCCTTGTACAAATACTTTGTGTTCGTATAAAGCCAAGAGCATTCCTAAATTAAAAGGCGTTAATCGTTCTAAGAAGATGGTATTGGTTGGCTGGTTGCCTGGGAAAAATTTTTGTGGCGCTAGTTTGTCCCGTTCAATTCCAGGTAAATAATCCAATTCTTGATAAACCTCAGCTTCAGTTTTGCCTTGCATTAAAGCTCTGGTTTGAGCTAGAGCATTAGCGACCAATACTTGATGTTGATTATTTTGTTCAGGGTAAAAGCTATTCGCAATCACAATAAAGTCAGAGCAAATCAAACGAGTTCCTTGATGAAGAAGTTGGAAAAAAGCATGTTGGCAATTAACGCCTTCTTCGCCCCAAATAACTGCTCCCGTATCAAAATCTAAATGCTCACCATTTCGACCCGTTCTTTTTCCGTTACTTTCCATATCCAATTGTTGGATATGAGCAGGAAAGCGTCTTAAACTATGATCATAAGGAATAATAGCGTGACTGCTGCTTTGATAAAAAGTATTGTACCAAACACCAATTAACCCCATCAAAATAGGAATATTTTCAGAGTAAGGGCTAGAGAAAAAATGCTCATCCATATTTCTACCGCCTTCAAGAAATTCTAAAAAGTTATCGCGTCCAATAGCGCACATAACCGAAAGACTAATAGAAGACCAAGAAGAATATCGACCACCTACCCAATCAAACATGCCAAAAATATTATCTTCGGCAATGCCATAATCTAACGCTGCTTGTTTATTGCTGGTAATAGCTAAAAAATGTTGACTAATATTAGTGGTTTGGGTTTTCTCGATAAACCATTTTTTAGCAGTCATGGCATTTAATAAGGTTTCAGGCGTGGTGAAAGACTTACTGGCAATAATAAATAAGGTATTTTCAGGATTTAAATCTTTTAAGGTTTCTCCTAGATGTGCAGCATCCACATTGGAAACATAATACACATTAATTTTTTCATGGTGATAAGGTCTTAACGCAACGTAAAGCATCCTTGGTCCTAAATCAGAGCCACCAATTCCAATATTCACAATGTTGGTAATAGGTTTTCCAGAAAAACCTAAGTAATCTTGTTGACGGATTCGTTCTGCTAAGTTCAATGATTTGTCTAATTCCTCATGAATTTTAGGAATGACATTTTCTTCAGCAACGTAGATATTTGCTGTTTTGGGTTGCCTGAGCGCAGTGTGTAATACAGGCCTATCCTCACTCAGGTTAATGGCTTTGCCTGTTCTCATTTTATCAATCCATTCCTTAATTTGAGCTGTTTCTGCCAACTCGATTAATAGCTTGAGTGTATCTTCTGTAATGCGATTTTTACTGTAATCAAATAATAAACCATTTAATTTCTGATGCATTTTGTTAAAGCGTTCAGGATCCTGCGCAAATAAATCACGCATATGCAGATAATGAGTAGCACGTTGATGTTGATGTAATTGTGCCCAAATAGCGGTTTGATTAATAAAATTCATAATTCGTATAATTCAATAAATAATAGCCTATTTTAGAATAAATCAAATGATTTGGACAATTTATTCTACACAGGGTTAAAATAAAGGAAAATATCATCTTGAAGACTTATGCAAAATAACAAAATGACGCCTATGATGGCTCAATATTTAGAGATCAAAAAAACGTGTCCGGATAAGTTACTTTTTTATCGGATGGGCGATTTCTATGAATTGTTTTTAGAGGATGCCGTAGAGGCAGCCAATATCCTAGATATTACATTGACTTCACGCGGGAAAATAGGTGATGAGCCTATTAAAATGGCAGGTGTTCCCTATCATGCGGCAGAGCAATATTTAGTTCGTTTGATTAAAGAGGGTAAAAGTGTGGCTATCTGTGAGCAAGTGGGAATAGTTGGGCAAGGTAAAGGCCCTGTGGAACGTAAAATCGTTAAGATTATTACACCTGGAACGCTAACTGACGCCGCACTCCTTTCTGAAAAAGAAACCAATCGAATTGTAGCGATTGCTTATGGGAAAAAACAGTATGGCTTAGCTTGGTTATCCCTAGAAAGTGGAGAGTTTAAAACCAAACAAATTCCTCATTCTCTGCTAGAAGATGAATTAGAACGACTTCAAGTATCGGAGATTCTACTAGAGGAAACAAGAAGAGTAGGTATTCCTGCTCGTTGGCAAGACAAAATAACATATGTGAATGAATGGCATTTTGAAAGTGACTCTGCTTTTAATGTATTAACTCATTTTTTTGAAACGCAGGATTTACTGGGATTTGGACTGGATACAAGCGAGCATTCTTTAGCTATTTCAGCAGCAGGAGCATTGATTCACTACGTACAGCTAACCCAACAACAAGCACCTAAACATTTGGATGCGCTTAGTTTGGAAAAAGAAGAACAGTACATAAGCTTAGATAGTGCAACTAGAAGAAATTTGGAGTTAACTTATACATTATCAGGAAAGAAAGCCCCTACTTTATTTTCTGTGCTTGATCAATGTGCGACTCATATGGGCAGTCGTTTATTACAGCAATGGATACATCAACCATTAACTAATCATGCCCATATCGAAACCCGTCAAAAGGCCGTAGCAGAATTAATTGAATTGGATCTTTCGAACTTATTTTATCAACTAAAACAAATCGTCGATATTGAAAGAATTATTGCCAGAATTGCCTTAGCGAGTGTACGACCTAGAGATTTATCTGCGCTTAGAGATAGTTTACGCATATTAGAAAAATTGGTCATTAAAGACGAATTACAAAGTAGTTTATTACAAGTATTACAACAGGCTTTTCCTCAAGGAGGAGAACTTGTTGATTTATTAGAGAAAGCCATTTTACCTGAACCTTCAGTATGGGTCAGAGATGGCAATGTAATTAATACAGGTTTTGATTCTCAGTTAGATGAGTTACGAGAATTACAAGCACATGCTGATGATATCTTACTTAAAATGCAAGAAAGAGAGCAGCAAAAAACAGGCTTATCTACTTTAAAAATTGAATACAATCGTGTGCAAGGATTTTATATTGAATTAAGTAAAAAAGAAGCGGCTCAAGCACCCACTGATTATACCCGAAAACAAACTTTAAAAAATGCAGAAAGATTTGTAACACCTGAATTAAAAGCATTAGAAGAAAGGGTTCTGAACGCTCAACAATCAGCCTTGGAGCGAGAAAAATATCTGTATGAAGCGTTGGTCATTGAATTACAAAAGCATATTAGTGTGTTACAAACGATTGCCCGCTCGGTTGCTACTTTAGATGTTTTGTTATCCTTTAGTCAAAAAGCGATACAAAGCAATTATATTTGTCCAACATTAGTGAATTATCCTACTATTGATATTCAAGTAGGTAGACATCCAGTCGTCTCAGAATTAGTGGAACACTATGTGGCGAATGATTGTGTACTGGATGATAAGCAAAAAATAATGTTGATTACAGGTCCTAATATGGGCGGTAAGTCCACCTATATGCGACAAAATGCCTTGATTGTATTAATGGCCCATATGGGGTCATTTGTACCTGCCCAAAAAGTAACATTAGGACCGATAGATAAAATCTTTACTCGTATCGGTGCCTCGGATGATATTGCGAGTAATCGCTCTACTTTTATGGTAGAAATGTCTGAAACGGCATATATTCTTAATCATGCAACTGAACACTCTTTAGTTTTGATGGATGAAGTCGGACGTGGAACTTCTAATTTAGATGGTTCTGTGATTGCACGAGCGGTTTTGGATTATCTGGCTACTATAAATAAAAGTTTTACTTTGTTTGCAACGCATTATTTTGAATTAACCGAAATGGCTGCCCATATTCCTATGATTTTTAATAAGCATTTATCGGCGATAGAAGAAAAAAAACATATTGTTTTTTTACATCGTTTAGAATCTGGACCTGCCATGAAAAGTTACGGAGTGGCGGTAGCTAAATTGGCAGGATTACCCAAAAAAATCATACAAAATGCTGAAAAACTAATGGCATTAAAAGAACAAGAAATGGTTCATCAACAACCACAAATGGATTTATTTCAAGTCATGCAAGAAGTTGATGATAAAGAAGATGAGTACAAAGACCTATATGAGGCACTGGTCCAACAAATACAAAATCTAAGTCCAGATGATATGAGCCCTAAAGAAGCACTAGATGTTTTGTATCATCTAGTGCAATCTACTTATAATAAATAGGATTATCCAATCTGCTGTTCAAATTCTCTTAAATATTGCCAAGTTGCGCAAGCGGCACCTACTAGAGCGAGTGCTACCACGATTAAAGTAATCCAAAATAATTCTGGGATGGTAAAAAGCCTTTTTTGAATTTCAATGCCATAAGGAGTTAAAATTTCTGTTGCTTGCTTAAAGGCAATGAGCATTGTGATGGTGGTGATAACAACACCAAGAATAACGGTTAATAGACCTTGCCAAAAGGCCTGATATAAGAAAGGGCGACGAATAAAAGAGCTAGAAGCACCTAGTAAATAGGAAACTTCAATCTCATCTCGACAAGATAAAATTTGTAAACGAATTGTATTATGAGAGATAAGAATGAAAGCAAAACTTAAAGTCATTGATAAGAAAATAAGAATTTTATTAATAAAGTTCTTAATTTGATAAAGAGTCTGAACCCATTGCGAATCAACTGATACCTGATTCACAAAAGGCAGTTGTTCCAATTCTAAAGTCAATTCATTGACTTGACTTGGCTCAAAATCTTTGGGAATGATTGAAAACGCGTCTGGGAGCGGATTTTCCTCGAACATCGTGACTAAATCAGCCTGACCTATCATATTGGCAGTATCCAGTAAGGCATCTTCTTTGTCTATGTATTTAACGGATTGAATGCCTGGATGATCTTGTAGCGTACTTGCGATAGATGATATTTTATCTTCTGGTGTGTCCTGTTCCATAAAAATAGTAATACTTGGATCGATGGTCAATTTATTAAGGATTGATTCAAAACTTTGCACGGATAAATATAAAGTCAAAGGCAAAGCGAGCGCAATGCCTAACATGATTAAAATAGAAATTGAACTAACGGGTTGTTTGAATAATCTCTTAATTGAGCTTCTGATAGCATTAATATGTTGATTATATAGATGTTTCATGCAGCAAACCTTCCCTCTTTAAAGCGTATAATACGACGACCGTAATCCGCCATTAAAGATTCATCATGAGCTGAAATAATCACGGTTGTCCCTGCTTTGTGAAAAGATTCAAATAATTCCATAATGTCTAAAGCATAAGAACGATCGAGATTGGCGGAGGGCTCATCTGCAATCAGTATGCCTGGTTGGTGAACCATTGCTCGGGCTATACACAGACGTTGTTGCTCACCACCAGATAAAGAAATGGGATCCACATTTTCTTTGCCTTCAAGACCTACTTTTGAAATGGCAAGATTAGCTCTTTTAAGCGCAACATCTTTATCATAGCCTGTTATGTAAAGAGGTAATAATACATTTTCCAAGGTGGTTCTATCGTACAAAATTTTATGATCTTGAAAGATAAAACCAATATGTTGACGTAAAAAGCCCAGTTGATCACGATTAAGATCATTCAAGCAACTATTATTCACCCAAATTTTACCTGAGGTTGGTTGGATAATACCAGCAATCAGTTTTAATATAGTGGTCTTTCCAGCACCAGAATGACCTGCAATAAAAATCATTTCTCCTTGTTGAATAGTAAAAGAGACATTATCGACTGCTCGGTAACCTCCGGGATAGGTCTTAACCACTTGTTCAAATCGTATCATAGGTACAATTTCCTTATTTAATCATCAAAAAAAGCATCTACAAATTCTTGAGCTTTAAAAGGTTTTAAGTCTTCAATACTCTCACCTACGCCAATATAACGAATAGGAATGGGTCTGTTTTTGGCCAAAGCAGCAATCATTCCTCCTTTAGCGGTACCATCTAGTTTGGTAATGATTAAGCCTGTCAATTCCAAAGCTTCATCAAAGGCGATTACTTGATTAATAGTATTTTGACCTATATTGGCGTCTAAAACCAAGATAATTTCATGCGGGGCATTGGGCAATGATTTTTGAATGACCCGTTTTACTTTTTTAATTTCTTCCATTAAATTAAGTTGAGTAGGCAGACGCCCAGCAGTATCTGCCAATACAATATCCTTATGTCGTGCTTTAGCGGCTTCAAGAGTGTCATAACATACCGCAGCAGAATCTCCCTTATCTTGGGCAATAACGGCTACATTATTTCTTTCACCCCAAGCTAAGAGCTGTTCTCTAGCAGCGGCTCTAAAAGTATCACCCGCTGCTAAAATAACGCTTTTATTATCATTTTGGAAATGATGGGCAAGTTTACCAATAGTCGTGGTTTTCCCTGCACCATTAACACCTACCATCATAATGACATAAGGCCTATCATCTGTGATTTCCAGAGGTTCTTCTAGGGGTTTAATTAAATCAAATAAAGCTTCTTTTAAGGCACCTCTCAATTCATTTGCATCTTTTAATCCCTTAAAGCTTACCCTATCTCTTACTTCTTTTAATAAAAATTCTGTAGCCTCGATACCCATGTCGGAAGTGAGTAAAACTGTTTCTAAATCCTCACATAATTCCTCATTAATTTGGCCGCCACCAACAATACTGGCCATTGATTTATTGAATTTATCGCGTGATTTAGATAAACCTTTTTTAAGACGAAATGCCCAAGAATCTTTTTTAACTGTATCTTTTTCAGGCTTTTTGACAGGAGGTTTATCTTTAGTTGCTGGTTTAGAAAATTCAGTAGCAAGTAATTCTTCTTCAGAAGAAAGTTTTTCGGAATTATCTATGTGTAATTCAGTTTCCAGCTCTTTGTGATTAGTAGTATCGGTTGTGGATGGCTCTTCTTTAATAATCTCTTGATTTGGTTCATTTTTTTCGATAGGTTTTATTTTTTCTGGAGTCTCAACAACAGGATTTAATTTATCTATAAAAAAATCTGTATCAAGCTTATTATCATCAGGTGTATCAATTTCGATATTTAATTCATCAAAAGTTTTTTGTACATCAGATGACGATTCTTGTTCATGTTTTAATTTTTCATCCTCTTGTTTTTTAGAAGATTGATCTGATTTTTTTTTGAATATTCCAAACATATTATTTTTTACTGGGTAAATGGTTAATAGGCTTATTTTAACTTAATTTTTTTTAAAAGGTAGGGAGATTGGCAATAATTGTATAGAAATTTTAATTGAACTTTTATTAATTTAATTGTCGAAAAAGATGTCAGTGCTGTTAAGCACATTTTTTTAGGAGAATTAAATGCAAAAAAAAATTATTCCAGTATTATTGATGATGTTAGTGGGTTCAGTTTCTCTTTCAGCAACAACAGAAAGCAAAATTGATAAAATTAGTCATGATGTTGATAAAGCGGCTGAGGTTTATAATACCATTAAAAATGCCACAGAAGACCAAGTAAAAACAGGAACAATTACAAAAGGAACAATTACAGAAACGACAGATGTAGGAGAACAAAAAGTAGAAAAAGCAGTAAGTAAAACCACTGATAAAGCAGGTAATCAGATAGAGAAAGAAGTGAATAAAACCACAGATAAGACTACAGGTAAAATTGCTCAAACTGAAAAAGAAGTGAGTAAAACTACAGATGAGGTGACAGGTCAAGTGGATAAAACAGAAAAAATAAAGACAACTATTAGCGACAAAGACAAGAAAAAAAAGGATTTAGAAGCAGGATTAGGGAAAATTTTTTCTGGTAAAAATAGTTCAGATAAGAGTGGGATCTGTAATGCGATAAGTGTCGGGATGGATGTAGCACAATTAGGAATTCAGTTTGGTAATACTAAAGCGCTTAAGATAGTTTCTAAGTCAGTGGGAGCAGCAAAACAAGTATATGACATAACCATTGCGGGCTCTAAAATTTGTAGCGTTACCGCAGAAGATGGAAAAGTGGTATCAGTCGAAAAAACAAAATAAAAGGAATTTAGAGATAAAAAATGACTAGGCCTCCTAGTCATTTTTTTTATTGAATATGATGAAGATAAAAAATTAGTTAGTAAGCATGGTCTAATATTGATTATAATGTTAGATTATTGTCTAATATTGTGTTTTAACAAAATATTAGACTATTCATCCATTAATGTTAATTTAGAGATTAAGAGCGACTATGCTTACATTTCAAGAAATCATTTTTAAACTACAGACTTATTGGGTTTCTCAAGGATGTATTCTTTTGCAACCGTTTGATATAGAAGTTGGTGCGGGAACAAGCCACCCAGCTACTTGTTTAAGAGCTTTAGGACCGGAACCGTGGCATGCTGCATATGTGCAACCTTCAAGAAGACCTAAAGACGGTCGATATGGGCAAAATCCAAATCGTTTACAACATTATTACCAATTTCAAGTAGTTTTAAAGCCCTCTCCTGACAACATACAAGAGCTTTATTTAGCCTCTTTACAAGAATTGGGTATTTCTCCTCAAATTCACGATATAAGATTTGTTGAGGATGACTGGGAGAATCCTACTTTAGGTGCCTGGGGATTGGGTTGGGAGGTTTGGCTCAATGGTATGGAGATAACACAATTTACTTATTTTCAACAAGTGGGTGGGCAAGATTGTTTCCCTGTTTTAGGTGAAATTACTTACGGTTTAGAGCGTCTTGCTATGTATCTACAAGGGGTTGAAAATGTGTACGACTTGACTTGGGGCAAAACTTTAGCAGGTGATACGGTTACTTATGGGGATGTTTATCATCAAAATGAAGTTGAACAATCTCATTATAACTTCGAATATGCTAATACAGACTGGTTATTAAGTGAATTTAATGAATATGAGAGAGAGGCCAAAAGGCTCTTAGAAGTAGAAGAAACAAGCTTAATACTTCCTGCGTATGAACTGGTTTTAAAAGCAGGTCATACTTTTAATTTATTAGACGCAAGAGGTGCTATTTCAGTAACAGAAAGGGCAACTTATATTGCAAGAATTAGAAATTTAAGTAAAGAAGTTGCTCAAAAATATGTGGTATCTCGAGAAGCTTTAGGCTTTCCTTTATTAAAAGATTCTACTCAAAAGTAATTGTGGAAAAAATATGAAAAAAGAAACATTATTAGTTGAATTGCGTACTGAAGAATTACCTCCTAATGTGTTAGAAAGATTAGGAAAAATTTTTGCTTCATTGATATTTGAAGGTTTAGTTAAGGAAAAACTTGTAGAAGAAACAGTAGATTATAAAATTTTTGCAACCCCACGTCGTTTGGCGGTATTGGTTCCAGAGGTTCAATCAGAACAGCAAGATCAAGAGAAAATAAAAAAAGGACCTTCTGTTGCGATTGGCATGGTAGATGGGCAACCTTCTCGTGCCCTGCAAGGTTTTTTAAATTCAAATCATTTATCTTTGGAAGATTTATCCATTGTGCATGATGGCAAACAAGAAGTCTATTGTTATCAGTTTGTGGAAAAAGGTTTAGGGTTGGCAACGATACTGCAACCAATATTGGAGAATGCGGTGAAAAAATTACCTGTACCCAAACTAATGCACTGGGGTGATAAATCTTATAACTTCGTACGACCCGTACATGGATTAGTTACCATGTTAGGCAATGAGGTATTGCCTGTTCATTTATTTGGTTTTGAGGCAGGCAATAAAACTTTAGGTCATCGTTTCATGTCACCGCACGAGGTCATTGAAATTAATCATAGTCATGATTATGAAAAGATGTTGGAAAAAAGTCATGTGATGGCAAATTTTGGATCTAGAAAGGAATCAATCAAACATCAAATTCAGGAGAAATGTTCTGAGATGAATGCCGAATGGGTAGCAGAAGAATCATTATTTGATGAAGTAACAGGTTTAGTGGAATGGCCAGTTGCATTATTAGGAACATTTGAACCTGAATTTTTAGAAGTCCCTCCTGAATGTTTGATTTTGACCATGCAAAAGAATCAAAAATATTTTCCACTGATTAACTCTGAAAAAAAACTATTAAACTCTTTTTTGTTGATTTCTAATATTGAATCTGAAAACCCTAAAGAAGTAATTGAAGGAAATGAGAGAGTTGTTAGGGCTCGGTTATCCGATGCGGCCTTTTTTTATGACGTGGATAAAAAAGTGAGCTTAGAAAGTCGATTGCCTGCATTAGATAATGTGATTTATCACAATAAAATAGGCTCTCAATATGATAGAGTTCAACGCTTGATGCAGATTTCGGTATTTATTGCCCATCAATTAGGGATTGATGAAACTAAAGTTCGCAGAGCTGCCCAATTAGCTAAAGCAGACTTAGTAACAGAGATGGTGGGCGAATTCCCCGAATTACAGGGGGTGATGGGTAAATATTATGCTCTAAATGACAAGGAAGACATACAAGTAGCCAAAGCAATTGAAGAGCATTATTGGCCTAAATTTGCCAATGATGAATTGCCAAGTAGTGAAATAGGAACAGCGGTATCTTTGGCCGATAAAATCGAAACTTTAGTTGGAATATGGGGGATAGGCTTAATTCCTACAGGAGATAAAGACCCTTATGCTTTAAGACGTTCGGCGCTAGGTATTATTAGAATGCTCTTAGAAAATCCTTTGAATATACGAGAATTATTAACCTTTGCATATCAAGCTTTTCCTAAGGGATTACTAAATGAGAATACTGTGGCTGAGGTATATCAATTTATTTTAACGAGACTTGCTATTTATTTGCAAAATGAGTATGCGCATGATGTTGTAACAGCAAGTCTTGCTAATCAACCAGAAGAATTCAACCAATTGCCAGCAATATTAAGCGCAATCGCAAACTTTAAAAATTTACCAGAAGCATTGGCATTAGCAGAAACCAACAAAAGAGTTTCTAATATGCTTAAAAAATCTGATTTTTCTGAATCCACTCTTGACCATAATAAGCTACAGGAAAAAGCAGAAATTGCTTTATGGGAGAGCATACAATCAATTTCTGATAAGATAGAAAAAGCCTTACAGAGTAAGGACTATCAAAAGGCATTGAATGTTTTGGCAGAAATGAAACCTAAGGTTGATGCTTTTTTTGATGAGGTAATGGTTATGTCACAAGATCAGGAAGTGCGACAAATGAGATTAAATTTATTGAATTTACTGGCTAAAAAATTAAATGCAGTAGCTGATATTTCTCATTTAAATTAATAAATTAGCGTATTTTTTTTAGAGTAGCCAAATCAAATATTTGGCTACTCTTTTTATATTTCCCTACCGTGCCCGCAATAATCAACACTTTATCTCCAAACTGGCGATTCGTCTCGCGTAGGGTTTTACAAGTTCTTTGATGACTCACATTGGCAGAAGTAGAAACCAAAGCAGATTGAATTTGTTGGCATAAAAATAAAGCTTGTGCGTGATCTGGAATTCTTATAGCCAGTTTCTTTCTTTGGGTTCCGCGTAATAAAGGAAAGAGGATAGGACGGGCAGAAACTAAGAAAGTATTGGCGGAAGGCCAAGTGTTATTTAAAAAATCCAATTCAGATGCCGACAAAGGACTGATGAGTGGTGAAAATTGTTCAATGGTATCTCCAATAACAATTAATCCTTTATTAACTGCTCTTTTTTTAAGCTTAATCAAGCGAGAGATAGCTTTGGGATGATTAGGGAGTACACCGAGACCAAAACATGATTCTGTGGCGTAAGCGATAATACCACCCCGCCTTAAATGGGCTTTTGCTTGCCTAATTTTTTTTTGAGGAATCCTTTGATTCATATATATGAGATTAATTCATGGAATAATTGGTTTGATTTTAACACAAGTGTTTTTGAACGATGGAGAATAATCAGAAATAAATAAATATGGGAAAGCAATCTAGATTATACTCTGATAGAATAGCAGTAATTATCAAACTTTAAAATAAAAGGTAATTATGTAGTGGTAGATAGAAATTTAAAAATTATTTTTTTGTTATCAACTTGGTTGATTTTAAGTGGTTTTACTTGGGGATTTAAAAAAAGTAAAACAGAGGAATCTACTACTGAAATAGAAGAGGTGCTTCCACCTAAATACTTAGTTAATATACATGTTTATCCTTTGCAGCCTGAAAATGCAGGTGAGGAAGAAATTAACAATATTTCGACTTTATTAAAAGAGCATTTGTCAATTATTAACAAAAGCACACAGCCTGATTTAGATGAAGAACAAGAGAAATATCTAGAACTTGAAGCACCTCGGGAAATTAATCAAATTTTAGCTACGGAAGGTTATTTTAATAATCAGATTAAAATAACCCCTAAGTCAAATTTAGGAAATAAAGAATATGACATAGAAGTAGGATTGCCAGTACCTATTAAAGTAGAAAATAAATTAGTGGTTTTGTCGGGTCCTATTGAAAAAGATGACTCTATCCAAGATTATTATCGTCGTATCAATGAAGTTTGGGCCTTAAATTCACCAGATATTTTCAAACAAAAATTATGGACTTCTAGTAAAAATTCCGCGCTCAAAGAAGTACGAAAGTATAAATACCCGCTAGCACATATAAAAGATTCATATGCTCAAATTGATCCTAATGAACATAGTGCATTACTAAGTCTCGAGATAGAAAGTGGAAATTTAATTAAATTTGGCGAGATTAAAGTTTCAGGAGTGGAGCGATACCCAGAATCTATTGTTAGAAACTTAGCTGGCTTTAAACAAGGAGATGATTACGACGAAGAGTTATTGGCAGATTATCAGCAACAGTTAGAGAAAGATGGACATTACAGTGAAGTAGTGGTCAGTCCTTTATTCAGAAGAATTGAGGACGATGAAGTGCCAATATTTGTTTATTTAAAAGAACAATTAAAGAAAAGTTTTGGAATTGAATTAACCTATGATTCTGAAGATGGCTTAGGAACAGTTTTAGAATACCAGCATTATAACTTTTTAAATAGAGGTTATGTGTCGGCAATTAGTGCTAGTTTTAATAAATATGAGCAAGAAGTAAGTTTAGGGGTGACACAACCCAAAAAGTCCAATGGACGGTTTTGGACGGCAAGAACTAATTATTTTAAGGGCTCTAAAAATGGTTTGGATACCACTTTATGGTCTACTGGATTTTGGTATGTCTATACAGGCAAAACATCAGATACGCGTGCAGGTTTAGAATATTATCAAGAGGAGTTAAAAACGAAAGAGGGGCATAAGGTTAATAATGACGCCTTATTGGCAACAGCTCAATGGAAAATTAATCGTATTGAAACCTTATTGAGACCTGAAAATGGATACTATGTTTCTGCTAAAGTGGGCAGTACCTTAGGCACGCTTGCCTCCTCTTCTTCGGTACAACGCTACGAGATTGATGGGGATTACTATATAACACCATGGGAAAGAAATAACGGCACCTTTTTATTTAAGGCTCAAGCAGGCTATGTTTCAGCAAAAGATCCTGCCAGTGTACCAGATGAATTAAAATTTAAAATTGGTGGGCCTGGTTCGGTAAGAGGCTATCCTATTGACAGCATAGGAATTGAAAAAGGACCTTATGTTCTGGGTGGTATGGCCAAGGTAGCCGCAACGGTTGAATATCAAAAACCTGTGACAGATAATATCTCAGTGGCTGTTTTCCATGATGTTGGCGACGTTAAAAATAAATTTAAAGATATGAAATTAAAACATGGAACAGGTGTAGGTGTGCGTTGGTTTAGTGTAGTGGCGCCATTATCTTTTGACGTAGCATATGGACACGAAAGAAAAAAAGTCGGTTGGCATCTTAATTTAGGAGCAAGATTTTAGTGTTGGCATTGCTTAAAAGAGTTTACTCATTCACTTGGCGGTTTCTAATAGTTATTAGCATTATGCTCGTTCTATTAGGGACTTTCATGGTATTTACTAATCTAGGGTTAAAATTCACCTTGGCCACTGTGCCACATTTATTTGGAGTGAGTGTTTCACAAGAAAAAGCTCAAGGGAGCTTTTACCAAGGATTTGACATACAAGGAATTCGCATAGAATCCAAAGACTATGTGTTGTCTTCAAATAAGATGCAATGGATTTGGGAAAAAGATCCCAATAAGAAAAAGAAAGGTCTGGTAGAGGTAAAATTAATAGAATTAGGAGATTTGTTTTATTTAAAAATTCCTAACGATAAAGTAAAACCCCCTGCTAAGCTACCTAAAAGTTTACAATTACCGATTGATTTAAAAATTCATGAAATCCATATTTCCAGTCTTTCGGTTGAAGGTTCCGAATCTCCTATTATCAGTAATGGCCGATTTAATCTTTCTTATGTGAATCATTTGTATACCTTTGAAATTGAAGAATTGATTATATTTTCCTCACTTAACCGAGGTTCTATTTTCTTAAAAGATAAAGCGCCATTTGAACTAGCTGGGCAAGTAGATTCTTATAGTTTGCACTTAAGTGATACTCATTACGGGTTCATTAAATTGAGTGATAGTTTACAGTATCCTTTGCTAGAAACTAATATACAGAATAAAGGTTTGGATATTATTGGGTATATTCATTTATCGCCTTTTGACCCTATTGCCACAAGGAGAATTATTTCAGCCAATATTGTGGGAGATAGAATTAATCCTAAGAATTTTGTCTCAAGTTGGCTTGATGCCGAACTTTCTTTTGAATTATCTACAGGACTAAAAAAGGAAAACCCCGAAGTTTTTTATGGCAACTTTAATATTCAAAATGCTCGTCCTGCCTATTATGAACAAAAAGGCATTCCGATAAAAGAAATTTCTTTAGACTTTGAAATACCGGAAGATGGAACTTTAAGACTGTCTAGGGGTGTTTTGGAAACCATGACGGATGGCAAAATAGATGCTACGGGGGCCATGTATCCAGATGGAACCATTCGAATGTTGGCTAATGTAAATTTAGGGCTAATAGATTTTATGCAGACGCCGATTAAAAATACCTACCAAGGACAAGCTACTCTAGAGGGAACGTACATTAATCCTATTTTGAAAATTAATATTGAGTCATCATGGAATCAATTACAAGTAGATGCTCAATTTAGATCTAAAGATAAAATCCTGTTATTTAACCAGTTTGTTTTGTCTAAGACGGATAGCTATTTTGAAGGGGCTGGGAAATTTTATTTAAAAGATAGATTTGATGTTGATTTAGATTTATTTGGTAAAAATTTTAATCCCAATATAATCAATCCTAGTTATCCTAAAGGCAGTATTAATGGTGAAGCTTATATAAGAGGAAACATTAATGAGTCTTTGCAATTAATGACAGATATTGATAATAGCCAAATATCTAACATGCCTTTTTATATGAAAGGTGTTGCTAATTTTAATACGAAAGGGGTTAACGAAGCAGATATAAAATTAAAATTAGGATATAACCATTTGATTTTAAATGGTAAAGCTAATAACGATAACGATAAATTAAATATAGATGTCAGCATGCCGAATTTACAATATTTTGGCTTTGGTATTTCAGGTAATGCTTTTATCAAGGGGTATATTCAAGGAAGTTTTAAAAATTTGATAGCGAATCTAGCAGGCAAATTAAACAAGGTTAAACTGCCTGGAATGTTGGCATTGGATTTTTTAGATTTTGATATTAATATTTCACCAGATTTGAGCGCGCCTCTAAAAGTAGATATTAAAGGTAATGGATTAAATTTTAAAGATTTTTATGTTAATAATATCAACAGTTTATTTACAGGAACATTGGCCTCTCACTCTGGAAGTTCTCAATTTAGTTTAAAGTTACCTAATCAAGAAGTATTAACAGGACGCTATCGAGCTCGTGGTGGTGTGAATGAAGATTATGTGTGGATAGGTAAGGTTGATGAGCTTAATTTATCGGGTTTTATTAATTTGTTATTACAAAATCCAGTTCCAGTAACAGCCAGTGTTGAAAGTTTAAAAGTAGGAGATGCAAAATGGACTGTTTTAGGTGGCTTGATGCATCTAAATTATTTTGATTGGGCTAAAGGAAAAGGATTTAAGACCAAAGGAGATGTCACAGGTGTTCAATTAGGGCAATTGAAGAATTTTGTTGAACTGCCTTTTGAGCAAAATATTGTGGTACGAGGCGATTGGGATTTAACTTACAATGCTAATGCCTCTGGGTATATTAAACTGACCAAACAAGCGGGAGATATTCTTTTTTCTGAAAGGAAAACCCCTTTAGGTTTGGATAAATTTGATTTTAGTGCTCAATTATACAGTAATAGAATTAAAGCATTATTGGATACCCAAACAAGATTTGCTAATGGTCGCTTAGACATGACTATTTCACAAAAATTTGGTAAAAATTTTAAAACATCCCCGATTCAAGGACAAATAAATGTTAATTCTAGTGATATTGGAACATTTAAATATACTTTGCCGGTGGGAATGGATTTAAAAGGGAAGATAGACTCTAAAATTAATATTTCAGGCACGGTTGGAGATCCTAAATTAAATGGGTATTTTAATGGAACAAATATTGAGTATAGGGATTTATCGAATGGAATCTCTTTACGTAATGGAAAACTTGAGTCAAGATTAGTTGGGAAGCAGTGGATAATTGATCAATTATCTTTCAAGAATAAAGAAGGGACTATTCTATTAAAAGGAGTTGTTGGAGAAATTAATCGACGCTATGGCGTTGATTTGGACTTAAATCTTGATCATTATCTTGTAACGAACCAGCCTAACCGACAATTTGTAATTTCGGGCCAAACGAAAATTAATTTAGATGAGACTTCAGGATTAAAATTAACGGGGAATTTACAATTAGATAGAGGGAAATATGAAAATCTAGGGGACAGTATGCCCCAGTTATCAGATGATGTGCATATTGTAGGAGAAAAAAAATCAGAACCTAATAACTCGATTCCTTTTATGGTGGACTTAGGGTTGGATTTAAATGATCAACTAAGATTTATTTTAAGTGATTTAAACTTTTTGGTGGGTGGAAAACTTCGTTTAAGAGCGCAAAAAGGACGTCCCTTAAGAATATTTGGAAAAATCGTTGCAGTAGAAGGAAAATATCGAGCTTATGGACAAAATTTAAGAGTGGAAAAAGGCTCTTTGGTTTTTACGGGTATTCCTGGTAACGCACAAATGAATATTCGAGCAAGACGTTATCAATCACCTGTGGGTGCAGGAGTAGATGTAACGGGTACTTTTCAAGATCCAAGAGTGACCTTAATTTCAGATGTTCCTATGAGTGATAGGGATAAATTATCTTGGCTGATTTTAGGACGAGAATCTAAAGGAGAGGACGATAATGATGCACTTGCTTTAGCAGTAGGCGTTTTGGCAGCAGAGAGAGTGAATAAAGAGGCTGGTTCGGTATTTGATAATATTGGGTTAAGTTCTAATCGAAGTAGGAATCCGAATACTGGTGAATTAAACCCAGCAGAGCAGATAGTGACTTTTGGTAAGCAGTTAAATGAAAATTTGTACATGGGGTATGAATTTGGTGTTCAAAGTAGCACTCAGGCTGTTCGTTTAATCTACATTATTAGTCAATCTTTGAAGGTTTTTGGTCGGGTGGGTACAGAATCTGCTGGTGGCGGTGTTAAGTACAAAAGAAGATTTGATTAGTTTTTCAATATTGTTGGTTTTATAAGTAAGCAAATTCGGTATAATAACAGCTATTTCAACAAAGATATTTTATTAGGTAAACACAATCATGCAAGAACAGTATCAACCAGATTTAATTGAATCCCAACTACAGAAAAAGTGGGAGCAAGATAAAATTTTTAATGTGGTAGAAGACCCAACGAAACCTAAATATTATTGTTTATCCATGTTTCCTTACCCGTCTGGCAAACTACACATGGGGCATGTCAAAAATTATACTTTGTCAGATGTTTTATGTCGTTTTAAGTTATTAAATGGGTTTAATGTCTTGCAACCAATGGGATGGGATGCTTTTGGGTTGCCTGCAGAAAATGCAGCCATACAAAATGGTATTTCTCCCGCCAAATGGACCAGAGATAATATTCAAGAAATGAAAAAAGTGCTGAAAGCATTAGGATTTGGAATTGATTGGGATAGAGAAATTACCACATGTGATAAAGAATATTATCATTGGGAGCAATGGTTGTTTAGTCGTCTTTATAAAAAAGGCAAGATTTATAAAAAACTGGGCATGGTGAATTGGGATCCTGTTGATAAAACGGTATTAGCAAATGAACAAGTCATTGATGGTAGAGGTTGGCGTTCGGGGGCATTAATCGAAAAACGAGAAATACCGATGTATTATTTCAAAATTACAGATTATGCAGAAGAATTGTTAAATGATTTAGATAAATTAGAAAACTGGCCGAGTAATGTGGTGCAAATGCAAAGAAATTGGATTGGCAAGTCGCAAGGCATGACAGTTCGATTTCCTTTAGATAAAGATAGCCGAGAGAATTTATCACAAGAAAATAATCAATACATACAAATTTATACGACTCGGCCTGATACCTTAATGGGTGCGACTTATTTAGCAGTGGCTGCGGAACACCCTCTAGCGATTGCAGCCAGTAAAGATAAACCTGAACTTATTCCTTTCATACAAAAATGTAAGGCAGGCTCTGTTGCAGAAGCCGATATGGCAACGATGCAAAAAGAAGGCATGCCGACTGGGCGCTATGTGATTCACCCACTCACAGGTGAAAAATTAGAAGTTTGGATTGCTAATTACGTGTTATGGGGTTATGGAGACGGTGCGGTGATGGCCGTGCCGGCTCATGATGAGCGAGATTTTGAATTTGCAAACCAATATTCTTTACCAATTAAATGGGTTATTAAGCCTCAAGATGGTAGTGATTTGCCTTCAGATGAAGCGTATGTAGCACATGGCATTTTATTTAATAGCGAAGAATTTAACGGTCAAAATTTTGACGAAGCTTTTATTTCTATAGAAAAAACATTGCAAGAAAAAGGATTGGGAGAATCAAAAACACAATATAGATTAAGAGACTGGGGCATTTCAAGACAAAGATATTGGGGTTGTCCTATCCCTGTTATTCATTACCAAGATGGCAAAGAAAGCGTTATTGAAGATAATCAATTACCGTTTATTTTGCCAGAAGACATTGTCCCTGATGGTTCTGGTTCTCCACTTAAGAAAATGCCAGATTTTTACGAAGTAAAAAATGAAAAGGGAGAAGTGAGTGGCCAGTACGAGACAGACACCATGGATACTTTTGTAGAATCAAGTTGGTATTTTATGCGTTATGTTTCTCCTCAGTATAAACAAGGGATGTTGGATCCTGAAGCAGCAAAATACTGGTTACCAGTTGATCAATATGTAGGTGGTATTGAACATGCTATCTTACATTTATTGTATTCGCGATATTTTACTAAGTTGTTAAGAGATGAAGGTTTGGTGGCTATTGATGAGCCGTTTCAAAAATTACTTACCCAAGGAATGGTTATTGCTACAACTTATTATCGAGAGGGAGAAATCGGATCTAAAGAATGGATATCACCACAAGATGTTGCGTTAGAAAAAAATGATAAAGGACAAATTGTTAAAGCCTATCATAAAATAGATGGGAAACCTGTTATTCCTGGTGGGTTAGAAAAAATGTCTAAATCCAAAAATAATGGTGTGGACCCTAAAGAAATGATTCAAGAGTATGGTGCAGATACCATTCGCTTGTTCATGATGTTTGCCGCACCTCCAGAGCAAACTTTAGAATGGAGTGAAGAAGGGGTTGAAGGTTCTTTTAGATTTTTACGAAGACTTTGGCGCTTATTGGTGGAATTTAAAAAATCAAATAGTTTGGCATTATTCGAATTGACACAAAAAGATTTAACTGGAAGTGTTAAGGCGTTACGCTTTAAATTGCATACAACTATTGATAAAGTGACAGATGATTATGATAGAAGGCAGCAATTTAATACTGCTATAGCCGCGATTATGGAGCTGTTAAATCTTTATGAAAAAACAGATTTATCAGAACCTCATGGTAATGAAGTAGCAACAGAAATGTTTAGTGCTGTATTTAGAATGTTGTGGCCTATTGTTCCGCATATAGCAGAAGCCTTATGGAATGAGCTTGAATTAAAACAAGACATACTAGAGGCTGGTTGGCCGGAGGCTGATAAAGAAGCTTTAGTGCCTGATGAGGTTGAATTGATGGTTCAAGTTAATGGTAAATTACGTGGGCGTATTACTGTCTCTTTAGAGGCAAGTAAGGATGAAATAGAACGGTTGGCTCAAGCGGAGCAGTCGGTATTAAGGCATATAGAAGGAAAAACAATTAAGAAGATTATTATTGTTCCTAAGCGCTTAGTTAATATAGTAGCAGTATAAAAAAAATGTTCCACATGGAACATTTTTTTTATAGTTTTAAATTTTTGGGAAGTTGATACAAAATGTTAATCATATCATTATAAGTATCAATATCTCCTGTTATCATTTGAGGATATGCTTGAATAAACTCATCGATAACAGCAATAATCGTTGCATAGTCTTTGCCTTGTATGGCTGTTTTATCTTTTTCCTGATAGCTATTTTTTAAATTTTGCTGTGATTCGAGTAGCGTTTCATATTCTTTATTGGCTGTCGCAATAAGTTCTTTATTGTTAAAGTCAGCTTCTGTTTGAAAGAGCTGTAGTATATTATTGGCTTGTTTAATGCTATCTAGTGCATATATCTTTAACATATCGCCAGTTGCTTCAAAAAGTGATCTGCTTTCATTTTCATGATTTTTTAACGCTGACTCAACTTGTTTTTCGAAAACTTTTAATTCTCCAATAAGGGCTTTTATTTCTTGACGCATTTTAGAGTCCCATTGTAGTTTATCTGGTTTGCTGTCTGGGGTTTGTCCAAACTCAAGTATAGAGTCTATTCGGTTAACTAAGGTCATTGCTTGATTGTCCAGTGAGTCAGAAACAACAGAATCTTCAATTTTTATTCCTGAAAGAAGGGTTCTTTTGGCTGCATTTAGCACTTCGGTATCGTATGAGTCTAACCCTTTTTTATTGGCGTGACTTAGGAAATTTTCATTCGTATCTAAGAACAGACTTAGATTGCTAATCGCACCTTGATAAAAAGAAAGTTTCTTTTGTATCTTGGCTAACACATCTTCGGTGATTGCGTAATCAAGTGTTTGAGTGTTTTCTTCTTGTTTTGGTGTGTTGTTACAAGCTGTTTGGAATAATAAAAATGGAACTATTAAAATAAGAATTTTAGAGGATTTCATAGTTTGTCTGTTGCAGAATTCATGATGTGTAAATTGTATTATGAATAGACAATATTGTTAAGAATTTAAATGTTTCACGTGAAACTTTGATGGCAATTGTCTGGTACAAGTCAATAAGCATATAGGAATAAAAATAATATTTTGATTGATTATTTTTATTTTTTAATCGTAAAATAAATAAACAAAAAAAGACAGGAGAGACGCATGAGTGCTAATAAGGGACATAGCATTAAAAGTATTATTTTATTATTGCTGGCTTCTATCGTTGCTACAGGAATCATTGCTTTTATTGCATTGGAAAGAAATGAGACCATAAACGCTTTATGGATTGTTATTTGTGCGCTGTGTGTTTATTTTATTGGTTATCGGTATTACAGCTTATATATTGCCAAATATGCGATGCGCTTGGATTCTACGCGTATGACCCCTGCCTTTCGGCATTATGATGGTTTGGATTACGTGCCCACTAATAAAGTAGTTTTATTTGGACATCACTTTGCAGCAATCGCAGGTGCGGGGCCTCTGGTAGGGCCTGTATTGGCCGCACAATTAGGCTATTTCCCAGGGATGCTTTGGATAATGGTTGGTGTTGTGTTAGCAGGTGCTGTGCAAGATTTTATGGTTCTATTCATTTCTATGCGGCATGATGGTAAATCCTTAGGCGAGATGCTAAAAGATGAAATGGGCTATATCCCTGGTGTAATTAGTATGATTTCATTTTTAATCATCATGATTATTATTCTGGCTGTATTGGCTATGGTTGTTGTTAAAGCCGCAACCCATAGTCCTTGGACAACGTTTACTTTGGCGTATACCATTCCTTTGGCTTTATTAATGGGTATTTATCTAAGGTATATCCGCCCTGGAAAGATTTTCGAAATTTCAGTGGTAGGCTTTGCCTTATTAATTTTAGGGATTGTTTTAGGAGGTTGGGTCTCTCAGCAGCCAGATTTAAGTCGTTATTTTGATTTGAGTGGTGAGACACTGACTTTATGCTTAATTGGTTATGGTTTTTTAGCAGCTGTGTTGCCTGTGTGGCTATTGTTGGCGCCCAGAGATTACTTATCTACTTTTTTAAAGTTGGGAACAATATTTATTCTTGCTTTAGCCGTTATTGTCTTGATGCCAGATTTAAAAATGCCGGCAGTTACTAGGTTTATTGATGGTACTGGTCCTGTTTGGTCTGGTCCTGTCTTTCCTTTTTTATTCATTACCATAGCGTGTGGCTCTGTGTCTGGATTTCACTCTTTGATTTGTTCGGGTACAACGCCTAAGATGATTTCTAATGAAGTGTTGACACGCCCTATTGGTTATGGTGCTATGATATTGGAGTCTAGGGTTGCTATTATTGCTTTAATTGCTGCTTCTATTATCGACCCAGGTATTTATTTTGTGATGAACAGTCCAGAAAGTTTTCTCAATCCACAAGGGTTAGCGGACAATGTTTTTGCTGCGTCTCAAACAATATCAAATCTGGGTTTTGTGATTACCCCAGAAACCATACAGCAGATGACTAAAGATGTTGGAGAAGCAAGTATTATTTCAAGAACAGGAGGGGCGCCAACCCTTGCCATGGGGATGGCACACTTTTTACACCAAGCGATGTCGGGTCTAATCTCAATGCCCTTTTGGTATCATTTTGCTATTTTATTTGAAGCTTTATTCATTCTTACTACCGTCGATGCTGGTAGTCGCGCAGGTCGGTTTATGTTACAAGATTTTTTAGGACTTATTCATCCGAAACTTAAAAAGACAGATTACCTACCAGCTAATTTATTAGCTACTGCGGTTATTGTCTGTGCCTGGGGGTATTTCTTATACCAAGGGGTGGTTGATCCTTTAGGTGGAATTAATACTTTGTGGCCTTTATTTGGTATTGCAGGACAGATGTTGGCGGCTTTGGCTCTTACTTTATGTACGGTTATCTTATTTAAAATGAAACGCAATAAGTATGCTTAGATTACAGGATTGCCAACCATATGGTTGTTAATTTGTACCATGAGAGCGGCTTATTTAAAAGTAACGGATGACACTATTGGTTTTTTTTGCTATCACCAATACGATAAAAGAAAAATATATTAATCAACCTTTTTTCGCTGATGCCGTGTTTTCGACACCAGCAGATGCCAAGCATGTTATTTTTAATAATCAAGTGGATGGGGTTATTATTATATTTTTTATGATTACCACAACCATTATTGTTTTGTACGGTATTCGTTCTATTTTATTATCCTTAAAATCAGAGCAAGCAACCTCAACTGAAGTGCCTTATGAACCTTTGCCAGAAGTAGAGTTGGCCAGAATTAAAAAAGAGGGAATTTAATGTTGAAACAAAGATTGAAAGCCTTCAAGCAAACATTGTATCTAATGGTAGGTCAACCGGATTATGAGCAGTACTGTGCGTTTATGAGGCATCATCATCCTAACTGTACCTTGATGAGTTATGAAGAATTCTATAATAACCGCTTAGATGCGAGATACAGTAGCAAGGGGGGGGCTCTCGATGTTGTTAATAGCAGTGACTAATTACTAGTAGATTTATCCTTGCGTTATGAGCCAATCACGCCTCCATCATCTTTGGTAATAATAAGTGTTGATGAGCGTGGACGCCCTGTTGTTTTGGCATCTGGCCATGATGAAACAGCTCTTGGGGCTTTGGGGTCAGAAATCCCCTCTCCAGTTTCTCCTGGATGTTGAATATTGACAAACATAGCTTTATTGTCTGGACTAAAAGCGATGCCGGTCACCTCGCAGCCACAGGGTCCCGTTAGAAAGCGTTTGAATTCTTTCGAACCGGGAATAACCGCAAACATTTGGTTATTGCCTACACCATTATAAGGTCCTTGATTTAATATTTCAGTAGAAACATCTGTTTGCACCCACATCACCCCTCTATGATCAAATTTTAGGCCATCTGGACTACCGAAAGATACTGTTTCTATATCAGTTGTCCAGTTAGTATTGGTGCTGTTTAACAAGCCACCCATAGCAAAAATGTCCCAAGTAAAAGATAAGCTTTCTGGGTTGTGTTTATCTTCTTGCCAATGCATGATATGACCAAAAATATTGTTATTTCTTGGGTTGGCCGCATCCGTCCCTGCTTTGTTTTGTTCTCCCCTTAGGACATTGTTGGTCAGGGTGCAATAGACGCTTCCCCTTATTTTAGGATCGATAGCAATCCATTCGGGTCTATCCATTTTGGTTGCACCCACTTTATCAGCGGCTAATCTGGTTTTTATGAGAACTTCTGCCTGATTCTTAAAGCCATTTTCAGGCGTTAGTGGGGATTTTCCAAAAACCAAAGGAATCCATTCGCCAGTATTGTCATCATTAAATTTAGCGACATATAAAGTGCCTTCTTCTAATAATTTTAAATTAGCAGCTCTATTTTGAGGTTGGTAATTATTTTTAGAGATCAATTTATAGATGTATTCAAATTTTTCATCATCTCCTGTATAAACAACAACTTTTTGACTATTTCCAATATCGACTGTAGCGCTTTCATGTTTGATTCGACCTAATGCAGTATGTTTTTTAGGCGTGCTATTAGGGTTATAAGGATCGATTTCAACAACCCAACCAAAGCGATTTGGTTCATTCGGTTCATTTGAAGTTTCAAAGCGAGGATCTACTTCACTCCAACGATAGGTTTTTTCTTTTTTCTTTATGCCATATCTTTTTTCAAGTTCGCTTAACCTCCCTGTTTTGTTGGTAAACATATCACTCCAGTTTTCTTCACAGGTAAGATAAGTTCCCCAAGGTGTCTTGCCATTAGAACAATTTTGCATGGTTCCTAAAACCATGCGACCACTATTGTCTTGTTTGGTTTGCATCAATCGATGTCCGGCTGCCGGTCCTGTAAGCAAGACAGGGGTTTGAGCTGTTATCCTACGTGCGTATTGAGATGGTCTTACGACTTCCCATCTTTGGTGTGAATTTTTCTTTATTTCAATGATAGAAACGCCTAGTGCATTTTGAGCTTTTTTTGCTTTGTTCAGTGACCAGTTATTATCACCATCGGGAAATAAAAGACCGTTATCACAATATTCATGGTTAATAGCCAATAAAGCATGTGAATCAGATTGTGTATTCATAGGCAGTGAAAAATAATCCATGCCATCGTGATGCATTCCTGCTTGTAAGGCTTGTTCTCTTGCACTGTTAGCCGCATTTTTCTTAAATTGAGGGCTTTGATTTTTGATGCCTACAGGATCCCCCCAACTGTACAAAACTTTAGCTGTATAACCGTTTGGCACGTTAACAGTATCTTCTACAGCAGGTGGGATGCTTTTAAAACCTAAGCTTTTTGGTCTGTCCATATACTGGACATTATCCAATGTTTTACTAAAGATAAAACGAGGCAGTAGAGAAAGACCAGAGGCAAGTGTTGTTGCTTGTAAGAAGTGCCTACGAGAGATGTTTTTTTGAATGATGTCTTTTATATTTGGATTATCACTATTATTTAAAATAAGATCTTGATTTAAGTGTTTTAAACTTTTTCTATTTTTTAGTGGCATAATTATCTCTCTGTTAACAGAATGACTATTTGAAGTATAAGTGTATGTTGTGTCAAATATATAACACGAACTAATTTTTAGTTTAAATTTTTGTAGAGATAAAAAAAGTAGAATGGGGATTCTACTTTTAGAGGAAATTAATTTTCAATATATTGGTAAATAACAGGCCAGAGTTTACTGCACTTAGATTTGAAAAATAGATTATGCCCTATGTAGTCAAAACCATAATCAAAAGTATCAATTTCAACTATTTTCTTCTGCACTGATGGATAAGTTCTAAAAAGAGACTCTACACTTGCTCTTCTTGCAATATCATCATCATTGGCATAGATAACGGTAAAAGGACAAGTGATGTTATTAAAATAATTAACGCGAATTGTTTTGCCAACGGCATTTACAATATAGCCATCGGTTTGACAGTATTCTCCCTATTCTCTAGCCACTTCTTTGGGTAAGTTTTCGCCCATATTAACTTTTTCAGATTTGGTGTACCCAAACAGAAAGTTACAAATAGGAATATAGATGTTGAAAAAGAATAAAGCTTTTCTTCTATAGGCAGGCAGCATATTGCCAACAAATCCGGTAGAAGACGAGATGGCCGTGATTTTACTAATTTTTTCGTAGTTATGCACAATTCCCATGAGTTGACCGCCAACACTATGACCTACTAATATGATTTCATCAACACCTGTTTTTTGACACAGTAAGTCAATAGCAGCGGGAATATCATATTGTCCCCAATCGCGAATCGCGGCTTTGGATTCTTTTAGAGGAATAAACAAAGACTCGCCAATATCATTAAAATCAAAAATAAAAACAGGATGATTTTTTTCTTCACACAACCAGGTACAAAATTTCATATAAAAAGACTGCTTAATGCCAGTTCCTGTAGCGAAAAGAATTGGTTGCTGATGGGTATCTGATTCAGGGTTAAAATAATAGCCAGTTAAAGTGTCATTTTTTTCATTCTTAAAACTTATTTTCTCTTTTTTCATAGTAGATAACTCCCTGATTTTCTATAATTAATCCTTTTGTTTTTATTTTTTTAGGAGGGAAATGTCATTCTGTAATAATTTGAGTAAAAAATAAAGTTAAATATTGTACAATGGAATAGATGAAATATTTTTGATAAATAGAGGAAAAAAGATGAACACGGAAATAAAAAATACACCCAGTACTGTTAGATATTGGTTAGCTATTGCTATTATTTTTATTGTTATTTTGATAGCCATTGCTCATTTTTATTATGGAATTTCAGCAGATAAATATACATATTATCTAGTGTTTTTAATTGCCTCTTTGATTGCTTTTTTGGGGTATGTCTATACGATTTGGGCTTATAAAAAAGGGTGGTCATCAAAATGGTATGAAACCATTAATATTATTTCTTTAGTTGCATTCACTATCTCCGTGATCATTGATTTTTTTGTTTTAACTAGTCTGAACATGTAAGAAATATAGTTTGTATTGCATAAGAGAATTAATTGAAATAGTGAAATAATCTACTGATTAGGTTTGCTGTGAAATTACTCTAATGTTTTAGAATGTTCATTGGAACATTTTTTTAGTAGAATGCATGTGTTTAATTTATTCTTTTGGATACTTTGCTAAAACAAAATTAATGAGACGATTTGTTCTGATTTATTTTCTTAGCCAATGTATAGAATATGGCTATTAATAATGCTTAATTAGGGAAGATACTTAAAATTTAGTATTTTAGTAGTATACTAGTAGAAGAAAAAAAGGATTTGTAAAAATTCGAAGACTATTATCAATTACTGAAGAGGTCTATATGAGCACAAACAATTCATTCAATACTTTAGCCACATTGACGGTTAAAGATAAAAAATATGACTATCATTCTTTGAAAAAAGCTGAGCAGTCATTGGGTGATTTATCCAAATTACCCAAATCCATGAAAGTATTATTGGAGAATCTTTTAAGATTTGAAGACGGTAAAACAGTAACCAAACAAGATATTGAAGCCATTGGTGAATGGTTGAAAAATAAAAAATCAGACCATGAGATACAATATCTTCCTGCTCGTGTGTTGATGCAAGATTTTACGGGAGTTCCTGCGGTAGTTGATTTAGCAGCGATGAGAGATGCTATGGCAAAAGCAGGAGGCGATCCTGAAAAAGTAAACCCATTGTGCCCTGTTGATTTGGTGATTGATCACTCGGTAATGATCGATTATTTTGGTACCCCTAATTCATTTCAACAAAACGTTGCGATGGAAATGAAAAGAAATGGTGAGCGTTATGAGTTCTTAAAATGGGGTCAAAGCACTTTTGCTAACTTTAGCGTTGTGCCACCAGGTACAGGTATTTGTCACCAAGTTGATTTGGAGTATTTGTCAGAAGTTACTTGGACAAATGAAAAAGATGGTAAGCATTGGATTTTTCCAGATACTGCTGTTGGAACAGACTCGCATACACCTATGGTTAATGGTTTATCTGTTTTAGCATGGGGTGTTGGTGGAATTGAAGCGGAAGCTGCTTTATTGGGACAACCTATATCAATGGTCCTGCCAGAGGTAATAGGTGTTAGATTAAAAGGCAAGTTAAGAGAAGGCATTACTGCGACCGATTTAGTTTTGACAATTACTGAAATGTTGAGAAAGTATGGCGTAGTAGGTAAATTTGTTGAGTATTTCGGTGAAGGCTTAGCTGAGTTACCATTAGCAGATAGAGCTACTATTTCCAATATGTCACCTGAATATGGTGCTACTGTGGGCTTTTTCCCAGTTGATGAAGTAACCTTGGATTATATGCGTTTAACAGGGCGTGAAGAAGAAGTTATCGCCAGAACTGAAGCCTATGCCAAAGAGCAAGGCTTATGGGCAGAAAAAGGTGAAGAACCTATTTTTACTGATGTTTTAGAAATTGATTTAGGCACAGTAGAGACTAGTCTAGCAGGTCCTAAACGCCCACAAGATAGAGTTGTGATTAGCGAATTAAAAACAGCATTTGATGAAAATGCCAAACAATTGGGTGATGATTTAGATAAAAGTATAGGCTTGACTTTGGATGGAGAGCAACACGAATTAAAACAAGGTGATGTTGTCTTAGCGGCAATTACTTCTTGTACCAATACTTCTAACCCTAGTGTCATGATGGCTGCTGGCTTAGTGGCTAAAAAAGCTGTTGAATTAGGCATTACGCGTAAGCCATGGGTAAAAACTTCTTTAGCGCCTGGCTCTAAGGTAGTAACAGACTATTTAAGCGAGTCGGGTTTATCAGAATTTTTAGACCAAATAGGCTTTAATTTAACAGGCTATGGTTGTACAGCTTGTATTGGTAACTCTGGTCCTTTGATTCCTGAAGTAGCAAAAGCGATTGATGAATCAGGCTTAAATGTTTCTGGTGTATTGTCTGGTAACCGTAACTTTGAAGGTAGAATTCACCCACAAATTAAATCAAATTGGTTGGCTTCGCCTCCTCTAGTGGTTGCTTTTGCCTTAGCGGGTACGACTCGTATTGATTTATTTAATGAACCTTTAGCTAAAGATAAAAATGGCAAAGATTTGTTCTTAAAAGATATATGGCCAAGTAACCATGAAATTGCACAAGCAGTAGCGATGGTTGATGGTACGATGTTCAGAAAAGGCTATGCGGGTGTATTCGATGGCGATGAAAATTGGCAAGCGATTAAAGTAGAGACCAGTGAAACCTATCAATGGAATCCAGATTCTACTTACGTACGTCATCCACCTTATTTTGAAGCGATTGACCAACCATTACAAGCATTAAAACCCATAGAGAATGCTTATGTGTTGGCTTATTTTGGAGATTCTATTACCACAGACCATATTTCTCCTGCGGGTAATATTGCGCCAGATTCACCAGCTGGTAAATACCTACAAGAGCATGGCGTGGCCCCTAAAGATTTTAACTCTTATGGTTCACGTCGAGGAAATCATGAAGTGATGATGCGTGGTACATTTGCGAATATTCGTATTCGTAATAAACTAGTACCTGGAGTCGAGGGAGGTTATACCGTACATATCCCAACGGGTGCACAATTGGCTATTTATGATGCAGCGATGAAGTACAAAGAAGCAGGCATCCCAAGTATTATCTTGGCTGGTAAAGAGTATGGTAGTGGTTCGAGCCGAGATTGGGCAGCAAAAGGTCCTAATTTACAAGGGGTCAAAGCGGTGATTGCAGAAAGTTTTGAGCGTATTCACCGTTCTAACTTAATCGGTATGGGTATCTTGGCCTTGCAATATAAAAATGGCGAAAACACGGAAAGCCTTGGTTTAACGGGCAAAGAATCTTTTACTATCCAGTTGGATGATAATGTTAAACCACACCAAGATATTGAAGTTATCGCTAAAAAAGAAGATGGCTCTGAAGTTAAATTTACTGTCATGTGTCGTATTGATACGGTCAATGAAGTAGATTACTTTAAGGCTGGTGGTATCTTACATTATGTTTTAAGAGGGATGATTAAAGAATAAATCTCTTTTGAGGAGGAAGTAAAAAATAGCGCTCCTATGATGGGAGCGTTATTTTTACACAAAATCAAAATTAATAGATTGTCTGAAAGATTGATTTACTGGCGTTTTTGATGTTGATGTGATGGTGATCGTTGGGACATTTACTTTTTTATAGAGGCGATTTTTAAAAACTTTATCCTCATAATATTTTATTTTTTCGCACATAACAGGATTTTCTAATCCTTCGTAGACCAATATTTGTTTATCTGGTCCCATTGCCTTAAGTTCTTGAGGAAGCATTAATGCTCTTTTTTCTTCATTTTCACTTCTGGTAAGGCGTCCCTGTGTTCTTGAAATAGATTCTCGTTTAACGGAATTATAGCCTAGCATTTCTGAGTAGTCATTTGCATCTCTTTGCTCTCTCGGTGCATATAGAATTTGCAAGGAATGATTGGTAATAATATTGCGACTAAGATCTTTACCATAGGTTGCATCCAGTTGTGCCATACTTTGAATAATGGGAAATAAGCGAATATTGTATCCCGCCATATAGCTAACCGCTTTGGCGATAATATCGACTCGACCAATACTGGTGAATTCATCCATTAATAACACACATTGATATTTTAGATCTGGATTATGTTGGGGGAGTTCCTTGGTATTAAGGTTAATGAGTTGATTAAAAAATAAATTAATAATCAATCTAGACTCAGCTAATTTATTAGGTTGAATGCCAATATAAATTGTCATTTTCTTTTTACGAACATCGCTAAGTAAGAAATCATCACCGCTGGTTGCTGCATCAACAACTGGATTAATCCAAAGGTTTAACGGTTCTTTAAAAGTACCCATAATAGAACTAAAAACATCGTCTGATTGAGAGGTTAGTGTAGAAAAAGCCATTTTAGCTTCACTCGAAACAAAATCTTGACTAGCAAGTGATCTAAAATAATCTTTGAGTTCGTTATGACCATCTCCACTACTAAGACGATAAATCATCCCTAATGTTGGTTTGTATGCTTCTTTAAAATAGTTGAAACGATATAAATCAAAAGAGTATAAGGCAAAAGCTAAAAAAGCGTTTCTGGCATTACTTACCCAAAATTTTTGTTCATCATTTACATCAGGATAGAGCATGGCCGCAATATTTTGCAGGTCTGAAGTTCTAAAGGCCGGATCTTCGGAGATATAGCTTAAAGGATTCCAACGGTGTGTTTTTCTATCTTCAGCCATAGGGTTAAATAAAAACACTTCTTGACCATGAGCTTTTCGAAAGCCGCTGGTTAGTTCAAAATTTTCTTGTTTAATATCCAAAACGACCATAGAACCTTTGTAACTTAATAAGTTAGGGATAACAATACCCACGCCCTTACCTGAGCGAGTAGGTGCTGCCAAGATAGCAAATTGTTGGCCATTATAAAATAAAAAACGACCGTTTTTTTTACCAACAACTAAAGCGGTTTCATCGGGAGAAAAAAATCCTTTGTTTTGGAGTTCTGACGAGGAGGCAAATCTAGCATTGCCAAACAAATTAGTTTTGGTACGTATTAATAAATAAAGTAAGCCTAAATTAGCAGTTAAAAAAACGATAGCGCCAATAAAAGCCGATATTTTAATTTTTACACCCGCGCTGGGATGGTCTTTAAATTCGGATAAAAGAGTTATAATAGACCAGGGTGTCAAAGTCATATTTTTTACTCTAGCCCACTCAACTGCGACAAATCCAGTGAGGTAAAGCACTATTATTAATGTACAGATAAAAAAAATTGAGAAGAAAACAACTTTAGGTCGATTCATAACGCATGATACCTTATTTAATTGATTAGACTAGATTTCTACTTCTTTCATGTAATATTTGTTGTTCTTGATTACGTTGGATTTCTATTTCTTGTTCCATCAGGTTTTGCATAGCAATGCTATGATTTTGGGTAATTTCTTCTATATTCTGTTCAGATACTTCTTTTGCTGGAACAGCAAATCCTTTATAACCAGAGATTACTCTTAGCGTATCATCCTCTGGCGCATAAAAAACATTATCAATACTGTTTTCTTTTTTCTCAATGGTCTTTAGTGCTGCATAAGTCATAATTGAAGCGCTATCGATGGGATTATATTTAGCGGTAAATCGATTTAAACTATTTTCGTCTTGTTCTAAGAGCATCATTATCCCAGCAGCTCTTTGTTGAATAGCAGGATTGTTGGGAATACCCGGTTCAATTTGCGGGTATAGACTGCTGGATTTATCCCAATTAGGTTTAGGACATTGGTCTAAATGATCATTTTCCCAATCTCGATAAGTCTCCCAAGCCCCTTTGGCTCCTCTACCTAGTTTTTGTGTTCCAGAACCATCATTGAGCACAAATCCCATGGTATCCATTAGGCTTAAATTTTTATTTTGGATATCAATCCAATGATCTATCTTATTAGATGAATAACACAGCGAATCATATACTTTTGGATCACTAGCACTACGAGACAACATCACAAAATCACTCCTTAGCCCATTCACACGAGCTAAAAAATTAATCGATAATTCTTTTTCTAGGGTAATATTGCCTGCACCATAATAAGATTCACGCCAGATATCTTCTTTCATTTCCCTGTATTTTTGGTCACTTGTTAAGGTATTTAAATCATCCATACTTTCAAAAGGTGTGGATAAAGTCCAACAATATTTGGGTAAGCCTTTTCCTACAAATGTAGCGTTGTGAAAGGCCTGCGCTTCATCAGCAGTAACTTCGGTAAAATCCATTCTTCTTATTTGTTTTTCCCTTAATGCTATTAGATAGCCTTCTGCCATATTATACATAATGTTATCAATCTCCGCCGAGCTTAACTCTCGTCCTTGCGTTTCTTTGGCCACGGTTTGCATGTGTTTTAAGGCCGCTTCACCGGCAAAAGAGCGTGGCTCTCGGGTTAAGCCTAAAGCCAGTGTGGAATAACGAGAGCCTTGCGTTTCTAAATACTCATACATGGCCACATAACCTTGTGTTCTTAATAATTCTTTGGCATGGGTAAGATCGGTAGTGCGATTCAGTTCTGCAGCGGGTAACATAGCTTAATCCTTTTTAATTGGTTTAATGGTATACGTTTGCAGTAATTGGTCAGAAGTTTTAATCAATTCAGGCCATTCCTTGAGCAAGGCTTCATTGAAAAAATAAAAATCCACATAAATATGTTCATCTTGAGGAGGGTCATAATCGGCTTCACAATATGGGTTATTGCCATTCACAAAAAATTGACACATAGCTAAAAAATCCACTTGTTTATTTTGATTTTCATGCCAATATACATAGGTAGCCAAATGATTAATACCTTGTTTTTCCACTCCTTCAGGAATGGCAAATGAGCCTTGATACAAGCCTAAATCTTCACGCCATTCGATTTTAGGTTGGATTTTTTTGGCAGGTCTAGGTTCCTGAATCTGTTTATCCCATAAAAATTCATATAAATACAAGTCCTTTCCTTTATTCATGCTATCAGCAGGTCGTTTACTGCCATCCCCCCCATTGATATTGTGATAACCAATAATC
>WNLJ01000030.1 GCA_017114885.1 Neisseriaceae bacterium PsAf | reverse complement strand
GTCACCTTAGGCAAACCACTACGATCATAGCCGGTGACTTGGTTATTCACTGCTTTCTCCTTACTGGTCGGTTCTTCTTGGTTTTGACAGGCTACTAGTGCACTTAGTAGACCTAGGCATAGAATACGTTTAAGCATTAATATCCTTTAAGTATTAGCGTTACGCGAAATATTCTATCATTATTGTTAATATAATCAAATGACTATATAAAAAACACGCTTCTCTTTTACTCTCTTGTTGTATTAATTTATGCCTTGGCCTATTAAGGCATCAGCACTACCTCACTCCATAATTATTGTTTACTTTCTACCTCTTGATATATCGCGCCATAGCAACCACTTTTAGAGTCTGAATAAGTATATAAAACCTTATACACTCGGCCATCAAGCATATAGATATAGTTTTTACGGTTAGGATCAAAAGTATCATCACGTCTGTTCTTATAAGCATCATCTGCTAAATAGGCATGTTGTTGGGTGGTGGCCATTATTTCACCTCCTCAACACTAACGGTAATACTAAACCAATCAGAATCTAGGTACTTAGGATTCCTTTCTTCTTTTTTTAGTACCAAAGGCAGGAATGGTGGCGTTAAGTAATTTTCCATTCACACGAGCTTGGGGATAATCCTCCTTTAAATAATACTTAGTATTTGTTTGAGGTGGAAACAATTCATTTTTAAAGCCAAGTGAAATAAAAATAGTTTCCTCTGGATCATCCGTGGCTTTAAACATAGCCGAAATACCAAGCAACTCCCAATGACATGTACCTTGACCATAGTAGTCTTCATCTTGCATGGCGTCTAAATACACAATGCCTTCTAAATAATCCTCTCGCTTAACTTCAGACTTAATCACTATGATATGTTCTGGATTACCCGTCGCCCCTGCAAAGCGATTAACCGTATAGGTACAATTTCTAGCCATATATTTAACATTTAAATCTTTATGCTTCCATGGACCGGGTGCATTATCTACTTTGACTTTTACTCTATAGGCTTGTTTGGGGTTTGGATTGAGTCTAAATTCTACACTATCTTTAGTCGCATTAGGCAAACCACTACGATCATAGCCTGTTACTTGATTATTCACTGCTTTCTCCTTACTGGTCGGTTCTTCTTGGTTTTGACAGGCTACTAGTGCACTTAGTAGACCTAGGCATAGAATATGTTTAATCATTGACACTCTTTCTAAATGGTAGCACTCTAACTGTGAAAAATTCTAGCATTAGTCCTATAATAATCAAAATATTATATTAAATAAACCTTATCTTTTTAGTGTTTTATTGTGTTTAATTAGGCTAATAACAATACACTTCATGTTAGAATTCAATGTAAGATATGAAATAATTGACATAATTGTTCTTCTTTGCGATTGATGAAAAGGTAAAATGATGAAAACAGGGTTTGAAATTAATTTTGTAGTCAAAAATGTGCATGAGGCACTAGCTCTGTACACTCAAATTTTTGAAGTGAATGTCATTGAAAAAACCAATTTTCAGCTGGGAAGTAATGAAGTTGTTTTTTCTATCTATGGTCAGAGGATTCACTTATTAGATGAAAATCCTGAGTTCGGCTTAAAAACACCCAATGAGCCGATGACTGGATTATGGTTTAACGTCATCGTACCCGAGATAAAAACCACTTTTCAAGCAGCATTGGGTGTAGGTTGTGAAGCAATAATGCCCATCACTGATATGCCAAAAATGGGTGTCAGTAATGCCGTTTTTCGTGATCCTTTTGGTTATCAATGGATGTTGCATCAGGTTCATAAAGTACTTTCCTTTGAAGAACGAGAGCAGATATTCAAAGAGATGGGTGTTAATTAACAACAGTCATGTTATCCAATAAATTATGCTAGAATGACGACTTCTGTGGTTCGCAATCCATCCCACAATAAAAAACTAGGAACATAAAAATGTCAGAAACCTTTAAAATCACCAAAGAATTTCGCTTTGAGATTGCTCATTTATTAGATGGGCATGACGGCAAGTGCCAAAACTTGCATGGGCATGGTTATGTGCTACAAGTCGAACTAACGGATATTCTATGTTCAGAAGGACCTAAAGAAGGTATGGTGTTTGATTTTGGTGATTTGAAAGAGATAGTAGAGCAAGAAATCGTCCTTCCAATGGATCATTCTTTTATTTATGACACCCGTAGTGAACGAGAATCTAAAATAGCACAAGTATTAATAGAATGTCATTCAAAAGTCTATGGGGTGCCTTTTCGCACTACGGCAGAATTAATAGCACAGCATATTTTTAAACGCTTAAAACAGAATAATTTGCCAATTTCAGCCGTACGTCTATGGGAAAGTGCGCATTCTTTTTGTGAATATCGGCCATGAATTTAGAAACGAAATACCGTATTGTAGAAATCTTCGAGAGCATGCAAGGTGAGGGCTATAACACAGGCATGCTAGCTATCTTTTTGCGTTTTGGAAAGTGTAATTTAGCCTGCGCTTGGTGTGATACTCCGTATCAAAAATTTTCTATACTAACCGCTCGAGATATTTTACAAAAAATTACTCAATATCAAGCTAAAAATATTATTATTACCGGTGGTGAGCCAACCATACAGCCAGATATTCAGACATTAATTACTGAATTAAAACAGCTTCATTATTATTTAGCGATTGAAACCAATGGCTTAAAACCAATTCCTAAGGGGATTGATTATATCGCCACCAGTCCTAAAAAAGCCTATCAAGCTATTTATCACACCAAAGGCATTACAGAGGCGGATGAAGTGCGTTTAGTCGTCGATGGCGATATGTTTGAATTTTGTCAGATGATTGAGAGTAAGATTCAAGCTAAAAATTATTATCTTTCACCTTGTGAAATCAATGGACAGATGAATATACAAGAAACAATGCAACAGTTGGGAAAACTTAATAGTCGAACCAATAATCCCATACATTGGAATTTAAGTTTGCAAACCCATAAATTAATTGGCATAAGATAAACCCTGCTTTTAAGCAGGGTTTGATAAATATATTTTGAATATAAAAATAACGAATTAACGTTTTGAGAACTGTTTTGCTCTACGTGCTTTACGCAAACCTGGTTTTTTACGTTCTACTTGACGTGCATCACGAGTGACTAATCCTGCTTTAGACAAAGTAGGTTTTAAAGTTTCATCATAGTCAATTAGTGCACGAGTGATACCATGACGTATCGCACCTGATTGTCCTGCTTCACCACCACCAGAAACATTAACCATAATTCTAAAATTATCTACGTTATCGGTTAACACTAAAGGTTGTTTAACAATCATACGACCTGTTTCACGAGCAATATAATCATCTAAAGGACGACCATTAATGACAATTTCTCCATTGCCTTTTTCAATAAATACACGGGCTACAGAGTTTTTACGACGTCCTGTGCCATAATAATATTTTCCGTTCATTCGATATCCTTAAATTTCCAATGCTTTAGGTTTTTGAGCAGCGTGTTGATGTTCGCTACCTGAATAAACCTTTAGCTTTTTGAGCATGGCATAACCAAGTGGGCCTTTAGGAAGCATACCTTTAACCGCAATTTCTAACACACGGCCAGGATATTTTTCTTGGTATTCTTTAAAAGTACGTTCATAAATTCCACCAGGGTAACCTGTGTGACGATAATATTTTTTACTACGAGCTTTATCTCCACTAACACGGATTTTATCAGCGTTAATAACTACAACGTAGTCGCCTAAATCCATATGAGGAGTGTACTCTGGTTTATGTTTACCACGAAGACGACGTGCAATATCGGTCGCAAGACGGCCCAATACTTTGTCATCGGCGTCTACGATATACCACTCACGTTGAATATCTTGTGGTTTAGCTGAATATGTCTTCATGCTTAATTCCAAAAAAGTCAATAATAATATGTGAAAGCATTAAATTTTAAGAAGTTTTTAATAAAATGTCAAGATGATTATGGAGATAATCACAGAATGTGTCTCTATAATTGAATTTGATATCAGATTAATCGTTTGTGCGAAGTTCTTTGGGTAATACAAAAACGATATTTTCTTCAGCGCCTGAGTTTTCTTCAATATGTAAAAAGCCCCAATTTTTTAATTTTTCTAAAACTTCTGTTACTAAAATCTCCGGAGCGGAAGCACCTGCTGTCAGGCCTATGTTATATTTATCATCAAACCAAGATTTTTCTAAAAAAGAAACATTATCCACCATATAGGCCGGAATATTTCTTAGAGCAGCCACTTCTCTGAGACGATTACTGTTTGAGCTGTTAGGAGAACCTACCACGATGATAACATCACATTTTGTGGTTAAATCCTTAACAGCATCTTGTCTATTTTGGGTGGCATAGCAAATATCATCTTTATTGGGTCCTTTGATATTTGGGAATCGTTGTTTTAATGCATCAATAATGTCTTGTGTCTCATCAATGGAGAGAGTGGTCTGGCTAACATGAGCTAGTTTTTCTGTATTAGGTATCTTGATATTAGCTACATCTTGTACTGTTTCAACCAAAGCCATATCTGCATCGACTTGTCCCATAGTGCCTTCTACTTCAGGGTGTCCTTTATGGCCAATCATAATGATATAATAACCTTGATCATGTAGACGTTGCACTTCACGATGTACTTTGGTCACCAAAGGACAGGTGGCATCAAAAATCTTAAAACCTCTTTGTTCTGCTTCTTTTTGTACTTCAACCGACACACCATGGGCTGAGTAAATCAAAGTAGCATTTTCGGGGACTTCTTGTAAATCTTCTATAAAAATAACCCCTTTATTTTTTAGGTTATCCACCACAAATTTGTTATGTACCACTTCATGTCTGACATAGATAGGCGCTCCAAATTCTTGTAATGCTCTTTCAACAATATTAATGGCCCTATCCACGCCAGCACAAAAACCACGAGGGTTGGCTAAAATGATTTTTTTAGCATTTTCAGTCATAACAATTAGTGGGCCTTTCTTTGTTGAGCAAAACCTTCAAAAATGAAAATAAAAGCACCAACAGTAATAAAACTATCTGCCAGATTAAAAACAGGCCAAGAAAAACTATCGTGGTAAAATAATAGAAAATCAATGACATATCCATGTAAAAATCGATCAATAATATTGCCTAACGCACCACCAATAATTAAAGCGCCTGCTACTTTTTGCATGTTATTGAAGCGGTTGGTAAAGGTATAATAAATCATATAGCCACAAATCAATAAAGCCAATATCAAAATAACATAATGAATCCAATCAGAAGACGTCTGGGAAAACATACTAAAAGCGACGCCTTTGTTATAAACCAAAGTCAAATCGAACCAATTGGGGATAATGGGTATTCTTTCTTGATATTGAATAGTCGTATTACACCAATATTTGCTTATTTGATCTAATGCAATAAAAATAATCGCTAAAATTAAATAAAACCAGTTTTTCATAAGTTCCTTAAAAGTTTAGATGTTTATAATTAAGCAAATAATCGAGTTTCACCCGAGCCTTCAATATTATCGATACAACGTTCGCAAAGGGTAGGGTGTTGTTCATTTTTGCCTACAGTTTCGGAGTAATGCCAGCAACGTTCACATTTCTCAGTGCTTGCAGTGGTCGCCTGAATAGAAAGCTCATCACCCGTAGAAACCTTTATATCCGAAACTAAAAATACAAATTTTAATTCATCGCCTAATGAATACAGTGCTTGTGCGATTTCTTCAGGCGCAACAACCGTTACATTCGCTTGTAATGATGAACCAATTTTATCTGCTTGTCTTAGCGGTTCTAATGTTTTCACCACTTCAGTTCTTACTTCTCGAATAATATTCCACTTGTGATTAATTTCTTGTGCGCATTGTGGTAGTGTACCAGGAAATTCGTAAATAGTATGAAATAAAACACTGTCATCATCTTCCTTGGTGAGTACTTTCCACGCTTCTTCTGCCGTAAAACATAAAATCGGAGAAATCATCAGGATAAAGGATTGGGTAATGTGGTATAACGCGGTTTGAGCACTTCTTCTGCCATGACTATCTGCTGGCATGGTGTAGAGTCTGTCTTTTAGTATATCTAAATAAAATGCCCCTAAATCATCAGAACAAAATTGTACCAATTCTTGTACTGCATGGTGGAAGTCATAACGTGGATACAATTCACCCGCTATTTTTTGTTGTAAATTTTGTGTCATCAATAGTGCATAGCGATCGATTTCTACCATTTTTTGTTCTGGAATGGTGTTTTTTTCAGGATCAAAATCGGTTAAGTTAGCTAATAAAAAACGAATCGTATTACGAATACGACGATAGCTATCTGCATTTTGTTTTAAGATGGTATCAGATAGTGCAATCTCTCCCGAAGTATCGGTGGAAGCAATCCACAAACGCATAATATCCGCGCCATATTTGTCATAAATTTCTTGTGGTGCAATGGTATTACCGATTGATTTAGACATTTTTTGTCCTTTTTCATCTACGGTAAAACCATGCGTTAAAATTTGTTTATAAGGGGCTCTATCATAAATAGCACAGCTGGTTAACATCGATGATTGGAACCAACCACGGTGTTGATCACTTCCTTCTAGATAGATATCGGCAGGCCAATTGAGTTCTGATCTTTGGCGTAACACCGCGTAGTGAGTGGTTCCTGAATCAAACCAAACATCAAGAACATCACTTAATTTATCATATTCTTGAGCGTCTTCCTCACTTAAAAAATCGGATTTATTGAGAGAGAACCAAGCTTCTACTCCTTCTTTTTCAATCAATTGAGCTATTTTTTCGATGTATTCTGCTGAGTTTGGATGAATATCTCCTGTTTTTTTATTAATAAATAAAGTAATAGGAACGCCCCAAATTCTCTGTCTGGAAATACACCAATCAGGTCTATTTTCAATCATAGAACCTAGACGATTTTTACCCCAACTAGGGAAGAATTCTGTTGCATCAACCGCATTCATTGCTAGTTTTTTTAATGATGTTCCATTTTTTCCAGCTTCAGTTAAGGTAATAAACCATTGTGGTGTTGTAAGAAAAATCATTGGTGTTTTATGGCGCCAGCAATGAGGGTAACTATGCACGATTTTTTCATGCGCTAATAAAACATTATTTTCTTGTAGCCAGTCAATAATAATAGGATTAGCATCCCAGATAGATTTATTGCCAATTCTAGGCGTGTTTTGTTTGAATAGACCAGTAGAAAGTACAGGTGTATTGGTCGATAAAGTGTATTTTTTACTGATGTTAAAATCATCTAAACCATGTGCAGGCGCAGTATGTACTAAGCCAGTACCTGCATCTTTCGTGACGTGTGTGCCAAGAATAATAGGCACTTCTCGGTCTAAAAGAGGATGTTGTAAAGTGATGTATTCTAACTGACTGCCCTTAACAGAACCGATGACTTGATGGTCTTCAAGTTGGTACTTAGTAAGATTATCCTCTGCTAATGAAGATTCTAGGATAAGATAGCCTGTTGCTGTTTTAATTAAAGAGTAATCAAAATCAGGATGAATACTAACCGCACGGTTTGCTGGTAGTGTCCAAGGAGTAGTTGTCCAAATAACCGCATAGGCATTATCATTGAGGTCAGAAACATTAAAAACTTCTGCTAATTTATCAGTGTCGATCACTTTAAAACCAACATCAATTGCATCAGACTGTTTGTCTTTATATTCAACTTCAGCTTCAGCAAGAGCGGAGCCACAATCGATACAATAGTGGATTGGTTTTTCTCCTTTTTTAAGATAGCCCGCTTCTAAAATAAGACCTAAATAGCGTACGATATTGGCTTCAGTATCAAAATTCATGGTGAGATAAGGATTATCCCAATTTCCAATGACGCCCATGCGCTGAAAACCTTGTTTTTGAATTTCTACTTGTTCGGCTGCATACTCACGACAAAGTGCTCTAAATTTAGGCGCAGGTATATTTTTGCCATGTGTGCGTTCTACCATTAATTCAATTGGTAAACCATGACAATCCCAACCCGGGACATAAGGCGAATCAAAACCAGCCCATGTTTTACTGCGAACAATCATATCTTTTAGGACTTTATTAACCGCATGTCCCGCATGTAGTTCTCCATTCGCATAAGGAGGTCCATCGTGCAAAATAAATTTAGGACGTCCTTGACATATTTCTCTAACACGTTGGTAAAGATTGGTTTTTTTCCATTCTTCTACCCAAATAGGCTCTCTTTTAGAAAGATTGCCTCGCATAGGAAAAGGAGTGTCTAATAAATTTACGGTCGTACGATAGTCAGTCATATTTTTCTCTTAATTGAACAGTAACGAAAGGGTTAATTATATTAAATTGAATTATTATATACTAATGATTTGAATTTTGGGATGATTTAGCGATCGCATACCCAATTTTTAGCAAAATCCATATCTTTTTTAATTTGATTTTTCAATTCAGTTAAATCATCAAATTTAAGCTCATCTCTGATTTTTTCTTTAAAAATGACAGTTAAGATTTCCTCATAGATATTCTCATCAAAATCAAAAATATGTACTTCAAATTTAGGACTTGGGTCATCACTAATCGTTGGATTGGTGCCAAAACTCGCCACACCTCTTTTTTGACCAAATTTTCCTTTTACTTCGACGACATAAACACCACTTAGAGGAAAATAATGATGATTTAAGTCGATATTAGCCGTAGGGCAGCCTAGTTGATGGCCTAATCTAAGACCTTGTTTTACTTTTCCACTTAAAAAGTAATCATGCTCTAAAAATAATTCCGCCTGTTTAAAATTTCCTTCAATTAAGGCTTGTCTAATAACAGAACTTGAGACTCGAGTATTACCAACCATTACGGAAGGTGTTTTTTGTGTTTCAAAATCAGGAAAATTCAATAAATAACTGTAATTACCTTGCCTGTCTTTGCCGAATTTAAAATCATCTCCAACCAATAAATATTTAGTATTCAATTGTTTTATCAACAAGTCTTGAACAAAAGTTTGTGCACTCATGCAAGAAAAATCTTGGTTAAAGTTAACAACAATAGTGATGTCAATATGTTTCGTTACTTCAATAAGTGTTAATTTATCCTGTAAAGGAGAGATTCTTACAGGGTGTAATCCTTTGCAATTTTTTGCAAAATACTCTTTAGCCAAGGGTTCAAAAGTAATTAATACGGTCGGTAAGTTTCTTGTTTCTGCCTCTTTTTTTAGGCATGACAAAATGTGCAGGTGCCCTTTGTGTACACCATCAAAATTGCCAATAGTAAGTGCACACGCGTCTAAGCTAAGTGAGGGATGATTAAGTCCAAAGTAGGTTTGCATTGAGTAGTTGAAATTATCATTATTAAAGCCACTTATTTTATATTTTTTTACAAAATTAGTCTAATCCTAAAAATCATCGTTTATAATATCCAAAATATTAATTAAAACCTGATTTATGAAGAGAAGAGTTGCACTTTGTTTTTGTTATCAAGGAACTGCTTATAATGGGTGGCAAAAACAAAAAGAGATTAGAAACACCATACAAGAAGTTATGGAAAAAGCGATTGCACAAATTGCACAGCATCCTGTTGAATTAATTGCTTCAGGACGTACAGACAGGGGAGTACATGCTTTGCGGCAGGTGGCCCATTTTGATACTACGGCTGTGCGGGATTCTCCTGCTTGGCTGTTTGGGGTAAATCGCTATTTGCCAGAAGATATTGCTATCCAAACAGTAACAGAAGTGGATTTTGATTTTCATGCAAGATTTTCAGCACAGCAACGATTTTATCGATACGTATTGTACCCAGCTCAAATTCGTCCTGTGTTTTTAAAAAATAAGGTGGGATGGTTTTTTCAATCACTTGACGTTAAGGTAATGAATGAAGCCATACAATTATTATTAGGCGAACATGATTTTTCAAGTTTCCGTTCTGCTGATTGTCAAGCGAAAACACCTGTTAAAATTATCTCACATGCCAGAGTATATTTATTTCAGGGTTTAATCTGTTTTGATATGGCGGCCAATGGGTTTTTACATCATATGGTAAGAAATATTGTCGGCGCATTAATTTATGTAGGTGTAGGCCGCTGGTCCATAGAGCAGTTTCGGATATTGTTAGCAGAAAAAAGTAGGCAAAAAGCACCACCTACTTTTAGTGGTGATGGCTTATATTTTTTGGGAGCGGCTTATCCGAAAAATTATCATTTGGAAATACCTGATATTCCAGAGTGTTTTTGGGGGAATAATGAATTCATCAATCAAGGTTAAAATATGTGGTATTACTCGCTTAGAGGATGCTTTAGATTGCGTTGATTTAGGTGCAGATGCTTTAGGTTTTGTTTTTTATCCCCAAAGTAAACGCTATATTGCCCCTCAAAAAGCAAAAGAAATTATTAACAAATTGCCTCCTTTTGTAACGACAGTAGGGCTATTTGTAAATGCCAATAAATCAGAAATAGAGAATATTTTAAAAACAGTGCCGCTACAACTATTACAATTCCATGGAAACGAAACAGAAAGTGAATGCAAACAGTTTAATAGACCCTATATGAAAGCGATAGCAATCAAAGGGAATGAGGACTTATATCAAATTGAGAAAGACTTTGCCTCTGCTGTGGCTTTATTATATGATGCTTACTCTGAAAAAGAGTTTGGCGGGACTGGTAAAACATTCGAATGGGCAACTATTCCTTCTGATTTAACAAAACCTTGGGTGTTGGCGGGAGGTTTGAACCCAGAAAATATTACACAGGCCATTATGCAAACACATGCCAAAAGTGTGGATGTGTCTAGTGGTGTTGAGCGTGATTATGGCGTAAAAGATAAAACTAAAATTCAGGCATTTATATCGGGAGTGAACATTGCAAAATTATAATTATCCAAATGAACAGGGTTGGTTTGGCGATTTTGGGGGACGTTTTGTCTCTGAGACTTTAATGACGTCGCTGTTGGAATTAGAAAAAGCATACTCAGAAGCGAGAGAAGATCCTGAATTTTGGCAGGAATATATGCATTTTTGTCGTCATTATGTAGGAAGACCTAGTCCAACTTATTTTGCAGAAAGATTAACGCAGCATTTAGGTGGCGCACAAATCTTTCTGAAAAGAGAAGATTTAAATCATACAGGTGCTCATAAAGTTAATAATGTATTAGGACAAATATTACTTGCCAAACGCATGGGTAAGAAAAGGATTATTGCAGAGACAGGAGCAGGACAACATGGTGTTGCTAGTGCGATGGTAGCTGCACGCTTTGGGATGGAATGTGTGGTATTTATGGGTGAAGATGACATAAAACGCCAAGCACCTAATGTTTATCGTATGAAACTATTAGGCGCAAAAGTAGTTAGTGTGTCTAATGGGACCCGCACTTTAAAAGATGCCATGAATGAGGCTATGCGAGAGTGGGTGGCCAGAGTTGATGATACCTTTTATGTTCTTGGTACGGTGGCTGGGCCACATCCTTATCCAGAAATGGTGAGAGATTTCCAAAGCATTATCAGTAAAGAAGCCAAAGCTCAGATTTTAGAATATATTGGGCGATTACCAGATGTGTTAGTCGCTTGTGTTGGAGGAGGCTCTAATGCAATGGGATTCTTTTATCATTTTATTGCAGATGAAGATGTTGCCATGATAGGAGTGGAAGCTGGTGGGTTGGGACTGGATACCAAACAGCTCGCAGCAACTATTTCTTCGCATAGTCCAATAGGGATTTTACATGGCGCAAAAACTTATTTAATGCAAGATGATAATGGGCAAGTGCTTATGACTCATTCTGTATCTGCTGGTTTGGATTATCCAGGAGTAGGGCCTGAACATTGTTTTTTAAATGATATTAAACGTGTGAAATATTATTCTATCAATGATGATGAGGCATTAAATGCCTTTAACTTGCTAAGTACTCAAGAAGGAATTATTCCAGCTTTAGAAAGCAGTCATGCAGTAGCTTGGGCGATTAAAAATGCCCCTAAGATGAGTCAGGATCAAGTGATTTTTGTGAATTTGTCTGGTCGTGGGGATAAAGATATTAATACAGTAGCGAACACTTATGGTGTGCAACTATCATAGGGATGAGTATGAATCGTATAGAAGTAACTTTTAGAATATTAAAAGAAAAGCAAGAAAAGGCATTAATTACTTATATTACTGCAGGTGACCCTGATTTAAATTCAACGCTTAAAATTATGCACGCACTTTCTGATAATGGAGCGGACATATTAGAGATAGGCTTTCCTTTTTCAGAGCCAATGGCAGATGGGCCTGTGATTCAACGTGCTATTGAAAGGTCATTAAAAAGTGGTACAACGTTAGAAAAAGTATTGGATTTAATTGGAAAATTTCGTCAAAATAACCAAGAAACGCCAATTGTATTAATGGGCTATTTAAATCCAGTATTTCGTATGGGTTATCAAACTTTTGCGAAAAAAGCAGTGCAAGTAGGTGTTGATGGTGTGTTGATTGTTGATTGCCCAGTAGAATCGATTGCTGACTTAAATGGTAATTTAAAAGAGGAAGGGATTGAATCTATCTTTTTAGTGACGCCCACGACGTCTCAGGAACGTGTTAAAATGATAACCAGTCGTGCTGGTGGGTTCTTGTACTATGTCTCTTTAAAGGGAGTAACGGGTTCTGCTCATTTAAATACAGCAGAAGTAGAAGAGAAGATTAATACGATAAAGTCCGATGTTAGCATTCCTATTGCAGTTGGTTTTGGTATCAAAGACCCTCAAAGTGTGCGTGCAATTTCTGAAGTGGCGGATGGTGCAGTTGTGGGAAGTCGAATTATTGAAGAAATAGAAAACAACAACTCTGATTCATTGCAAAGTACTATCAGCCTAGTGACAGATTTAAAAAAGGCTACCAGGGTTAAATAATAAACGAAAGGTCAAGTAAATTATGTCTTGGTTAGATAAAATTTTACCCCCAAAAATTAAAAAAGATGGAGGTGTTGATAAATCTCCTATTCCAGAGGGTTTGTGGCAAAAATGTCCATCATGTTTGACGACTTTGTATACCACAGACTTGAATAAAAATTTACAAGTATGTCCTAAATGTAATTATCATAATTCTATTTCGGCAAGAGAGAGAATTAATATTTTCTTAGACGAAAATTCATTTGAGGAAACCAATAATCAAATTAAACCTGTTGATTTTCTTAAGTTTAAAGATACAAAAAAATATTCAGATCGCTTAAATGCAGCCAGAAAAGAAATTCACGAAGAAGATGCATTGGTAACAGGTAGAGGAACTTTGCACGGGCTGCCAATTGTAATAGCCGCATTTGAATTTAACTTTATTGGTGGTTCTATGGGTTCGGTAGTGGGTGAAAAATTTGTTAGAGCGGTGCGTGAAGCAGCAGAGAACGAACACCCATTTATTTGTTTTGCAGCTTCAGGAGGTGCTAGGATGCAAGAAGGACTAACGTCCTTATTACAAATGTCAAAAACATCTGCGGCATTACATTTGTTGAGCGAAAAGAAACTTCCTTTTATTTCTGTTTTAACCAACCCGACTATGGGTGGGGTATCGGCTAGTTTTGCTTTTTTGGGGGATTTTGTGATAGCAGAACCAGGTGCCTTGATAGGTTTTGCGGGGCCGCGTGTCATAGAACAAACAGTGCGAGAAACCTTGCCTGAAGGGTTTCAAAGATCTGAATTCTTAATAACCAAAGGGGCTTTGGATCAAATAGTAGATCGTAGAGAGATGAGAGATTCTATTTTTAGCTTAATTTCACTCTTGTTAAATAAGACGAATACTATTCAGGAACCACTAGACGAACAAGATTTAGAAACAGAAAATTAATTAGAAGAAGAGATTATAAAATGAGTTTAAAAAACAGTTATCCACATCCATACATCGCTCGTGAGGGTCATCCTTATATCATTTTAATGTTATTAATTTGTTGGGGTGCTTTTTTTATAGGATGTTGGTTCTTAAATATTATTCTATATTTTATTACAGTATTTGTGATACAGTTTTTCAGAGATCCTCCTCGTAACTTACCGAATGATGATGAGTTATCTGTGGTATCTCCTGCGGATGGCAAGGTGATTATTGTAGAAAAAACCACAGATCCTTTCCGCCAACAAGAAGCATTGAAAATTAGTATTTTCATGAATGTGTTTAATGTTCACTCTAACCGTGTACCTGTCGCTGGTGTAGTAGAAAAAGTAGAGTACTATGCAGGTAGTTTTTTAAATGCAGCAGTTGATAAAGCCAGCTCTGAAAATGAGTGTAACGCTATTTTATTAAAAACCAGCAGTGGACAATCTATTACTTTCGTACAAGTAGCAGGTTTAATTGCGAGACGAATTCTTTGTTATGCTAAAAAAGGAGATGAAGTCTCTAGAGGCGAACGTTATGGATTTATTCGTTTTGGTTCTCGTGTGGATTTGTATTTACCAGTAGATGCTGAGCCTAAAGTGGTCATTGGTGATAAAGTTAAAGCCACAAGTTCTGTCTTGGCACAGCTTAGTAATCAAGAAGCATGATACTTTAGAGTGAGAGGTCATTCACCACTTGAATAATCACTTAGACAATCTAGCCAAAAAAGAAAGGATTCTTTTAGTTTCGGTTTATTTAAAACATAAGGCATCTGAATTATATATTTCTCCTCTTGAATTTGAAGCAGCGGTAGAAGAAACCGAAGAATTAATTAAAGCCACAAATGGGGTTTTAATCCAGTCGATGACATGTTCGCGGAATAATGTGCATCCTGCCCATTTTGTTGGAAAAGGAAAATTAGAAGAAATTCGCGAAATAATCGATATAGACCAAATTGATTTGGTTGTGTTTAATCATCAACTATCCGCCAGTCAAGAACGAAATTTAGAATCAGAGCTGTGTTGTCGTGTGATAGATAGGGTAGGTCTGATTTTAGACATATTCGCTAATCGAGCTCAAACACAAGAAGGTCGATTACAAGTTGAACTGGCCCAACTCAATCATTTAAAAAGTCGCTTGGTTCGTGGATATGGTTCTTTGCAAAGCCAAAGAGGCGGTATTGGCTTAAAAGGACCAGGAGAGACAAAACTAGAAACAGATCGAAGATTAATCTCTGATAAAATTCATCAACTAGAATCTAAAATTAAAGTAATCAAAAAGCAAAGGACATTGCAAAGAAAAAAAAGAATGAATAGTCAGCAAACTATTTTTGCAATAGTGGGCTATACCAATGCTGGTAAGTCTAGTTTGATTAATTTATTGACTAATTCTTCTGTATTTGCTGAAGATTTATTATTTGCAACTTTGGATACTACAACCAGAAAACTTTGGTTACAAGAAAATGTAGAAGTCATTTTAATTGATACAGTTGGGTTTATTAGAAACTTACCACATGAATTAATTGCTGCTTTTTCGGCTACCTTAGAAGAAGCTAAATATGCTGATTTTTTATTACATGTAGTTGATTTTAGCGATAGAAACTATCTTAATCAAATTGATAATGTTAATCAAGTCTTAAACACAATTGGTGCAGATGCTATTTCTCAAATTATCCTTTATAATAAAATTGATAAATTGGGAAATGAGAGGCCACAAAAGTTATAAAAGTTATACCATAATGATGGATCGGTTAAAGGTTTGAAAATTTCAGTGCAAGATAAGTTAGGAATTGATTCATTAAAAGAGGTGTTGGCAACTTTAGCGAAAGAAAACTAAACTAATTATAAAAGAGAATTATTATGAGTAATGTAACGAATCAAACAGGTGAAACTTGGCAAGAAAAGACAGGTTTTTATTTTTTGCCTAATGCATTTACTTTAGGCGCATTGTTTTTTGCATTTTTTGCAATTACTGAAGCGATTAATGGAAGGTACGATCATTCAGGTTGGGCGATTATTGCTTCTTTATTGTTGGATGGTATGGATGGTAGGGTTGCTCGCATGACGGGCAAGCAAGGTGCCTTTGGAGAGCAATTAGACAGTATTGCAGATATGGTTAGCTTTGGTTTAGCACCTGCTTTGATTGTGTATATGGCGTTATTAAATAATTTTGGTAAATTTGGCTATATGGTAGCTTTTATTTATGCTGCTTGTGCTGCTTTGAGATTGGCTTTATTTAATACATTAGTCGATACGGCAGATAAAAAATGGTTTACAGGTTTGCCTAGCCCTTCTGCGGCCTCAATTGTGGTTGGTTATGTGTGGATGTGGTTTGAATATTTCCCAGATTATGAATACGCAGGGCAAATTGCTATTTTAGTGACCTTATTTGCCGGACTATCCATGATTGCACCCGTTAAGTTTTGGAGTTTTAAAGGAATTGAAAGTAAAAAAGTTCAAAACTATAACAACTGGTTTATTCTAGCTATGTTGTTGCTTTTAGTTGCAACAGAAACACCTATTGTCTATTTTTCTTTCTTTTTTCTGTATGCTTTAATCAGCTATTTATGGGCTTTGAAAAGATACATAGAAGGAGCAAGAGAATTTCCAATTTAATGATTTCTATAAAAATGGGATATTGAAGTTAAAGGGATTCCATGAAACGATAAAATGCAAAGGATTTTTATGCAGAAAAAGTGGATTGTTTTATCATTAGGCTTGTTTTTTTCGTTTAATGTAGCAGCAGAAGATAATTCAAGTACTTCTACTTCTAATAAGGAGTATCACCAAACGATGGCAGCGCAACAAGCAAGCGCAGCTTATGAAGGAGATCCGTCAGTAATATTTCCTGTATATGCCAAACATGGCATGGTGGTTTCTGAGCATGAGTTAGCATCACAAGTGGGTTTAGATATATTAAAAGAAGGGGGAAATGCAGTTGATGCAGCAGTTGGTGTTGCGTTTGCCTTAGCAGTTGTGTTGCCTAATGCAGGTAATATTGGAGGCGGTGGTTTTATGTTGGCCTACGATAAAAAAAATCAAAAAGTACGTGCCATAGATTTTAGAGAAGTTGCCCCTTTGAATGCCAATAAAAATTCTTTTCTAACCGAAAATGGCGCTGTCATTGATGGGAAATCAATTAACACTCATTATGCTTCGGGTGTTCCTGGTACGGTTGCGGGATTGGAATATGCGTGGAAACAAGGTGGGAAATTACCCTGGAAAAAAATCATCAATCCTGCTATTAAATTAGCGGATAAAGGGTTTGAAGTCTCGCCCGCCTTAGAAAAAAAACTATCTAATAGCGCTAGTCTTTTAGGGCGCTGGGAGGCTACGCGTGCTATCTTCTTTAAAAATAATCAACCGTTAAAAAATGGAGATCTGTTGGTTCAAAAAGATCTTGCTAAATCTCTACGTTTGATAGCCAAACATGGCGCAAAAGCTTTTTATGAAGGGGATATAGCCGACAAAATTGCAGCAGAAATGAAACCCTACAATTGGATTACTAAACAAGATTTAGAAAATTATAAGGTCATTGAAAGAGAACCTATTTGGGGGACTTATAAAGGCTACCAAATAGCCATCATGCCACCACCATCTTCTGGAGGCGTCCATATTATTCAAATATTGAATATTTTAGAACGATGGCCGCTATATCAGTGGGGGCAAAATAGTGCCAGAACAATTCACTATATGGTAGAAGCGATGAAATTAGCTTATGTAGATAGGGCTAAATATTTAGGTGATCCTGATTTTGTATCTGTACCAGTAAAAGGTCTTATTTCAAAACAATATGCCGATGAATTGGCAAAGAAAATTACGCCCAAAGCTTCTACCGTAGCAGCGGTTAATCCAGGCAATCCATTTCCTTATGAAAGTGAAGAAACAACTCATTTTTCTGTGGTGGATAAAGAGGGTAATGCAGTGTCTGTAACCTATACTTTGAATGGTAATTTTGGTAACGGTATTGTGGTCAAAGGAACAGGTATTTTATTAAATAATGAAATGGATGATTTTGCACTAAAACCAGGGGTGGCCAATATTTATGGTCTAATGGGCAGTGCAGCTAATCAAGTAGAGGTAGGTAAAAGGCCTTTATCATCCATGTCTCCAGCATTTGTGTTTCATAATAATCAATTACATTTGGTGACAGGTAGTCCTGGAGGTGCGAGGATTATTACTACTGTATTACAGATGATATTGAATGATATTGAGTTTAATTTAAATCCAGCTGAAGCAACTGCAGCGGCAAGAGTGCATCACCAGTTACTTCCTAATGAATTGAGAGTCGAAAAACCCTTAAGTATTGATACGATTAATCTTTTGAAAAAAAGAGGACACAAGGTGGTTACCAAAGCATCTATGGGCAAAACCCAGACCATTAAGGTGAATCCTAATGGAATATTGGAAGGTGCTTCTGATACGCGTAATCCAGATGGTAAAGTGATGGGGTATTAATTAAAAATCACGCTTTAGAATAAAGTGGGCAATATCGATTAAATGCTGACTGTTAGGTAGATAATCTTCGGCAATCGAGATTGCCTCGTCCGCTAAACGGTAAGCATACTGTTTTGCCATTTCTATGCCCAATAAGCTCACAAAGGTAGATTTATTGTATTCTTCATCTTTTCCTGCTGTTTTGCCTAATATCTCGGTGGGCGACTGATAATCAAGAATATCATCAATAATTTGGAATGCTAAGCCTATTTTTTCTGCAAATTGCTTTAAATAAATAGCAATTTCCTCTTGATAATCTTGGCAAGATAGCAAACCTAAATGAACTGAAGCCGCTATTAATGCCCCTGTTTTTTTCTGATGCATCATAGTGAGTTCATTTAGACTAGTATCTTTATTAGTATTTAATAAATCCAAAGCCTGTCCCCCAGCCATACCATAAAAGCCAGAAGCATTGGCTAAGTGTTTTACTGTTTCTAAATTTTGGTGAGCAGGTAAATTGTTATCTTGAGTTAAAACTTCGAAAGCCAATGTTTGTAGAGTATCTCCAGCCAATAAAGCCAATCCTTCTCCATAAACTTTGTGACAAGTGGGTTTGCCATGTCTTAAATCATCGTTATCCATTGCAGGTAAATCATCATGAATTAATGAATAAGTATGAATGAATTCAACTGCAGCAATTCTTTGTTTTAAGGCATCAGAATCAGCATCCCCAACTTCAGCAGAAGCGATTACCAATAAGGGACGAATTCTTTTTCCATGTCCTAGCACAGCGTAACGCATGACTTCATTCAGATTGTTGAGCGTACTTTCAATATTAGGGAGGTAGTTATCTAATATAGATTCTATGGTTTGTTTTTGATACGACATCCATATATCAAATTCAGAGCTCATTTTGATTAAAGTCCTCTAATTCATTTTTTGAATTTAATATTTCAATTTTTTGTTCTACTTCTTGTAATTTTTTTTGACAAAAATCTACTAATTTAATCCCTTGTTGGTAATAGTTTAAAGAGTCTTCCAAGCTAACATTTTTATCTTGCATTTTTGTGGTAATATTTTCCAGTTCTTGCATGGCAGCTTCAAAAGAGAGTTGTTCTTCGCTCATGTTGTATCCTAATGAATTTAATTTGCTTAAAAATAGTGTAAAGTGAATTAAAAAGCTTTAGAGCCAATTATCTCATGAAAGTATCATAAAAGGTATTTTGTTGCTCAACTTTATATGTAATAATTGAAAATCATTACTTTAATAAATTAAATTATATATTAGGGTAGCGCATGTTTAATTATGACTATATTATTGCTATTTCTTTAGGGGCGGTTTTAGGGGCTTTATTAAGATGGGGCATAGGCTTGGTTGCATTTCCAGTGTTGGGAAGCTCTTTAATAGGAACCTTATCTGTCAACCTGATAGGTTGTTTTTTTATTGGTTTAGCTTATGTGATTTTTGCAAATGCCGACTATCCCGAGGTTTTTAAGTTATTTATTATCGTTGGTTTTTTAGGTAGCTTAACTACTTTTTCAACTTTTTCTCTTGAAGTTGTTAGTTTAATTCGAGCTTCAAATATGTCATTAGCAATGCTTGTAATCGCGGCTAATGTTATTGGTTCTTTAATGATGACTTTTTTAGGGATTGCTTTGGCAATGTGGGTAAGAAAAGGATAAAAGGATAATTATTATGGCTATATTAGTGACGGGTGCTTCGGCTGGATTTGGCAAAGAAATGTGTAAGGTATTTGTTAATGCAGGTTATCAGGTGATTGCAACGGCCAGAAGACTTGAAAAATTAGAACAATTACATCAAGAATTGGGTGAAAAATTGCTGCCCGTACAAATGGATGTTACTGATAAAAAATCAGTTGATGATGCACTAAATTCTTTATCTGGTGATTGGGCCAGAATCGATTTATTGATTAATAATGCAGGCTTGGCACTTGGATTAGAATCAGCAGATAAAACTGATTTTTCAGATTGGGAAAAAATGATTCAAACCAATGTATTAGGATTAACTTATGTAACCCATAAAATTTTACCTCAAATGGTAGCAAGAAAAGAGGGACATATTATTAATCTTGGTTCAACGGCTGGTTCTTACCCTTATTATGGCGCTAATGTATATGGCGCTTCGAAAGCATTTGTTAAACAGTTTAGTAAGAATTTGAGAGCGGATTTAGCGAAAGATAATATTCGGGTAAGTAATATAGAGCCCGGTCTTTGCGGAGAAACAGAGTTTTCTCAAGTCAGATTCAAAGGAGATGAAAAAAAAGCTCAAGAGCCTTATGCTAAGGTGCAATACATTAAGCCAGAAGATATTGCCAATGTTGCTTTGTGGATTTATCAACAACCGGCTTACTTGAATATTAATTCCATAGAAATTATGCCAGTTGCACAAACATTTGCAGGCTTGAAAGTTTATAAAAATGAAAACGAAGCATAATATTTTATGGATAGTAGTATTTTTATTAACTGCTTGTATGAGCAGTCAAGGTCCTTCGTCTGGAAGTCATCCTTCTTATACGGGTGGTGGACATTCAACCCCGCCTGTTAGAATATCTCATATTGCTTATCAACAGGCTTATCCAGATATTATGATGTACGCCATGAGTTTGGTAGGTATGCCTTATACTTATGGAGGCAGCAGTCGAGCGTCTGGATTTGATTGTAGTGGACTGGTATTAAATGTATATCAAAATACAGTTCATACAAGTCTTCCAAGAACGGCTCGTGAAATGGCAAGTGCTGGGATTCCCATTAATAAAAATCAATTAAAAGTTGGGGATTTAGTATTTTTTAATACGACTGGTCAAAAATATTCACATGTGGGTATTTATTTAGGGAATGGTAGGTTTTTACATTCACCTAATAGTAGAAGTGTTGTGCAAATAGGTTCTTTGGATAATCCTTACTGGAATAAACAATTTACAGGGGCTAGAACTTATTTTGTTAAATAAAATTAATTCAAAATAAACTTTAATGTTTAATTAGGATGGACTATGGAAAATTTAATTTTGGTATTTAATTGTGGGAGTTCTTCTTTAAAAGGTGCTGTGCTCGATTACAAAACGGGTGACGTTATCATTAGTTATTTAGCAGAAAAATTAAATTTACCAGATGCCTATCTTAATATCCACTACGAAGGAGATAAGACATTAGTTGATTTATCAGATAATCCAACCCATGAAGGGGCAGTGGATGTTTTAATGCAAATTCTTGAGGAAACAAAATTAGAGCAATTGATTAAGGCAGTAGGCCATCGAATTGTACATGGCGGAGAGTTTTTTAAAGATTCGCAAATTATCACGCAAAAAGTCATTGATGGTGTGGATGACTGTAAATCTCTCGCTCCTTTACATACACCTGCTAATTTAACTGGTATTCGAGTAGCGATGAGAGCGTTTAGCCATATACCTCATGTAGCAGTTTTTGATACTGCTTATCATCAAACTATGCCAGAGAAAGCTTATCTATATGGTATTCCTTATGAGTATTATGAACAGTATAGTGTTCGAAAATATGGTATGCATGGAACCAGTTATCGCTATGTTAGTGATAAGACTAATCGTGTTTTAGCTAATTGTGATATATCTATTAGTCGTATGTTGGTTGCTCATTTGGGTAATGGTGCTTCGTTGTGTGCCATTAAAGATGGCAAATCTGTCGATACTACTATGGGTTTGACTCCTTTAGAAGGTTTAATCATGGGGACCAGAAGTGGCAATATTGATGCCAATATATTTTCTTTTTTACAAGGTAATGCCAATATGGATATTCAAGAGATTACAGATTTATTGAATAAAAAAAGTGGCTTAATTGGTATTTCAGGGCTTTCCAGTGATTTAAGGGTCATTACAGAAGCAGCACAAGAAGGACATGTTCGCGCTCAGTTAGCAATTGATATGTTCGTGTATCGAATTGCAAAGTTGGCTGCTGGGATGGTTGTGGCTATGGGAGGCATAGAAGCTTTTGTATTCACCGGTGGAATTGGGCAAAACTCTGCACTTGTTAGAAAAGGCGTATTGGATCAACTGAAGATATTTGGTTTTAAAATTGATGATGAAGCTAATGAAACCTTGCCATCAGGAAAAGTTGGTTTTATTAGTCAACAGGGTAGTGAGCCGATTGCTCTAGTGGTACCAACGAATGAAGAGTTAATGATTGCAAGAGATACAGCGAAGTTGGTTGGGCTGATGAAGTAGAAGAATAAATATCATGACAATTATTATTTTCTGTTAGAATAATTGCATTATTAAATCTGATAAGACTGAATATGATTCTAGGCGATTGGCCAATACAGAAAACAGCAGCTTGGGCTGTACATTTATTTACCGCTATGGGTGTTATTTTTGCAGCCTTAGCATTACTTGCAATAGTCAATAACGAACCTAGTGCTTGTATTTTTTGGTTAGCGGTGTCTTTAGTTATTGATGGTATAGATGGTACTTTAGCACGTAAAATTGATGTTAAGAATGCTTTGCCAGAAGTCGATGGTTCAGCATTAGATTTGATTATAGACTATTTAACCTATGTTTTTATTCCCGTATTGTTTATGTATTACTACGTTGCTTTTCCGGAGCATACAACTTTAATTGTTTTGGCTTGTATTTTGGTTAGTTCTTTATATTGTTTTGCTAATGTGGGGATGAAAAGCTCTGATAATTATTTTGTTGGTTTCCCAGCAACCTGGAATATAGTGGCTTTGTATTTTTATTTGTTAAATACAGGTCCGTGGCTTAATTTAACAGTATGCTTGTTTTTATGTGTATTAACTTTTTCAAAGATAAAATTTCTACATCCTTTTAGGGTTAAAGAGTTGATGCCTGTTAATATTTTAGCAACGGGTATATGGTTTGTAACTAGTTTAATTTTGGCAAAAGACCACGTGAGTACTGGGGGTAGTGATATTGTTTGGATGTTATGGTGGATTAGCTCGCTATACGTTTTGATTATGTGTTTATGGAGAACTTGCTTTAAAGGTGAAGATAAGTTGGCAAATTAAACATCAATTTATGATAAAAATAAAAATTTATGGACGCGATTAATACTTTTTTTCTCTTAACGGGTGCTTTACTTTTTTTTAGCATCATTGCAACAACATTATCAGCAAGAATAGGTTTGCCTTTCTTATTGATATTTTTATTTGTTGGCATGATAGCAGGCGAAGATGGGATAGGAGGTATTAAATTTGATAATTTTTATCTGGCAACTTTTATCAGCCAATTATGTTTGGCTGTCATTTTGTTAGATGGGGGGTTGAATACTAAACTACAAAGTATAAAAATGGTGTTTAAACCAGCAGGGGTTTTGGCTACTTGGGGAGTGGTTGCAACGGTACTTTCTTTAGGTGTTTTTGCTACTTTCTTATTGCCGATTGATAGAGATTGGAAAATGGGCTTTTTAATTGCCGCGATTGTAGGATCTACCGATGCTGCTGCCGTATTTGGCTTGTTAAGAAATAGTGGCGTGAGATTGGTTGATAAAGTTAAGGCAACTTTGGAAATTGAATCAGGTGCTAATGATCCTATGGCTATTTTATTAGTAACGATTTTTATTCAATTGATTTTACAACCAGAAATAACTAGTTTTAGTTCTATTTTACTGATGTTGGTACAACAACTTGGTCTTGGTTTTATTTTGGGAATTGTTGGTGGTGTTATTTTAGGGGTTACTTTAGTACGTATCTCTTTGCCTCAAGGTTTGTATGCTCTTTTAGTTGTTTCTGGTGGATTGTTAGTTTTTGCGTTAACCAATTTATCGGGAGGTAGTGGATTTTTAGCAGTCTATATTTCTGGAATCATTATTGGTAATTTACAAAGAAATAAAATAGATTATGTGTTGAGTGTTACTGATGGCTTGGCTTGGCTAGCTCAAGCATCTATGTTCTTGGTCTTGGGTTTACTGGTTTCTCCAGAACGTCTTATATCTTCAGCACCAAGTGCAATGTTAATTGCTCTATTTTTGATGTTTGTAGCACGACCTTTTGCTGTTTGGACAAGTTTAATGTTTTTTAATTTTGCTAAAAATGAAAAACATTATATTAGCTGGGTGGGGCTAAGAGGTGCTGTTCCCGTCACATTGGCTATTTTACCCGTCATGATGGGCGTAAAAGATGCTTACTTTTTATTTGATATAGGATTTGCGATAGTGATTTTTTCTTTGATTATTCAAGGATCGACTATCCCTTTTATGGCTAAATTATTCAAAGTTACATTGCCCGCAAAAATCGAAGCCGATGCTACCCAATCCATTTGGGTTGGAGATAAAGCAGTGGTTGATTTATTTGGTTATAAGGTCCATAAAGACTCAGAGGCAATTGGAAAGAATCCTTTTAAAATTGGTAGAGAAGTGGGCGATGAAAGTATTCGGTTTTTTGCTATGTTAAGAAATGATGAATTAGTGGATGCTAAATTTAGCACCCAAATGCAAGAAAAAGATTTTATTTGGTATGTAGCTCCCGAAGAAACTTCAAAAAGTCTTGCAAGAAGATTTAATAATACACGGCAAGAGTTTAGTGAGAATTTGAAATTTTACGGGGAATTTAATGTAGACCCTGATCTATTGATGCAAGACTTAGCGATGGCGTATGGCATAAAATTAGATGAATCTTCTGAAAAATTAACCGCAAGCCAATACATAAAGAAAAAACTAGAATCTTTACCGTCACCAGGAGATAGAGTGGCTCTGGGAGATGACTTTTATCTAACGGTTAAAGATACCGATGAAAATAATAAAATTACTCAGCTGTATTTAAAAATTCCTTCATAAAAGGTTTTAATATTATTTATTAATATACCTGTGTTCTTATCTATACTTAACTTCAAGTAAATAACATTTAGTGGTATATTGGTAAGACTTACTATAAAAGGATAGCTGTGGTATTTTTAATGTCTTTTAAACATATAAGCTTTTTAGTGTTGCTTTTAGCTGGATTTTTCTTAATTTCTTGTTCTCAAGAATCATCTCAAGAATCCGTTATCCCATCTGATGATACAAGTTGGTACGAACAAGAAGAATTAGATTTAGATGTTTTAAATAATCATATTAGAGAATCAAAAATTAAAGATTTATCTCAGGTGATTGATTTATTGGCACCAGAAGAGGAATTTGCAGAAGGTAATTATAAATATTCTATTCATAGACAGGATGTATCAGATAGCGAAGTTATAATTACTGTCACTGAAACGGGGTTAGCAGATGACTCGATTGCAGGTCAAAAAACCAAGATAAAATTAAAAAAAGAAGGTGATTATTGGGTGGTACAAGACGTTCTGACAAGTTTTCAATGTCAAGCGAACAGAGGACATACAACTTGGGGTAAGGAATTTTGTCAATAAAAAATAAAGAGCATTATGCTCTTTATTATAATTCTTTTATAGGGTGACGAGCGACTAAAATACCATCCTCATCACTATAAACGTAGTAACCCGGCTCAAAGGTAACATTTCCAAAAGTAACAGGGATATCAACTTCTCCAACGCCCTCTTTACTACTTTTTCTTGGATTAGTGCCTAAGGCTTTAATCCCAAAATGCATGCGATTAATTTCTACTGAATCGCGAATAACGCCATTAATGATGACTCCTGCCCAACCATTTTCCATACCTGCTTTGGCAATCATATCGCCCATAAGTGCGCTAAAATAAGAAGCACCACCATCAATTACTAAAACTTCTCCTTTGGAAGGAGAGTTCATGGTTTTTTTAATAATACCGTTATCTTTAAAGCATTTAATTGTTCTAATAGGTCCTGAAAATTTCTTTCTTTGCCCATAGATTTTAAATTGAGTTTCACAAGAAGGTGTATCAGGAGCGGTATCTATAATAGATGCTGTCTCAAAATTAAGAATCATAATTTTTCCTTTAGTTAAAATACACTTTGAGTATAAATGAGAAATTATATAAATAAAATAGAAACTTTTTATCCAAATAAAAACATATAAAAAACATATAGTTATCATATATAATTTTTATATAATGTTTTTTTTGATAAGCTATATTGACATTAACCATAACTTAAAGCTATGATTAGCAAATCAAAAGGGCTGATTTTCGCACATAATTTGCGAAGACTTCCGTCTCAAGCAAGGTTGTCGTTAATATTTATTAAATCCAAAATTATATACTCAAGAATTATATCATTATGCATGTATCCGAATTACAAAATTTGCACGTCTATCAATTATTAGAGCAGGCGGAAGAACTTAAAATAGAAAATCCTAACCGTTTTAGAAAGCAAGATTTAGTTTTTGCAATTGTTAGGCAATTAGTGAAGAATGGCGAAAGTTTTACGGGTAAAGGAACCTTAGAAATTTTACCTGATGGATTTGGTTTTTTAAGGAGTGCTGATACTTCTTATTTAGCAAGTCCTGATGATATTTATGTCAGTCCGAACCAAATTAGACGCTTTAATTTACAAACAGGCGATACCATCGAGGGAGGTGTGCGAGCGCCTAAAGATGGTGAACGTTACTTTGCTTTGGTGAAACCTGATGTTATTAACGGTGATGATCCAGAAGTTTGCAAGCATAAGATATTATTCGAAAATTTGACACCTTTATTCCCTACTCGTAGAATAGTCCTAGAATCTGATGACCCCAATGATGAAAATCTAACGGGCAGAGCAATTGATTTAATTGCACCTATTGGATGTGGTCAAAGGGCATTGTTGGTAGCGCCTCCTAAAACGGGTAAGACGGTAATGTTGCAAAAGATAGCACATTCTATTACAGCAAATTATCCAGATGTTGAATTAATGGTGTTGCTCATTGATGAACGTCCGGAGGAGTTGACGGATATGAGTCGCTCTGTTAGAGGTGAAGTGGTAGCATCAACATTTGATGAACCAGCACAAAGGCATGTTCAGGTAGCTGAAATGGTAATTGAAAAAGCCAAACGTTTGGTTGAACATAAAAAAGATGTGGTTATTTTATTGGATTCTATTACTAGATTGGCAAGAGCTTATAATACGGTAGCACCTGCTTCTGGTAAGATTTTAACAGGTGGGGTGGATGCCAATGCCTTGCATCGACCTAAACGTTTCTTTGGAGCAGCGCGTAATATGGAAGAGGGAGGGTCATTGACCATTATTGCTACAGCGTTGGTAGAAACTGGTAGTAGAATGGACGATGTGATCTATGAGGAGTTTAAAGGAACAGGTAATTTAGAGTTACACTTAGAAAGACGTTTAGCGGAAAAAAGAGTATTTCCAGCAATTAGTATTAATCGTTCAGGCACTAGAAAAGAGGAATTATTGGTACCGAATGATGAGTTACAAAAAATGTGGTTGTTGCGTAAGTTTTTACATCCTATGGATGATGTAGAAGCCATGGAATTTTTATTGGATAAATTAAAACGTTCTAAGAGCAATGCTGATTTTTTTGAACTTATGAAAGGCAAATAAAATAATTATAAAACTTATTAGGATAAGAGAGAGATGAGACAAATTCGAAAGTTTGTAAAATGGGTTCCTGTTTTGGGGTTGTTATTTGGTCAGTATCATTATGCAGCTAATTCTCAGGCACAGAAGCAAACAGCGTTAGACTCCGAGGTCTCTCAGAATATAGAGGGTTATATTATTTTTTTAAACGCACAGCCTCTAAGTAAAAATGCACAATCTAAAAATATAGATCCTAATTTAGTCAATCAATTAACTAAGATGTTTCATTTGGGCAATGTGCGTCCTGATTTAACACAAAAATATGAAGATGCGTTTATTGCTCATCCTGAATATTTTAATCAAACTTTAGTAAGAAGTGCGCCTTATATGCATTTTATTGTTAATGAAGTAGCAAGAAGAAATATGCCAGGAGAGATTGTCTTATTGCCATTTATAGAAAGTCGCTTTACGCCTAGTGTTAAATCTCATGCAGGGGCTAAAGGTATTTGGCAGTTTATGCCAGCAACAGGTAAACAGTACGGCTTGGATTTAACTAATTTATATGACGGGCGCGATGATTTTTATGCTGCGACTATGGCTGCTTTGGACTACTTAGAGTATCTATATAGTTTATTTGGTGATTGGCCATTGGCAATTGCTGCTTATAACGCAGGGGAGAATAGGGTACAGAAAGCCATTGATGAGGCTCAAGCAAAGGGTTTATACCCTAGTTTTGATAATTTGAGACTGCCTAAGGAAACGACTAATTATGTGCCTAAATTATTGGCAGTAAGAAATATTATTCGTAACCATAAAGCGTATAATTTATCAGTAGCTAATTTAGCCAATAAACCTTACTTTGAGAATGTAAAAATTAATCACCCCATTGCCCTGCAAACCATAGCCCAATTAGCTAACGTCCCCTTATCTGAAATTCAAAATCTTAATCCTAGCTACAAAGCAGCGATTTATGTCCCTAATAATAATCGGAATTTATTGATACCTAGAAGTAGTTATCGTCGTTTTTTTGATAACTATAATCGTATGATAAAGAAAGATCAATCGAGTTGGTATGCTTTAAAAATACAGAATTCTCAAACGATTGGCGAGATATCGAGCGCATTGAATATTCCTGTGGCAGATTTACAAAGTTATAATAATCTTGGTTCAGGAGTTGTTCCTGCAGGAAAAACAATTTTCTTTAGACTCCCTAAGGGAAATAATATTTCTGAATTAGTTTCAGATCAATTCTCAGTACTAAGTTTAAATGATTTTGAATCACCACTTTCTTTTTCTAAAAAGAAAAGTGTTCGAATTGTTTATAATAAATCAAATAAAGTATCTGGTCCAAAATCAAAAAATAGTGGCATTATTAAGGTATCTAATAAAAAATCTAATGGTAAAAAAAAGGTTGTCCAAACAACTAAAAAAAATAACAATACCAAGAATGCTAAAAAATCAACGCGGCGTTAGATATAGTTAGTTATTATTGTTTTTATTTAAGTGACAAGCGATTAAGCCTAGCTCATATAAGACCACTAATGGTATCGCTAAGAAAAATTGTGAAATAATGTCTGGAGGTGTTGTGATTGCGGCGATAGCGAAGGCGGCAATAATGGCATAGCCTCTAAAACTTTTAAATTGTTGTATAGAAATAGCGCCCATTTTGTTTAAAACAAACATAACAATAGGAACTTGGAATGCCAGCCCAAAAACAATAAACATAGTCAGAATAAATGAAATGTAATTATTGATAGTGGGAATATAATAAGCAACGTCTTTAGGTGTGAAAGTTGCAGCGACCGTAAAAAGAGCTGGAAAGAATATAAAATAACAAAAAGCCATCCCTAAGAAAAATAAGAGCAGGCTAGAGAGAAGAATAGGCAGTGCTACTTTTTTTTCTTTACTGTATAGTCCTGGCGCAATAAAAGCCCAAGCCTGATATAAGGTAAAAGGAAGTGAAATAATAAAGGCAGTTGCCAGCAAAACTTTGAGTGGAACAATAATCCCTTCTAAAACCCCAGTAATGCTCATTTTGTTGCCTTCAGGTAAAGAGGCAAGCATAGGATGTGTAATGTAGGTGATTATTTCTTGTAGAAATGGCGTAAGAATAATAACTAAAAAAATCAAGACCAAAATCACCTTAATTAATCGCGATCTTAGTTCGATTAAATGCCCTGTTAAAGAACTGTACTTTTTTTGATCTTCTGGCTGGTTATTCATTTTAAATGACGATTTATTTTAGATGAAGATGGTTTTTTATTAAAACTTATTTGTTGTTTGTATTTGTTGCGTTGGCTTCTTCTGCGTTTATTTGACAAAGATGATTTAATATTAGGTCTGTCTATATAATCCAAATGATCATCATCAGGTACTGGATCACCGAACAGAAATTTTTCTTGAACATTTGGTAAATCATCTTTTAATCCAGATAAATCTTTTTTGAATTGTTGTGTTAAATCACCAACGCTGTCTTTAATTGATTGACTAATTTCGCTTATTTCAGTTTCTTCAGTTTGTTCTACTAGTGTAGATTGAATTTGCTGTCCCAGTCCTTTAACCTTATTAATTGTATTTCCTATAAAACGAGCAAATTTTGGCAACTTTTCGGGACCTAAAACAACAAGTGCCACGATTAGGATGACTAAAATTTCTGCAAAACTTAAATCAAACATAATTGCTTACACAAGATTACTGGCTATCATCTTTTATTTTTTGTGTAGTATCTTCTTTCTTATTTTTAGGTTCTTCTTCCCCATTAAGACCTTTTTTAAAGTCATGAATAGCGGAACCTAAATCTTTACCGGCATTCTTTAATTTACTTGTTCCGAAAATTAATACGATAACCAATGCTAAAATTAGCCAATGCCATATGCTTAAACTACCCATTTTTCTCTCCTAGTTTATAAATTTCTAGACGCTTTTTCTTCTAATCCAGAAATATTTTGTCTTGATTTTAATTCAGTTAAAACATCTTCTATGCTGAGGTTATGATAACTTAATAATACCATGCTGTGAAACAATAAATCTGCCACTTCTTTAGTAATATGAGTAGGGTCATTATCCTTCGAGGCCATCAAGACTTCACCAGCTTCTTCGATTACTTTTTTTAGAATCTTATCTTGTCCTGAGGAAAATAAATAAGCCACATAAGATTCAGATTCTGATGAATTCTTTCTATTTTCTATGGTATTGGTTAACTCGATTAGCACATCTAAATTATTCATGAGAATTTATTCCGTTATAAATATCTTGCGGGTTTTTTAATACAGGTTCTGAAACTTGCCATTGCTCACCATCCCACCTTTTAAAAAAGCAACTTTCCCTCCCTGTATGACAGCTAATACCGCCTATTTGTTCTATTTCTACTAATAATACATCAGCATCGCAGTCTAAATAAATATTTTTAAGGTTTTGGTAATGGCCAGAAGATTCTCCTTTAAGCCATAATTGATTTCGGGAGCGGCTAAAATAATGAACTTGTTTGGTTTCACAAGTTTTTATTAGGGCCTCTTTGTTCATCCATGCCAACATTAATACTTTTTTAGTTTTCGTGTCTTGTGCAATGACCGGGATTAAACCATTGTCATCCCAATGAATGCCGCTTAACAAAGTATTTAAGGTGGTTTTATTCATTATAAACGGACCTCTATATTATGTTTTTGCATTTCTTTTTTAGCGTCTAAAATAGATACTTCTCCAAAATGAAAGATACTGGCAGCTAACACCGCATCAGCACCACCAATGGTAATACCTTCAATGAGATGTTTAATATTGCCCACTCCACCTGAAGCAATGACAGGAATGTTTACTTTTTGAGTGATGGCTTTGGTTAATTCTAAATCAAAACCATTTTTAGTACCATCTCTATCCATAGAGGTGAGTAGTAATTCTCCGGCACCTCTTTTTTCCATTTCTTTAGCCCATAATACAGCATTTAAACCTGTTTCTTTTCTTCCTCCGTGAGTATAAACTTCCCATGACTGTTTCTGAGGGTTAAATTTAGCATCAATTGCCACAACAATTGCTTGTTTGCCGAAAAAATCACTCGCTTGGTTGATGAGATCTGGATTTTGAATAGCACTTGTATTAATGCTGACTTTATCCGCACCAACATTTAATAAATTTCGTATATCAGATAAAGAGCGAATACCGCCACCTACCGTAAGAGGAATAAAAATCTGGGCAGCAACTTTTTCTATGGTTTCTAGAATGGTATTGCGATTATCAGAGCTTGCTGTAATGTCCAAAAAAGTAAGTTCATCCGCCCCTTCATCGTTATATTTTTGTGCTACTTGTACAGGATCTCCGGCGTCAATTAAATCAACGAAATTAATACCTTTTACCACACGTCCCTGATTGACATCCAAACAAGGAATAATTCTTTTAGCTAACATATGTATCCTTTGGCTTAGAATAAATTATCTGTTTCGTTGATAGGTTCATTAATAGATTCATTAAGAGTATCTTCTGTTTTTGGCAGCTTAGGTTCCCAAATTTTTTGAGGTAATTTAATCATAGGATTAAATAAAAATTCCTCAATAATTAATTCATCTATTGTTCTCGAGTATTCAGGTGTTCTAATCTCGGTTTTGCTCTCTGTCCAAGCAATTGACTGAAGCTTCCCTTTAATCTTAGGATTTTTTTGAGTACAGGTTAAACAACTTGGTTTTGTTTGTGCTTTTTTAAATAATTGATTTAATTTTTGAGAATTAATAGATTGGCCAGTTTCTTGTTCCCATAAGGCTAATGTTGTTTTAATTTGCTGTAAATCTTTATCTTCGAGTTTATAAGGATTTTGGTATTTTTGAAACCAAAGTTGTTTATTTTCATCTATATTCAAAGCGTACAGTTGATAGGTAACGCTAACAAAATCACCACGTTTAATTTTTTTATCTAACTGAGTAATGTCTTCATTTTTCATGCGTACACATCCATGGCTTCTAACGCCTGGGACACTATTGGGTGCATTAGTACCATGAATACCTAGACCAAGCTTATCTTCTCCAAAACGAATAAAAAGAGGGCCTAGTGGGTTATTAGGACCAGGTGGAATGGTCTTAATATCAGCTAGACCTTTCTGTTTGCGTTCTTTTTGAATACTGGCTGGTATGTACCATGTAGGATTGTGAGCACGAACACCAATCTGATAGTCTCCCATAGGTGTTTGATTCAGTCCTTTACCTACTGCAATTGGATAATCGCTGTCATAATTCCCCTCTTTATATACGTAAAGGATATACGTAAAGGCGTACGTTGGGGACGTTAATAACAATATGATTTTCAGTTTCTGAAACAGCGACATCAGGCAATAAATGAGTACTGGCAAAGCCAATATTATTTAAAGCAACTAGTATAGAAACTAAAATTAAATTAGATTGAACGATTTTCATTTTATTCCACAAAATTAAAGAAATTAATAACTCACTTGATTATAGAAATAAAGCATTTTGGATGACTATAACATAATTTATATTTTCATTAAATGTCACTTTAAAGCAACATTTGTCATCATTTGTTCATAGAATATTTACAGAAATGTCACATTCAGTTGTTATATTAAAAATGAAAGAACAGGAATATTTTTTATTTGGGATAAAGGAGCATATCATGGTTTCATCATCGGTAGTGTTGTGTGGATTGTTATTTACTGCTTTTTATATGGCATTATATGCTATGTATGGCATTATATGCTATGGAACACATGAACGAGTAGCATAATCATGCTGTCAAAATAGGATTTTTTTGTTTATTACTAAGAATAAAAAACAAATGCCACTTTTTTAAGTGGTATTTATTTTTTATATCAACATGGTATCTGATAGTATAGATAGCGTACAATTTAAAATTATTTAGAACGGTAATGAAATATGTCTGCGAATAGTAGTTTAATTATTTTAATTCTTTTTGTATTTTTAGTAGTTTTAATTGCTTTAAGATGGTCGGATAAAAAAGAAACTAAAAAAAACGATGTAGCCAAACAAAAAATATTTTCTCGAAATACACTTAAGAATAACACATTAAAAAATGAGACTGCTTCGTCTTCAAATGTGAGTAATGAAGATGTGATCAATATTCAGAATCAAGATGGCTCTGGACAGTCTTTTAAAGTTAAAAATAGAGGGGTTGTTTCTAGTGAAGCAATCAATGAATTACAAGAGTATAAAGTTTTTAGAGAACTAGGTTATTATAATCAAGCAGCGGAAGTATTGTCTGAGCTAATTGATTCAAATAAAAAATATCGTGAAGTAGAGTATATTGTTGATTTGGCAAATCTATATCTTGAGACACAGGAAATTGATAAATTAGCTGAGCTACTAGAAGACTACGCTTCCTTATTAGATGAAAATCAATTGCGAGAAATTATTACCAGAGGATTTTCCATAGAGCCAAGTAATTATCGATTGCAGTTGGTTTGTTCAAAAATATTACAACAAGATCCTACTCAATTAGGCGCTGAAATAGAAAAAGATTAATATATTTTTAAAATTCAATAGAGTTACCGAGAGTAATATGTAGACTTATTCTGAGTGATAAGTCTATTTTATTTTGTTTGGAGATAAGATGCATACCATTAATAGTATTACTCTTTTTTGTGGATCGAATTTAGGCAATCATCCTGAATATGAGCAGAAAGCTAAAGAATTAGGACATTATTTAGCGCAAAATAAAATAAAATTAATTTTTGGAGGTGGTCGTATAGGTTTAATGGGAGCGACTTCCCAAGCAGTTATTGATGAAGGGGGTGATATTTTAGGTATTATTCCTGAATTTTTGCAAGGTCAAGAAATGGGCTATGAAAAATTAATTGAAATGCAAGTAGTGCCTAATATGGCAATTCGAAAAGATAAAATGATAGAGCTTGCTGACGGTTTTATCGTATTGCCAGGAGGGATAGGAACTTATGAAGAGGTATTCGAAGTTTTGTCTCGATTGCAATTAAGGCAACTAGAAAAACCAATTGGTTTTTTAAATATTAACCATTTTTTCGATAGTTTTGTTGATATAATGCAAACGATGTCAGATGCAGGATTTATTCCAAAGGAGAATATGCAGTTGTTTTGTATTAATGAAAATATAGATGATCTTGTACAAGTTATGAGAAATTTTAAGATGCCTGACTTTAATAAACGTATGAATACAGGTCTTTAATATAGGCAAGTAGCATTAATTTACGATAAAATAAACATATTCATATTCCACGCTAAAAGTTAATATAAAAATGAAAACATCAGAAATAAGAGAAAATTTTTTACGTTTTTTTGAGTCTAAAAAACATACTAGAGTTCCTTCAAGTTCGTTGGTTCCTAATAATGATCCCACGTTATTATTTGTAAATGCAGGGATGAATCAGTTTAAGGATGTCTTTCTAGGATTTGATACTCGACCTTATACAAGAGCTACCTCGGTACAAAAATGTGTACGTGCAGGTGGCAAACATAATGATTTAGAAAATGTGGGCTATACAGCAAGGCATCTAACTTTTTTCGAGATGTTAGGTAATTTTAGTTTTGGTGATTATTTCAAAGAAAAAGCGATTGAATTTGCATGGGCGTTTCTTACTTCAAGTGATTGGCTCGCTCTTCCCAAAGAGAAATTATTAGTTACTGTCTATGCAGAAGATGATGAAGCATATGATATTTGGCATCAACAGATAGGACTACCTAAAGATAAGATTATCAGAATTGGGGACAATAAAGGGGCTAAATATGCCTCCGATAATTTTTGGCAAATGGGAGATACAGGCCCCTGTGGACCATGTACTGAAATTTTCTATGATCATGGAGAGAAAGTTTTTGGAGGGCCGCCAGGCAGTAAAGACGAAGATGGTGATCGTTTTGTAGAAATCTGGAATTGTGTCTTCATGCAATATAACCGAGATGAAAAAGGTCAAATGAATCCTTTACCTAAGCCATCGGTAGATACAGGAATGGGCTTGGAAAGAATTACGGCGGTTATGCAAAAAGTGCACAGTAATTTTGAAATTGATTTATTTCAAAATCTGATTCATGCCGTAGCTAGAGAAGTTGGCGTGCCATTTGAAAAAAATAATTCATCTTTGAATGTTATTGCAGATCATATTCGTACTTGTAGTTTTTTGATTGCTGATGGTGTCTATCCAGGTAATGAAGGTCGTTCTTATGTATTAAGACGTATTATCAGAAGAGCTATTAGGCATGGGTATAAGCTAGGCCAAAAAAGTTCCTTTTTTTATCGCTTGGTGCCGGATTTGATTATTGAAATGGGTCGGGCTTATCCAGAACTAGTAGAAAAAAAAGAGATTATTCAAAAAACTTTATTAGATGAAGAAGAAAAGTTTTCTCAAACTCTGACACATGGCATAGGTTATTTACAAGATTTTTTAAATACCAATCCCAAGATTTTACCTGGGAAAATAGCTTTTAAATTGTACGATACTTATGGATTTCCTTTAGATTTGACAACAGAAATTTGTCGAGAGAAAAATATTACGGTTGATGAAGCAGAATTTAATCAAGAAATGCAATTGCAAAAAGAAAGAGCAAGACAAGCATCACAATTTAAATCTGAGCGTCAGTTAGAATATACAGGGCCTGCGACTCAGTTTATTGGTTATGATAGAACAAAACAAACAGCAAAAATTTTGGCATTATATGATGAAGATGGAGAACCTGTTTCTCAATTGAAATCTAGGGAACCAGGGGTTGTTGTTTTGGATGAGACTCCGTTTTATGCAGAAAGTGGTGGACAGATCGGGGATATAGGATACTTTTATGTTGATCAAAAGCCAATTTTTCAAGTGAAAGATACACAAAAAATTAAATCGGATGTATTTGGACATATGGGCAGTGTGATGGATGAACCAATTCATGTTGGACAGTCTGTTATGGCCATGATTGATTCTCCTACTCGTTTAGACAGTATGAGAAATCATAGTGCAACTCATTTGTTGCATGCAGCGTTAAGAAAGATACTGGGAGAACATGTTGAACAAAGAGGTTCTTTGGTGACCAGTCAAAGATTAAGATTTGATTTTACGCATCCGAATGCTTTAACGGAAGAAGAGCTTATCAATATTGAGTCTTTGGTTAATCAAGAGATTATGCGCGATGTGGAAGTTTCTAAACAAGTTATGTCATATGATGATGCGATTGATACAGGAGCTATGGCTTTATTTGGTGAAAAATATGGTGATGAAGTTCGTGTGGTGCAAATGGGAGATTTTTCTACTGAATTATGTGGTGGCACCCATGTGGCAAGGACGGGGCAAATTGGATTTTTTAAAATTGTAGCAGAAGGGGGTATTGCTTCTGGTATCAGACGTATCGAAGCGATTACAGGAGAAGCTTCTATTTTATGGGTACAAAGTCAAGAAAGATTAGTTGGTGCCATGTTAGAAGAGTTAAAAGCACAAACTGCTGATGATTTATTACCTAAACTTGAAAATATTTTGCGTAATAGTAAAAAGTTAGAGCGCAATCTCATTCAGATGAGAGCTGAGACCCTAAAGAAGGTAAGTGATGATTTGATTGAAAATGCGCAGCAAGTGGGTGATTTTGCTTTAATTGTAGAAGAATTACCTTTTGAGCCTAATGTCTTAAGAGAAGCTGTCCCAGAATTAACAGGTAGATCTGAAAATTTAGTGGTTGTTTTTTATTCAATCATTGAAGATAAAGTTTCTGTTTGTGTGGGGGTTTCCAAACCGATTAGTAACCGCATTAAAGCGGTAGATTTAGTTAAATATATTTTAAAACCGTTAAATGGTAAAGGAGGAGGTCGCCCTGATTTGGCACAAGGTGCTGCACCTCATAATCCACAATTACCTGAAGTGTTAAATTCTATAGAAAAAGTATTACAAGATAAGTAATTAGACTATTTTGTTTTATCGATAACGTTTAATATTGCTTGTGCTGCTAGTTCAGAAGTATTTTGTTGTAATGTTTGGTGTAGTTGATAGAATTTTTGTTTGATTTCCTTGCTTTTTTCAGGATGATCAAGATAATTTTGACATGCTTTAAATAAATGATTAGGGGTTGCCTCATCTTGTATGAATTCGGGAACGATTTTTTCTTGTAGCAATATATTGGGAAGCCCAAATACGTCAGTGTGAACAAATGGTTTAACCAGATGGTGCGTGAGTGGCGAAATAATATAGCTAATAACCATAGGACATTTACATAGAGCAACTTCCAAAGTAGCTGTTCCGCTAGCAACTAGAGTAACATCGGAGGCTGCGAGATATAGATGCTTGTTTTGTGTCTCATTTATGAATTGAATTGGCAGTGATTGTAACTTTTTTGTCTGAACTATTTCCTGAATGAGATTTTGATTCTTTGAGTTATTGACTGGAATAAAGAATTGAATATTGGAATTGGCTTTAAATAGTTTTTGCGCTGTTTCTAAAAATAACGGTGCCATGTATTTGATTTCATTCTCACGACTACCAGGCATAATAGTAACGATAGGGTTATTATTGGATAAATTAAGAGTATTTCTTGAGTCTAATTGATTAATTTCTAAAGGGATTTCACTAGCTAGAGGGTGGCCAACATAGGTTGCATTTCCACCTTTTTCTTTGTAAATGTCGGGTTCCATAGGAAAGAGACAAAGAATATCATCGGTAAATTGTATGATTTTTTCTATTCTTTTAGGTTTCCAAGCCCAAACAGAGGGGCTAACGTAATGAATCGTTGGTATGCCTTTTGCATGAACGTTCTGTTCGACTTTGAAGTTAAAATCTGGGGCATCAATACCAATATAAATATCCGGCTTTTGTTTGAGAATAATATTGGAAATTTGCTTACGGATTGATAGTATCTTGGGTAATTGGCTTAATATTTCAAAGTAGCCCATAACAGCCAAATCTTCTTGTTTAAAATAACTCTTAAAACCTTCGGCAATCATTAAAGGGCCTCCGATGCCAAAAAAATTAGCATTTGGAGAGTGTTTTTTTAGCGCTGTGATTAAGTGAGCACCCAGTAAGTCGCCTGATGATTCGCCTGCAGTTATGGCAATATTTAAATTTTTTACACTCATTTTTAATTTGCAAGTATAGGTAATAATAAAAGTTTATTATACAATAGGAAGTTATTTTTTCGCGGTTTATTGCCATTCTAATGGACAAACTCATTTTAAAATAAGCATGGTTGGGATCTACAAACATGGTTAATCGTTTTTTACCAATTATTTATAATCTTGCGAGATTAAATATATTGTTCTCGTGTTTATTATGGGCACCTGCTTTAGCTTCTTACTATTTTGGGGATGGCTTGCTGGAGACTTGGTTGCTTACCTCTTCAGCCATGATTGTTTCTTCTTTTCTAATCCGTGAACTAACTAAAAAATATGATAGAGAATTACAAGCAAGGGATGGTTTTTTATTAGCTTTTTTGTTATGGATATTATTTGCGTTTGCTGCTTCTATCCCTATTTATTTTTCAGAACCGAGTTTGACTTTTACTAATTCTTATTTTGAAGCTATTTCAGGGCTAACAACAACAGGTTCTAGCATTTTCCCTAATGTGGAACATCTGCAACCTTCACTAAATTTATGGCGTCATATGCTCAATTGGTTTGGGGGCATGGGAATTATCGTCTTGGCGGTTGCCATTATTCCGACTTTAGGCATTGGGGGGATGAATATTCTTCGAGCTGAAATAACTGGGGTGAATAAAGATAGAAAACTAACCCCACGAATTACACAAACAGCTAAATCTTTATGGGGTATTTACATTGTTTTTACAGCAATAGTTGTGGTGGCACTTAAATTAGCTGGTATGGGTTGGTTTGACGCAGTGTGTCATGCATTTTCTAGTATTTCTTTAGGTGGATTTTCAACCTATTCTGATAGTATTGGTCATTTTAATTCAGTAAGTGTTGAAGTTATTTTGATGATTACAATGTTAATTGGAGCAATTAGTTTTCTAAATCATGTGATGGTCATCAAAAATAAAAGTCTTATGATATACTGGAAAGATGAAGAGGTGAGGACTTCTTTTAAAATATTGCTTTTGAGTGTTTTAATTTCTACAGGTTATTTGTGGTATGTAGGATTTTATGGACAAGGGATATCTGGATTTTTTACTTCTTTGAGGCATGTTGCATTTAATTATATTTCGATTGGTACCGCTTGTGGATTTAGTTCCGTTGATTTTGCTCAATGGCCGATATATGTTGGAATAGTGATGTATATTTTGGCGAATATATTATCTAACTCTGGCTCAACAGGGGGTGGTATTAAGATGATTCGTATCATTATCCAATTTAAGTTTATGTACCGAGAAATGTTGTTGCTAATTCATCCTAATGCAGTGAAAACTGTCAAAGTAAATGGTAATATTGTTCCTAATAAAACAGCACTAAATGTGATGGCTTTTATTTTAGTATATTTAATGACAGTAGTAATCTCTACTTTGATATTGCTTTTTACAGGGGTAGATGCGGTCTCAGCGTTTTCTTTCATTCTTGCCTCGATTACCAATGCAGGACCTGGTATTGGGCAGCTTGGACCGACGGCTGATTTAAATATATTGAGTGATTTTCAAAAATGGGTATGTGCCTTTACAATGCTGATTGGTCGATTGGAAATTTTTACTGTATTTATTTTATTTTTACCCGCTTATTGGGAAAGTTAAACTTTGGAATTATCACTTATGCTAAAAACAAAACAAACAATAATTTTAACTTCAATTTTGGGAATGTTATTTGCTTGTGCAAATAATAATAATCAGGAGAGTAGTTCTAAACAACAGGACAATCAAGGCTCTGAAATAAAAATCACACCTATTGCCACTTCTGCAAAACAAGATGAAGCAAAGATTATGTATGATTATTCACTGTATCAAACAGCTTTCATTTCATTAAGACAGAAACAAACGGCAGATGCATACAACTTTTTATCTACCCAAACAGGGCAACAAAATAGCATGGTTGAAAAAGTACGGATAGGGCTATTAAGACTTTTGGGTAAAAATGCTTATTGGGGTGAGTTTCTTAATCAATATAAACTATTACCTGCTAATACTAATAACTTAGAAGTCAATTGTTATGCTGCTGTTGCTGGGTACTCACAAAGAGGAATTTCATTATCCAGCATGTCAAAAGAGTTGGTTAAGAGCAATGAAAAATTACCAGAAGGCTGTAATAAAATGATAGAAGTGGCAGCCTCTAGAGGTATGCTCAATCAAAATGATGTATGGAGACGAGTTAGGGTATTAATTTCTAATAATTATATTACGTTAGCAAGAAGTTTAGCGAATGCTATTGGTCAACCAATACCAAGTGCTTCAGTATATGATGGTTCTAAAGCCTCAAAAATAGCCAAGATTATGCCTGGGATTACACCCAAAGGTAGAAATCGATCGGATATTGATAGCTTTGTTTATGGATTATATGGCAGTGTAGATCAGGATGATATTGGTTTTGTGGAAGGCGTTATTGGACTTTCAAAAGCCAGAGATTTAAATATGGCCTCGGCATTACAGCATTTTAATAAAGCGGATAAAACGCAACTATCTAATGAGCAATGGGAATGGTATGCACGTTCAGCACTGCGTTTAAAACAGTGGGGACAACTTAATCAGGTTATTCAAACAATGCCTAGAGCATTGCGAGAAACACCAACTTGGTGGTATTGGCAGGGCAGAGCAAAAACTGCTTTAGGGGATAGGACAAGTGCTAAGGCGTTGTATGAAAAAGCAGCAGCAAGTGGTAGAAATTTTTATGCCATCTTGGCGCATGAAGAATTAGGTAGGCCTTTAAATGTTAAATCGAATACTTCAGGAGGAAACCCATCATCAGTGATGGCATTAGCACAAGATGGTCAGATTCATAGAGCGTTGGTTTTATTTAGAAGTTCACTTAATACGGGTGATAGAAAAATGAGAACTGCCGCCCAAGATCAATGGCGATATGCAACTAAGAATTTTACGGATGATAAACTTATTTTAGCTTCTCAATTGGCACTACAAAATCAATTTTATGAAATGTCGATTTTGAGTGCGGATACGAGCGATAGTCTTTTAAATTATCAACTAAGATTTCCTTCACCTTATAAAAATATTGTTGATAAATATTCCAATGTGTATGGCATAGAATCTGCATGGGTATTTGGCTTAATTCGCCAAGAAAGTCGTTTTATGATGGCAGCTAGAAGTTCAGTGGGTGCATCAGGTTTGATGCAAATTATGCCAGGAGCAGCCCAAATGATTTCTCGAAAAATTGGTTTGGATGGATACAGTCTAAATAATATGGATACGAATATTAATATGGGGGAGTGGTATCTAGCTGATTTATACGAACAGTTTAATTCAGAACCCTTGGCAACTTCTGCTTATAATGCAGGACCAGGACGTGCTAAAAGATGGCGTCAAAGTGGATTAGAAGGGGCGATTTATGCAGAAACGATTCCTTTTAATGAAACCAGAGATTATGTGAAAAAAGTAATGAGTAATACGGTTTATTATTCTCATTTGTTTGGACTTCCTAAACGGACTTTAAAATCTCGTTTAGGTTCTATGTAAGAAATTAGGTTTTCCTAAAAAAACAAAAAGCAAGGGGGATTAGACAAGTTATACTGATCTCTAAGCAGGAAGATAGGATATTTTATTGAAATCGACTCATGAAATTTTTAATACTAGTCAATTTATAGCAAGTCGGTCAAACTTATTTTGTTCAAGTCTTAACTTAAATAGGAAGAATAGACTAGGATATTATGGATAGTTTTGGGATAAGTTTATAACGAATAAAGGCGACACAATAATTAAAATTAATTAAATTCTAGTATTTACCTTGTAATACTAGCGCCATTATACAGCGTGTTTTTGGATCAAATCCAGTTTCAGATATTTCTTTTTCTAAAATACTTTGTAATGAAGAGGGTGCTTCATCACGAGTTAAAATTGAAAATCCCAAAAGCTGATAGAAAGGTGCGTTCCAAGGGACATAACGAAAAGTAGTCAGGCTTATCATAGGGTAATTTTTTTCTTTAGCTACATCAATTATCTTTTGAATAAGTAATTTACCAACACCTTTATTCTGCCATTTTTGAGACACAGAAAGTTCGTGAATAAATAGGCTTTCAGGCAGATCACGTGTCATAATAAAGCCAATAGGCTCATTATCCTTATCTACAACAACCCAATAAGCTTGTTTATCGATGAAAGACAATGCTTTTCTATGCTTTGCACACCATTATCACTGACCCAACTTAGATCGTCTAGGGAGGCAAAAATTTTTCCAGCAGAAGATTCTATTTCAGGAAGTTTAATAGCCTCTTCAACTTCAGTTTTGCGTATGATCACGCCCTCGGTTTCTTGATGTCTGGATAGATTTTTCATGGACTACTCCTTAAGACAAGGCTGAAAACATAGTGATGATAATAATTGTTAGTATATTTAAATAAAGATGACTGTAATTAATCATTCACTATGTTTTATCTTAAATAACACAGTAGGCCTTCTTGAACTAATAAAATTGAGCACTCCTGGGTATCTTGAAAAAATATTTATTTTTTCATATTTATAGGGATATTATTTTTCAGACATCACTCTTCGCTTCAACTACTTTATCTTTTTAATTGATAAAACGCTTTTTTGCCAGGATAGTAAGCCATTTGTCCTAACTGTTCCTCAATTCTAAGTAGTTGATTATATTTGGCAGTCCTGTCAGAGCGAGATAATGAGCCTGTTTTAATCTGCATACAATTAGTAGCCACTGCTAAATCAGCAATAGTACTGTCTTCTGTTTCTCCTGAGCGATGGCTCATAATACTGGTATAGCAATTTCTTTTCGCTAAATCAATGGTTTTTAATGTTTCAGATAATGTACCGATTTGATTGACTTTGACTAAAACTGAATTAGCTAAGCCTTGCTCAATTCCTTCTTGAAGAATTTTAGGATTGGTTACAAATAAATCATCGCCAACCAACTGGATTTTATCTCCTAATTTGTCTGTCAATAGTTTCCAACCTTCATAATCATCTTCAGACATACCGTCTTCAATAGAAATAATAGGGTATTTGTTAGCTAGATTAGCCAAGTAATCAACAAACTCGGCACTAGATAAAGACTTATTTTCAGCAGATAAATGATATTGTTTATTTTCATAAAATTCAGAAGAAGCACAATCTAAAGCCAATAAAATATCTTGTCCTGCTTCGTAGCCTGCAGCTTGAATGGCTTCTATAATCAATTCAATGGCTTCTTCATGACTGTTTAAGTTGGGGGCAAAGCCGCCTTCATCACCTACGGTGGTAGGATAGCCTTTTTTATTACAGATTTGTTTCAAGTGTTGAAAAATTTCCGCTCCAGCGCGTAAGGCTTCTCTAAATGAATCGAATTGAGCAGGGATAATCATAAATTCCTGTATGTCTAAAGAATTATTGGCATGAGCACCACCATTAATAACATTCATCATGGGAACAGGTAGCGACATTGGTCCTGCGCCACCAATGTAGCGATAAAAAGGCAAGCCAGCTTCTTCTGCTGATGCTTTTGCAACGGCTAAAGAAACGGCCAATAATGCATTGGCGCCTAAACGTGATTTATTTTCTGTGCCATCTAGCTCTATTAATATCTGATCTAAATAGGCTTGATCTTCTGCTTCAACGCCAATAATAGCATCAGCAATTTGTTCATTAATATGAGTCACTGCTTTTAAAACCCCTTTGCCTAAAAAGCGATTTTTATCAAGATCTCTTAATTCTATGGCTTCTTTTGCACCAGTTGAGGCGCCAGAAGGAACCGCTGCTCTACCCATAGCACCACTTTCTAAAAGAACATCACATTCTACAGTTGGGTTTCCTCTCGAGTCTAAAATTTCACGGGCTAGTATATCAATAATGGCACTCATTCAATATTCCTTTACTCATTTATTTATTATCTATTAGTAAATAATAAAAAGACTACCGAAGTAGTCTTTTACTTATGCTCTTTTTCTAAACTCATTAGTACGAGTATCAATTTCTATTTTATCCCCATTTTCTACGAAAGCAGGAACGCTAATTTCATAACCACCTACTAGAGTAGCAGGTTTCATTACTTTCCCTGATGTATCACCTTTAACAGCAGGTTCAGTGTATTCTACTTCTCTTACGATAATAGTAGGCAGTTCTACAGAAATTGCTTTTCCTTGATAAAAAGTGACCTCACAAATATCTTCCATACCATCAATGATATAATGAACACTGTCGCCCATGTTGTCAGCTTCAATTTCGTACTGGTTGAATTCTTCGTCCATAAAGACATACATAGGGTCAGCAAAATAGGAATAGGTACATTGTTTCTTTTCAAGAATGATATCATCTAACTTATCGTCTGCACGATATACTGATTCGGTAACGTTACCATTTAATAAATTCTTTAATTTCATTTTTACCACGGCAGCATTACGACCAGACTTATTATATTCTGTTTTTTGTACGACCATTGCATCGTTGCCAACCATAAAAACGTTACCTACACGTAATTCTTGTGCTGTTTTCATAAATAATCCTTAATATTGTATCTAGTATTCAAATGCTATCATTTTAACTGTTTTTTGATGAACTGTGTTAATTTTTCATAGGCGCTGGATTGGGAAAATAGATAATTTTTCCATGATTGTGCGTTTTGTTGCCAATTATTTTTATCTTCTAATAGTTTTTTCCAGCTAATATAGCGTTCTTTGTTAGAAAGTTGGACGCCCTGGTTTAGTTCAAGCGATAAGCGTTGCTGATGAAAGAAAATTTCAGAATCATAGTAAGTTTTAGTTTTATTCCAAAAGGCACTTAATTTTCTTAGATGAAATTGATTCTCTTGAGGGTAAATATGCCAAAAGAAAGGCACTCCTGCAAGTTGAGCCCTAATGAAACTATCTTCACCACGGACAACGGCTATGTCAGACAACCATAATAATTTATCAAAATCCGTTTGATTTACAAATGGAAGTGCTTGGGTATTGATTTTTTTGTTTGTAATGGAATGTAATGTTTTTTTGCCAGCTATCCATAGTTCATAATCAATATCAAGTTGATTCCAAATGTCAATCCACTTATCCCATATATTTGATTCATAGCCAAACAAAAAAAATATTTTTTTGTTTGGCTCAAGTGAGATTTGATATTTTTGTATGAAATTGGCTATTTCAGATTCATTTTCTTTAAATCTTGATTCTTCTGTTAAATAGTTTTTTTCGATGAATAGCCCACCACTGTTTTCAGTAAAACCAAGAAAATAAAAGAATTTTGTCTGTGTTCCAGATAAAGAAGGTTTTAAATGAAAATCCAAAGTCCAATCTTCGGCACTCAAATACTCAATATTAATCTGTGGAATCAATTGTAGTTTTTGATTGTCTAGTGGTTTTTCTGAAAAACAACCAAATATCTCAAGGAGGATGTCAGGAAGGGGTAAATCAAGAAGATAAGTAGACTCCCATGGAATTATAGTAATATTTTGTATAATTTGTTTTTGATTATTTTGGGCGAGTGAATTTTCAAGCATTGCTAAAGTAGGGATATTATCAATGAAGAAAAAAATTCTGAATTCCTCATTGAAGGATAATTCACGGGCAATTCTATAGGCAACACCTGCATCGCCAAAGTTATCGATAACTGATGAGAAAATCCATATATTTTTTGTAGACATAAATGAGTTCTTATAAGCTAATTTTGTAAGAAAGTGTAAATTATTCACAAAGTTAAAAGAAAAATAAATTTGTCAAATCTAAAAACAAAAATAAACAGGTTAAAATATATAAACTATTGAAAAATAAAAATATTTATTATTTCTATCATGAACGTTAAGTTAGTAATTAAAATTAATTGACTTTATTTTTAACTAAATTTTTCATTTATTTAGCAGTTTATTCACAAAGTTATACACAGGCTATTGGCTCTCATAAATACAACGAATGAGCTTGTTTATTTAAAATAAAATTAATAATAATAATCGCGATCACTGCCTCGAATTTTGATGATTATGTAAAAAATAATGCCAATTGGTGCAAGCACAATGGCATACGCCCAACATAATGCTAGATAGAATAATTTAACTAAAAGCGAAATAATTTTAGGAAGATTAAATTGGTTGCCAGTGACTACATAGTTAATGATAGAGTCCAACGCAAATCTAGCAAAAGGGAACAATAAAGTATTAAGAATAAACCAAGCACCAATAAATAATATTAAAACGGGATTGGAGTCTTTTGCCATTACAAGGGAGTCATAAACCAAGTATAAAAATAGCATACAAAACAAAAAGGCAATTAGGTATTGCTTTAAGACGTAACGAATATTAAATTGTTTTGATGTGCTGACAAAAAAATCGTAGACTTTCACTCTAATTTCAATCCTTGGATTTGTAGATTTATTTTTATATTGTTTTTATTTTTAATAGCTGTTTATATGCTTTGGTGCTTGTTTTGTTAATGGTAAGAGAAAAGCCAAAAAATGGCAACTGACATTTGATAAAAGTACCTTGTAATAGGCTGAATATGGTAGAATATACCTATTTTAGTCTTTGAGAGTAAATATGTCAGAACCATTTGTTGCAAAAGAAACTTTTCCAGTTAGTTTAGAAGAGGAAATGAAACAGTCTTATCTAGATTACGCCATGAGTGTTATCGTTGGTAGGGCGCTGCCTGATGTGAGAGACGGTATGAAACCAGTACACCGTCGGGTGCTGTTCGCGATGCATGAATTAAGTAATTACTGGAATAGACCTTTTAAAAAGTCAGCTAGGGTTGTGGGGGATGTGATTGGTAAATATCATCCACATGGAGATACAGCGGTTTATGACACGATTGTAAGAATGGCACAAGATTTTACCATGCGTTATCAGTTGGTCGATGGACAAGGAAATTTCGGTTCTATTGACGGAGATGGGGCTGCGGCCATGCGGTATACTGAAATCCGCATGCATAAGATAGCTCAAGAAATATTAGCTGATTTAGATAAAGAAACCGTCGATTTTATTCCTAATTATGATAATAATGAAAAAGAGCCGGTGGTTTTGCCTTCTAAAATACCGGTATTATTGGTTAACGGCTCTTCAGGAATTGCAGTTGGTATGGCAACGAATATTCCTCCGCATAATATTTCTGAAGTAATTAATGGCTGTTTGGCAGTTTTAGATAATGAAGACATATCTGTTGATGAATTAATAGATATTATTCCCGCACCTGATTTTCCAACAGGTGCTACTATTTATGGTATTTCAGGGGTTAGAGAAGGCTATAGAACTGGTCGTGGTAGAGTTGTTATTCGCGGTAAAGCGCATATAGAACCTCTCCATAAAGCAGGGGATAGAGAAGCGATTGTGATTGATGAAATTCCTTATCAAGTGAATAAGGCCAAATTAGTTGAGAAAATTGGTGTATTAGTCAGAGAAAAAAGCATAGAAGGGGTTTCTGATTTACGTGATGAATCAGATAAATCTGGGATTCGTATTGTTGTTGAGTTAAAGCGCAATGAAAATGCAGAAGTCATTTTAAATCAATTGTATAAGCTCACACAATTGCAAGATACTTTTGGGATTAATATGATTGCGTTGGTCGACGGACATCCCAAACAGCTTAATTTAAAAGATTTTATTGTTGAATTTTTAAAACACCGTCGAGAAGTTGTTTATAGAAGAACAGTATTTGAGCTTAAAAAAACACGTAACCGTGGTCATGTGTTAGAAGGTTTAGCAGTAGCCCTTGCCAATGTAGATGAAATTATTCAATTAATTAAATCAAGTGCGACACCGCCAGAAGCAAAGTCAGCCTTGTTGGCGAAACCTTGGCGTTCTAGTCTAGTGGAATCAATGTTAGAGCGCGTAGATGCAAATTTATCTCGCCCAGAAGAAATTGGTGAAGATTTTGGCTTAAAATCAGATGGTTATCATTTATCCGAAGTTCAAGCTCAAGCAATTTTGGATATGCGCTTACAAAGATTAACAGGTCTAGAGCAAGATAAAATCATTTCTGAGTACAAGGAAGTTGTTGAAATTATATTGGATTTGATTGATATTCTCTCTAAGAGAGAGCGTATTACTGAAATTATTCGTGATGAATTAAATCAAATCAAGACAGATTTTGGCGATGCTAGAAAAACAGAAATTGATCCTATTGGTGGAGATATTGATGATGAAGATTTAATACCACCTCAAGAAATGATAGTAACACTATCACATACGGGGTACATCAAAGCACAGCCAGTTGAAGATTATCAATCCCAAAATAGAGGTGGTAGAGGCAAGCAGGCAACAGTTACTAAAGAAGAAGATTTTATTAAGACACTTTTTGTGGCTAATACTCATGATTATTTGTTGTGCTTTACCTCACTAGGAAAATGTTATTGGATAAAAGTTTATAAATTGCCAATAGGTAGTCGTGCCAGTAGGGGAAGACCGGTTACTAATGTATTAAATTTATCCGAAAATGAAACCATTAGTGCTATTTTGGCGGTTAAGGAATTTACAGGAGATGAATACGTATTCATGTGTACTAGTTTGGGGACAGTGAAGAAAACATCATTAATGGATTTTTCTAATCCTAGAAGTTCTGGAATTATTGCTATTAGTTTATCTGAGGAAGATAGTTTGGTTGGTGTTGCCAAGACCAGTGGCCGACACGAAGTCATGTTATTTTCTAATCAGGGCAAAGCGGTTAGATTTGATGAGGCTGATGTAAGGGCAGTGGGTCGTACAGCACATGGGGTGAGGGGTATGAAGTTACCCGATGATGCAAGAGTAATTAGTTTGCTAGCAGCTCATCCAGAAACGGATAAAGAGGCGATGGTCTTAACAGCAACTCAAAATGGCTATGGCAAGAGAACAAGTGTTGATAGTTACCGTAAGAGGTATAGAGGCAAACAAGGAGTGATTGCGATTGATACTGGTGAACGTAACGGTATGCTTGTGGCAGCTTCACTGGTTGAAGAGACCGATGATGTGATGTTAATTACTTCGGGTGGAGTTTTAATTCGCACTCATGTTAATCAGATTAGAGAAACAGGTCGAGCAGCACAAGGTGTTCGTCTTATTAATTTGGATAAAGATGAGACTTTGGTTTGTATGGAAAAAGTTGCTGAAACCAAAGAAGAAGCAACAGAAGAATTGAATGATTCAGAGCCAATTATCCATTAATTAGGTGAAAATAAGTCAGAAAAAATTCTGGCTTATTTTTGGTAAATGACATGAGACCATTAAAAGCATATATCTATTTAAATCATTTAATTAATAATTTTATTTATTTAAAACAAAAACATAAAGGCAGTGCTTTGGCAGTTATTAAGGCAGATGCTTATGGTCATGGTGCCATTCGGTGTGCACAGGCGTTACAAGGTTATGCTGACGGGTTTGCAGTTGCTTTTTTAGAAGAAGCTCTGGAAATAAGAAATTATGGCATTACAGAGCCGATTATTTTGTTAGAGGGTGTTTTTTCTGAAAGAGAATATCAAGCAGTGGATGATTATCACTTGACACCAGTTATTCAAAATTTTCAGCAATTAGAATGGTTTTTCAAGCATACATGGCATAACCAGACTAATGTTTGGATCAAGTTAGATACAGGAATGCGACGTGCAGGTTTTATGCCGACAGAGTTTGAGAGTGTTTTAAAACGTTTACAAAATCATCCTCAAGTAGATGCCATCATAGATATTACGCACTTTTCATTTGCAGATGAGTTGGATTTGGATTTTACACAACATCAATTAGATTGTTTTATCGATACCACTAAAGCATCAGGAAATATGAAGAGTATTTGTAATTCTGCAGGAATTTTATATCATCCTTATGCCTATCAACATATTTCTAGGATAGGTATAGCTTTATATGGATTGAACCCGATTCCAGAAGCACCAAAAGATACTCATCTAAAACCAGTCATGCATTTACATTCAGAAGTTTTTTCAGTAAAAGAGTTGAAAAAAGGTGAATGTATTGGTTATGGTGGAATATTCAGAGCACCTTATGATATGCGAGTAGGTTTGGTTGCTTGTGGTTATGCCGATGGCTATCCTAGACTGCCTTCACAAGATAATCCTGTCTGGATTGATGGGGTTAAAAGCAGGATAGTAGGCAGAGTGTCTATGGACATGTTATCCATAGAGCTCAATAGAGAAGGTCAGGGTATTGGCAGTGAAGTAGAACTTTGGGGAGAACACGTTTCTGTTAATGAAATCGCATTCAGAGCCAATACGATTTCCTATGAATTATTGTGTCACCTTAAAAGAGCAAACAAAATTTACCTTGAGTAATACTGGTTTACTCTCTTAAAACAAGAATTTTTTGCTTATGGTGTTTGAGTTTTCTTGTAAATAGTGAACGTTGGTTTCAAACAGTGATTGTTCAGTAATGTCACTGCCATTTTTATTGTAGATAGTGGCATGCATGATTGGCGTTTCACCAACAATAGCGATTAGTTTGCCATTTGGTTTTAATGCACTTAGTAAAAAAGAAGGCACATAGTGTACTGCCCCGCCAATATAAATCGCATCATATTGTTTACCAATTTCTTGGTAAGTTGTTTCACTTAAGCCATTTTTAGCATAATACTCAATATTATCTAAATCTAATTCGTCGAGAACACTTTTAGCAAACTCTAATTGTTCTGGATCTTTATCTAAAGTATCTACCTGCTTAGCAAGTTTAGAAAGAATAGCAGTAGCGTAACCAGATCCTGTACCTATTTCAAGAACATCTTTTTCAGGATTAAGCTCGAGAGATTGAATCAAACGTGCCACCATTTTAGGTTCTAGCATGACAGAACCATTTTTCAAAGGAAGTGCTAATTCTGCATAAGCAATTTCTAGCTGATCCGGAAGAACAAACTTCTCCCTAGGAATATCACTTAATACATCTAATAGTGTTAAATCCAAAACCCCCCATGGTCTGATTTGTTGTTCGACCATATTATAGCGTGCTTTCTCAAAATCCATATTTCACCACATTAACATTTAGCCTGCCTTATTTTAGCTTAAGTTTTAGAACTTCTCAATTCATAATTTATTTTGAGCGTTTTCTTCTAGGCTATAAATTATAATATTTTACATACCTTTGGTCGCATACCTAGCAAATTATCAAAAAATAAATTCCCAAAAAACAATTATCAATACTATAATTAAGGAATAATTTTAGTGAATTTATTTACTAGAATATGAAGAATCCTTTAATTTATACTCTAAATTTAGTATTTTATAATTCATTCGATACGGAGAATATAATGTTGCCAGCACTAGAAGCATCAATTGAAAAAATTAAAAAACAAGATCCCACTCAAACGGTATTTCATCAAGCAGTACAAGAGGTTTTTTTGAGTATTGCGCCATTTTTAGAAGAAAATCCCTATTATATGCAAAAAGGTTTGTTAGAGCGTCTTGTTGAGCCTGAACGCGTCATTATGTTTCGTGTACCTTGGGTTGATGATGAGGGTGAAGTGAGAGTTAACCGTGGATTTCGGGTACAGATGAATTCTGCAATCGGTCCTTATAAAGGTGGACTCAGATTTCATCCCACTGTTGATTTGGGCGTGTTAAAATTTTTAGCTTTTGAACAAGTTTTTAAAAATGCATTGACTACATTGCCTATGGGTGGTGGTAAGGGAGGATCAGATTTTGATCCTAAAGGTAAATCAGATAATGAAGTGATGCGTTTTTGCCAATCATTTATGTCGGAATTATATCGTCATATTGGTTCATTTACCGATGTGCCGGCTGGAGACATTGGCGTTGGTGGTAGAGAAATTGGCTTTTTATTTGGGCAATATAAGAAAATTCAAAATGAGTTTGCTTCTGTTTTAACAGGTAAGGGAATGAGCTATGGTGGAAGTTTCATTCGTCCTGAAGCGACTGGTTACGGAACCGTTTATTTTGTCGATTGTATGTTGAAAACCAAAGGGGATAATATGGCAGGTAAGCGAGTATTGGTTTCAGGTTCAGGTAATGTGGCTCAATTTGCAGTTGATAAATTATTGGAAAATGATGCAATTGTATTAACGGTATCCGATTCGAATGGTTTTGTATATTTCCCAGATGGCATGACAGAAGAACAACTAAAAAGTTTGTTTTATCTTAAAAATTATCGTCGTGAACGTTTATCGGTTTATGCCAAAGAACATGAATCAGAGGGTGTTCAATATTTTGCTGATCAGCGACCTTGGTCTATTCCATGTGATATTGCATTGCCTTGTGCCACTCAAAATGAGCTCAATAAAGAAGATGCAGAGTTGCTAATTAAACAAGGATGTAAGTGTGTAGCGGAAGGGGCTAATATGCCATCTACCTTAGAAGCAGTGGAAATCTTTTTAGATAACAAAATCTTATACGCACCGGGTAAAGCAAGTAATGCAGGAGGGGTGGCAACTTCTGGGTTAGAGATGAGCCAAAATGCGTTACGTTTAGTATGGGATGCAGAAAAAGTAGATATGCATTTGCAAGATTTAATGCTTAAAATTCATGATTCTTGTGTCATATATGGAACAGAAGCAGATGGCTATATCAATTATGTACGCGGTGCCAATATTGTTGGGTTCAAAAAAGTAGCTGATGCTATGTTAGAACAAGGTGTTGTGTAAAACAATTAAGGAATATTTCAATATGAAAAAACAGAACAAAATATTAGCTTCTTTATGTGTTTTAATGTTAGCAGCGTGTAGCTCTAGCCAGTCCTCTAATGATATCAAAACAAGTTCAAATACAAAATCAAAAGTGCTAGGTGCAGATGAACAAGTCATTATTCCTCTACAAGCGAAAAGTGGCAGTCAGGTGTCAGGAACAATTGAAGTTTACGCTTTAAAAGAAGGCACTGTTTTATTGCAATTAAAAGCTAAAAATGTTCCACCTGGATTACATGCTATTCATGTTCATGAAAATCCAGACTGTTCTTCTGCTGATGGTAGCTCTGCTGGCGGACATTGGAATCCTACTCAGGATAAACACGGTCGTTGGGGCCATAAAAATGGCTATCACAAAGGCGATATTGGGGTCTTTTTAGCCGATAAAGAGGGTAATGTTGATTATACTTTTAAAACTACTACCGATAGTTGGTGTATTGGTTGCAATGATCCCGCCAAAAATATTTTAGGTCACTCTATTATTTTGCATAGTGATCCAGATGACTTTGTAACCCAACCAACAGGTAATGCTGGGGGTAGGATTGCTTGTGGCGTTATTCGTTAGTTATATGAATTAAGCCATTTTGGCATTGATAAGAATCGCTCTTCTGAATATTTTCTAGAAGAGCGTTGTTTTTTTCTAGGTTTTGCTTTGTATTTTCTGGATGATACAAATGGTATTGTATGGCATTAAATTTGATATGTTTAATCCACAATCCTTTTTTCAGTAAGCGAAAAGCAAATTCTGAATCTTCACGACCCCAACCACAAAAATCTTCATTAAAACCGTTAACCTCGATAATGTCTTGTCGAAAACAGGCGAGATTACAACCACGAATTTTAAAAATTAATTCTTGTACGGGCTCACGTCTTCTTTTAGCAGTTTTATTGGATAGAAAACGACTATAAATAGCATTTTGCTTGTTAGAAGCCTCAGTAGTGAAAAAGTTAAAATGAAAAACTTGTTGGTCTAAGAAGTCTTGGGTGCTATTTTCTCCAAGTAACACTCTTGAACCAACAACAAAGGTATTGCTTTGTGCATGATATAAATGATCTTCGATAAATTTGGGATGTAAGATAGTGTCACCGTCAATAAAAACAATATAGTCGCCTTTGGCAATTCTTAAAGCATTGTTACGGGATTGAGCTAAACGAAAACCTAAATCTTCTTGCCATACGTGCTGAATAGGAAGAGAACTTTTTTGAATAAAAGAATCAATTAAATTTTTGGTTTCAACAGTAGAGCCATCATCTGCAATGATAATTTCACTAGGAGGCATAGACTGTTCTATAGCACTTTTCAGAACCAGTGCGAGTGCAGAGGGCCAATTATAAGTAGAAATAATTAAAGAAATAGAGCAAGCAAAAGTCATTTATTTATTTTGTAATAGGATGTTGTAAATAATAAAAGCGTACATATTTGGTGTAGGTATAAAAATAATGGTTTTTAGCTAAAACAAAACCTAATCTTCCATCCAAAAAACCCAGATGAATAAAATACATTTTAATAAAAGCCCAAAAAGGTTTAAAAATCAAATCTAAAAAGAAATGAGAGGTTTTACCTTCAAACTGGTATTTTTCAGCAGAAAGCTGTGTATAACGTTCAAATTTTGCATAATACTCTTCCCAAGATTGATAAGTGTAATGAAGCATGCCGTTTTTTAACTTATGTTCAGGGTAGGGGTGTTGCATTTTTTGATGTACTTTTCCTTGTACCGAAGTGCCTTCTTTGGGAATTAAACGACAAACATAATCTGGTCTCATGGTACCGAAATAAACCCTTTTTGTACCAAAATGATTTAAGCGTTTAATTTGGTAAGCAGCTAAAGGGGATTTTTGAACGGTTTGCAAAATTTCATTTTTTAATAATTCGGGAATTCGCTCATCGCAATCAATAAATAATAGCCACGGATTATTGGCTTTGGATATAGCAAAAGTTTGCTGTGAGCCATAATCACCATCCATAGCTCTCTGATAAACAGTCGCCCCTAAAGATTGGGCTAATGATACGGTGTCATCACTACTAAAATCATCAATAACAATGATTTCATCACAAAAAGCAATGCTCTTAATGCATTCGGTTATATTATCTTGTTCGTTTTTAGCAATAATGAGTGCTGATATTTTAGAGTTCATAATCACTCATTGTATGGATTAGAAAGCGATTTAATCAAGTTAATCATAAATTCTTTTACTTGATCTTCTTCACAACCCATAAGAATAGCATCTTCAAGAATATCCTGGGCGTTATGGGCAAATTCCTCCATATTCTCTTGCATTACTTTATTTTTTTCTTTACAGGCAACAACGTTACCATCTTTATCCAACCATTTGTGAGAAAAATCAGTAAGCATAATATTTTTCTTTATTTATCAATTCGCCTTGCCCAAAGATATGCTTTAGTCCAATATTTATTGGATAAAGGTCTAATCTCTACTGATTTACCTGTGCGAGGGGTATGAATAAATTTATCATCACCAATATAGACACCAACATGGGTGACCGCTCTGCTTTTACCAGTGGCAAAAAAGATTAAATCACCAGGTTGTAAGTTATTTCTAGCAACAGGTATTCCTTGTTGAGACATCATTCGTGCAGTTCTAGGTAGATTGACATCCTGAGTTGTTTTAAAAACATATTGTATAAATCCACTACAATCCATACCACTTTTTGGATTGTCACCACCCCACTTGTAATTAACACCTAACATACCCATGGCATTCATTAGCAAATCATCGGCTTGTTTTTTATTATCTACTTTGTTAAGCATAGTATTTGCATTTTGTGTGGTGCTACTACTTTTAGTATTGTTAATCACGATAATATCATCGATTTTATCGGCAAATACTAAGGTGGAGGGTAGGCATAAACTGAGACAAAAAATATATTTAACAATAGAATTAATTTTCATAGACAGTAGCTTAAATATCATAAGTTCACGCTGTAATATACCATAAAAAAAATCATTTGGAGGAGAAAATATGTTTTTCTTCATTAGTTTATATGGAATTTTTATTCAAAAAATAAAGTATGTATTCCATATATCAAGAAATACCCACAATAGGATGTGTTGATTTATATACTTTTCCTTTTTTTCCTCTGGTGGTTAGTATATCAGAGATAGGATAAGTTTCTACTGAGGTATTTTTTCGATTCTTGATATGTAGCTTATAAGTATCTTGGGTAGTAACCGTTACGTATTGTAATTGATAATTATTAGCTAAAGACATAATTTGCAATCCTTTCCCTTTATTTAGGAACTTCATTTCATTTAAAGGAAAAGCAATCAGTCTGGTTTCATCACTTACGGCAACCAGATTTGCATTTTTGAGATCATCATCGTGCAGTAAAATAGGAACTAGGGCTTGATGATTTTTAGGAACCGTAAGAATATTTTTTCCTGCTTTCATTTTAGTCATCATCTGTTCTAAATTAGTAATGAAACCATATCCTGCTGAGCTGGTTAATAAAACCTGTTCTTCTGGCTCTCCTGTTAACATACTGATAATTTTCGCTTGCGGGTTGATGTCAATAAGTGTAGCAATTGGGATGCCATCACCTCTACCGCTAGGGACTTCCGCGGGGTCAATCATATACGATTGACCTGTGGTATCTAGTAATATGATGGTAGAAACCGTTCTTGCTTCTAAGATTTGTTGCTGCCCATCTCCTTCTTTAAAATTAGTTGCACTTAAATCTAAATGGTGACCAACTCTGGAACGAATCCAACCTTTTTTCGATAGAATTAAAGTAATCGGTTCATCAGCAGTTGTTTGATTTAACAAAGAACGTTCAGTTTTCTCAATTTTAGTTCTTCTTTCATCGCCAAATTTTTTACTATCAGACTGAATTTCCTTAATAATTAATTTCTTTTTAGCATCTTCATTAGCTAGTAAATGCATTAATTCTTGAGCTTCTTCTTTTAACTTATTAAGTTCATTTTCAAGTTTAATCCATTCTAATTTTGCTAATTGTCTTAGTCGTATTTCAAGAATATCCTCTGCCTGTACTTCTGTTAGTTTAAAATGCGAGATTAATTCTTTTTTAGGCTCACCGGATTCTCGAATAATGGCGATGACTTCATCGATATGAATAAATACAATCATACGACCATTTAAAATATGCATTCTTTTTTCAACTTGAGTTAAGCAATGTTGTAAGCGCCTAGTAACACAAGTATTTCTAAAGACAATCCATTCTTCTAAGATATCTTTAAGTGATTTTTGCTGAGGCCTTCCGTCTAAGCCAATCATAATGAGATTAATAGGAACATTTAGTTCTAAATCTGTTTGTGCCATTAAGGTATTCATAAATTCCTCTGGGTCTTGGCGACTAGATTTGGGTTCGAATACCAAACGGGTGGGTTCTTCACTGTCCGATTCATCTCGTACTCTATCTAAAACAGAAAGTATGAGTGCTTTGGTATTACTTTGTTCTTGAGTAAGTTGTTTTTTGCCTCCCTTGGGCTTAGGGTTTGTTTGGCTTTCAATTTGCGCCAGAATTTTCTGTGCCGAAGTAGTTTGAGGAATTTCATGTACAATGATACGCCATTGACCTCTGGCCAATTTTTCTACACTATATTTAGCACGAACGCGAACGCTGCCTTTACCAGTTGTATAGATGTGTAATAACTCTTCTTTTGAATTAATAATGTGTCCACCTGTCGCAAAATCTGGACCCATTACATACTGCATTAAATCTTTAGTAGAAAGATTTGGGTTTTTAATGAGAGCTACAGTCGCTTCAGCTACTTCTTTTAAATTATGAGAGGGTATTTCAGTGGCTAAACCAACTGCAATTCCAGAAGCGCCATTCAGAAGTATCATGGGAAGTCTAGCAGGTAAGTCTATTGGTTCTTGATTAACGCCATCATAATTTGGCATAAAGTCTACCGTGCCTAGATTGATTTCTGATAAAAGCAACTCTGAAATAGGTGTTAGTCTGGCTTCAGTGTATCGCATTGCTGCAGCGCCATCTCCATCACGAGAACCATAATTCCCAACACCATCTACTAAGGGATAACGCAAAGTAAAATCTTGAGCCATTCTAACCATTGCTTCGTAAGCAGAAGTATCACCATGAGGATGATATTTACCAATTACATCACCAACAACGCGCGCAGATTTCACAGGCTTTGCTTGGTTGGTTAAGCCCATTTCATTCATAGCAAACAAAATACGTCTTTGTACGGCTTTTTGTCCATCTGAAATACTGGGAATAGCTCTGCCTTTAATGACACTCATGGCATATTCTAGATAAGCTTTTTCAGCATATTCTGCCAAGGTGATGGTGTCATTGGGGCCAATAAAAGGAGTTGAAGTATCGCTCATAAAAATTCTTGTGTTTAATTTTCTATTTATTTGTTAGAAATAAAGGTTTTAAAATCTAAACCCATTGCATTATATAAAAAAACCCATAGATATGCTAATTCTTGGATATATTCATCTTGGCCATTTAAGGATTCATGGCCACCTGTATGATAACTTATGAGATGACTGTTGGTATGCCCTGTATCCAGCATTTTTTGATGCAAGAAAAGAGCGTGTTGAGGATTAACCCTGTCATCGTTTATATTGGTCGTGATGAATAGTTCAGGGTATTGTATCTTATCAGAAATTTTATTTAATATATTAATTTTTTCCAAATAAGGAATCATTTCTGGATTATCAGGATCACCATATTCATCTTTCCATAAATACCCACTACCATATTCGGTGTAATGTTGCATATCAATAATAGGCACTTCACATAAAACAGATTTGAGTAAATCAGGGACCTCAACCATAGCATTTGCAACGATTAAACCCCCATTACTAGCGCCTTGTATCGCAGTCATTTCGGGAGATGTTTTTTTATTTTTTTGGACATCTTGTATAACAGCAATTAAATCTTCGATACTTTTATATTTATTTTCTTGTATGGCTTGTTGATGCCAATTTTCTCCTAACTCTGCGCCACCACGTATATTGGCTATGATGAATGAAAATCCTTGTTCTAGCCAAAGCTTACCAATAATAGGCATATAGTGAGGCAGTTCATTAACAGCAAAACCACCATAGCAATATATTAAAGTGGGTGTCTTTTGTTCAGGCTTCGTGCCACACCAAAAATAAGGAATTTGGGTGTTGTCTTTAGATGAGGCAAAATATTGGCGAATAGATAGGTTGTTCGTATCAAAAAGAGCTTTCTGACGTCTTAGTACGCTTAATTCTTCTCGTTTTGCATCCCAAGCATAAAGAATAGGTTCGTGGATTAAATCATTTGCAGCAATATAAAATATATTACTACGCCATGGCTGATCGATTAATTCAAAGTTAATGGTGTCTAACTCAGGGAAAGCCACAGGTATTAACGCATCATTTTTAAATAATCTGACATGTGCTTTGCTGTAAATATTATCCAAGTAATGAATAAAAATATAATCTTTACTGGTTTCTATGGATTCTACTACCTGATGATTTTGTTGGGTAAATACAGGAAGAATAGTTTTTAATTGGCCCTTTTGTAATTTAACAGCCAATACACTTCCTGATAAATAAGTTGCTTTAGATTTAACCCAGTCTTGTTTGAGATGTATTAATAAATAACCATTGAGGTAACCACAAACATCGCAACTTTTGGGTAATGATAGCGGTAGAATTTGTAAGTTTTCTTGAATGACATAGTAAGTAAACTGATAAAAAGAATGAGATTGTTTGATAATATCCAATGGTGCTCCATGTACATCTAAATACCGCCAAGCTTCGACAAAGATATCATCCTGTTGACCTTCAAAAACAAGAGTAGCTTCTGAAAAATTTTGACCACGTCTCAATAAATAAACTTGTTTAGAATAACCACTAGAAGTTATTTGACTTTCCTCCCATGCGGGATTAAGCCAAATACTATTTTCATCTCTCCATTGTACAAATGATTTAGAAAGAGGAAAATTAAAACCATTAGTAACAATATTTTTTTGAGAGATATTAAATTCTAGTGTGTAGTGAATATCTTGACCTTGACTACTTAGTATTAGCAGTATCAAATTTGGATTTTCAACAAAATGCATATAAGCTTCAAGATAAATATCATCATTCAATATCTCATCAAAATCAGCAACATTAAATATTAATTCCCATTGCGACACACCAGCTCTATAATCTTTTGCATCACAGCTTCTATAGATACCTTTTGGGTATTCGGTACTTTGTAATAGGTGATACATTCTTCCCTGATGTTCTTCGCAATAAGTGATGTGTTCTTCACTATCTAAAATATTAGTAATGCTTTTTTTGATGGTTGTCCACTCAGGTTGAGCAAGTATTTCATTCACTGTTTTTTGAGTTTCGGTTTGGATAAATTTAGTTTGTAGATTATTCATTTAAAATAATGCCTTAATTAGTTTGAAACCTAAGATTAATTGATTATAATAACTTTCTTACTAAATATTAATATTTTAATAATATATCTGGATTTTATGAAACTACAACAGTTAAGATATGTACTAGAAGTGTACAAGCAAAATTTAAATGTGTCTGATGCGGCTCAAGTTCTATTTACGTCACAGCCAGGTATTTCTAAACAAATTCGATTATTAGAGGATGAATTGGGCATACAAATTTTTATCCGACAAGGTAAGAGAATTACAGCAGTTACAGAGCCTGGTAAATTGATTTTGGAAACAGCTGAGAAAGTGTTGCGAGAGGCTGAAAATATCAAGCAAATAGGAGATGAGCTGTCTAATAAAAACTCCGGTGAAATTAATTTAGCAGGAGTATATGGCTTTACTCGTTGTGAGCTGCCTGAAAAAATGTGTGCTTTTAAGCAAAATTATCCTAATGTTAAAGTTTCAGTTTTACCAACTAGCTCGGTTGAAATAGCTCGTTTAGTCGCAGAGTATGAAGTAGATTTAGGCATTATCAATCAAAATTTATCTTTTAATCCAGAGCTGGTTTATCTGCCTTGTAATACTTGGTCTTATCAATTGATAATGCCTATTGATCATGAATTGGCAGATAAACACGAGATAGAACTAGAGGATTTATTGAAATATCCTCTAATTACTTATGATTATGATTTTGTTAATCAAGAAAAAATAGTTCGAGTATTTCAGAAAGCAGGCTTGGATTTACCTAATGTGACCTTATCATCATTCGATGCGGATGTGATTAAAACCTATGTTAAAATGGGGTTGGGTATTGGTTTAATAGAGTCTATGGCGGTTGATTTGGAAACGTTGGACGAAAGCTTAGAAGTGGTTTCTGTGTCACACTTGTTTTCTGAAGTAGAAACCAGAATTATTATGAGAAAAGATCAATACATCAGAGGTTATACCTATGATTTAATTAATTTATTAAATCCAGAATTAACAAAAGAAAGAATCGATCAATTAATGCACGAAGTTGCAGTCGATTATGTGATTTAAACATAAGAAAAAAATAGGAATAAAATGAACGCACAAACACTATACGATAAGTTATGGGATAGTCATATTGTAAAACAAGAAGATGATGGAACAGTCTTATTATATATTGATCGTCATCTAGTACACGAGGTTACTTCTCCTCAAGCTTTTGAGGGATTGAAATTAGCCAATCGTCCACTATGGAGAGAATCTAGTATTGTCTCTACAGCAGATCACAATACACCGACCAAAGATTGGGATAAGGGGATTGTTGATCCTATTTCTAAGTTACAAGTTGATACTTTAGATGAAAATATTAAAGAGTTTGAAATTAAAAATTATTTTCCTTTTATTTTAGATAAACGCCAAGGAATTGTACACGTAGTAGGGCCTGAAGAAGGAGCTACATTGCCTGGTATGACTGTGGTTTGTGGTGATTCACATACCTCTACACATGGTGCTTTGGCGACTTTGGCTCACGGTATTGGTACTTCTGAAGTAGAACATGTCATGGCCACGCAATGTATTGTGGCCAAAAAATCTAAAAACATGAAAATAGAAGTTAATGGCCAGTTGGAAGATGGAGTCACAGCAAAAGATATTGCTTTGTATGTTATTGGTCAGATTGGAACCGCTGGGGGTACTGGTTATGCAATTGAATTTACTGGTGAGGCGATTCGAAGTTTAAGCGTAGAAGGACGTATGACTTTGTGTAATCTTGCGATTGAAGCAGGTGCTCGTTCAGGTATGGTTGCAGTGGATGAGACTACTTTGAATTATCTAAAAGATAGGCCCTTTGCTCCTAAAGGAGAAGATTGGGATAAGGCAGTAGCGTACTGGAAAACTTTAGTTTCAGATAAGGATGCCCACTTTGATAAAGTTTATACTTTTGATGCTAAAGATATTAAACCACAAGTAACTTGGGGAACCTCTCCTGAAATGGTTATTGCTATTGATGAAAAAACACCTGATTTACAAAGTGTTACTGATCCTGTTAAAAAAGAAAGTTATGAGCGAGCCTATGAATACATGGGGTTAGAGCCGAATACACCAATCACAGAAGTAGCAGTTGATGTAGTATTTATCGGTTCTTGTACTAACAGTCGAATTGAAGATTTAAGAGCTGCGGCCAAAGTAGTTAAAGGTAAGAAAAAAGCCGATTCTGTAAAGCGTGTTTTAATCGTACCAGGCTCAGGTTTGGTGAAAGAACAAGCAGAAAAAGAAGGCTTAGATAAAATTTTTAAAGAGGCAGGTTTTGAATGGAGAGAGCCAGGGTGTTCTATGTGTTTGGCAATGAATGATGATAAGGTAGGCCCTAAAGAACGCTGTGCTTCTACCTCTAATCGGAATTTTGAAGGCAGACAGGGTACATTAAGCAGAACGCATTTAGTTAGTCCTCAAATGGCTGCTGCAGCTGCAATTGCTGGCCATTTTATTGATCATAGAAAGCTGTAGAAAGGATAAGAAATATATGAAAGCATTTCAAGAGTTAAACGGGTTAGTAGCGCCTTTAGATAGGGCGAATGTAGATACTGATGCTATTATTCCAAAACAGTTTCTAAGATCGATTAAGCGTACAGGCTATGGAGAAAATTGCTTTGATGCGTGGCGTTATTTAGATCGGGGGGATGTGGGCATGGACAACAGTAAGCGCCCTTTAAATCCTGACTTTTCTTTGAATCAAGATCGTTATCAAGGCGCAGAAATTTTATTAACACGTAAGAATTTTGGTTGTGGTTCTAGCCGTGAACATGCGCCATGGGCTTTAGATGAATATGGGTTTAGAGCGATTATTGCCCCTAGTTTTGCTGATATATTCTTTAATAATTGTTATAAAAATGGCTTATTACCCATTGTTTTGTCAGAAGAAAAAGTGGATACATTATTTTCTGAAGTGGAAAATAATATTGGTTATCGTTTATTAATTTCTCTACCAGAACAAACGGTTACTACACCAAGTACACCAAGTGGTCAGGTTTTTAATTTTGATATTACAGAACATAGGAAATATTGTTTATTAAATGGCTTGGATGAAATCGGCTTAACCTTGCAAAATAGTGATGAGATTAAAGCTTTTGAAGATAAGCGCAAACAACAATTTCCTTGGATGTTTTAATATTTTGTGAAATAGGTTAAACAAATGGAATTAAGCACAATTGTTTAACTCTATTTTTTATATCCCGTAAATTTTAGTACGAAATACAAGTTTTACTAACTAGGTTTTATGAGTAAGATATCATAAAATATCTGTTTTCTAAACTTTCTAATCGAGATAGTACGGATGAGTTCAATATCTTACTCAAAAAGAAATAACTAATATTATAGATAGATATCTTTCTGGTGTTGTTAGAGAACTAAAATAAAACAAAGAGAAAACAGGCTATAAGGGAGGCTATACAGGTTCATAATTTAGACTTAATTTATCACAATTTAATAATCGTCAAAGGGGAGGTTCAATTGTAGGGCTTCATTACGAATGTTCAGGACTTTTAAAATTTTGTATTCTTTTTTGATTTTTCCATTATTATTTAAAATCTGAATAGTTTCTAGTTCTATTTGAAAAATATCTCCCTGCGTAAATGAAATTTCCTTTTTGTCAACCTTCTCTAGAAATTTCTCATCACACATATCTGTTACAAAAACACCATCTCCGCTATCAAACCGCCATTTGTAGCCACCATCTAAGGCAGGAGAAATCAACGTCGCGTGTGTAGTGCTGATATCTGACCCCAATATTTCTTCAGTTTGTTTTGGTTCTTTAAAATATATGACCTCTTCTTTTGAGATTTCAAAAGAAATATCTGTTTTCTTTTTGTAGGACTCTGCAGTAGCAAAACTATCAATGCCGTCCTTCTCTAATGGTTGTAGCATTTGTTCGGTATCTTTACGGACTTTAGTAGAACGGTATAATTCAAGCACTTCATTAGAAGTTTTTATGGTTTCCCCGTCTTCTAGATGGATGATATAAGTATTTTCTTCTGACTCATCTTTGATTACTGTTTTTATTTTTCTATTTTTTAACTTCTTTAAGAGAAGAAATAAACTGTAACATCCGCTTCCTATGAAGCCTATAACCTCCAATAAATTTTTAGCATATTCGACATGATTAGAATCAAATAAGTAAGACATCATTGATTGAATATGTGTGACTAACTCTATTCCAAAACTCCCCGCTTTAAAATTTGCCTTAACGCATAAAGAAATTTTGTTGGAATCTCCATAAATTATTTTATTTGACTCCTCTATCAAATCATTGATTGCAAGTATAGCTGGTGCCAGTTCTCTCACTTCAAATTCATTGTTTTCAAGTAAAGGTCCATCATATATCACAAAAAAGGTATTTTTACTATTCACTCATAACTCCTGAAAAATCTAAATCTATCACTAGATGAATATTTACTGCTGCTCCCTAATTAACTGCTAAATTTATCATTAATACTAGGGAGTAATTGGTTTATGTTATTCCTAGTACAAAAGTAACCTTATTATTATTATTGGAGGTTTTTTTAAACTAGTATGAGATTCACCATGTTATAGTAATTGATAAATTGATTTATTTCTAGCTTACAATGTCTTTCACTAGTAAATTTAATTTAATAATTCCACACCTTCATATTATATTAATACTCTCATTATTCTTTCAATTTTTTCATTAGTTTGTATCTGTCTGTTTGAGTATATTTTCTTATAATTTAATTATTTATACGTATCTATTTTTTTAATTTGGTATTATTTTTTTGAGACAAGCAAATAGAAAATGAACCAACAGTATAATTAATGATAATCTTTTTATTCATCTCTCTTTAGGCAATTTAACATAAATATAATTATTATATTACGAAAATTTACTTATTCCACAAAATAAAAACGTTATTTTTCTTGCGTTCTCGTTTAGCATACCATGCATTTTTAACTTCGGGATATTTAGTGGTGAATTCTTGTCCACTACCAAGTAGCATATGATATTGGCAAATACTAAGAGGATTATTAATCGAGGATTGGATTTTGTATTGGCTATATTCATTCCAATTGATTAAAGTCTCTAGATGATCGCTATTAGCACATACTTGTAGGTTATTTAATTCACTTAATGTTGTTTCAGGAATAATACCCTCTAGTTCTGCTACTAGAGGACGAGCACTTTTAGATGTATCCAACCATGATAAAAACAAAGACATCATTAAAAGCCAAATAAAAGTAACACCTGTCGCCCAATTGGTTACTGCTTGTCTGCATTCTATTCGTTTTCTGTTAACAGCATATAACCAAATAGGGGTAAAAATTAATGCAACGAGCATTGCTAATATAGAAACATGAGGTTCATATAGAGGGTTAAAATAAGCAGAACGTTCATATAAGCTGCTGGATAAATTAAAATTAATCGCGATATATTCCCCCCAAATAAACAGTGCTAGTAATCCAAAAGTAGCAATGCCCAACCAATTTAAAAAGGCAGAAAAACCTCTTTTTAAGGTGTCAATCTGAGATGCTGCTAAAAAAGCCAAAGGGGGAATAATTAAAACCAATTGGTTATTTTCAGGATCACTTTGGAATAAAAGGAAAAGAAATCCTAAAATACTCCATAGTAAGAAGAAAAAATAAATAGGATTTTTATAACTATTCTTTTTTAATTTGACAATTGCCCATATTGCTAATGGCCATGCTGGGAAAGTGTACCAAATAATATTTTTAAAATAATACCAAGTAGGCAGTGAAAATTTAGGAACCGCAAAACCACCATAAATGCCCAATGAGTATAAATCTAACCAAGTATCAAAATAGAAAGGATAGACTACATATAAAGCACTAGGCCATAGAGCTGCTAAAGGTAAAAATATAAAAATACTCACCAGCAGAACTAAATAATACTGCCTGTTTCTCCAGCCAGGATGCAGGGTTAAGCAGACTGAAATAAGTATTAATAACAATACAGGTGGAAGATTTTGCGTATAAAAAGCAATCATCCAGCTTAAGGCAATTAATAGTCCAGTACGGAATATTTTATTGGCTTTATATTGACTTAGGGCATAACTATACAGACTTAAAGAAAAGAATAACAAAGGTAATTGGCTAATATTATGGCCAAATAAAATGATACCAACACAACCAATAATAATTAAAGCAGCGACTCGACCATAGCGACGACCGAGAAAATTTCTGGCAGCAGTCCCTAGAATTAATAAACTAGCGGACATTAAAATTAAGGTCAGAAGCCTAACGGAGAGGTACTCAGGAATACCGATTGACGTGAACAAAAATTTTGAAATAGAACCTAACCATAGGTATAGAGGAGAGTTGGATAAATAGGGGACTTCGTAAATGCTTGGCAATAACCAATTCTGGGTTTCTAAAATAGAATTGATATAAGCATAAAGATGACTCTCTTCACTCCCCCATAAATCTCTACCTATAATACCAGCCCATAACCAAATAAAAGCTAAAAGCAATAGTAGCCATGGTTTTTCAGGAGATTTGGGTAAAGGTTTTTTTTCGGGTGAGCTATAAGTAAGCATAATTTACAATTTTAGGTATTCGTTGCTTACATTTTAACTTTTTCCTTTCAAAAATCAAAATTTGTCTGCAGTCTATTATTATCAAATGGATATACTATTTATTAACCATACAGATCTGAATCTTTTTGCTTAAATTCAATTGATTTTTCTAACATGCCTTGTTCAATTTTGGCACAGTCTTTCACTTCTTGAGATATTTTCATGGCACAAAATTTGGGACCACACATCGAGCAGAAATGAGCAATTTTTGCCCCTTCAGCTGGTAGGGTTTTGTCATGAAATTCTCTAGCTTTCTCAGGATCTAAAGATAGATTGAATTGGTCATTCCAACGAAATTCAAATCTGGCTTTAGAAAGAGCATTATCAATTAACTGAGCTCCTGGGAAACCCCTCGCTAAATCAGCAGAGTGTGCAGCAATTTTATACGTAACAATGCCTGTTCTGACATCTTCTTTTTCAGGTAGACCTAAATGTTCTTTGGGGGTGACATAACAAAGCATTGAAGTACCATGCCAAGCGATGTTCGTTGCACCAATTACACTGGTTATATGATCGTATGCAGGAGCTATATCGGTAACTAATGGACCTAAGGTATAAAACGGAGCCTCAAAACATTCTGCAATTTCTTTATCAATATTTTCTTTTACTTTTTGTAGGGGCACATGTCCGGGACCTTCAATCATCACTTGTACATCATGCTTCCAAGCAATTTTGGTTAGTAAACCAAGTGTTTTTAACTCACTAAATTGAGCTTCATCATTGGCATCCATAATAGAGCCAGGACGTAGCCCATCACCCAAACTAAAGCTTACATCGTAAGCTTTCATAATGTCACAGATTTCTTCAAAGTGCGTAAATAGGAAGTTTTCTTGATGATGCGCTAAACACCATTTAGCCATAATAGAACCCCCTCTAGAAACAATTGCTGTGAGACGATTGGCAGTCATGGGAATGAAGTTTAATAATATGCCTGCGTGCAAGGTGAAGTAATCTACTCCTTGTTCTGCCTGTTCGATTAAAGTATCACGCATCAGTGACCAAGACAGATCTTCCGCAATACCGCCAACTTTTTCTAACGCTTGGTAAATGGGGACAGTGCCAATGGGTACTGGAGAATTTCTTAAAATCCATTCTCTGGTTTCATGAATATATTTTCCTGTGGATAAGTCCATAATTGTATCTGCTCCCCAACGTAAAGACCAAACCATTTTTTCTACTTCTTCGGTTAGGCTAGAAGTGACTGAGGAATTACCTAAATTTCCATTTACTTTAACACGGAAGTTGCGCCCAATAATCATTGGTTCTAACTCTTGATGATTAATATTAGCAGGGATAATAGCACGACCATTGGCTATTTCTTGTCTTACAAATTCTGGTGTTATTTGGTCAATGTTGGTAGGGAAATAATTAGATTGATATTGTCCAGGATGCTGTTTTAACAATGATTGATATTCTGGCATCTGCATCAATTTAGAAATTTTTGCTCTTTCTCTAATAGCAACAAATTCCATTTCATCCGTAATAATTCCTTGTTTTGCGTAATGCATTTGAGTGATATTAAGACCCGATTTGGCACGTAATGGTTGGTGAATATAATTAAATCTAAAATTTTTTATTTTAGAGTCTTGTTGTCTGGTTTTAGCGTATTCTGATGATGAATGAGTTAATTGATCTGTATCATTACGCCTTTTAATCCAAGAAGACCGTATTTGAGGTAAACCTTTTTCCAAATTAATCTCAGAATTTTTCTGCGAATAAATTCCTGAAGTATCATACACAGGAATAGGGGGATTGTGTACTGATTTTATTGAGGTAATGGTATCTGACTGTTGAATTTCCCGCATAGGTACAAGAATATCAGGACGACTACCTTGCAGGTAAATTTTATTTGAATTGGGGTACTGAAATTGTGATGAAATACTTTGTGATAACTCATTAAAAGTAAGTGATTTTGACTGTTTCATGAGAAACTCCTAGAAAAATTATTTAGAAACAGTCGATCTTTGGTTAATATTCTTTGGTTTTTTAAGTATCGTTTAACTCCTCACGATGGTATTAACCATATCGAGTATTAAGGGTATTATCTCAGCCTTTTGGCACCCCTGTTTCCGAAACTTATATTCTAAGCTATTTTACGTAAATAAGCTATTAAATAGCCAATAATCAGAGCAATAACAGAAGGTATAATCCAAGCAAAGGTCAAATCAGTCATTGAAATACCTAATGCCTCATAAAAAGGAATAAAAGCTTGTTCTGATATATTTTTGAAAAATACATTATTAATACTAATTAAAGAGGTTGTACCTACTGTAATTTGGAATGCAATCTTGGGGATAGGGATGATTTCATTAATGAGGGTCAAGAAAATAATTAAGATCGTAATAGGGTAGAGAATGGTTAAAATAGGTATTGACGCATTAATAACTTTATTAAGTCCTTGGTTAGATAAAATACAACTAATTAAAGTAAAGAAATAAACATAAAAATTATATTTTAAGCTTGGGACATATGGATGAAGTAAGTTAAAGAAAAAACTTGAAATGGCCACTGTTAACCCAATTGCGGTAGTAAGACAGGCCAAGGTGACCACAATTGATACAACTATCGGACCTAAACTACCTAAGAGAGTATCAGCAGCACTGGCTAAAATATAAGCACCTTCATGTACTTCATTGCGAGTAATCCAATTCACTTGTTCTGTGCTTAATGGGTAATGATTTCCAATCCAACCCAAGCTGATATAAACAATGGCTAGAGAAGTTCCTGCAACTAAAGCAGCTAAAGAAGAGTATTTTAATATTTTATTCTTTTTAATAATTCCCATTGCTCTAAGTGCTGTTAGAGAAATAATCGAAAAGGCAATGGAAGCAATGGCATCCATGGTTAAATAACCTTCAGTAAAGCCTTCGGTAAAAGGATTATTTGTTAAATAAGGACCTTTTAAATCAGTGATAGGGGTGTTTAACTTTAAAAAAGCCATCACACAAAGTAAACCAATAACCAGTAATAGAGCAGGGGTTAGGAATCGGCCAATTCTTTCTACGATTCTAGACGGTTTTAAACTTAATGCCAATACGATGGCAAAGTACACAATGCTAAATAGAAATAAATAAAGATTAGAATCTTCACTAATGTTGGGAACGATACCAATGGTATAAGAAGTAGTGGTAGTTCTAGGGATAGCAAATAAAGGACCAATGGTTAGATAGATGGTCGTCATTAATAAGACAGAAAACCACCTGCTTACTTTTTCTTCTAATATTTTAGGAATTCCACCAGGGGAAGTAGAGCTTGCGATTAGACCGAGTAAGGGAATGCCAACACCAGTAATTAAAAAGCCAATAATAGCAGGATAAAAATAAGAACCACTTTCCCAACCCAATTTAATGGGGAAGATTAAATTTCCTGCGCCAAAAAATAAAGCAAACAGTGCTAAACCGAGTATAAAAACAATTCTAACCATAAACATCCTATATATGTTTTTTTTAGTATATCATTATTGTTAATAAACAAATCAATAGCTAAATATACTAATTGTTGATATATTCCAATAAATTAAATATGATAGAGCTAATTTTTTTTATTGAATAAATTTTATTTTTTTATAATATAATGTTGTTTTTTGTCAAAAAAGTAATAAATTATCATTTATTGTCTGTATTATTAATGTAATTAGACAAAAATTTTCCGTAAGAAGTATTGTTCATTAGACAAAAACGACATCCACTATGGTGTTCAAAATACTTTTTGTTTGATAGAATAATTACTCTATTTTAGGAGCGTAATATGGGGTCATGTAATAAAGATATTGAATTAAATGGTTTGCCTTCATTGACTAAGGGATATTTGAAAGCAGCAGGGCAGATGATAACAAAATCATTAACTGTTAAGCATGGAGGTAGTGCTTTACCAAGTCTTCCTGCGAAAAGATTTATTTTGAAAAATTATCGATTAAATCCACAAGAGGTTAAAAAATATACAGATAATACACAGTTAGCAAATCGCAATGTTTTGCCAATAACCTATTTATATTCAGTGGCTTTCCCGATAGTCATTAAACTATTAACGGAGCCAGATTTTCCTTATGTGCCAGTAGGTTTAGTGCATCTATACAATACCATTAATCAGTATAAAGAGGTAGCGACAGATGCCGTTGTCGATATTTACGTGCATACTGAAAATATGAGAGAACATCGTTCGGGCTTACTAATAGACGTGGTTACTGAGGTATATGTTGGTTCTGAATTAGTTTGGTCACAAGTGAGTGCGATGTTGCGTAAACAAAAAACATCATTAAGCGGTACGCCTAAAGAATCTTCTGAAGCTTTTGATAAATCAAATGTTACTAGTCAAGAAACAGTCAAAGCAACGGCTGAAATGATTCGTCAGTATGCTTCTATTTCTGGCGATAGAAATCCTATTCATATGTCACCTATTACAGCAAAAGCTTTTGGATTTCCGCAAATCATTGCACATGGGAGTTGGATGATGGCAAGAATATTATCTTCTAGTGAAGAGAAGCTACCAACAGCGTGCACTTATAAAGTTGAATTTGGTAAACCTTTCTTAGTTCCAGGCAGTGCAGAATTGTTTGTGGCGAATACATCTGATGATAATTGGTCATACTCGTTGGAAAAGCCAGATAAAGGGAAAATTATTTTAACTGCACAAGTAATACCATTAGAAAAATAGTTAAAAAAAACCTGCATATGCAGGTTTTTTTTAACTAAACAAATTTTTGAGTTTATCAAAGAAAGTTTTTTGTTTTGGTGTCTGAGAATAGGAAAGATTTTTTGAAATATCATCAAATTCTTTTAATATTTCTTCTTGCCTATTGGTTAAATTGACAGGGGTTTCTACATATATGTGACAGTATAAATCACCTGTTCCGATTCCTCTGACCGATTTTAAGCCTTTGCCTTTAAGGCGTAGGGTCTTACCGTTTTGGGTTCCTTTTGGTACTTTTAGTTTTACTTTTCCATTTAAAGTAGGAACATCTACCTCGCCACCTAAGGCAGCTAACGTAAAGGTAACAGGCACTTCACAATGCAGGTTAGAACCATCTCTTACAAAGAAAGAGTCAGGTTTGATGTGTACTTTAACATATAAATCACCACTAGGACCGCCATTAACACCCGCATCACCTTGTCCATTTAAGCGCACAAATTGTCCTTCGTCTATCCCTGCGGGAATAGAAACTTCCAAGGTTTTTGTGGTTTTAGTCCTTCCTTCGCCTCTACATTTGACACAACGTTCTTTGATTATTTTTCCTGTACCGTGGCAATCTGGACAAGTTTGTTGAAATTGAAAAATAGCTTGTCTCACATTAACAGTACCTGTTCCATGACAGGTAGAACAAATATCTATTTTACTTCCTGGTTTAGCACCAGAACCATGACAAACATCACATTCTTGTTCGGTAGGTACGGATATTGTCTTTTTTACACCCTCTGCTGCTTCTTTTAAACTAATTTGAATATCATATTGTAGATCAGCACCTTGATAAGCTTGAGGTTGTTGGCTTCTGCCTCTTCCTCCTGCTGCACCACCAAACATTTGACTAAATATATCACTAAAGTCAAATGCATCACTACTACTAAAACCACCCATGTTAGGACCAAATCCAGCTTCTCCAAACTGGTCATATTGTTTTCTTTTTTCTGCGTCGGATAAAACAGCATAAGCCTGTTGAATTTCTTTAAATTTTTCTTCCGCTTCTTTGTTATCAGGATTTCTATCCGGATGATATTTCATAGCTAGCTTGCGGAATGCTTTAGTAATTTCCTCTTGAGAAGCTGTTTTACTCACTCCTAATACATCATAAAAATTTCTATCACTCATGACTTATATTATCTTTCAATTATCAATTACTTCTAAATATGGGTACTTTTATTAAAATCAAGTCTAATATAATATAAATGTGGTTTTATTATCAATAAAAATACGTATAATGGTATCTGACTTATTCATGGAAGAGAGTGAAAAGCAATGAAGAAATATCCAGTTCAACTAAAAGGGAAAGGCTTAAAGGTTGGTATTGTACAATCTAGGTTTTCAAATGGGATTGGTGAAGAGCTTTTAAATGCTTGTGTTAAAGAATTAATTAAACAAGAGGTTAAACAGAAAAATATCACCCTGGTTACAGTCCCTGGAGCACTAGAGATTCCAATTGCATTACAAAATTTGTTGGTTTGCGATGATTTTGATGCCTTGATTGCATTGGGCGTGGTCATCCGTGGAGAAACCTATCATTTTGAATTGGTAGCTGATATTTCAGCACGAGGTATTTCTCGAGTATCACTGGATTTTAATACGCCGATTGCAAATGCTGTGCTAACGACAGAAAATGATGAACAAGCTATTGCTAGGGCCAGAATAAAAGGTTCAGAAGCTGCAGATGTTGCTATTGAAATGGCCAATCATCTTAAAAATTTAAGAAAAAATAAGAAATAATTATCTAAGGAATATAATAGTATGAGAACGCCCAGACGTCGTTCACGGGAATTTGTTTTACAAGCACTTTATCAATTAATTTTAAATCCCGAGTACTCCGCACAAGAGTTATCAAAAAATATTAAAGAAACTGAAACCTTTTTAAATGCATCACAAGAGAAAAAGCCTAAGGTAGATGAAAACTTTTTTGATACTTTATTTTTAGGCATTTATCCCATGATTGAAACATATCAAATTGAACTGACACCATATTTAGATAGAAGTTGGGAAGAAGTGAATGCCATTGAAAAAGCAATTCTATTGATTGCCTGTCATGAATTAAAAACATCACCAGAAACACCTTTTCCTGTCATCATTAATGAGAGTGTAGAATTGGCTAAAGGATATGCCAAAGAGGATAGTTATAAATTTATTAATGGCGTTTTGGATCGCTTATCCATTGCATTGCGACCTTATGATAACCCATAGTTAATGAACTTTATGTTAAATTATCACTCTAAGAAAATTATAAGGAGAGTAAATGATGAAAAAAAAGAATCTTTCTATGCTACTTATTTCTACTTTATTACTAACAAGTACGACTGCTTTGGCAAATAATGCAATAACAGGCTCTGCGCCTAATTATTATCATAATAATGAATCTATTCCTGTTACCGCTACTCAAGCAGTTGATAATTTAGCTAATGTTAATGCCAATCAAGTAGTCGATAATCTACCTATTTCAAATGATGGTAAATTATTTTTTAATATTTATACAACGATGATTCGATTTATGGCGAGAATGACAGGCATGGAACTTCCTGCTTTTTTTAGATAAAGCATGAATAATAAGCAGTAACAATAAAAAAGGTCAGAATTATATCTGACCTTTTTTATTCAGTGAGAGAAAATTATTTTTCTACAATTGCAGTTACACCTTGTCCACCAGCTGCGCAAATAGAGATAAGTGCTCTACTGTGACCTTTCTGGTTGATAAGCTTGGCTGCTGTCGCTAAGATTCTGCCTCCTGTTGCTGCAAATGGGTGTCCACAACCTAAAGAAGAACCTTTAACATTTAATTTGCTTCTATCAATTGAGCCTAAAGCACCGTCTAAGCCTAATCTTTGCTGACAGAAAGCATCGCTTTCCCATGCTTTTAAGGTTGATAATACTTGAGAAGCAAAAGCTTCATGAATTTCATAAAAATCAAAGTCTTGTAAAGTAATACCAGCTCGTTTCAACATTCTAGGCACAGCATAAGCAGGAGCCATCAATAAACCTTCTGGTTTACCATTTCTACCGATAAAATCAACAGCAGCAGTTTCTTGGAAGGTTAAATAAGCAAGAATTGGAAGATCGTGTTCTTTTGCCCATTCTTCAGAGGCCAATAATACAGCTGAGGCACCATCTGTAAGGGGAGTAGAGTTACCTGCAGTCATGGTAGCATCAGGACCTTTTCCGAAAACTGGTTTTAGTGTAGCTAATTTTTCAATAGTCGTATCAGGACGTAAATTAGAATCTCTTTTTAAACCAGCAAAAGGGGTCAATAAATCTTCAAAAAAACCTTCTTCATACGCAGCAGCTAGATTTTTATGGCTAAGATAAGCTAATTCATCTTGATCTTCACGTGTAATACCCCATTCTAATGCGGTAATTGCAGCGTGATCTCCCATAGAAAGACCTGTGCGAGGTTCTTTGTTTTGAGGCGGTTCGATCAAACCAGAAAGGGAAATTTTAGTAAGTGCCTTAATCTTAGCACCCATTGTTTTAGCAGCATTTGCTTCCATTAGCGCTTCACGAGTTTTTTTACCAACTGCAATAGGCGCATCAGAAGTGGTATCAACACCTCCTGCAATACCACAATCAATTAATCCTAATGCAATTTTATTCGCAATTTGAAAGGTAGCTTGTAATCCTGTACCACAAGCTTGTTGTAAGTCATATGCAGGTGTTTCTGGCGCTAAACTAGAGCCTAAGACACACTCACGAATCATATTGAAATCTTTACTATGCTTTAATACAGCACCAGCGGCTACTTCGCCAATTAATTCACCATCTAAATTAAAACGTTTAATCAAACCATTCAATGCTGCTGTAAACATGTCAGAGTTTGATTTTTTCATGTAGGCGCCATTGGAACGAGCAAACGGAATACGATTTCCCCCAATGATTGCTACTTTTCTGAGTTGATTAGCCATAATTTTTCCTTTTATTATTTTAATCAAAATTAAGAAACATTAGTGTAAGAAGAAAAAACACATTTAGCAAGAATTATTTATCTACCATTATTATATCTTGAATGTAAATAGATCTTACTAATCTTATGTCAATCTTTCATTCTTAATTATATAATTTTACACATTAATTTGTTAAAATTCGTCAATAGAGTGTTATTTTACCATTTTATTGACTTATATTTAAAATTTGGGGTTGGTCAATGCAGCATAAAATACTATTATTATTTTTTTTATTTGTTTTTCAGGCAACTTTTGCAAGTGACAAGCATAGGAACGCTAGAAAACATCAAGAATCTAATTGTTATTTGGAAAATCTAAATGAAGGTGTGAAAAGATTAAATTGTCCTAGTAGTAAAGTACAAATTAGTTATACTAATCCTTTAAATCAAATAGAAAAAAGAGATGTTGTTTACCAACTCCCAAAAGGGACAGCCCCTAAAGGTGGCTGGCCAGTTGTGTTCATATATCAAGGGACAGGTTATTTCGCACCCAGCTTTAGTTCTCAATCAGATGCGCCTTTTGCCAATTATCATCGCACAGAATTGATTAAAAACTTACTTGATAATGGTTATGCTGTTATTGCGCCAAGCGCACGATTTCATAAAATATGGGAAACAAGCATGGCATTAACTCCTGAATTATATGAAAAAACCAATGATTATTATTTTTTAAAGACCTTATTTGAAAAAGTAGCTTCAGGCGATTTTGGACCGATTAATCCCCAAGTACAATTTGCTACAGGAATTTCTAGCGGGGGCTACAATACCAGTCGTATGGCGATTTCTTTTCCAGGACAGTTTAAGGCATTGGCTATACAATCTGGGTCTTATGCGACATGCTTTGGTCCTGCTTGTATCGTGCCTAAACAACTGCCTAAGAACCATCCACCTACTTTATTATTACATGGGGGGAAAGATATTATTGTGCCGGAACCAACAGCACAAGCATATTATAGACAACTTAAAAAATCAGGAATTACTACCGAAATATATGTTGAACCATCAGCGGGACATCAGTGGCTCTCATCTTCTCCGGAGCGTATTGTTAACTGGTTTAATCAATATAAAGAAGGTGGTCAATAATCTAATGGCTAATATTATTTTTTAATGAATGAATTGTATTTATGATCAATAAAGCTGATTTAATTCCTGCTATTTTTATTGGACATGGAAGTCCTATATTAATGATAGAAGATAACCCATATGCGATTGAGTGGGAAAAATATTTACAGAATTTCTCTGAATTAAAAGGCATATTAAGTATTTCTGCTCATTGGGTCACACATGGTGTAGGAATCACCACTAATAATCCACAAAAGATAATTTATGACTTTTATGGATTTCCTCAAGAAATGTATGATATACAATTAAACATAGCAGGTAGCCAAGATATAGCGCAGTATGTCGCTTCCTTATTAATGAATTATCAGCCTATTTTGACTAATGAGTGGGGCTTAGATCATGGTACTTGGAGTGTTATTTATCAGGTCAATTCACACATCAATATTCCTGTGATTCAATTGAGTATCAATTACGATTTAAGTTTTAGACAACATTTTGAATTGGCTCAATCATTATGTTCTTTACGTGAAAAAAATATTTTAATTTTGGGCAGTGGGAATTTGATTCATAATCTAGGTTATTGTAGAAATATTGATAATACATCACAGATTTATCCATGGGCGAAAATCTTTCAAGAGCGGATTATTAGCTATCTAAAAGATAAAAATATAGAAGGATTTTTCGATTATTTGGAAAGTAATAGTCCTGAAATTGCCTTATCTATTGCCAGTCAAGAACATTTCATTCCTCTAATATATGTTTTAGCACAAGCAAGAGAGGATGAATTTTTTGAAATATTTAATCAGCATTTTGCTATGACGGCCTTAGATATGACATGCATGGCTATCAAAAAATAAAGAAAAATACAATGACAATAAAAAAGGGTTAGTTGTTGAACTAACCCTTTTTTTAAAAAGTAGAAATAAACTTATGCCATACCTTTAGATTTTAGCAATTCTAGTAAGGTAGAACCGATTTCAGCAGGACTTCTGGTGTAAGCAATACCTGCTTTTTCAAATGCTTTAAATTTTTCTTCAGCAGTTCCTTTACCACCTGAAATAATCGCACCCGCATGACCCATTCTCTTACCTTTAGGTGCAGTAACACCTGCGATATAACCTACTACTGGTTTGGTAACATTTGATTTAATGTATTCAGCGGCTTCTTCTTCCGCAGTACCACCAATTTCACCAATCAAAACAATAGATTTAGTTTGAGGATCTTTTTCAAACAATTCTAATACATCAATTTGATTGAAACCAGGAATAGGGTCTCCACCAATTCCGACACAAGTAGATTGGCCTAAACCAATTTTAGTAGTTTGTCCCACTGCTTCGTAAGTTAATGTACCAGAACGAGAAATAATACCAACACTACCAGGTAAATGAATATGTCCAGGCATAATCCCAACTTTACATTCTCCAGGAGTGATAACACCTGGGCAGTTAGGACCGATTAAACGGACATCACCCACTGTCTCTATGTAACGTTTAGCAATCAACATATCTAAAGTAGGGACTCCTTCTGTAATGACAACAATCAGTTTAATACCAGAATCAACTGCTTCAATGATTGAGTCCAAAACGAAAGGTGCAGGAACATAAATAACAGAAGTATCTGCTTTTGTTTCTGCTACTGCTTCTTGCATTGTATTGAAAACAGGCAAACCTAAATGAGTTTGACCTCCTTTTCCTGGGGTAACCCCACCAACTACTTTAGTACCGTAAGCAATGGCTTGTTCCGAATGGAAAGTACCATTCTTTCCTGTAAATCCTTGTACTAAAACTTTTGTATTTTTATCAACTAAAATACTCATTCTTGACTCTCCTTAAGCTTGTTTTGCTGCTGCAACTACTTTTTCAGCAGCATCAGCTAAACCGTTTGCAGAAATAACTTTTAATCCAGATTCGTCTAATAATTTAGCGCCAACATCTGCATTATTCCCTTCAAGTCTTACAACGACTGGGACTGTAACATTAATTTCTTTGACTGCAGCTATAATTGCTTCTGCCACCATATCGCATCGTACGATACCACCAAAAATATTAATCAGTACTGCTTCAACTGACTCGTCATCAAGAATAATTTTAAAAGCTTCAATAACGCGATCTTTAGTAGCACCACCACCAATATCTAAGAAGTTAGCAGGTTGTCCACCATAAAGTTTAATAATATCCATGGTAGCCATAGCCAAACCAGCACCATTAACCATACAGCCGATATTACCTTCCAGAGCCACATAATTTAAATCAAGTTCTGAGGCTCTTAATTCACGTTCGTTTTCTTGTGATTTATCATGTAGTTCTGCTATGTCTGGGTGTCTAAACAAAGAGTTAGAATCAACGCCGATTTTGGCATCCACACAGGCAAGCTCACCATTTTTGCGTACAGATAATGGATTGATTTCTACTAAAGAAAAATCATTTTCAACAAAGGCTTTATATAAACCAGTCATTATTTTGGCAAATTGATTAATTTGTTTGTCTTTTAAGCCTAGTTTAAAAGCAACTTCTCTTGCCTCAAAAGGCATTAATCCGACTAATGGATCTGCCGATACTTTAAATATTTTTTCAGGTGTTTCAGCAGCGACTTTTTCAATTTCTACACCACCTTCAGTAGAAGCCATAAAAGTCACACGACGTGTAGAGCGGTCGACAACAGCGCCTAAATAAATTTCTCGTTCGACAGGATACATGTCTTCACAAACAAGAACAGAGTTTACTGGTAAACCATTGGCATCAGTTTGATAAGTTACCAAACGACTTCCAATCATTTCTCCTGCAATTTGTTCTGCTTCTTCTCTTGTTTTTGCAACCTTAACTCCACCAGATTTACCACGTCCACCAGTATGTGCTTGAGCTTTAATAACAGCAAACTTACCACCTAATTGATCAAATGCATCACCAGCTTCTTTGGGAGTAGTTGCTAGAATTCCATCTTGAGTTGGCAAACCATAGCGTTTTAATATCGCTTTTGCCTGATATTCATGTAAATTCATAGAATTTCCTTAAAATTAAGTTAATAAAATTTTTAATGACTGACATATTATTTTAGTGTTATAGAATAATATGTCAGCATGATTGAAATAGGTTTAATTATCCATTTAAAGCACGTTTATCAACGGCTAAACTTGCTTCATGTATTACTTCAGATAGGGTAGGATGGGCATGTACAATTCTAGCAATATCTTCGCTAGATGCCGAAAATTCTAATGCTTCCACGGCTTCTGCAAGTAATTCAGAAACCATAGGGCCTATCATGTGTACGCCCAATATACGATCTGTTTTTTCATCAGCAAGAACTTTAACCGTTCCTTGTGCTGCTCCCATGGCCAACGCTCTACCATTAGGTGCAAAACTAGAAGTACCTTTTTTGTATTTAACACCAGCTTCTTTTAATTGTTCTTCGGTTTTACCTACCCAAGCAATTTCAGGAGTGGTATATAAAATTGAAGGCATAATATCTAAATTAACATGTGGTTTTTGACCAGCAATACGTTCAGCCACAGCAACACCTTCTTCACTGGCTTTATGCGCCAACATAGGACCTCTTACAACATCACCAATAGCCCAGATATTCTCAACTTTGGTAGAACAATTTTCATCTACCTCAATAAAACCACGATCATCTTGAGTAACACCCACGGCGTCAAGATTTAGATTTTCTGTATTGGGTACTCGGCCAATAGCAATAATCAACTTATCGAAAGTAACTTCTTCTGTTTTACCATCTAATTCGTATTTTACTTTAACTTGCTTTCCTTTAGAGTGAACTTCTAAGACTTTAGCACCAAGTTTAATATCTAACTTTTGATTTTTAGTAAAAATCTTAAAAGCTTCTTTAGCTATTTGTTGGTCAGCCATAGGTAAAAAAGTAGGTAGGGCTTCGAGAATAGTTACTTCTGAGCCTAAACGATTCCAAACAGAACTCATTTCTAAACCAATCACTCCAGAACCTATCATACCTAATTTTTTAGGAACAGCTTCTAAATCTAAAGCACCAACATTATCGAGTATATTCACATTATCAATTTCAACAGAAGGAAATTGACGAGGTTTAGATCCTGTAGCGATAATCACGTTTTTAGCTTTAACTTCAGATGAATTTTTATCATCAGTCACTTCAATTTGATACCACTCACCATCTTTTCCTTTAAATGAAGCGTGACCATGAATATTTTCTACTTTATTCTTTTTAAATAGAAAGCCAACACCACTGGTTAATTTAGTCACAATAGCATCTTTTCTAGCAATCATTTTAGGGATATCAATTTTAACTTTGTCTATCGAAATCCCGTGATCTTCTAATTCATGACTGGCTTTGTGAAATTCTTCAGAAGATTGTAATAAAGCTTTGGAAGGGATACACCCAACATTTAAACAAGTACCACCTAAGGCAGGTTTATCGCCTTTTTTATTTTTACCTGCATCAATACAAGCAACTTTAAAACCAAGCTGTGCAGCACGAATTGCTGCAATATAACCACCAGGGCCAGCACCAATGACTACAACATCAAATTCAGACATATTCAAACTCCTTTAGAGTAAATTTATTATGGAAATTCTAAGAGAATAAAGGTAGCTAAGCGCTACCTTTATTCTAATTTGGATTAGATTTCCAATATCATTCTAGACGGGTCTTCTAACATTTGTTTAATAGTTACCAACGTTAGTACGGCTTCTTTTCCATCAATTAAACGATGATCATAAGATAAAGCAACGTACATCATTGGACGAGAGACCACTTCACCATTTTCTACCACAGCTCTGTCATAAATAGAGTGCATACCAAGAATAGCAGATTGAGGTGGATTAATGATAGGAGTTGACATCATAGAACCGAATGTTCCTCCATTAGTAATACTAAATGTACCACCCGTAATTTCATCTAAACCTAATTTACCACTTTGAGCACGATTAGCAAAATCAAGAATTTGTTTTTCAATATCTGCAAATGAAAGTAAATCAGCATCCCTAATAATAGGAACAACTAATCCTCTCGGTGTACTCACAGCAATACCAATATCAAAGTAACCATGGTAAACAATGTCAGTACCATCAATTGAGGCATTGACAACAGGATATTTTTTCAATGCAGCAACAGCGGCTTTTACAAAGAAAGACATAAATCCAAGTTTTACATCATGTTCTTGAATGAATAAATCTTTGTATTGTTTACGTAAATCCATGACTGGTTTCATGTTGATTTCATTAAACGTCGTTAAAATAGCATTTTCTTGTTGTGAATGCATAAGACGTTCAGCAACTCTTTGACGAATACGAGTCATAGGAACTCTTTGTTCTACTCTTTCTCCGGCTGCAGGAGGAGGTGTTTGAGATTTAGCAGATTTTCCACCTGAAGGTTGATTTTGCACATCTTCTTTTAAAACCCTACCATCTTTCCCAGAGCCAGAAACTTGATCTAAATCGATATTTTTTTCAGCAGCAATTTTCGCAGCTGAAGGCATAGCGATAGATTCCTTGCTAGCGTCTTTGGTATTTTCAGCAGTATCACTATCTGAAGTTTTCTTCTCTTCTTTAGCTTCTGCAGGCGCTTTTTCATCTTGCTTATCTTCTGAAGGTTTTTCTTCGTTTGATTTTTCTTCACTCTTATCTGAACTACCTTCTTTTGCAGAAGTATCCAGTTTTGCGATCAGCTGTTCAGCTTCAACGGTTTCTCCATCTTGGCCTATTATTTCAGTGATAACGCCAGAATCAGGAGCAGGAAGTTCCAATACTACTTTATCTGTTTCGATATCAATTAGGTTTTGATCGCGTTTTACATAGTCTCCAACTTTGACATTCCAAGACATCAAAGTTGCTTCAGTAACACTTTCTGGTAAAACAGGCACTTTAATTTCAATAATCATTAGTATTCTCCATCTTAAATTTTTATAAAGTTAGCGCATCATCGAGCAAATCATTTAGTTGTTGAACGTGTAAACTCTTGTAACCAACTGCAGGTGATGAACTTGCAGGTCTTACAGAAACAGAGAGTTTTCGTTTTGAACCAATGTGAGGGTAGATATGGTGTAATATTTGATACCACGCACCTTGATTCAAAGGCTCTTCTTGTACCCACTTAATATCAGAGGTTTTACCATATTTATCCAATTCATTTTTAAACTCTTCACTTGGGAATGGATAAAGCTGTTCAATTCTAATAATTGCTATTTCTTTTTCTAATTTGCGCTTTTCGCGCTCAGCTTTAATATCGTAATAAACTTGACCAGTACAAACAATGACACGTTTAACTTTAGAGTCATCTCTTTCAAGATTATCACCAATAACATTTCTAAATTTTGAACCATTACTGAAATCACTAATATCGCTCATAGAATCCTTAAATCTTAGCAAACGTTTAGACATAAAGATGACTAGAGGTTTTCTATAAGGTCTCAAAACTTGACGACGAAGAACGTGGAACATTTGTGCAGCTTCTGAAAGACAGACAACTTGTATGTTGTCATCAGCACATAATTGTAACCATCTTTCCATGCGACCTGAAGAATGTTCTGGCCCCTGACCGTCGTAACCATGAGGAAGTAAAACAGTCAATCCACAAAGACGACCCCATTTAGCTTCTCCAGAAGTAATAAATTGGTCAATAGCTACCTGAGCACCATTGGCAAAATCACCAAACTGAGCTTCCCAAATAACTAATTGGGTAGGAGCAGAGCATGCAAAACCATATTCATAAGCCAAAACAGCTTCTTCATTTAATATTGAATCAATAATCATGAAGTAAGCTTGATCTTTGGAAATATTTTGCAATGGGATATAAATACCTTGATCCCATTTTTCTCTATTTTGGTCATGGAAAACAGCATGTCTATGAGAGAAAGTTCCTCGACCTGAATCTTCACCAGAAATACGGACACCATTACCATGGGCAACCAAGCTTGCATAAGCCAATGTTTCAGCCATACCCCAATCCATAGGTGTTTCTCCAGCACCCATCTTCTTTCTTTGCTCTACCAATTTAGCAACAGCACGGTGTAATTGGAAACCTTCAGGCACTTCTGTGAATTTATCCGTCAATGATTTTATTTCTGAAGTTGATAGTGAAGTATCCACTTCTTCTGTCCAATGAGTGTCTTTATAAATATCCCAATTTTGAGAATATTTATATTGATAAACACCAAGATTAGATTGACGAACATGTTTACCCTCATCAAGTAGAGTGCGGTAATTTTCAATCATTTCCTCAGATTCATCTTCAGGTAAAATACCTTCTTTAACTAACTTTTCAGAATATAAAGTACGGGTTGTTGGATGTTTTGCAATCGTTTTATACATCATCGGTTGCGTAATGTAAGGATCATCTCCTTCATTGTGACCTAAACGACGATAACAAACCATATCAATCACAATATCTTTATGGAACTTAGTCCGAAAATCTAAAGCAATTTTTAAAACATAACACATTGCTTCTGGGTCATCACCGTTCACATGAATAATAGGTGCATCAATCATTTTCGCAATATCAGTACAAAAGGTAGTCGAACGCAAATCTCTAGTATCTGAAGTGGTAAAACCAATTTGATTATTCACTACAATATGTACAGTGCCCCCTGTGGTATACCCACGAACTTGGGATAGATTAAATGTCGCTTGGTTAACACCCAGACCTGAAAGAGCAGCATCACCATGAATAAGAATAGGCAACACTTGAGCTTTACCTTCAGGGCCTCTTCTTCTTTGTCTTGCTCTTACATTTCCTTGTACCACAGGGTTAACAATTTCTAAGTGCGAAGGATTAAATTCCAAAGAGACGTGTACAGGTTCTGCTTCTGTTTCAAGATCAGCAGTAAAACCATTATGATATTTTACATCACCACTTGGAAGCATAACTTCCGCTTTGCCTGAAAATTCATCAAATAAGTCCTGAGGAGATTTTCCTAATATATTAATTAAAACATTTAAACGTCCTCGGTGAGCCATACCAATAACGATGGACTGAACTCCTTGTGCCGCGGCTTTGTTAATTAAATAATCCAAACCAGGAATAAGACTTTCGCCTCCTTCAAGTGAAAAACGTTTTTGGCCTACAAATTTAGTATGAAGATATTTTTCAAATGTTTCAGCTGCGGTTAATTTATCTAAAATATGTCTTTTGGCTTCATTACTAAAATTAGGGGTAGAAAGTTCAGATTCAAAACGATCTCTGACCCAATGTCTTTCTTCGGAATTAACAATATGCATGTATTCAACGCCGATTGTACCGCAGTAAGTTTTTTTCAATTTTGAAATAATTTCAGACAAAGGAACAGGTTCATTGTTTGCATTAAAATTAGGAGATGCAGAAAATTTCTTAGATAAATCCTCTTTACTTAAATCATAAGCTTTTGGATCTAGTAGATCTGATTGCATTCTTTGATTTTGACGTCCTAGTGGATCCAAATCAGCAAATCTAGAACCCAAAATTCTAAACGAATAAATTAATCTTAATACATTAACTTGCTTTTGCATCTCCTCAGCACTTGCATGAGAGGAGGGCATTTGTTTTTTTGCTTTGGACAATTCTCTAAAAGACTCTTCAATTCCTAGTCTTGGCTGATCGTGAGCAACTACGCCATTTTCTTTTGCCAACTGATCAAATTGTGTTTTCCAATAATCACCAACACTTTTAGGGTTCATTAGATATTGTTCATACAAATCCTCAATATATGGAGCATTCCCACCGTAAAGATAGGATAACTCACTTTCTTCTTTCATCATGATTAATCATCCTCTGTATATTCTAAAGTTTTTTGTATGTTTTACTTACTGTTCCATTCTAACACTTTCCATCTCATAATAAACGATTTTTTAGAAAGCAAGTATGGATATAGTTAAATTTAAATTTATTGATAAACTATGATAATTATTATTATACGACTTTATTTTTAATAAAAAAATCACCATCCTAAGATGGTGATTTTTTTAGGTCTTGAGTTATCTTTTATCCAAATCTACATAATCTCTTTTGGTTGAACCTGTGTACAATTGACGAGGTCTGCCAATCTTACGTTCTGGATCTGCAATCATTTCATGCCAATGAGAAACCCAGCCAACAGTTCTTGCTAAAGCAAAAATCACAGTAAACATAGAAGTAGGAATGCCTAAAGCTGATAAAACAATTCCAGAGTAGAAGTCGACATTAGGATATAATTTTCTCTCTACAAAATAAGAATCATTTAAAGCAATTTGTTCTAATTCCATAGCCAATTTAAACAAAGGACTATCTTGTAGACCTAATTCATTCAACACTTCATCGCAGGTTTGTTTCATGATAGCAGCACGAGGGTCCATGTTTTTATAAACACGGTGTCCAAAACCCATTAAGCGGTATTTTTTCTCTTTTACACCTTCCATGAAATCTTTTACATTAGAAACATGACCAATTTCATTGAGCATTTTTAAAACAGCTTCATTAGCACCACCATGCGCAGGTCCCCATAAACAAGCAATACCAGCAGCGATGCAAGCGAAAGGATTAGCACCAGAAGAGCCTGCCAAACGTACAGTTGAAGTAGAGGCATTTTGTTCGTGGTCAGCATGTAAAATAAAAATTCTGTCTAATGCTTTAACCAGTACTGGATTAGGCACATACTCTTCACAAGGAGTACCAAACATCATATACATGAAATTAGCAGTATAGTTTAACTCATTGTTAGGATACATAAAAGGAAGACCTTTTGAGTAACGATAACACATTGCTGCAATAGTAGGAATTTTAGCAATTAAGCGGTACTCAGCAATACGACGATGAGTTGGATTATTAATATCTAGACTGTCTTGATAGAAAGCAGCCAAAGCACCGACAACACCAACCATCATGGCCATCGGATGTGCATCTCTTCTAAAGCCATTGAAAAATCTAGTTAATTGATCATGTACCAATGTATGATGAGTAATGTCATCTACAAATTTTTCTTTTTCTTCTTTAGTAGGCAGTTCACCATAAATTAACAAATAACAAGTTTCAAGATAATCACTTTTCTCTGCTAATTGTTCAATTGGATAACCCCTATAATATAAAAGCCCTTTAGCACCATCAATAAATGTAATTTTAGATTCGCAACTTGCCGTTGATAAAAAGCCAGGGTCAAAGGTAAACATTTGAGTTTGACCGAATTTTCGGATATCAACAACATCATTTCCTAAAGTACCTTCAAGTACTGGAAATTCTGCAGTGGAGCCTTCACCATATTGTAATTTAACAGACTTAGACATAGCATCTCCTTGTTATCTTGATTGAAAAATTTTTTTTGATTTTTATTTTGTAGAAAAATTAAGTTTAATCAATTCTACTACAAGATTGTATTTTGTGAATTATATTTATTATATCAGGGTCATTGTGAGATTTGATTCCTTGCAAAGTTTGCAAGAAATCATGATCTTGCCAATCTAAAATTCGAATATAAACAGACAATTCTTCATTATTTAACGTTTCAAAAAGAGGACTTGCAACAAATTTAGACAGCATTATGTCCAATTCAAGCAAGCCTCTCCTTGATAACCACTTAGCTCTTCTCTGGAGAATCTCATCAACCATTAAATTGCTCGGTTTAAAATTAAATCTTTTATCTTGCCAATGGCTCTGGTTGGATTTAAATGTTTAGGGCAAACATCCACACAATTCATAATGGTATGGCATCTAAATAATCGATAAGGATCATTAAGATAATCTAAGCGATCATTAGTAGTCGTGTCCCTGCTATCAGCAATAAAACGATAGGCATTTAATAAACCAGATGGACCGATAAATTTATCTGGATTCCACCAAAAAGAAGGGCATTGTGTAGAACAGCAGGCACATAAAATACATTCATATAAACCATCAAGTTCAGCACGATCCGCTTGGCTTTGAATTCTTTCTCTTTCAGGGGGTGTTGTATTGTTAACCAAGTATGGTTTTATAGAGTGATATTGATTAAAAAATTGCGTCATATCAACAATTAAATCTCGAACAACAGGTAACCCTGGAAGAGGAGCTAAGCGGATAGGCTGTTTTAAGTCACGAATATTGGTCAAACAAGCCAGTCCGTTTTTACCATTAATATTCATTCCATCAGAACCACAAATACCTTCACGACAAGATCTCCTAAATGAAATAGAATCATCTTGTGTGCTTTTAAGTTTAATAAGTAAATCTAATAATTTCACCTCATTAGGTGCAACTTCAATTTCATAATCCTGAAAGTAGGGCTTTTCATCTTTTTCAGGATCATAACGATAGATTGATAGCTTGATTGTTTCCATAATTTATCTCCTTAGTACACACGTTTGGCTGGTTTAATATAATCCACTGTTAATGGATCTGTATGTACTGGTTTATAAGATAATGAGTTATTATTAGAATAATACAATGAGTGCTTCATCCAGTTAGCATCATCTCTATCAGGATGGTCATCAGATGCATGCGCACCTCTAGACTCTTTACGAGCTTCAGCTGATACCAAAGTAGCCTTAGCCACTTCAATCAAATTATCTAATTCTAAAGCTTCTAACCTAGCAGTATTCCAAATATTACTCTTGTCTTGAATTTCAGTCTTTTTAACACGTTCTGCTAATTCAAAAATCTTATCTTTACCTTCTTTTAGAACAGCGTCAGTTCTAAAGACTCCAGCGTGTGCCTGAACATTTTTTTGTAATTCATTGCGCAAACTAGAAACATTCTCACCATTGGTTTGACTGTTTAAACGTTCTAATCTTGCACGAGTAAATTCTGCTACATCTTCTGGTAATGGTTTTAATGGCCCATAATTTTTAATAAATTCAATCATACTATTGCCTGCAGCTCGCCCAAAAACAACCAGGTCCAATAACGAATTCGTTCCCAAACGGTTGGCGCCGTGTACAGAAGCACAAGCACATTCTCCTGCTGCATAAAAGCCATTTACTTTGGCATCATAATCATCGCCTTGTGGGACAACAACTTCGCCATGATAATTCGTTGGGATACCACCCATCATATAATGTGTGGTTGGGACCACAGGAATAGGATCTTTAATTGGGTCAACACCTGCGAAATTAATAGCAATCTCACGAATACCTGGTAATTTAGACATAATCTTATCAGCACCCAAATGGTCTAATTTCAACAAGACATAATCTTTGTCAGGACCACAACCTCGACCTTCGTGGATCTCCATGGCCATCGCACGAGAAACAACATCTCTTGATGCTAAATCTTTTACAGTCGGTGCATAGCGTTCCATGAATCTTTCACCTTCACTATTGAGAAGTATTCCACCTTCTCCACGCACTCCTTCTGTAATTAATACGCCAGCTTTTGCAACACCGGTTGGGTGGAATTGCCAAAACTCCATATCTTCCAAAGGAATACCAGCCCGAGCAGCCATGCCCAAACCATCTCCTGTATTCATAAAGGCGTTAGTAGAAGAGGCATAAATACGACCACCACCACCAGTAGCAAATAAAACTGCTTTAGCATGCAAAATATAAACTTCGCCAGTTTCCATTTCCATGGCTACGACACCGATAACGTCCCCATCATTATCCCTAATCAAATCAAGTGCAGACCATTCAACATAAAAATTAGTATTAACAGCTACATTTTGTTGATAAAGCGTATGCAGCATAGCGTGGCCTGTACGGTCAGCTACAGCACAAGCACGTTCCACGGGACGTTTTCCGTGTTCTGAAGTATGTCCACCAAAGGGGCGTTGATATATCTTGCCGCTTTCAACACGGTCAAAAGGCATACCCATGTGCTCTAATTCTACAACCACTTCGGGAGCAGCACGACACATATATTCAATCGCATCTTGGTCGCCTAGCCAATCGGAACCTTTGACTGTATCGTACATATGCCAATCCCATTGGTCAGGCTGTACATTTCCCAATGAGGCAGAAATACCACCTTGGGCCGCTACTGTATGCGAGCGTGTTGGAAAAACTTTAGATAAAACTACGGTATTAATACCTGCTTTTGATAATTGATATGCGGCGCGCAGACCAGCCCCACCACCGCCAACTACTATTGCATCAAAGTGACGAATAGGATAACTCATCTTACACCCCCCAAATTACATAAACTGAATAAATAAAACTAGCTAAAAGCCATACAAATGTCAAAGTGTGCATTAATAAACGCAATCCCGAGTTATTAATATAATCCATCCATATGTCTCTAACCCCAATCCATGCATGGATTGCGACAGCAATTACTATTATTTGAGCAATAATTTTTACTGAAGCATAAGAGAAAAATTGCTGCCAACCTTCATAGCTAGAGGGAACAAAGAATAATCCTATTATTAGAATAATAGAAAAAACCAAAATTAACACAGCAGAAAGACGTTGAAATATCCAGTCTTTAATGCCGTAATGGGCTCCAGTTAAATGACGATCTACCATAATAAGTATCCTCCAACGATCAAGGCAATTATGGGTGCACTAAACAACACTATTTTTGCGGTTAATTTAGCTGTTTTGACGTCCAAACCTTTGCCAGTATCAAGAATTAAAAAACGAATTCCTGCCAATACATGGTGAAAGATAGCCCATAAGAAAAGTAATAAAATGACCTTAACGACAGGATTAGTAATTACTGCTTGATAGGCATCAAAAGCTTCTTTTTGATTAAGTGAGCTAGAGAGTAGCCATATGAAGAAAGGCAATCCTACAAAAAGAGCAGCACCAGAGACCCGATGCAAAATCGATAATATAGCAGTAACTGATTGTCTAATATGAAATAAATTCAAATACTTAGAATTATTTTCGTGCATGGTTATGTTCCCAAAGAATTATAATTATAAAATAAAAAAGAAAACCACATTAAAACACTTGGCATATTTTAGCACAAATGTCCTCGTATGGGGTCTGTTATATAATTTACACCTTTTGCGACTATGTCGCAATAAATGATACGATAAATTAACTTTAAATTACGTAGTGATTGATGAAAATCGTAGTTGGTTAGTGTTTAGTTATCCATTGTCAAAAAAATATTTAATTTTCGTTTTCTATCTATATTTATTGATTTATTGTTTTTTAGGTTTTTAATTATTAGATGACAAAGGTATAAAAAATTATACAAAATTTTCAATTACACCTAATTTCATAGTTTATTTTTATGTTGTTTTTTGCAATAAATTATTATGATATTTTTTGTGTATTTACACTTTAAAATTTTCCTAGTCATGTTGTTTTCCAAGTGCTAGACTGTAGATGATAAGTTATAAAATTTTAAATATTAAAGGAGGAAATAAATATGGCAGATTCAAATAAAAAAGTTTTAGTTATTAGTTCTGATTATGGTACTGAAACGGCAGAAATATTGGAAACTGTATCTTTGCTTAAAGATGGCGGTGTAGAGTCTTATATTGTTTCAACAACAGGAAAACCTATTCAAACTTTAGTTTTTGATAAAGATCCTGGTCCGGTGGTTGAAGTGTCTGGCTCAATTGATAGCGTTAATGCAAATGATTACGCAGCACTTATTATTCCTGGTGGTACTATTAATGCAGATAATATTAGAGTAAATGAAAAAGCAATTTCTCTGGTTAAAGAGTTTAATGAGCAAAATAAACCTATTGCAGCAATATGTCATGCACCTTGGTTATTGATTGAAGCGGGAATTGTTAATGAAACACAATTAACTTCCTATAAGACAGTAAGCACAGATTTGAAAAATGCAGGTGCTGATTGGGTAGATAAACCTGTTGTTGTTGATACGACTTTTGGTAAAATTATTACCTCAAGAAGTCCTGATGATATTAGTCAATTTACTCAAGCCATCATTACATCATTAAAAAGTTAATTATAAATAACTATACATGATGTATGAGTTGCTTTAGTCAGTATTTTTGAAGAAAGGGTTACACTCCATTTGGAATGTGACCCTTAATGTTTGTCTTGTATTCATTATGTTAGATATTATCGAGTTTAAAGGAAAAAAATAAATTCATAAATAGATACGGATACCTGATTGTCAAGTGAAACGACTATGTTATTGAAATGATCGGATTTACGAATTAATAATAAATTTCTGATTTTTTTGAACAAGATTGACTGTTTTTTAGGTTTCTAATTTGATATGATAAAAAAGTTTATAGAATAGAATTCAAGGCAATAATTTTTAATTAATAATTTTTTGGATTAATTAATAATTTTTTGGAGGTTTACAGATGAAACAACCGATTCGCGTCGCAGTGACAGGGGCAGCAGGTCAAATTGGCTATGCTTTATTGTTTAGAATTGCCAGTGGCGAAATGTTGGGTAAGGATCAGCCTATTATTTTGCAATTATTGGACTTGCCTCAAGCACAAAAAGCAGTTAAGGGAGTGATGATGGAATTGCAAGATTGTGCATTTCCTTTGTTGGCAGATATGTTTACCACCGACAATCCAGAAGAGGCATTTAAAGATGCTGAGATTGCTATTTTAGTAGGTTCTAGACCTCGTAGTAAAGGAATGGAACGTGCTGATTTATTGCAAGCAAATGCAGAAATTTTCACAGTACAAGGTGCGGCATTAAATAAAGTAGCCAACCGCAATGTAAAAGTTTTGGTTGTAGGAAATCCAGCGAATACCAATGCATATATCGCAATGAAATCAGCGCCTGATTTACCAGCTAAGAACTTTACAGCGATGTTAAGATTGGATCATAACCGTGCTTTAAGTCAATTGGCAGAAAAATTAAAACAACCAGTGAGTAAGATTGAAAAAATGGTAGTTTGGGGTAATCACAGTCCATCTATGTATGCGGATTATCGATTTGCAACTATTGATGGAAAAAGTGTTAAAGAAATGGTCAATGATCAAGATTGGTATGTCAATACATTCTTGCCTAAAGTAGGTAAAAGAGGAGCTGAAATTATTGAAACACGTGGTTTATCAAGTGCTGCTTCAGCAGCAAATGCAGCAATTGATCATATCAGGAATTGGGTATTAGGCTCTAATGGGGAATGGGTAACTATGGGTGTTTCTTCTGATGGCTCTTATGCAGAAATTCCGAAGGAAATCATTTGTGGTGTACCTGTGACTTGTGAAAATGGTGAATATCAAGTTGTAAAAGATTTGCCATTAGATGATTTTAGTAAGGAGCGTTTAAGTCTAACTGTTAAAGAATTAGAAGAAGAACGCGAAGGAATTGCGCATTTATTGAAATAATATTGGCGCTTTAAAGTTAGTTGAAACACCTATTACTAGTGGCTAGTAGTAGGTGTTTTTTGTCCTCTAATAAAACGTGATTCCATAGCTGTTTTACATTTGAGTAATCATCCTCTAGATCAATTAGATCAACAGGAGGTGGAACGTCGTGTAACACTTTGTTATGAGCTATTTTGCGGTAATTTCTATAAGCAACTCTTGCTTTTTCTGCTAAGTCTGAATCAATAATACCATGTTCTGCAGCCATTTTTAAAAGGGCAATATTGCCTAAATTTTCTGTTAGATCAGGATATTGGTGGGAATAGGCTAAGACGATATATTGTACAATAAACTCTACATCAGCGAATCCGCCTCTGGCATATTTAACATTATTGAAATCATCAGGATGAGTATTGAGCATTTTATGGCGCATATCGACGATTTCATTTTTCAATTCAGATTGATTGCGTTTTAACATCAATATATCTTTTCTGACCTGATTAAACTTACGTTCAATTTCAGGATCTCCTGCAACAAAACGAGCGCGTGTGAGTGCTTGATGTTCCCAAATCCAGGCATTATTGTATTGATAATTTTCAAAGACTTCAAAGTCAGTAGCAAGAAAACCAGCTTCACCATTAGGTCTTAGACGCAAATCAACTTCGTATAAATTACCACTACTGGTAGCAGCTGATAAAAAGGAAGTTAATCTCGAAGAAAACCAGCTGTAAACTTCGTTGGCTTCTGCATAATCATCATCGTATAAATAGACTAAATCCAAATCTGAATCGTAGGATAATTCTTTTCCTCCTAGTTTTCCATAAGCAATAATGCCGAATTTTGGTGTTTTGATATGCGCTTTTTTGTAATTATTCCAAACTTGGGTGATGGCATTTTCGAGTATGATATCGGCCAAGATGGATAATTGGTCTGAAAGATGTTCTACTGTTAATAGACCTTTTAATTCTTGTACAGCCAAACGAAAAATAAAAGAATGTTGAAATTTTCTTACTACATCCATTTGTTGTTCAATATCATTGGGTGCTAAGCCTAATTTACGAGTTAAAATTGATTTTTGTTCTTCCCAATTGTTGGTGTCTAATAGTTGTGCGCTGATAAGTTCATCTAAAAGGATAGGATGATTGGTAAGATAATCGCTCATCCATTTACTTTGATTTAAAATAGAAATTAGTTGATAAGTAACGCCTGGGTATTCGTTTAAAAGAGCCAGGTAAGATGATCGACCAGTAATGTTTTTTGAAAATTCTATTATTCGTTCTAAAGTAGTGCTGTTTGCATTTAACTTGGCAATAAATTCGAGGTATTTTGGAATGAGAGAGTCAAATAATACTTGTACGCTAGGGCGAATTTTTTCATAAACAGCACTTTGTTTGAAATTTTGTAGTTGGGCGATAAACTTTTCGGGTTCTGGTAGATGATATTTTTCTAATGTTTTAATTTGCGCTTCAGTTTGATCAATATTCAACCAAAGACTTTCCAAATCGTTATTAGATTGCTGATTTTCAGAATCTGGTTCATGCATAATATCATTAAAGAGATTATTTACATTAACTCGATAAAAATTAAGTTGAGATAAAAAATCATTATATTCTTCAAAGCCCATACTTTTGGCAATCAGATTTTGATCTATAGTATTTTGAGGTAGATTTTGAGTTTGTTGGTCTTCTTTATACTGTAAACGATGCTCCAGATTTCTGAGAAAAGAATAAGCTTTTAGTAATAAGCTGGTTTGTTCTTCATCCAGAATTTGTAATTTTTGCAATTGTTGTAGTGTTTCTACGGTTCCTTTTAATTGCAATTCTGAGAGTTGGCCGCCACGAATCATTTGAAATATTTGTGCAATGAATTCTATTTCTCTAATGCCTCCATGTCCGAGCTTAATATTATCATTAAGATCATTTCGGGATATTTCTGGACGGATTTGTTGGTGAAGCTTACGCATAGCTTGAAAACTATTGAAATCAAGATATTTACGATATATAAAAGGAGTTACCAACGAACGGATATTGTTGGGAAAAGGGGATACGACTCGAGCTTTAATCCATGCATAACGTTCCCACTCTCGACCCTCTCTTAGTAGGTAGTTTTCTAATCCATCTTCACTCATTACGATAGGACCAGAATCACCATTTGGTCTAAGCCGGGTGTCTACTCTAAAAACACGACCATCTTCTGTAATGTCGTCGATAATAGCAATAATTTTTTTAGCCACTTTGCTAAAAAATTCTTGATTGCTAATAGATTTTTTACCATCAGTCATGCCATCTTCAGGGAAGTTAAAGATGATGTCGATATCTGATGAGGCATTGAGTTCATAGCCCCCCATTTTTCCCATGGCGATGATTGTTAAATGCTGGATGTTTTGAGAGACAGAACCAATGGGATTACCATAGCGTATGCTGTATTGTTTTTCTGCTAATTCCTGAGCTTTTAACAAAGAGAAATCAGCAAGTTTAGTCATGGTTTGCATGACTTCATTTAGACTGCCTACAAGGGCTAAATCTCGGACTAATAGCTGAGAAAATGTGATGGTACGTAAACGACGTAATTGTTTTTTAAGTTCTTCTTCATTTAATTGTTCAATGATTTCATTCCAAGGAGCGAAAGCATTAAAGAAATTATCCGGAAGTGGTTTTTCAGAAAGATAGTTAAGTTTGTCTTCATCGATACGGCGGCTTTGCAGAAGACGTTCGAGAAAAGCAGAATAGGGAATCGCCTTTTGAACTAGATTGGGCATGACTGCTCCTTGTACTTAACAATTCGGTTATTTTAGCATTCTTGAGCAAAATAAACAGTACAAAATGGTAGAATGTAGAATTGGCAGTCACAGAATAATTATAGGTTAGTAATGGATATTGATTTAAAAATTGCTCAAGAAATGAGCGTTGATGTACAACAAGTAAAAAGAGCAGTCCAGCTATTGGATGAAGGAGCAACCGTTCCTTTTATTGCTCGTTATCGTAAAGAAGCAACCAATGGTTTAGATGATACTCAACTAAGATATCTGTTGGATCGTTTAGCGTATTTTAGAGAGCTGGAAGATAGAAAGCAAACAGTACTGAGAAGTATTGAAGAACAAGATCAACTAACGCTAGAGTTGCAAAAAAAAATTGTGAACATTGATAATAAAACTGAGTTAGAAGATTTGTATTTACCCTATCGTCCTAAAAGGCGGACAAAAGCACAAATTGCTAAAGAAGCAGGATTAGAACCTTTGGCAGAGGCGATATTACTTTCTTCAATACCAGATTTAAATCAAAAAGCGCAAAGTTATTTGAATCCAGAAAAGCAAATCAATCAAAGTGAAGAGGCTTTGAAAGGAGCACGCTATATTTTAATGGAACGATTTAGTGAGCAAACTGAGTTGATTGGAAAATTGCGTGAGGATTTATGGAAAAATGGTATTGTTGAAACAAAAGTAGTGATAGATAAAGAAATTGAAGCAGAAAAATTTAAAGACTATTTTGCCTATCAAGAAAATATTAATCGTATTCCATCGCATCGAGCATTGGCTATTTTACGAGGTAAAAAAGAGGGATTTTTACAAGTTAAATTAGGGTATCCAGAAATCAGTCATGGGAATATTTTTGAGGAACGGATAATTCGTTTTTTTAATCTTAACCGCATCACGTCACAAGAACAGTTGGATTGGTTGTTAGAAACAGTTCGTTTGGCTTGGAAAACTAAAATATTTATTTCACTTGAATTAGAATTATTGAATCATCTAAAAGAAATAGCTGATAAAGAGGCTATTAACGTATTTGCAAGTAATTTAAGAGATTTATTGCTGGCCGCACCAGCGGGTAGAGTAGTAACTATGGGTTTAGATCCAGGGATTAGAACAGGAGTAAAAGTAGCTGTTATTGACGATACGGGTAAATTATTAGAGACAAGCACTATTTATCCTTTTCAACCACGTAATGATAAATCAGGCAGTTGGCAACAGTTAAGGATAATGATAGATCGTTTTGGCGTTAAACTGATTGCCATTGGAAATGGAACAGCAAGTCGTGAAACAGATAAATTGGTGACTGAATTATTAGTTGATTCTGATTATCAAGATATTCATAAAGTAATTGTTTCAGAAGCTGGAGCATCTGTTTATTCAGCTTCGGAATTGGCAGCTAATGAGTTTCCAGATTTAGACGTTTCTTTACGAGGGGCGGTGTCGATAGCCAGACGCTTACAAGATCCTTTGGCTGAATTAGTAAAAATAGAACCCAAAGCAATTGGTGTAGGGCAATATCAACATGATGTAAACCAGTCTGCTTTATCTCGTAGTCTGGATGATGTGGTAGAAGATTGTGTTAATGCAGTAGGCGTGGATGTCAATACGGCCTCAGAAGCTTTGTTATCGTATGTTGCTGGTTTAAATAATACACATGCTAAAAATATCATTAACTATCGTAATCAACACGGCGCATTTCAACAAAGAGCTGATTTGCTGAAAGTAGATCGATTAGGAGCTAAAACATATGAACAAGCAATAGGATTTATACGTATTAATGGTGGGTTAGAGCCTTTAGATGCTTCTGCAGTTCACCCAGAAGCTTATCCAATTGTATTTAAGATGTTGAAAAATCTTGGAGTAGAGGCGGATGATTTAATTGGCAATGATAGCATGATAAAAAAAATTAGAGCACAAGATTATATTACAGAGCAATTTGGACTACCAACGATAGTTGATATATTAAAAGAGTTACAAAAACCTGGTAGAGATCCAAGAGGAGAATTTCAAGTTGCTAACTATAATGACGAAGTACAAGAAATTTCAGACTTAAAAAGAGGTATGATTTTAGAAGGAGTAATTACCAATGTAGCTAACTTTGGCGCATTTGTCGATATTGGCGTTCATCAAGATGGATTAGTCCATATTTCGGCAATGGCTAAACGATTTATTAAAGACCCTAAAGAGGTAGTGAAAGTTGGTCAGGTGATACAGGTAAAAGTCATGGAGGTAGATGAAAAGAGAAAAAGAATTGCTTTATCAATGATTTTAGATAAAAATTAATTTTGCTAAAATAGTTATTTTTTGTTGAAATGGCTTAATTAATTACGCTAAAATGAGGCAATTAACTATTACTGATACTGACGAAAGTAATTTTTGTAATAATTTTTTAAATTAATTAAGAAAGGGAATTGGACATGTGAAATTAAGCCGAGGTGGGCCGGAATTAGAAC
>WNLJ01000018.1 GCA_017114885.1 Neisseriaceae bacterium PsAf | reverse complement strand
TGACCCTTCTCTTGGCTAACGCCTAAGAGAGGGAATGCGGCGTCAATTTGTTCAAGGTTAATTTCCAAATTTAGCTAAAAACAATGGATTTTTTAGTTTACCGACAAATTGATAACTACTTTCTTGATCTAATAAATCAAGCATTTGTATATTGTTTCTAATTTGAAGTCGATTTAAAGCATTTAACTCAAAAAATTCAATAAATAGGTTGTATCTTTGATATTTTTCTTTAAATTCAGGATGATTTTCTTGATGGGTTTCTATGAGATTACCAACCAAGGTCCAGAATTCTATTTCTTTAAAACCTAAATCTCTATCCAGTATCGGTATAATAAAACGAAAAATAGAATCAAAAATATCTAAGAAAAAATAATTAAGTTTGGTGCTTTCTGTCATTTGATATTTAATTCTAGAAATGGATTCAGGAATTTTGATATCGCTATTGACGATGCCAATTTCTTCTGCAATATCTTTCATGAACGCACCAACAGGAATATTATTTTCAAAAATAAGAATTAAGTTTTCAGCATGTGGCATGAACAATAAATCATATTTAAAAAAGCAGTGTAGCAAAGGTAGGAAATAGGCTTGTAAAAATTTTTCAACCCATCTTTCGGTGCTTAAATTAGAGGCTAGGATTAGTTCATTTAAAAAACTATTGCCATGCTTATCTATATGTAATAAAGAAGTCATGCTTTTAATGCTTTGTTGCTGACTGATTTTATGAATAGGGCTTTCCCGCCATAGAGCAGACAACATTTTTTTCTGAGGAATACTTTCTTTAATTGCCTCTTCCATTAATAAGTCTTTAAAACCGATAGCCGCCATTTCTTTTAATAATCTAAAATCATATTCTTTTAACAAGCTATCTTGTCCAATTAACTCTTCTAGCCATTCATTGATTTCAGGAGTACCACTCATATAGTAAGGAGATAAGCCTCGCATAAAGCCCATATTCAAAATTGATAAAGACATTTTTACATAGTATTTTTCAGGATGACTGTGATTAAAGAAAGTACGAATTGACTGTTGTGGTTGGTAGCTATCTTCGCCAACACCCAGATAAATAATATCTTGAGAAGCGATTTCACCAGCATATCTTGTGGTTATTTTTTCCCGCCATTGCCACTCATGTACTGGCATCCAATAATAATCTTCAGAATTGACCGATAATGAATCTAACTTCTCTTGAAATTTATTAATTAATTCAGAAGACAACTCTTTTTGAATAAGTGTTTCGTAATTTAATGATGTATGATGTGAAAATACAGTACGATTTTTGTTAACAGCAATCCATATCAGTTGAGATAAATGGGCACACTCTGGTGCAAATAATAGATAGTCGATTGAATCAAAACCAATTCTACCATTATTGGCCACGAAAACAGGATGACCTTCATCCATACTGCTTTCTATGGTTTGAAAATCAGCTTTAAGTAACTCTTTAGCTGAAGGTCTTGGTGTTACTTCTTTGTAAGCTCTACTGGATAGGGTAGCTGCAATTTCATCTAAATAAATTGGTAACAATTTATCTGATATTTCTAGTTGATTTCTTATTTCTAAGATTAATTTTTTAGCATCAATAGCTTGAACTTTTCCTTGTTTTTTCTTAACAATGGAGTTTGCATCGATTTCTAAATGGTTGAGAAAATAGGGGATTGCCTTAAATTGGTATTCGATAGATAGTTCAGGAAGTGAGAATAGGTATAAATTTTCTGATTCATCAATTAATTCTATTGATAGGATTCTCTCATGTCTGAATTCAGTTAAGATTTTTTTGACCAAATGACGATTAATTTTATCCCATGGTGCTTGTTCTAGGTATTGGATACTTTCAGCATAAATCTGATTGTTTTGCTTATTTTTCATCATTTTTACTTTCGTTTAATTGGGTTTTATAAAAATCTTCTCTAGTACAAAAAGCAAGTAACGCTGTTTTATAAGATAATTCGATTTCTTTAGCGTATTTGAACCCAGCTCGTGTATTTAAAGGATGGATTTTTGTATTATGTTTGTCTGGTTCAACAACAACTCTTTGATTATTTTTATTTTGAAACAAGAAGTCTAAAATATATGAAATCACGGTAAAAGAAAAACCCGGGATAATTTTTTGTGGCTGGTTAATGTAAAAGTGCATGCCAATATCTCCTTTTTGAACGGGATAGTGTTGACTAACTTCATCAAATTTAGGGTTATATAACTCAACCATAAAAATGAGGGTATTATCTAAATAACCCAAGTAGGCACTTCTATCAGGATCATTTTTTATATCCTGATAATATTGAATAAAATCTGCTGTTGTGTAGTGTTGCATGTTCCAAAAATTGGCACGTTCACTCGTTAACCACTGTTCCAGTATCAGAATATCCTCTTGAGTACTAATTTCCTTTAAAGAGAAAATACCTATTGGATAAGTTTTCTCAAAAAAATGATTTTCTTTCATGTTTTTATTTAAAAGCCTCATTAGGGAAAAAATTTTGAAAAGCAATTCTTTTTTCTATTGGATAATAATCTTTCCCGGTTATCTCACGAATGATATAACTGTTTCGATAAGCACTCATTCCCAAATCTGGTGTTGCTATGCCGTGAGAATATAGACCTATATTTTGTATAAAAACAGAATTTTTTTTCTGATCTACACTGTAATTTCTTTGTACGTCTAATCTGTCTTTTTTATCCCATAATAGATGTTGACGTAATGGTTCTATAAACTTAGGCAAATGGTAAGAGTACCCAGTGGCCAATATAACTGCTTCTGAATTGACTTCAAAATTTTGTTCCAATTCTTGGTGTTGGAAATTGAGTTTAAAAAGATTTTCAGAGAGGTTAGACACGTCAGTTAAAGCAGAATTGGTAATAATTTTGACAGGAAGAGAATGGTTGAGGTTTTTTCTATAGAGTAAATCGAATATATCATTGATGAGTGTTCGATTAATGCCTTTATAAAGATTATCTTGTTTTTGAATTAAAGTATCTTTTTTCTCTGCTGGTAGGCTAAAAAAATAATCAACATAATCTGGAGAAGTCATTTCTAGGGTTAATTTTGAATATTCTAAAGGATAGAATCTTGGAGAACGGGTGATCCAATTAAGTGCATACTCGTGTTGATCAATCTCCATCAGTAAATCATAAAAAATTTCAGCAGCACTTTGTCCGCTGCCTATGATGGTGATAGATTTTTTGTTGATGAAATCATCTTTATAGTTTAGATAATAAGCAGAGTGTTGAATATTATCGCTATCTTGCTTAATGAAATCAGGCATATTCGGTTGAGTGCCCGTGCCTAAAATTAGTTTCTTGGTTAAAAATTTAAAAGGCTGCTTGTTTTTTAAATTTTGACCAGAAACTTGGTAACAATCCTCATTTTTTTGATAGATAATTTCGTCTACGCGATGCTCTAAACGAATTGTTGATAATTTTTGTAAAGCCCAATCGCAATAATCACTGTATTCAGAACGTAATATAGTTAAATTTTCCTTAATATAAAAGCGATATATATCGCCTTTTTCTTTAAGATAATTGAGAAAACTATAGGGACTCGTAGGATCCGCTAAGGTAACTAAATCAGCTAATATAGGGATTTGTAGAGTGGCGTCCTCAATTAATAAACCAGGATGCCATGAAAATTCTTGTATTTGATCCAAAAAAATACCATTTAATTCTTTGATTGGTTCAGTTAGACAAGCAAGGCCTAAATTAAAAGGTCCTACACCTACGCCGATGAAATCATAAATATTGTTATTTTGCATAAAACTCACATATGTTAATTATTGTATAGAAACGATAATCATTATAATTTATAATAGCCGCTGGGTATAAATGATATTAATTTTAAAAAAATATCTGCGCAAGTAAAAAAAGATGGGGTATTGGATGTTTGTTCTTGATGAAGTTGGTGTTAGTGTCAAAAAAAAAGTAATTTTAGAAGCAATTAATCTTCAACTATGTAGAAATAAAATATATGGCATTATTGGTCACAATGGCTCGGGCAAGTCAACTTTGATAAAACTATTAGCTCGTCAGGAATCTATATCAGAAGGTTCTATTTATTTAGATAAACAATTAATAAAAAAATATTCCTACCGTGACTATGCCAAGAAAGTAGCTTATTTACCTCAGTATTTACCTTCTCATACCATGCTCACGACTTACGAATTAGTCAAAATGGGGAGATATGCCAGAACAGGGATACGTCAGAATAGTGTAGATGATGAAAGCATCATTCAAGATGTTTTACAAAAAACAGGAACTTTACACCTTGAAAATGAAATGGTAGATAATTTGTCAGGTGGAGAAAGACAGAGAGTTTGGATAGCAATGTGTTTGGCTCAACAAACAGAATTTTTACTATTAGATGAACCTCTTGCTTCCTTGGATATTGCTTATCAAATTGAAATCATGGAATTAATTCAGAAATTAGTGGATGAATTTAAAATGGGTGTCATTATTATTATTCATAATATTAATTTTGCAGCCCATTATTGCCACGAGTTAATTGCTCTATCTCATGGTCGCATTATTTATCAGGATCAAGCAGAAAATATTATGCAACCTGAAATTTTAAAGGCTATTTATAATGTTGATATTACCTTGGCAGACCATCCGGAAACAGGAAAAAAGTATGCTTTAATCTAGTATATATATTATATATTTTCAGAAAGAATAAATGTGGTTAATTTTAAAATATTCATAACGGGAATTTTAACCTTCTTTGTTGGTTGTTTTTTATATTCAGCGCCAGATAAAAGTATTATTGCTATTGATTGGCCCATTGCTGAAACTTTGGCTGAGTTTAATTATTATCCAATAGGGGTTGGGGATAAGATTCATTATAATAACTGGGTTGAATATCCTTTTTTACCCGATTCAGTATTAGATGTTGGTACTCGTGGAACGCCTAATACCGAACTAATTCGACAGTTACAACCTGATATTTTGATTATTTCTTCTTGGTATTCTGACTTATTTCCCAAGTTCGTTGCAAAATATTCACCCAATACCAAGCTCAAAGAAATTGATTTTTTTACTGATCGAGGAATTAGTTGGGATCAGACAGTTTATGCAACCAAGATCTTAGCCGCAACGATTAATCAATTTGAATTAGCAAATCATTTAATTATTAAGACAGAACAATTATTAGAAAACTATAAAGAAAAATTAAAGCAACAAAAATTTGAGCGACCAATTGCGGTAGTAATGTTTATAGATGATCGCCACTTAAGAATCTATGGACAAAATAGTTTGTATGATGAAGTATTCAAAAAATTAGGTATCGTTAATGCCTGGCAGAAAAAAAATACCAATAATTGGGGCTATTCGACCATCACTATGGCTCAATTAGCAGAGCTTCCCAAAGATACTATGTTGTTTATTATTAAACCTTATCCAGTCTTTATTAATACTAAGTTAGAAAATAATTCCATTTGGGCTTATTTACCTTTTAGCCAAAAAGAAAATTATCGTATTCTACCTGCGGTGTGGAGTTTTGGTGCCTTGCCAACCATGCAAAGATTTGCCCATATTACCTTTGAGGCGCTCACATCTGAGCAGAAAGAATTTTTCTAATGGTCAATTCTAAATTATTCTTTTCTATATTTTTATTGATCCTATTGTTTGTTGCTATATTAACTTCCGGATATATAGTAATGCTTGAATGGCCATTACCTATTTCTCAACTATTTTTGGGTAGTTATCAGGATAGTATTGAAACTATTGTTTTTAAATATAGTGTAATTCCACAAATAGTGATGGCTTTTTTTGCTGGAGCTGGAGTGTCTATTGCCACCGTGTTATTACAACAGTTAACTGCGAATCCTTTAGCTTCAGATAATACACTAGCTGTTAGTAGTGGGGCGCAATTTGCACTATTAATCTATATGTTGGTTTTATCTGATATATTGATTATTTCGCCGAGTATCGTGGCTTTTTTAGGTTCGATGATAAGTTTAATTTTTTTATTATTCTTGATGAAGAATCAATCTTTTTCTTCTATTTATTTAATATTAGCAGGATTGATACTAAGTCTATTTTTAGGCGCTCTGAGTAGTGTTCTGATTTTATTTTATCCTGAAAAATTATTAAGTATTTCTATTTGGCAAGCGGGCTCTCTAGTTCAAGATGGCTGGAATAGCGTTATTACTGTAGCTAGTATAGTTGTATTGGGTACTATTATTTGTTTTATTTTTATTAAGCCATTAAATATCTTAACCTTAGGAAGTGAATACGCTAAATCATTAGGAGTGCCTGTCCCATTTATTCGCATTTTAGTGCTTGTTTTAGTAGCTGTTATTATTGGTGTTATTACTAGTGCAGTTGGTATGCTTGGGTTTATGGCATTGATAACTGCTAGTATTATTTATCAACTTCGATTGCCTTCACTAAAACAGAAAATTTTAATCGCCTTATTTTTAGGGGGATTACTGTTATTAGTTACACAGAATGTACTTACTTTAATATTTTGGCATGATGAAATGGTATTGCCAATAGGGGCTATTACTACAGCTTTAGGTGTTCCAGTATTAATTTGGATGATTCATCATATCAAATTGTCACCAAGACAAGAAAAAGGCTATCATTTGCCTCGCTATTATGTTTCAAAATATTTAAAATATTTATTAATTATTTTCCTAGTGATTGGTTGTATTTTAAGCTTATCAGTCAATAAAAATCTTTCAGGATGGTCTATCGATTTCTCGGCTGCAGCTTTAAATTATCCACGTGTCTTGCTTGCTTTTTCAGTAGGAATACTATTGGCTATCTCTGGAACATTACTACAACGTATTACCAATAATCCCATAGCGAGTCCTGAATCTTTAGGTATTTCTTCAGCTTGTGTGGTGGGTGTAATAGTTAGTATCTTGTTTTTTAATGGCTTAAGTTATTATTATGTGATACTTTTTGGATTGTTATTTTCTTTTTTAGCTATTGCAATGATTTTAATTTTAAATAGAAAAAATGGTTTTATGGGCGATAAAATAGTTTTATCCGGTATTGCGATTACAGCCTTGAGCGATGTTGTGATTAAGGTTTGGTTTGTGAGTATGGATAGAAAAATAATGTCAGTTTTAAGCTGGTTTAATGGATCAACGTATAATGCAACTGAATTGCAAAGTATTATAGCTTTTTTATTGGCATTTTTGTGTTTAGGTATCTTGTATTATTTTAACAAGCCTATTAGCTTGGTCCAATTAGGACGGCCTGTTGCATCTTCTCTTGGCCTTAATAATTCAATGGCATTGTTTTTGATTATTTCTGTCGTTGTATTCATGATAATGGTTAGTACTTTACCTTTAGGTCCAACTATATTTATTGGTTTATTTGCACCTCATTTAGCACTCATGTCGGGTGCACGCTTAATCAAACAACAATTGATTTACTCTTCTTTAATAGGGGGAGGAATACTTGTTTTTGCCGATTGGATAGGCAGGCAAATTATCATGCCTTATGAAGTGCCAGCAGGAAGTATTGCTATTATTATGGGTGGTTGTTATTTCTTATATTTATTACGAAAAATCTAAGTGATTATTTTTAATTATATGTTATTCGTTTTTTAATTTTAATATGAATTGCTGGAAGTTTATTTGAGATGGAATATTCAATTCTTGATTCATTAAAAAATGTTAAGGTATAGGTTATTTGAATACATATTAACAAAAATCCTCTATGAATAAAGGATAAATTCATAGAGGATTAAAAATAAAATTCTGGCTAGTGATTATTAAAACTATCCAATAGTTATTTTAATCTAGTTGTCAGAGGTAGCAAGTAATTTCTCATTAGCAAAGGTTGTAAGCCCAAGTTTACCGCCTAATTCACGACCATATCCAGAACCTTTAACACCGCCAAATGGCAATTCAGGTAATGTCACTAGGGGTGTATTGACAAATATCATACCTGTTTGAATCTTTTCAGCTACTGCTGTCCCACGGTTTGTGTCTTCAGAAAGAACGATGCCACCCAGACCTAATTCTGAATTATTTGCTAATTCAATTGCTTCTTCATCAGAGCCTACCTTAAATACTTGAGCAACAGGTCCAAACATCTCTTCATAGAATGCAGGATTGTCTTCAGAAATATCTGTCAATATTGTCGGTTGTAAAAATTGACCAGGCAAATCGATGGGTTCATTGCCATAGTAAACTTTAGCGCCACCTTCAATAGCTTTATCAATTTGTTCTTGAAGTTTTTTCTTAGCGCGTTCTGAGTTAACAGGAGCAAGTGTCGTATTGGGATCCATTGGATCTCCAGGGACTAACTTCTCAAAACGTGCTTTTAATTTTTCTAAGAACTCGTCATAAAGATTCTCTGCTACAATAAATCTTTTAGATGAAGTACATACCTGTCCAGTATTACTCATACGAGCATCCTTTGCTAAGTCAACTGCTTTATCAACATTAGCATCAGATAGAATAATGAAAGCATCAGAACCACCCAATTCCATTGTGTTTTTCTTTAAGTATTTACCAGCAACAGAGGCAACTGACTCTCCTCCGCGTTTTGATCCAGTTAAAGCAACACCTTGGACTCTTGGATCAGCAATAATTTCACTTACTTGGTCATAACTTACAAATAAATTAGTCAAACTACCATCTGGAGCACCTGAATCTTTAACAAGTTTTTCAAATGCAACAGCCGAGCTCGGTGTATTTGAAGCATGTTTTAAAATCATAGGATTTCCGAGAATAAAATTAGGCGCGAAGACACGCATAATTTGATAGTAAGGGTTCTACCATCATAATAATACCTGTTGATTGATAGACAATCCTAGCATCACCAGTAATGCGAGTAGAAATAGGCATTGGTTTTAACATATCAGGGCTATTGTCTGCATAATAGTCAGCGATGGTGGCACATAGTTCGACCTCTTCCCTTAGATTCTAACAACAATTTTCCCATATCAATGGTAACAATTTTAGCCAATTCATCGATGTTTTCTCTTAACAGAGAAGCAATTTTGCGTAAGATTTTTATACGACTTTCAGCAGGTTCATTTTTCCATTTTTTATATAATGCATGTCCAGTATCTAATGCAGTTTTAATTTCCTCTGCTGTAGCATGGATATGATTTTACAAGCTCGTTATTATAAGGATTAACCGTTTTATAAGCCATTTTTAAATTCTCCTAATTATAAAAAATAAAATTTATTTAAGTCACTATCTATTATAGCGTGGTGCCATGTTTTTTCAATTATCTGAGTTTATATGTCTATAGTTATATACAATCATCAAGAATTGAAAGATGTAAATTTTTGAAATTAGATTTTTCTGAATATTAGGCTAATAGGATGTAGTTTTTTTTTATTCAGTATTATTAACTGCCAATAAAAATTTTTTATAAGAAGCAACTAGTATTAAGTTTGAATATTTCCTATTTTACATATGATAAGATATATTTTCTTTGCTATAAAGTTGAATGGTCGTGATCATTCATTGAATACTTTATGAAAAGTCAACATAAGTTACTCAAAATTTTATAGGTGATTAATTTTAAAATAAGTTGAAAATAAATTGCCTTTGTAAAAGAAAAGAAAATTCTATACAAAGCAAGTATTTTAAAATCTAATTTTAAGTCTCTAAATTATTCATGGCCTCTTTTAGTGATTTTGGGCGCATATCAGTCCAATTCTCTTTCACATAATTTAAACAAGTTTCTCTGTCTTTATTTTCTAAAACAACATCCCAGCCCTGTGGAATTTTACAGAAGGTAGGCCATAAAGAATATTGTTCTTCTTTATTAATTAGTACATGAAACGTGCCTTGTTCGTTATCAAAAGGATTTTCCATAATTTGCCTCATAATTCTATACAAAATAAAAAAAAGATATTATAATTTGTCATTAAATGATAATGATAATAATAATCAAAATTGAAATATAATTCAAGTGATAATTGTTGGTTGTTGATACAAATAGTGAATACTAGATTTTTTGAAAGGGAGAGAGCGAGGAATGTCGCAAGAAAATATAGATTTTTCACAACACAGACAAAAAATTATTCATCATGTAGAAAGTATTTTGGGTGATACGCTTAGCGTTGCTGCGGATCAAAGCTTGTTCTCAATAGGGTTCGACTCAATCAGAATAATGGCTTTATCCAGTCGCTTAAGAAATGATGGATATGATGTCACTTTTGCGGATTTAATTAAAAATCCTACTTTAGTGGCATGGTCAAGTTTATTAATAGAAAGAGGCAAGACCGAAAATTTATTTAAAAATTTTAAAGCAATTAATGAAGAATTTCCATTAGCACCTATGCAATATGCTTATTGGGTCGGTTCTATGGATGGACAAACATTAGGAAATGTAGCAGCTCATTTATATGTTGAGTTTGAAGGTCAAAATTTAAATATACAAAAATTTAGTCAATCCTTACAAAAGTTAGTTGAGAGACATGACATGTTAACTGTTGAAATACTTGATAATGGATATCAAAGATTTTCTAAATCATCTAATTTTGATCCTTTAATTATTAACGATTTATCTTCACTAAATAGTTCTGAGGTTAATTCTCAATTGGAACTTATACGTTACGAAAAAAGTAGTCAAACAATATTTAAAAATCAGAAAAAAGTTTTTGAATTTACACTTACATTATTACCAGAGAGTAAATTTAGATTGCATGTAGATATTGATATGTTAGCTGCTGATGCTGTGAGTTATAGAATATTATTGAATGACTTAGCTATTTTATATGAAGAGTATGAACAATTGCCTTCTATTGGTTACTCGTATAAAGACTACATGTTAACAAAGCTAAATAATGTATCTATTTATAAAGATATTGATAAAAATTGGTGGAATGAGAGAATAAAAGACTTTCCGAATAGTTTGCAACTTCCCTTAGTTAATGACCAAAATTTATTAGGATCGAAGAAATCAACGAGATTATTTTATTGGATATCTTCTGAAAATAAACAGAAAATTGAGACATTTGCAAAAAATAATCAAGTAACAATTGCCATGACTTTGTTAACTGCATTTGCTGAGGCTGTTGGTACACATTCAAAAATCAAAAGATTTTTCTTAAATCTTCCATTGTTTAATAGAGAGCAATTTCATCCTGATGTTGATTTATTGGTAGGAGATTTTAGCTCATCAGTACTCGTTGAAATAGATTTAACTAAGAAGCAAAGTATTATAGAAAGAATCAGAAGTATTAGTGCGTCTTTTGTGGAAAGTGTGACTCATTCGAGTTATTCTGCTTTAGAGGTATTAAGAGATCTAGGTAGACATAGAGGAACAACAGTATTAGCTCCTGTGGTCTATACCAGTGCTATTGGATTGGGGGAATTATTTTCAGAGCGAGTTACCAAAAATTTTGGAAAACCTGTTTGGATATTATCACAAGGACCTCAAGTAATTTTAGATGCTCAAATTACAGAATATGAGGGGGGATTTTTAGCCAATTGGGATATTAGAGAAGGTGTGTTTTTACCCGGAGTAATTGAAGCTATTTTTAAAATATATCAAGAAAATATTTTAACCATTATCCGAGCAGAAAAAAATCATCAGAAATATTTTAGAGAAGATGTGATAGATGAGCAAATAAAACTAAGAAGTCAATATAATAATATTCCTTATCCAATAACGGATAATATATTGCATCAAAAATTCTATAATTATGCTATTTTGCAACCTAGAAAGACAGCAATATTTTGGCAGGATGAAGATTCTATAAAAACAATAAGTTATGCAGAATTGGCGGATTTATCTTTACGAGTAGCTTCATTTTTAGTTTCCCAAGGAGTTGTTCCGGGGATAAAAGTAGCATTATCATTAAAGAAAAGCCCACAACAAATTGCTATTTTACTTGGAATATTGGCCTCTGGGGCAACTTATGTCCCCATTGGAATCAACCAACCTGAAGCACGTAAATTATCAATTCTTAATATTTCAGAATCTAAGTTTTACATTGTAGAAGATTCATTATCTACAGTTAAGGCTGAAAATGTAAGAATTATTGTTTCTAAAGATTGCTTTAGTAATATTGAGCCGCTATCCGTACCTGTGACCATTAGTCCGGAATCAATTGCATATATTATATTCACATCAGGTTCCACAGGTAATCCTAAGGGGGTAGAAGTTTCACACAAAGCAGTCATGAATACCTTAGAGGTAGTTAATCATATTTTTTCTGTAAAGCAAGATGATATTAGTTTAGCGTTTTCTTCATTGGAGTTTGATCTATCAATCCAAGATACTTTTGGATTATTTAATGTAGGTGGTAGTACCGTAATGGTTAATGAAAATGGTCGTTATGATGTGGATTATCTACATAGACAAATTACTCAATTCGGGGTAACTCAACTGTATGCAGTTCCTAGTATGTTGGAAATGTTACTTTCATCAGAAGAGAATGCCGTTATGCCCAGTTTACGCTTAGTGATATTGGGAGGAGATAAAATATCTCCTGAGTTATATTATCAATTCAACTACAATAACCCACAATCTAGATTTGCTGGTTTGGGAGGAGCTACTGAAACAGCAATTCATTGTACTTACTTTGAAGTTAAAGGAGAATTAAATCCTTATTTCACATGTGTTCCTTATGGTTATCCTCTGCTAAATAATGCCTGTCGTGTAGTAGATGAATTAGGTAATGATTGTGCAAATTGGGTTGTTGGTGAATTGTGGATTGGTGGTTTGGGTTTAGCCAATGGTTATATCAATCTACCAGATAAAACTAAAGAGAGATTTGTACACAGAGATGGACAAATTTGGTATAGAAGTGGTGATTTGGTCAGATACACTAGCGATGGAGTTATTGATTATATTGGTCGTTGTGATAATCAAATAAAACTTAGAGGATACCGCATTGAAATTGATGAAATCGAAGGTGTAATCAATAGAATTAAAGCAATAAAAAGTTCTGTGGTCATGGTAATCAGAGACAAAGGTGTTAATTTGATCGCTTTTGTAAAAGTTAAAGAAAATGAAAGTATTATCTCAGATAGTATTAAAGTATATTTAGAAAAGTATTTACCATCGTATATGGTTCCTGAACAAATTTTTATATTAGAAAATTTCCCTTTAACAAGTAACGATAAAATTGATCGTAAGGCATTATTAAATATTTATACTCAACAAAATAATGCCAGGGAGAAAAATAATGCCAGGGAGAAAACAAAACCTAACACGTACCTAGAATCTTTATTGGCGAAAAAATTTACTGATTATACAGGTGTAGATCCTGTTTATCTAGAAGATGATTTTTTTCAATTAGGCGGTGATTCAGTATTGGCAACACAAATGATTTCATCTATTAGACAGACTTTGGATTTTGAAAAAATTTCAGTTTCTGATTTATTTGAAAACAGAACCTTAAATTCTTTTATCAATAGATTAAAAGAGTTAGAAGATCAAGAAGGTATTTTAGAAAAAACAGCAGAAATATTGGCCGAATTAGATGATATTTTGGTTGAGATATGAGTGAGGTGTGTAAAATGAATTTATCGTATATGAAATTGTTAAGATGGTTGAGAGAAAATCATGTGACCGTTGATCAAAATGAAATAGAATTACCATTATTCAAAAGTAGTCAACAACGTATCAAAGTGTATTTTAAGTATGTGTCTTTGACAGGATTTCATCAAATTGAAAAAGTTGTATTGTTAGAAAATGATTCAGAGATACTGCTATCAGAATTAGTTGTTGATAGATTATTAAGTCAAGAGGCAAAGTATCGTATAAAATCTTATACTAACGTTTATACAGAATTTCAACAATCGACTCAAACAGGATTGTTTTCTTTACAGAATTGTGAATTAACTGAAAAATTCTTAATTGGAGATAAGTTACTAAACATAGCCACATCTTCTCAAAATCAAGATCAAGAAATAGAAAAAATACACAAATTAAAGCAAGAATTGACATCTTTAGAAAATCCGATAGTGGAGGTTTGGTTGTCGAGTAATTTCATTTCTGGATTATCTTCTTTTTATCCAATGATGGATGGGATTGGAAATATAGATAAAAAGCCTTTTTATGTTTTACCTCACTTTAAAGGAGGTGAACAAATAGGTAGGCAATGGTTAAATAATCCTCTTAACCCAGATGTAGATAAATCAATTATTCCTTCACTTGATTTTTTTGAATCCTTTGAATTATCTGATGGGTGGTCAGTAAGAGATGTAACTATGGGAGATTTAAATAAAATACATCAATGGATGAATGAGCCCATATTAGCCAATACCTTCCGTCAAAATTTTTCGTTAAAGGCATGGGAAGAAGAGTTGAGGTGTTTGATTCAATCTCCTTTCACGCGACCTATGATTGGATCTTTTCAAAATGAAGAGTGTGCCTACATAGAATTTTACAGGCCAGCAGGAGTGGAGATGGGAAGATCTTTTTTATTTGATCCTACGGAAATTGGATTTCATTTAGGAATAATTAAGGCAGACTTACTCAATAGAAAAATGGGAAGCAAAATTATTGATGAAATCAGCAGATTATTATTAAGTTATCCTAAAACACTGGTTGGTGGAACAATGGGAGAGCCAGATGTGAATAATTTGAGTATGTTTAAAGCTGCTACTAAATACGCAGGATATCATGTGGCTACCATAGCAATGCCACATAAATGTTCTTATGTTGTTAGATGTTATGAACAAAATTAATAGGTTTAGATAATATGAAATTTGAAGACGTTGAAGATAGAAAAAAAAGATTGTTGAGAGAAAAGCTTGAGGCAGCTGGATTTAAGAAGAATAAGGTAGAAGAGGTAAGAGAATCTTTAAAAGTTAGTAAACAACAGTTACAACAATTACAGTTAGACCCTCATTTAGAAGGAATGGCTAGTCTTTTAGCCTGGAAATTTATTTTTTCGAATTCAATTGTTTTATCACGATTAAAAAAAGCATTTGAGATAGTGGTTAAAAAACATCCAATTTTAAGTTCGATTTATGTAAAAAAAGGTGATTTTTTTTACCCAGAAGAGACACATCACTTAGATTGGCTAGAATTAAATTCTAATGTAAGTTGGTTAGGATATATAAAAGCAATAGATCCTAAGAAATCTTCTCCTCTTAGAGTTCTAATCAAGAAATTCGATGATCGTATTGAGATGGTCGTGATCTTACACCACGTTGCTGCAGATGAAATAAGTTGGCAAATTTTGTTATCGGAAATAGAAAATATTTATCCTAAATTAGGAGATGCTGGATCTATATCTTTTTCAAGTTATTCTCATGTACAGCCCAACATTGAAAATACTTTGATAGTTGATTCTAATAAATATTGGATAGAAAAGTTAAAACCTTATTTTCAGTTAGAGCATACAGATCTATTTTCTATATACAGAAATAAATTAAATGATAAAAACAAATATATATCTGAGATTATTACTCAAAAAATTACTGTAGACCAGTTAGAAAAATTGAAATTAGTGGCAAAAGAATTAAAAGTTAGTCTCACACCAATCTTGATGGCATCTGTATTTGTATTATTAACTCGCAGAGGATTGAAAAACGCTATTATAGGGACAGCTGTTGATCAAAGGGAATCTGAAGAATCGTTTAAAACAATCGGTAATTTTATTACATTATTACCTATTATTTTTCAATATGATAGTGATATTGATTTATATGCATTAATTCTTGAAGTGCATCAAATAATTATCAAGTCTTACAGGTACCGTTTTTTATCTATAGAAGATTTAATACACGAATTAAAAATTGATAATACGGGAACAAGACATCCTCTATTTGATTTTATTGTATTGCATAGAAATGTTAACAGAGAAATCAAACTTGAAGGGGAAGTTATTAGAGGACAGCATGTTTCTAGTAAACATAGTATGTTTGGTCTAGTATTTTCAATGGATGAAGCAGATTTAACTTTGACCTGTGAATATCACTCTGAATTATTACCTAAAAAACTAGTTGAAGAATTACTACATGATTGGTATGAATTACTTATACATCTACAACCTGATTCAATAGAAATAAAAAAAGAAAATATAAAATTACCTCCTGATAGCTTTTATATAACTGAACAGGAAGATGTTATACAAAGAATTCAGGAGTTAGTAGTAGATGATCCTCATAAAATTGCTGTGAATTACCTAGAGAATACAATTACCCGCCAAGAGCTATGGGATAAAGTAGAAATTTTAGCCAAGATTCTCAATGAAGAAGGTGTAGGTATTGGTGATATAGTTGTTATTGCAATTGAGAGGTCTATAAATGTGCCAATAGCATTACTGGCTTGTTTGCATATAGGCGCAATTTTTGTACCTTTAGATATTACTCAACCTTTTAAGAGACTAATAAAATTTGTAGATAAAAGTAAACCTAAAATTATCATCAGTAATTCTGTATTGATATATCAAAAAATTACTAAAAACCTTAAAAATGTAAAAAATCTTATTATTGATGAGAATACATTGCAAAAAATGTATTCTCAACCATTAAAAACTAAGCCCAATACAATTATTAATCATAAAATTTCTGCTTATATTATTTTCACCTCAGGTACTACAGGAGAACCTAAAGGCGTAGTGATTAGTAGGTTAGGACTAAATTCTGTTTTAAATGGGATGAAAGATAAATTTACTCTAGAAGATTCCAGCCGATATTTAGCTTTATCTACATTGGGATTTGATATTTCAATTTTTGAAATTCTAGCACCTCTTTATTATGGTATAAATCTTGTTATAGGGAAGTCAGAATGGTCAAAGAATCCTGTTGAATTAAGCCATCAGATCAATCTAATAAAGCCTTCTATTATTGAAGCAACACCTAGTTTATGGTCTGAAATCATCAAAACTGAATCTTGTAATTTAGAGGGTATACATGTTTGTTGTGGAGGGGAAGCCTTATCTTTAAAAATTATCAATGGGTTGATCAAAAACAAGGCGAAGGTGAGCAATCTTTATGGTCCAACTGAAACAAGTATCATCTCAACTTATTCACAATGTAAGGAAAACAAAATTCCTATGCTTGGCCATCCTCTGACAACAGTAGGTGCTGCTATTTTAAATCATCAATTAGAAACTATTCCTGATGGTTTTTTAGGAGAGTTATATTTATTTGGACCACAATTAGCTCAAGGATATTTGAGATTATCTTCTGTAACATCAGAAAAATTTGTTGCTAATACATTTGTTCCTGGTGAGCGGATGTATCGTACTGGGGATTTGGCATTTAGAGATATTGATTCGGGAGAAATTTGTTATTGTGGTCGTTTAGATTCTCAATTATCTTTGCATGGCGTACGAGTTGAAACACAGGAAATAGAACAGGCTATAGAGCTGATATCAGGAGTATTTGATGCAGCCATTAAAACTGAAAAAATAGGCAGTGAATATGTCATTCATGCTTATTACACAGGTTTAATTGAGGAAGAGAAAGTAAAATGGGAGCTAAAACAGCTATTACCTTACTATTTACAACCAGTTTCCATTACTAAAATTAAAAAAATGCCAATTTCTTTTAATGGTAAAATTGATCGAAAAAATTTACCTGAGCCGATATTAGAAGGTAAGGTTATTCGTCCTATATCAACGGATGAGGAAAAAATAGTTGCCAAGGGTTTTGAAAAAGTATTGGATATTAAAAACATTCATGCTACTTCTAATTTCTTTCAATTAGGAGGATATTCGTTACAAATACCTGCTTTACTTAGTTATTTTGAATATATGACAGGTGTTAGACTTGTTGCTAAAGATATATTCGATCATCCAACAGTAGAAGAAATTGCATTATTATTGGCTAAAAAGAAAAAAACATTATCAGAAAACTCTATCTTAAGTAAAGATAATAATTTATCAACCAATCTTGATTTTCATCAGTTTGATTTGACTATGGGGCAAAAGAGAATTCTGAGTGCAGAAAAAATATCAGAGTTTCCTGGTCTTTATAACATGCCTTTAGTTTTAAAAATATCTGGGGAGCCTGATATACATTTGCTAAAAGAAGTTTTTTTAAAAGTGTTAGAAAAACATCGAATACTAACCAGTGTATACAATATTTCACTTCTAACAGCTAAAATTTTAAAATGGGAATACGTTATAGAGCAATGGAATTCGTCTTTTAAAATTATTAATTATGCGAATTTTGATCAGCTTTATCAGTTAATTAATGAAGAGATAATTCGACCATTTAATTTAGAGAGTGAGCTTCCTATCAGATGTTCTTATTATAGAACAGAAGGAAAAATTTCTGAGGATTATTTATTAATTGTCATTCATCATGTTGTAGCAGATGAATGGTCAGTACGTATTTTATTCAATGAAATTATGGAGTTATACAATAAGTTATTACAATACCCCATAACATCTATTTCAGTGACTGGGAATGTAAAATATTTTGAGCTATTAAATAATTTAAATCATTTTACGAATGCATCAAAAGAATACTGGCAAAATAAAATGAGAGGAGTTGAATTAACTGAACTACCTTTTCTAACACCTAGCCAAAATATTGAAAGCTTAAGCTCAGAGAAAGTTCTACATCAACAGATTATATTAAATGAAAAAGAGATCACTCAAATAGAGGAGTATGAATTATTCTATAAAATCTCTCCTTTTCATTGGTTACAAACTTGTGTTATCAATGTATTGACTAGATTTTCACAACAAGATGTATGTATTGGTATTCCTGTGCATGGTAGAGACCATGCGGATTATATTGATGTGGTTGGTTATTTTTCTAATACTCTACCGATTAGAATTCAATGTGATTTAGATTGGAATGTACAAACATTATTAAATAATGTCAGGAATACTGTTTTAGAGGCAATGTCTTATGCTGATATGCCACTAGAAAAAATATTTTTGGATAGATCTGAGATTCCTTTTTCAATTTTAGTTGATTATCGTAAAGGTCAATTACCTTCATTGGTTACAGAAAATTTTACTGCTCAAGCAGTAGATTGGGATATTAAATTACCTAAATTTCCTGTGATTATTCTTTATACAATCGTAGGTACTATGCATAAAATTGATTTGCTATTATCCGATAAATATTACAATGAAAAGAGTGCAGTCATATTTAAAAATGCATTAAATAAAAGTATAAATTTTGTTTTAAATCATCCAACAAAAAAAATTTCAGAACTTAATTATTTTGATATCAATCAAAATAATATTAATTTTAAATATAATCAATATTTTAAAACGCCTTCTCAGCCATTTCAATTTTTACCAGAATTAATATATCAATCCTTATTGAGTTATGAAAATAGGATTGCTATATCGGGTATGGGATATGAATTAGACTATCAAACTTTATTGGCTGTTTTAAGCATGATTGGTAACTCATTAATGAAAAAATTGGGTACTAGTGATAATGAGGCAATTATTGCTATATATGCAAACAATAGATTTGAACAAATTATATTAATGCTCTCTGTTTTGTATATAGGAGGCACTTATGTAGTTTTAGATCCTGAGCACCCACAAGATAGACTAAATAAATTAATAGATAAACTAAAACCTAGTCTATTTTTAACGACTCAAAAATCTTCAGAAAAAATGTACTGGAATAATCTTCAATTATGTATGGTAGATTTTAATAATTTATTAAATCTTAGTAGTGATCAATCTATCAACCATTTTATAAATCCTTCTCATGCCCAATCGTTGGCGTATATTGTTTTTACTTCTGGCTCAACAGGTGAACCTAAAGGTGTTTCTATTAGCTACGCTGGATTGTCTGACCTTATATGTTGGTTTCAAAATATATTTTGTTCTGATAAACCTATCCGTTTATTATCTTTAGCTTCTATGACATTTGATGTTGGATTGATTGAGGTATTATCATCTTTGGTAAGTGGTGGGCATTTAAAAGTTGTTGAAGATTATGAGAGAGCTGGAGAAGATTTATTAAAAGCAGCAAAAGAGCATTGCATAACTAATTTAGCAGTTACGCCAACAATATTAGATACTTTAGGAGATCCTAAAAATATCGATAAAGATGTTGTGATTTCAGTAGGGGCTGAAGCAGTTTCCAGTAAAGCTTTTAGTGAATGGAGTAAAGAGCATATTATTGTTAATTTGTACGGCCCTAGTGAGACATCAGTTAATGCACTCACATATATAGAAAAGCAACCTTTTACAGCGAAACAAGTTCCTATAGGTTTACCAGATTATGGTATGAGTGCAGTTATTTTAGATGGATCATTGCAACCTGTTCCAGTTGGTATTAAGGGTGAGCTGTATCTAGGTGGGACGGGATTGGCTAGAGGGTATTGGGATAATCCAGCTGAAACGGCTATTAGATTTATTGCATCTCCTTTTCAAGAGTTGGGTTCTCGTTTGTATAGAACAGGAGATTTAGCCTCTATCCAAGATAATGGTTTAATAGTTTCACATGGTAGAGTTGATAATCAATTTAAAATCCGAGGATTACGAATTGAACCTGGAGAGATTGAAAGAGTATTATTATCTCTAGAAGAAGTTTTATCAGCATGGGTGGGTGTGGAAGATTCTGTAAAACGGCCAGCCTTAATTGCAGCCATTACCATTAAAACTGATCCTTCTGTCAAGGATGTCAGTTTAGAATTTAGGGTTAAATTAAAACATAAATTACCGCAATATTTAATTCCTCAAACAATAATTTCATTACCTTCCTTACCAATAACACGGAATGGAAAGGTCAATAAAAAGGAAATAATTAATCAATTTTATCAAATTAAAGCTAAGCCAAATTTATCTGTGCAGAATTTTGGTTTTGAAAATTCGATTTTATTATTATTGCAAGAAGCTGTTTCTAGAGTACTTTCTTTGGAAATTGAGCAGCTAGATGTAAACAAGAATTTTTTAGAATTGGGAGGAGATAGTATCGGTGCATTACAAGTGATTGGACAATTAAAGAAAAATAATATTCAATTATCTCCTAAAGAATTATTCGAAGCAGAAAGTCTAGCTAATTTATCAATAATGCTCAAAATTGAAGATGATAACATTTTAGGAGACTTGGCTCATAAAACTCAAAATTTGAAACCTAAAGAAGATATTGGAAATTTTCTACCAACAATTGTTACTCAAGAATACTTACAACAAAATAAGGCCGAACAATTATTTGCTTACAGTATATTGTTAGATGCACCAAGAGATATTGATGAAAAAATAGTTATACTTTTAGAAAAGTTGATAGAAAGGCACTCATCATTAAGAACAAGATATATAAGCTCAGAACTTGCTATTACCCTACCAAGTAATCATCCTAATGTGATTCCTGAGGTAATACTTCTAGAAGGTGATGATTTACCACTTGAAACAATAAAAAATAATTTAGGTAGATTTTTAAATCCTTATTTTGCTAAAAATGTAGTGGTTGGGGTGATCAGCCATCTAAAAAATAGAGAGAAGAATATAGTATTAATAGTTCATCATCTAGCTGCAGATATGGTTTCTTTGAATATTATTCTAAAAGAATTGAGATTACTTTATCAAGAAAAAGAATTGTTACCCGTTTTGCATTCATTAAAAGAATATTCAGAAGTATGTGGTCTACAAAAGAAGCAATTTTTATCATCAGCAATGCCGAGATATAGAGCTAAAATAATTTCTAAAAAATTTGACCCTAATTTAGATACTGCATCTAAAGCCAAAATGGTCACAATGTCTATTAATCATCTTTTAACTAACAATTTATTAGAGACATTAAACAGATTTAAAAATAATTTTCATGATGTAAATTTAAATATCGAACAAATTTTGGTTTGCTTGATTGCAAAAGTAATTGGCAAGATGGATAGGTTAGGGCCAGGTATTACATCTATTGATCTAGAGTCCCATGGAAGAGATCAGTTAGATTTTTTGGAAACGGTAGGCTGGTTTACTACAATTAGATCTGTTTCTATACCCACGCAACTTGATTTAAAAGAACAAATTACTTATATACATTCGCAATTAAGAGTTAATAACAACCAATTTAGTATTGTTCATGATTGCCAAGATCGTTCTGAAATTTCATTTAATTATTTAGGGGATTTAGATCATAACTTAGATGGTAAAGAAAATCAGCAATTATTTAATGTAGCAAAGGGCGAAGAGGCATTATCAATGTTGTACTCTAATGAGTTACCATTGAGAAATCCTATTTCTATTTCAGCACAATTAATCAAAAATCAAAACCAACAACAATTGCAATTGAATTTTATTTGGTCTTCTCGGTTAATTAGTCAAACTAAAATGAAACAATTTATTAGTTTACTAAATGCTGAATTTGAGTCTTTGAAAAAAAATCATATTTCATTCGCTAATCAACAATACTTACCTCTAACTTATACACAAGAGGGATTATTTCAAATTCAGGAAATGGGTATAACAAGTAAAGATGCCTATGTGATTAAAATGAGACTTTTTTTTGAAGGTTATCTTGATCCTAAACAATTACAAAATGCTTGGCAACAGGTTCTATTAAAACATCAGATGTTAAAAGCATCTTTTCATAGGAAGGGTGAAGATTATTTTGCAGAATTAGGTGAGTTTGAGCTAGATTGGGTTTATGAGGAATATGACTCTAATAATAATTTAAATAATAGCTTTCCAGAATTTATTGAAGATATAGAATCAAAAATGAATAGAAATTTTAATATTGGTTCTGCTCCATTATTTAGAGTTTGTATGATTTCAAAAAATCAACAAGAGCATGTAATTATTCTATTGATGCATCATATTTTAGCGGATGGTTGGTCAAGTCCTATTATTCTTAGAGATTTGTTTGATGCTTATAAAGGGGAATTTATTTCAAAGCCATCTTCAATCGCTACAGTCATTAATGCCATCAAGTCTCAATCTAAAAAAGAAACATTATACAAGTGGAAGAGATATTTAAGAGGAGCCAATAGTACTATTCTAGTCAAGTCAGGAGAAGACAGAGGACAAAGAAAAGAGTTTAAATGGCATATAGGGAAAGACAATTTATTACGTTTACAACAATTATCTCAAGAAAATAGAATTACATTTGGATCATTGCTACATGTTATTTGGGCAAAATGCCTCATGAAACTGACAGGTAAGAAGCAAGTTAGTTTTGGTTCAGTAACAGCAGGTAGACCAAGTATTATTAAAGATGTTGAAAATGTAGTGGGGCTATTTTCTAATACTGTCCCTATTCATGTAACTCATGCAGATGAATCTATTTCAGAATCAGCCAAGAAAATTGGTGAGATTTTACTGATGTCGTCTGACGTACCTATCTCTTTTTCAGAGCTTTTATCATTATCTGGACAAGACCAATTATTTGATAGTTTATTAGTTTTGGAAAATTATCCCCTAGATTTAAATATGCTCTCCAATCCTTTACCTGGAGTGAAATTAATTAAGTATGAATATCAAGATGGTACACATTATCCAATGAGTATTATCTTGAATATTGGTGCAGAATTGATACAAATTAGGTTGTTAATAGCTATTGGAGTAGATTTTGGATTTCCTATTGAAATAGTAAAAGATATTTTTAATGATTGTGTTAATGAGGTCCTTAATAAGGAAATGGAATCAATTAGAGAAATAGTACCTAAGAATAATTGTTTAGTTGATCGTTTAAGAGGGACTCAATTAACAGGTTATTCTCTGAAAAATCATCAATCAATGACAATCAGCAGTACTTTATGTGATAGTTATCTTGATAGTTTAACGCATCGTCTCATTCAATTAGGTTGTTGCCCTGAAACTAAAGTAGTGATTGCATTACCAAGAAGCATAGAAGCAGTTTTGTTATCAATTTCTGTGTGGAAAACTGGAGCTTGTTTAGTTCCACTTGATTGTGAAACTGAAAATTTAAGGTATTTACAGATTATTAATAGGCTTCAACCAGAAATAATTATTGATATACACTCTATTGAACAATTAGGACTAATGATTGATTTTGATGAAATAGATGCCAGTAGAAAAAATGAGAAACCATTTGTTCCGTCAGAGCGACTAAGTCCATTTAGTTTGGCAAATACTGCATATATCATTCATACTTCTGGGACCACTGGGCTTGCAAAAGCCATTAGTATGCCTTGGTCGGCGATGGAGAATCTAATCGTTTGGCAACAAAAAGAGATTTCTATTCATAGGCAACAGGTGATTGCACATTTTTCACCGAGTTATTTTGATGTTTCTATACAAGAGTTATTGACAGCTTTTGCATTTCATAATCCATTAGTTATTGTATCAGAGGATTTACGCAATAATATTTCAGATCTATCAAATTATTTGGAACAGAACAGAGTTGATATTTTGTTTGCAACTAACTTAGTCATCAATGAATTAGCATCTGTTTATGCTGATAAAAAAATACCTAATTTAGAACATATTATCCAAGCTGGTGAAAAGTTAGAAATCAGTCCAGCTCTAGAACAATGGATTGTTAATGATGATGGACCAAAACTACATAACCATTATGGTCCTGCGGAAACACATGTTGTCACCGCAGATAGTACACTGAGTAGTGAGAAAAATATAGTGTCTATAGGTAAGCCTATTTCCAATAATAATTTATTAATTTTAGATGATCGATTAAAAGAAGTTTCTCTAGGCACAGTGGGTGAAATATATATTGTAGGTGAAAACTTATCAAATGGCTATATTAATGATTCGATACAGACAGCGACTAGATTTGTAGCCATTCCACAAGAGATAAATAAAGGATTTAAAGGCACAAGAATGTATCGTTCTGGAGATTTAGGTTATAAAAGTTCAGACGGCAACTATTATTGTTTATGTAGAGCTGATGATCAAATAAAAATTAAAGGTGTTCGAATAGAACCAGGAGAAATTATTAGTGCATTGACCAATATTAAGGGTGTTGTTACAGCTAGTGTAATTCCTAATCAGGAAAAAAATGCAACTGGGGTATTAGCCGCAGTAATCGTTAGTCCTGATAGTTTCTTAACAGAGTTGGATATTAAAAACAGATTATCTCAAGTATTGCCAGATTATTTGTTACCTAATGCTATTAAGATTTTAGAATGTATTCCTCAAACTAAGAACAATAAAGTTGATATAAAATATTTGAGAGAGATGATTTTGAGTGAAGTTGTAGCATCAAGCAATACCAGTACGGCTAGCTACAATTTAAAGTTAGATATAATAAAATCTATCATGAATGCAGTACTTTGTAGTGAAAAAATTATTAGAGATACGGACGATTTTTTATCCATTGGTGGCCATTCTCTATTGGCTACTAAATTGGTTACTAGAATTAATCAAGTTTTTAATAGTAACTTAATAATTAGTGATATATTTGAATTAAGGACACCTGTAAATATTTTACAAAAATTGGATGGACAGCCAGATTATTTACTGTCTGAAATTGAGTGGAAAAGGTCTACTAGGATTGCTGCAAGTTCTGCTCAAACAAGATTTTGGGCATTATCTCAGGTGGTTAATACAGGTTCTACCTACCATTTACCATTGACAGTAAAACTGAGAGATGAACAAGTGCAATATGACAGTCAATTGCTATTCAATTTATTCAAAAAAACAGTATTACAGTTGATTCAGCGACATGAATCCCTGCGTACAGTTATTAAAACTGATGAAATTGGACCTTATCAGTGGGTTTTATCAAAAAATCAGTTAGAATCTCGTTTGGTTGCTATTCATAAGAAAATCAAGCGAAAATCTCTATCTTCAGAAATTGATTCATTTCATAGTAAACCCTTTGATTTAAATAATGATTTAATGTTAAGGTTTGGCTTGTTTACACTGGAAAATCAGACAATACAGTCAGTACAAGAATATGTTTTGCTTATTACTATTCATCATATTAGTTGTGATGCTTGGTCTATTGGCAATATTCTTAAGGATTTTAATATTATTTTTGAGAATTTATTAAAAGATAATGACTATTGTATAGAAGAGACTGAATCGAACTATATTAATGAAATAGGGAGAAGAGAGATATATTGGAATAAAAATCATATGCTAGATAGGGATTTAAATTATTGGAAAAATCAGTTACAGGATTTACCGTATCCCATGAATCTTCCCTGTGATTTTCAAAGACCACCAGAAGCCCAATTTAAGGGAGATCTTTTAGAGTTTAATTTTGGAATGGACATCGGGCGTAAAGTTATATCATTCGCACAAGAAAATAATTTAACCCCTTTTATGTTTATACAAACATGTATTGCTTTATTACTACATAAACTTGGTTGTGGTACAGATATTGTATTGGGGACTCCTGATTCAGGAAGGCAAGATATTATAGGCCAAGACATTGTAGGTTGTTTTATTAATCTTATTACTTTGAAGTTTAATTTATCTGGAAATCCTACTTTTTCAGAGTTAACTCAGAAAGTTAGAAGGATTGTGATGGATGCTTATTCTCATTATACAACTCCTTTTGATCAGTTAGTTAAGGAATTTTCTTTTGGTGGAATTAAGGCCAGCCATCCATTATTTACAGTAGGGATGGGCTTGCAAAATGAAAGTGATTTTGCTTTAAATTTATCTGGTTTAAAGATAGAAAATATAAATTATAAACCTAAGGTAGCAAGGTATGATTTGAATTTTGATGCAATTATCAGTGATTCAAATCCTGAATTGAAATTTTTGGTTGAATATGATACAGGATTGTTTACTAAGAAAAGCATTGAAGAAATGATGATTAGATTAGGGATGATTATTGAATTTGCCTTAGCTTGCCCACAACAACATTTATCAGATTTTTCAATTTTATTGCCATCAGAACGTTCTAATTTTTATCAAAAAATATCGAAAAATCTCACGGTTGGGGAGATAGATTTAAATTGTCAAAGAATTGTGCATGGATTCTTGCCACAACAACTTGATTATTCTAAGTTAATTTCTGACTCTGATCATAGTTTAAATTATGAATCTTTTAACGAACAAGTTAATTTAATAGCAAAAAAACTGTTATTAAGAGGGGTTAATCCAGGAGATTTTGTTTGTATTTTCTGTGCTAGATCGATTAATTTTTACGTGGCAGTGTTGGCGGTATTAAGAGTAGGAGGAACATATGTACCACTATCCTTAGAGATACCCGAAGATAGAGTATCGAATATTATTCAGCAAACAAATATAAAATTGCTTATAACTGATACTGAGAGAAAATTCTCTAATATTAAAATTAATCCATTAATATTAGCTTTAGAAAGTGATTTACAGGATGAAGTAAGTATCAATATAGATTTACCTGATATGCAATCTTTGTCTTTAGAATTGGGTGCATATGTTATTTTTACTTCAGGTACGACTGGAGAACCTAAAGGTATCTTAGTTAATCGTAAGCACTTAGCTCTGGCTTTAGAGGGCATGAATTTGAGTTTTCCTAAAAATCCATCAGATTGTTATTTTGCTTTTTCAGCATTTAATTTTGATTTAGGGGTTTTTGATGTACTATGGCCGATATGTAATAATCTTGAAATTTATATTGCTAGTCAAAATCAAAGACTTAATCCAGAATTATTAAAACCAATAATTGAGAATAAAGAATCAATAATTTCTTTATCTACACCAAGTTTTTGGTCAATTCTTTCTAGTGTTATTAAGGAAGAAGATTTAAAAGATTTTTTTGCTGGATTTAAAATGCTTTCTGCAGGAGAACCTCTGGTGGAACCGTTGGCACAAAAATTAAAACAGCAAGGCGCGGAAATTTGGCCTGCCTACGGTCCAGCAGAAACTATTATTATTTCTAGTGTTTATCATTATTTGAATGGAACGCCAGCTTTAGGTGATGATTTTAAATACGTAAAAACTTTTGTATTAGATGAATATTTAAATCCTGTTCCCGATAATGTTAGTGGCGAAATATATATTGCGGGTTATCAATTAGCTGATGGTTATATACATAAACCAGAACTCACTTCAACAAAATTTGTTGCAAATCCTTTTTTTCCTGGAGTGATGTATCGTTCTGGGGATGTGGGTCTTAGAAAAAATAAACAATTGTACTTCCAAGGACGGTCAGATACTCAAATTTCAATCAGAGGTCATCGTGTAGAAATAGGGGAAGTTGTTTCTGTTTTATTAAAATTACCTTCAGTTAAAGAAGTTGTTGTTCAGTTATTAGAGCAAGGAACATCTTCGTTTTTGGTCGCATATATTGTTTTAGAGCAAGGATTTGGTGAGGAAGATTTTCCACGAATAAGAAAGGATGTTGCTAAGAAGTTACCTGAGTATATGGTTCCTCAGATTTTAATTTGTATTGATCAAATACCTTTAACTTTAAATGGAAAAATTGATTATAAAAAACTACCTAATCTTCAAGATTTTAGAATAGGAGAGCAGGTTAGAACACAGACAGAAAAAATTATTTCACAACTCATAATGGATTTACTAGGTATTCCAGAACCGAGTAGAGATATAGGATTTATTAGTCTCGGGTTAGATAGTATTTCAATTATTTTACTTTCTAATAAATTGAAAGATATAGGTTATGCCTGTACGCCACAAATGATTTTTGAAAATCAAAATATTTATAGTTTGGGACAAACAATAGATGATTTAAAACAAACTCAAGCAAGTGCTCCAGAGTATCATTCTGAGGATGTAGAGATTAATGTTATTGAAGAACTTAAAAAAGGTGACTCTTTACAATCAGTATTAGATAAATGGAAAAATCAAAAAGACAAAGAGTGAGTATTTTATGGCAGAAAATAATGTAGATATTGTCGATGTGTGGCCAGTCAGTCCTTTACAAGAGGGATTGTTTGTATTGCATAAGTTATCCCAAGGTAAGGATCCTTATCATATTCAATTTTCATTTCGTATGGAGGGGAATATTGATAAAAAATTATTACAATCTTCTATTCAGTTATTATTAGATCGGTATCCTAATCTAAAAGCAGCTTTTTTTGATGAGGATTTAGAACATCCTATACAAATTATTCCTAAACAATTAGATTTTCGTTGGAAAGAAGTGCCTATTACAGAAGCTTCAGATGATTTAACAATAACAGATAAACATATTTTAGCAATAGCCAAGGAAGAGTTTGTTAAGCCGTTTGATTTGACTGCAGGCTCATCGATTAGATTTTTATATATATCAGATAAACAAAATCTTCATTATCTTATAATGACGGCTCATCATATTATTATTGATGGTTGGTCACTTCCTGTTTTTTTTAGTGAATTGATGAAATTATATACGCTTAAAAATAGATCATCTTTATTAGTAGAACCACCTAATTATAGAGATTATGTTGTATGGCTGGGACAAAAAAGTAAATCGAAGGCATTAGAAAAATGGCAAGAATATTTATCAGGGGTGGAACAACCTACTCTTTTATCTAATTTGGATGGATTAGGGTTTAATATTACGGCACCGGTGAGATATCAAGATCAATTATCAAAAGAAGAAACAGTGGTACTATCTAAATGGTGTAAGCATGCTGGATTGACTATTAATTCAGTTTTTTTATTTGCGTGGTCTTTCGTATTGAGGAATATTCTTAATCAAGAAGATGTTTTATTTGGACTAACAGTTTCTGGTCGGCCTGTAGAGGTAATGAATGTAGATAGCATGATTGGTTTATTCATCAATACAGTACCGTGTCGTGTGCATTTAACCCCTGAAAAAACTGTTCTAGATCAGATTAAAAAACTTCAGCAACAGTTGTTCGAGATGAGAGAATATGAATTTATTGGACTAACAGATATTCAGCGCACATTAAAAATTAATCAATTATTCGATACATTGGTTATTTTTCAAAATACACCTATTGCTAATGAGGCTAATTTTGAATTAGGTGATGCAAAAATTTATCCATTAAAATCCTCAGATTCAACTCATTATCCTTTAACATTGGTAGCAGCAGTTGTTGATGATGAATTTAGATTAGAGTTAGAGGTGAGAAGTGATATTGCTGATTCTGTTAATGCTCAATATATTGTCCAATCTGTTTTGAAATTTTTAAAAGAGGTTTCTGAATATGAACAACAATATTTATCGAATGTACCTATTTATTTAGAGCAAGGTTTTGTTACTGATCTTAATGTTGATAAAAATATCAAATATACAGAACATAGTATTTGGGCGATGTTTCAAAAAAATGTCAAAAAACTATCTCAAGAAAAAGCAATCATTATCCCATTATCTGGAGGAGGGGAAAAAACTTATACTTGGACACAGTTAGATGCATTAGTTCGTCAAATCTCATTATTGATTAAACAAAAAATAAAACAAGAAAAGCTAGAGGGTGACTGTAAAATAGGAATATTCTTACCAAGAAATGAATATTTTATTGCAAGTATTTTAGCGTGTATTAAGTTAAATTACACTTTCGTCCCTTTTGATTATTCTTTTCCTATAGAAAGAATAGACACCATAGCGAATAAAGCAAATATCAAACTAATTCTTAGCAATCAACAATCGGTTATTGATAGAGTAGTGACTTTAAATTTTGCAGCATTAAACTTTTCTGAATTATTTCTTGACGATGAAAATGATTGTACCATCAGTTTAGATCAGCTTTTATATATAATTTTTACTTCTGGATCTACGGGAGATCCCAAAGGGGTTATGGCATCTCAGCGTAATATAATCGCTCTACTCAAATCTCATCAGAATTTATATTTAAAGAAAGTACAAAATAAAGAGAATAGATTATTGCACATTGGACATGCGTGGTCTTTTGCTTTTGATGCTTCTTGGCAACCGTTAATATGCTTTTTAGCCGGTAATACGCTTGTACTTTTAAACGAATCGATTCAACGTGATCCTAGTTTGTTTGTTGAAGCAATTCAACAATATCAAATAGATTTTATTGAAACTTCTCCTACAATGATAAAACATATTGATTTTAATTTATTTTTTTCTAAAAAACGATCTGATTTAAAAATTCTAGGATTGGGTGGTGAGGCTATTGATGTTTTATTGTGGAGACGTTTATCAAATATCGATGATATTAAAATATTAAATTTTTATGGGCCGACAGAAACAACTGTTGATGCAGTTGTGGCGGATATTCATTCAAGTAATACGCCCATTATAGGCTCTCCATTAGCTGGTATTAGAGCGGAGGTACTAGATAATTGGTTGAGACCTTGTGCTAAAGGTGTTATTGGAGAGCTTTATTTATCAGGAGATCAGGTCACTGGAGGTTATTTTAATGATCCTGAAACAACCTCTGTTAGATTTGTAGCTGGAGATAACGGCTGTCTCAGATATCGTACTGGAGATTTAGTTTCAGTCAATCAGCAGGGTCAACTAATTTATCATGGACGTTCTGATTTTCAAGTGAAAATTAGAGGTTTTAGAGTGGAGCCCAAAGATATTGAAAAAAATTTAATGAGGGATCACAGAATCATTGATTCAAAAGTTTTTCCGGTACAAACTTCATCAGGGTTGAGGTTAGCAGCAGCAATTATATTAAATCCTAAATATGTTAGCGAAGAAATTAACACGCAAATTATGGTCGATTTAAGGAAGAAAGTACCAGCATATCTAGTTCCCCATTATATTGTGGTTGTTGATGAATTTCCCATGACTACAAATGGAAAATTAAACGTTAATGCACTACCTAAGATACAAAAACAAGCTATAGAAGAAGCTAAAACTGAAATAGAGATAAAGCTAAGTAAATTGGTGGCTAAGTTATTAGGCTTTGAATCCGAAAAATTAATTAATGTGCTCGAAGATTTACGTAATTATGGTTTGGACAGTATTTTGGTTATTCAATTATGTAATTTAATTAAGCAAATTGGTTATTCAGCTACACCAAGGATGATTGTTGGTGCCAAAACAATTAGAGAAATTGCCTCATTAATAGAAAAAAATACAGTAAGACAAAATCAGCGTAATGACATTGAAAAAAAATATTATCAATTAACACCTATTATGAAGTGGTTGGTAGATTTTGATCATTGGCAACATTTTTGCCAATGGGCCATATTTACCTTACCAAGTGATTATACAGAGCAACGTCTGAAAGAAAATTTAAAGCATATTATTAAAATTCATCCGATGCTACGATCTAGAATCCAAAAAAATAGTACTAATCAATTCATTGAAATTATGGGTGTTGAACACTTCAATTCTAGACAAGATGATTGGGTATTTTGTGTCGATAAACCCTTAATACAACATGAGAATATTGAACTTAAACAAATTTCACAACAAATGACAGCACTAATTAATCCTCAGTTAGGCGTTAATCTAAAAGTTGTTTATTTTCCAAAATATGAACAGCGAGGAGGACATATTCTAATATTTATCCATCATTTGGTGGTTGATGGTGTTTCATGGAGAATTTTATTAGATGATTTTCGGCAGTTAACAATAAATGAAAAAGAGACTATGCCAGAAATCACTTACTTTACAACTTGGTCTGATTTGTTGGTAGAAAAGTCTAAATCTTCAGTTGTATTGGATTCATTATTATGTTGGAAAGAATATTTAGATATTAGTAAGGTTCCATTGGGAAAAAGATATATTGATACTGAAAGTGATTTGGCAATAGATGCCTATACGATGACAGTATTATCTAATCCAGAACAGGTCAAGATTTTAAAAGATGTATCCTTATTTAATTTTACAGTGGAAGAGGTATTATTATTAAACTTATTAGAAACTGTATTTGCTTGGTATAAGACAAGGTATTCTGATCTAATTGGTACGGAAATAGAAGAAATTCTGATTGATCGTGAAAATCATGGTCGTGATGAACAAGTTTTTGATGAATATGGGAATAATGATGATGACTTATCAAGAACAGTAGGTTGGTTTACTACGGTTGCACCATTACGCTTAAAACAGAGTAAGAGTGAAGATATTTTTGAACAATTACATGCTATTAAAAATCAATTAGCATTGATGCCAAGTAGTCCATTGGAGTATTCTTTATTACAAGAACAATTAGGAAATTCAGGAGCAGAAATAGAATTTAATTATCATGGATTTTTAAATAATTCTTCAAATAAAGAGAGTGATGCTTGGAATATGTTTACAGAGCAAACAATTTTAGATGCGATACCTGAAGTGACTGATTCTTTGTTACCACGCACTTATGCCTTAGAAATAAATACTGCTATTTTGGAAGATATTAACAATGATATCGATCAAAGCCACTTGGTGGTTAGACTTAATTTAAGTGCAAATGTTTTTAAACAAGAAGATTTAGAACAATTGAGTTGTCTATGGCGAAAACAACTTGAAAACACTTGTCAGAATCTTGCGAAGAGATATCAGGAATTGTGACATTTTATCTAATAGTAACTATATGTTATAAATTATATTAAAAATAATTATTTGTTTAAAATAAAAAATAATTAATTCTATTAGGTATAATCCAAAATACTTTTTTTTTCTTTAACTTGTCCATTATAATCATAAAAAAACATTTGGAGATCAAATATGCGACGGTTTTATTGGTT
>WNLJ01000003.1 GCA_017114885.1 Neisseriaceae bacterium PsAf | reverse complement strand
TGAGATTTAGTTAAGCATATACTTCGATTAACTATTCTAGCATATTGATTTTATCAAGTATATTGTGTTTATCAGACATAATACTTATTGTAGTAACAGGATAATGAATAATCTATTTTTCAATTATATATATAATAGTAAAAATTTTTTCAATATAATCAATTATATATTTATTGATAGCTTATCTGATTAATGAGTAACTGCTCAGTAACTTTATATCATGTATTCTATTAATTCATCCTAGTAGGGTGAATGCTACTTTTTTAATTATTATGGTGAACTATAAATAAAATCAATTGACTAATTTAGTGAACAACATGTTAAAATGGTTCTTGGTCATGTTGGTCAATGTTGATACAAATTTATAGTTTTTTAAATTATATTTATTTCAAACCTAGAGAGGATAAAATGAAAAATTTATTAAAAGTAATGACTATGTCCGCAGCTTTTTTTACAGTTTCTAATGTTCAAGCAGAAGGGATTGAAGGCTTTTTGGAAAACATTCAAAAAGAACTTCAAAAACAATCAGGTGGGCCTCAACAAGCTCAATCTGCTGATAATGGCAACTGGTTGGAAAATCTTCAAAAAGAACTTCAAAAACAATCAGGTGGGCCTCAACAAGCTCAATCTGCTTAATATTGTTTACATCAGTCAAAACCATCTATCAAATAAGATAGATGGTTTTTTTATTTAGTTTTATAAAAATAGGTTAGAATAGTCGATATAAATAATAAATAAATTCTAAATATGTTAATTGATTTCTTTTTCGAACTAAGAAAAGCAAAAATTCCGGTTTCTATTCGGGAATTATTAGACTTGATTGCTGCATTAGAACAACATGTTGTATTTGCTTCTATAGATGATTTTTATCAAATATCAAGATTAATTTTAGTTAAAAATGAAAAATATTATGATAAATTTGATCAAGTATTTACTTATTACTTTGACGGTATTGAACAAATAGACCTTGATATTGAGGACTTTGATATTCCCAAAGAGTGGTTACTAAAAAAACTTGAAAGATATTTTACGCCTGCGGAGTTAGAAAATATTAAATCTCAAGGTGATCTGAATAAGTTAATGGAAATGTTTAAACAACGTTTGCAAGAACAGAAAGAAAGACACCAAGGTGGTAATAAATGGATAGGAACAGGAGGAACGTCTCCTTTTGGTGCCTTTGGTTATAATCCAGAAGGATTTAGAATTGACCAATTTCAATCAAATCATAGAAGGGCAGTTAAAGTTTGGGAAAAACGACAGTTTAAAGATTTAGATGAAGACAGTCAATTAGATACTAGAAACATGCAATTAGCTTTAAGAAGATTGAGGGTTTTTGCCAGAAGTCAAAATGATGAAGTTCTAGATTTAGATGGAACCATCAAAGCTACAGCCAAAAATGCTGGATTTTTAGATATTAAAACCCAATATGAAAGACATAACGCAGTCAAAGTATTACTATTTTTTGATGTAGGTGGGTCCATGGATGATTATATCTACTTATCAAAACAACTATTTCAAGCAGTACAAAATGAATTCAAGAACATGGAGATTTTTTATTTCCATAATTGTCTATACGAATTTGTCTGGCAAAATAATGAACGCAGGCATAGTGAGACAATAGCAACCAACGATATTATTAGAAAATATGGATCTGATTATAAAGTTATTTTTGTGGGTGACGCCAGCATGTCTCCTTATGAAATCACTTATCCAGGAGGAAGTGTTGAGTATTTCAATCAAGAGTCTGGTAAAGTATGGATGAATCGCATAACTGATCATTTTGATAATGTGGTTTGGTTAAACCCTGTAGAAGAAAAATATTGGGGATATACGCCCTCTGTAGGCATGATGAGTGAATTGGTTTCAGGTGAAATGTATCCTTTGACCACCGAAGGCATTATGCAAGCAATGAAATCAATGATTTAACTAAACAATTTAAAATTTAGCTAGTAACTCATCGATTTTATTAATTCTTTCTGGTATCGTTCCTGAAATAATGCTAAATGGTAACTTTCTTCTTAATAATTCTTGTTGCATTAAATCAAAAATATACTCTCTGTCGTTGGGCCTATCTCTTAAAACATCAAACTCCCATGGTACATCAACATCGGTTAATAAATAATACTCATTAGAAGGTCTATTAAGACAAGCCTGAATAATTTCCTCTGGTGCTTTTTGAAAATAAATATGTGAATAGATATACAATGTGAGTGGATTAGTATCTAAAAATATAAACTTATTGGCTAAAGAATTATATTTTTCCTCACCTTTTAATTGTCCTTTGAGTACAAGTGGCATATCTTCCCAGGAACAAGGTTTTTGCTCTTCATCCCATTTTTTTTGACTATATTCACGTAAATACTCTGGCACATAGACAGTATTATATCTGGGTGCTAATATTTCACATAATGTTGTCTTACCTGTAGACTCTGGCCCAATCAGCGTAATGGGTTGAATTGATTTTGAGGTAAATAATCTTTCCATTCAATATAAGCTCTATAAGCAATAAAAGTAAGAATAGCATACTGTAGGGTTGTAAAATATAGGCTCTCATAAAAATACATAGGCAACACTAACGTATCCGCCACTATCCATAACAACCAATGTTCAATAATTTTTTTAGCCATAAATAACATAGCAGAAAAACAAATAGAAGTTGTTACTATATCAAGAAAAGAAACTAAATTAAGACTAATATCCGATTGGAGACCATAAATCAAAGTAACAAAAATTATTGCAAAAATAAAAACAATACCAGCTAGAAGCCATTCTTTTTTAGTAGCATGAGTTACTTGTATGATCGGTTCATTTTTTGCGTCTTTTCTAGTCCACAATACCCAACCATAAATACTCATAATAGTATAATAGGCATTAATCAACATATTGCCCCATAAACTATGCACCGCTAGGATATAAACAAATATAATTGTACTGATGATGCCACAGGGAAAGACGAGAATATTTTGTTTTTTGGCGAAAATAACGCTCAGTAATCCAAAGACAACTGCCGTCAATTCAAGTGTTACTAGATAAGTTGGCGTATTTTGATATTGAGAGAAAAGAATTGCAAACAAAGAATTCATAGGAATTCATTCATGAAACAATATTTAACATGATCTAATTCTTGAGATTCTTGTGTTTGTTGAGATTTTTCTACCTCATTTAATTTTATATTATTAGTGTCTGTATTAACTGATGGTTTGGTATTATTTTCATTAGCTTGTTTCACAAAAGGATGGTTTAAGGCATGCTGTTGCTCCTGCTCTGTAACTTCCCCCTTAAATGAGCCTTTTAAATTAAATCTCTTTCCCCCTCTAGATAAATTTTTTATATATCTAGGTTTTCTACAGTGAATAGCTAAAAATCTAACTACAAGTTCAGGTTCGTATTGAGGCGATAATTCTTTTAGTAAATCTTCATCAATTCCCAAAGCTAATGGTTTAAATTTTCTAAATACATCATATTTAGAATACACATAATCTGCAATAATCTCAGTCTGTTTCTTTTTGCTCAAGCTCTTGACTGCTGATTGAAAAGCTGACTCCATAGAAGTGGGTTGATTTACTTTATTGCTTTTATTCCCTTTATTATCTTTGCTCATATTAAACTCATCTTTACATAAAATTTATTTACAAACATCTAATAATTGATACCATCGCTTAGAAACAAATTGGATTCCATTTTTATACAATTCCAAAGTAGAATTAGTTGGACTGTTTTTTATGATGCGCACATATACACCCTCACTATTTGAATAAGGGTTTTGTAAGATAACAATATTTGAGTGATCTGTTAATTCAATCTCACCTACAAATTGTGGTGGAATACCTAAATAAGTTAACATATTATTTTTGATACAATTCTGTGCTGTTGCCGCATTAAATTTGGATGGTATGGTTTTTAATGGTGTCTCATTACTTGGTACTCTCGTTGGAACAGTTTTCGTTATTTTGGGTTTGGCATTTTTATTAGTAGTAGAATGAGATTGCGGGGTTTGACATGCAGACAAAGTAAGACCAATTAACGGTAAAAGTAGCCAATGTTTTTTTAACACAATTATATCCTCTAGTTCAATGTTTTTTATTATATAATACCCATAACTTAACGCAAATTCTAACATATAAATTATTGATATTCTATGATAACTAAAAAAATATTAATCGCTATGACGGGCGCTTCGGGAGCGCCCTATACAAGAAGATTACTGGAACTTTTAGTAGATGCACATCACCAGGTTTATTTTATTTATTCTAAAGCTGCACAAATTGTTGCTAAACAAGAACTGGACTGGCAACTTAGTGATGATTTACAAAGTAGTAAACTATTTTTAACAGAAATTTTTCAGAGTTCATTAGAGAACTTAACTCTTGTTGGCATAGAGGACTGGTTTAGCTGTGTGGCATCAGGTTCGAATATGGTAGATAGTATGTTGATATGTCCTTGTAGCATGGGGACACTATCAGCCATTGCTCATGGGTTATCTGATAATTTAATTGAAAGAGCAGCAGACGTTGTTTTAAAAGAAAACAAACAACTAATACTGGTCCCTAGAGAAATGCCTTTTTCGAGTATCCATCTAGAAAATATGTTAAAGCTTAGTCAAATTGGTGCTGAAATTATCCCACCCATACCTGGATTTTATTATCAACCCAAAAAAATTGAAGACTTAATCGATTTTGTCGTGATACGGATTCTAAAACATTTAGAGGTTGATATACCTGACTCTCCTAAATGGGGTAGGTAAATAATATTTAGCCTAAAATTTATGTTAATGTTAACGAACCATTTAATTACTTCCTAGTAAACTAAATAATTCATCATGCAAGTTTACTGTTTTATCATTTTTTTCATCAAAGGGTACTCGCTTATAGCTGCCATCACCAAACATTTCCCAAGCTCGTTGATTGTCTTTTAGTGCAATAGTAAAGCTTTCGTTAATAACTCTTCTTTTAATTTCTTGATTCAATATTGGAACACAAGTTTCTACACGACCAAACATATTACGTGACATCCAATCAGCACTAGATATATATGTATTTTCAACGCCATTATTATAAAAATAAAACACACGTGAATGCTCGAGTAAGCGACCAATAATAGAACGCACACGAATATTTTCAGATAAATTGGGTACTTGAGGCTTAAGAATACAAATACCTCTAACAATTAAATCAACCTCAACACCAGCTTGAGATGCTTCATAAAGTGCTTCTATTAATTGAGGTTCAACCAGCGAATTCATTTTGGCCATGATTTTAGCGGGTTTTCCTTGTTGTGCATTCTCAATTTCTCTTTGTATCGAATCAAGCAACATTTGATGTAAAGTAAAAGGACTTTGGTACATCTTTTTTAATTGTCCTGCATGACCCAATCCAGTAATTTGTATAAAAATTTCATTCATATCAGCTGTAATATCAGGATCAGCCGTTAATAAACCAAAGTCAGTATATAGTTTAGAGGTTCCTTGGTGATAGTTTCCTGTTCCTAAATGTCCATAGCGTCTTAATTCATTATTTTCTTTTCGAACAACTAAAATCATTTTGGCATGTACTTTATAACCAACAACACCATAAACCACATGCGCACCTGCATCTTCTAATTTGTTTGCCCAATACACGTTTGCCTCTTCATCAAATCTAGCCATTAATTCAACAACAACTGTTACTTCTTTTCCAGACAATGCTGCTGCAATCAATGCTTTAATGATATCCGAATTAGAACCTGTTCTATAAATCGTCATCTTGATGGCAACTACCTTCGGATCTTTAGATGCTGCTTGAATGAAATCCACCACCGGTTGAAATGATTGATAGGGATGATGAAGAAGAACATCTTGTTCACGAAAGATTTCAAAGACAGAGCCCTCATTTTTAAAAATTTCCGGAATACTGGGTATTTTCGGGGGGAATTTTAAATCTGGCCGATTAATCATATCTGGAACGGCAATCAAACGAATTAAATTAACAGGGCCGTTAACTCGATAAACTTCATCATCTTCCAATTTAAACAGTTTAGTTAAATATTTAACCAGTCGCTCAGGACAATTAGTTGCTACTTCTAAACGCACTGCTTTACCATATTGTCTCTCGTGTAACTCCCCCTGAACAGCCAGTAATAAATCTTTTAAATCATCATCATCAACTATTAATTCACTGTCTCTAGTTAGTCTAAATTGGTAACAGCCTTTGACATTCATGCCTAAAAAAACATCTTGTATTCGATCGTGAATAATAGAAGATAGAAAAACAAATACATCAGCTCCATTTGAAAGATGTTCTGGTAATTTGACGACTCTCGGTAAAATACGAGGAGCTTGTACTACGGCCAGATTAGTAGGGCGACCAAAAGCATCACTCCCTTCTAGTTCAATGATGAAATTCAAAGACTTATTTAGCAACTTAGGAAAAGGATGTGCAGGATCTAAACCAATGGGAGTAATAATAGGCTTAATCTGTTGATTAAAATACTCTTCAATCCATTTTGATTGTTCTTTAGTCCATTCTTCTCTTTTCAAAAAGATAATTTTTTCTTTTCTCAAAGCTGGAATTATATTGTCATTTAATAATTTATATTGTTCGTCAATTAAGATTCTTGCTTTTTGCCTCACGTTTTTAAGTATCTCTCTCGGTGTCTCTCCATTAATAAGAGGAGAATCTGGATTTAATTTATCTAATCTTTTTAAGGCAGCAATTCGGACTTCAAAAAATTCATCTAAATTAGAAGAAACAATAGATAAAAACTTTAGGCGTTCTAAAAGAGGAGTGCTTTCATCTAATGCTTGAGCAAGAACTCTTCTGTTAAATTCAAGTAGGCTTGATTCACGACAAAGAATGTTACTATTATTTGGATTCATTTTTAAAATTACTCATTTCTTTAAAATTATCTAATTTAGTCTTATTTAAAAAATTACTAAAGGGCATTATCAGCTGGGTTCTCAGCAAAGAAAAAATGCTCCATTTGTTGTTGTAGGTATTTTCTTGCCGCTGCATCAGAAAGGTTCAACCGATTTTCATTAATCAGCATTGTTTGGTATCTTGTCCATTCATCCCAGGCTTCTTGAGAAATATTTTCATAGATTTTTTTTCCTAATTCATTAGGAAATGGAGGAAATTTTAGACCTGGTGCCTCTTTTTTTAATTTAACACAATAAACTGTTCTAGACATTGTAACTCCTTTTAATTATTTTACTTTATTATAAAAGAAAAATGAGATTAAACCTATCCCATTTAACGTTCAAATGGTAACATTAGCAAATAATTAAACACAAGGTTATCAGACTGCTATAATTCTTAATTTAATGTTCGAATAATATAGAAATTAGAATAATATGAAAAAAAAGTATTTTGGAACAGATGGAATTCGTGGAGAGGTTGGACATTCAATTATCACACCAGATTTTATTTTAAAGCTAGGCAACGCTGCTGGTAGGGTACTGGTTAATCATAATCAACGTCAAGAACCAACTATTATTATTGGTAAAGATACTAGAATATCGGGATACATGCTAGAAGCTGCTTTACAAGCAGGATTAACTTCTGCTGGTGTCCGAGTTTTATTAACAGGACCTTTACCAACACCTGGAATTTCTTATCTTACTAAAGCATTAAGATTAAATGCAGGGGTTATGTTATCTGCTTCTCATAATGTTTATTCTGATAATGGGATTAAATTTTTTACAGAAGATGGCCTAAAATTATCCGACGAACTTGAATTAGAAATTGAAAAAGCACTAGATGAACCAATGAGTTATGTTTCTCCCGATAAGTTTGGTAGAGCAAAACGTATCGATGGTGCTGTGGATCGTTATATAGAATTCTGCAAAAGTACTTTTCCTTCTAATTTTGATTTATATAATTTAAAAATAGTTGTTGATACCGCCAATGGGGCAGGTTATCACGTAGCCCCAAAAGTATTTCACGAACTAGGTGCTCAGGTTGTTAGTATTGGTGATTCTCCTAATGGATTTAATATTAATGATAAAGTAGGGGCTACTCATGTTAAAACTTTACAAGTTGCTGTACTTGAAAATAAAGCGGATTATGGTGTTGCTATTGATGGCGATGGGGATCGCTTAATAATGGTAGATAAATATGGTTCTATCTATGATGGTGATTCTCTGATTTACATTATTGCTAAAGCCCGTAAGTGTGCCAATACATTACAAGGGGGAGTCGTTGGCACCGTTATGACCAATATGGCAATGGAGCAAGCTTTAAATGAAATGTCAATTGAGTTTGAACGTTCTCAAGTAGGAGACCGTTATGTTCTAGAAAAATTATTGGAAAAAAAATGGCAAGTAGGGGGCGAAGCTTCTGGCCATATATTATGCTTGGATAAACATATTACTGGAGATGGTATCATTTCTGCCTTACAAGTATTTTCTTCTTTAAAAATTCTTGATCAAAATCTAGATTCTATTCGTAATGATTGGATTCCTTATCCCCAAATTATGAAGAATGTAAAAATAGATTCTTCGTCCAACTGGCAAGAAAAATCAAGAGAAGCAATTGAAAAAGCAGAAAAAAAATTAGAAGGGGGAGTAGGAAGAGTAGTGGTCAGGGCATCAGGAACAGAACCTGTTGTTAGAGTAATGGTAGAAGCTAGAAAATCTGATCAAGCAGAAAAACTAGCCCAATCTATCGCAGATGCAATGACTGCTTAATTAATAAAGGAAATAAAATTGCTTGATTATTTAGAATTATTTTTTTCAACGTATGGTTATTTAGCCGTTTTTTCTGTACTTATACTTTGTGGGTTAGGATTGCCTATTCCTGAAGATATTACCCTAGTTGCTGGTGGTGTTATTTCTGGTCTAGGGCAAGCAGATTTGTTGACGATGATTTTAGTTGGAATGGCTGGTGTATTAATAGGGGACGGATTAATGTTTACTTTGGGCAAAGTATTAGGCCCTAAAGTTTTAAATTCCCGCTGGATCGCAAAAATTATGACACCTGAAAACTATGAAAGTATTCAGGAAAAGTTTGATAAATATGGTAATAGTGTTATTTTCGTTGCTAGATTTTTACCTGGTTTAAGAACACCTATTTATATTACTGCTGGAATGAGTGGCAGAATATCTTATCTGAAATTTGTTTTAATGGATGGTTTTGCGGCATTAATTTCCGTGCCTTTATGGGTTTGGGTTGGACACTATTGTGCAGAAAATAAAGAGCTATTATTAGAGATTGTGAGTAATTTTAAAATTGTTATATTTATCTTACTAGGTATATTACTTATAATACTTACAATACGCTGGTATAAAAAACGCAAAAATAAGAAACTAGCAGAAAATAAAAAGTTAGCAGAAAATAAAAATAATTCCAATAACTTAAGTAATTTAACAGATTGAATTCTGTATTGAATAAAAGGAATAAAAAATGGCTTCTATTTTTACACAAATTATTAATGGAGAAATTCCAAGCTATAAAGTTTATGAAACGGAAAAATTTATTGCAACATTGGATGTTAATCCGAATACCAAAGGGCATACTCTGTGCATTCCCAAAGAAGAAAGCAATAAAATATTTGAAATGGAATCAAAAGATTATCTAGATCTGATGCAATTTACTTACCAAGTAGCACAAGCAATCGGTAAAACTATTCCATGTGAACGAGTTGGTATGGCTGTTGTTGGCTTGGAAGTACCGCATGTGCACGTACATCTAATCCCTATTAATGAAATGCATGAAATGACTTTTCAAACAAAGACTGAAGTAAGTCCTGAAGAAATGCAAAAAATCGCTCAGGCTATTCATGAAAATATAGAGTAAAATTCACATAACTATATGAAAATTATAAAAAATATAACATTATTAATCTCAAGTTTATGCTTAATTTCAGCATGTGATTATTTTGATAAAGACAAATCACCTTTATTCAAAGGTAATACAACGATTAAAAATGATGCTTATCATTTTGAAATGACTGAGGAAGATAAAGCAATTTATCATAATTATTTAAGTAACTTAAATTCAGAAGATAGAAAAGAAAGAGAAAATTTCTATTGTGGAACGTTAGCTAACAAAATAGTTAAGTTTCCTAAAGAATTTATGTTTACACCCATGGGCTACCCAGATATTAGCTTTCTAGAGCAAGATGGTTGGAAAGCCAAGATGCGTTGGTGTGATGATCCCATTATTAGCTATAGTGTCGTCGTAGATTGGCCCGGATTAGAACCTGCTAGAAGTAAATATGGTTTTGATAAACTGGACTGGGGAACTTATGATCAGTATTTAGTTATCTCTCAAAATGAAAAAGATAAAGATTATAGCAATGCAGTTATCTATGTTTTTGGTCAATTAGATCAATTTGGGGATGAAATTATTCGTAACAATCCTAAAAATTTAAGACCTTATTTGGAAAACTTGTTTAAAAAATACAAAGTCACCAGCGATAATAAAGCAATTGTTAGAAAAGATTTGAATTTAGAGCAATTAGATATTCCAGTATCTAAGGATAAAATTTTTGCTGTATATTGGCATAGAACTAGAAAAAATCAAGCTGATTTAGTTATTGAATGTAAACCAGTTCCTGATAAATTATTTTCTTGGTGTACTTCTTATTTTTTTCCTAAAAACATACCGAATGTTATATCTTCATTTGTTGTTACTGAAGATAATTTAGCTAACTGGCCTGAGCTTATTAAAAAGTCTGAAGAGCTGTTTAATTCATTCTTAGTCAAAAATGAATCCAAAAAGAAAAAATAAAATTGTAATAAGTAAAAATTTAATTTCGCATAATATTTATTATGTTAAATTTTAAAATAAAGGTAATTCGCGAAAGAGTTATGGCGCTACCAAGTGGGCGATTATCGAATCATTAAAAAGTAATATATTAGATAACGCTGAGGTACTGTACTAAAAAAGGAAGATTAATTTAAATGAAAAATTTTTTAAAAGAAAAACTAACAAAAGATTTAACTAAAAATGGAAATGGACAAAAATTTAAAACTCAGCTTTAATTTTTGAGATAAATATTAATCGATAAGTAATTTATTCTTATTATCAAAAAGGTATTTTTATACCTTAGAAATGCTGCTTAAAGATTAACGCTATCCGCTACTTTTTGATATTCTGGAATCTCATCAAAATTCATATAACGATAAACTTCATCACTCTTTTCATTGATAACCCCGATATTTTCTTGATATTCCTCAATGCTTGGAATATGACCTAAAAGTGCCGTAATCGCTGCTAATTCTGCAGAAGATAAATACACTTGGGTATTTTTTCCTAAACGATTAGGGAAATTACGGGTTGAGGTGGAAACAACGGTAGCTCCTTCTCTTACTTGTGCTTGGTTACCCATACATAATGAACAACCTGGTATTTCCATACGAGCTCCTGCTCTACCCAATACACTGTAATAACCTTCATCAGAAAGTTCTCGTGCATCCATTTTTGTCGGTGGTGCAATCCACAACTTAACTGGAATATCAGATTTACCGTCCAACAATTGCCCTGCTGCTCTAAAGTGCCCAATATTGGTCATGCAAGAACCAATAAATACTTCATCAATATTCGTTCCAGCAACATCTGATAATGTTTTCACATCATCTGGATCATTAGGACATGCTAGAATAGGTTCTTTAATGTCATCCATCTTAATGTCGATAACAGCAGCATATTCCGCATCATCATCCGCAGTTAACAACTCTGGATTTGCCAACCATTTTTCCATATTTTCAATACGACGAGCTAACGTTCTCTTATCTTCATAACCATTAGCAATCATATTTTTCATTAAGACGACATTAGATTCTAAATATTCGATAATCGGCTCTTTATTCAGTTTAACTGTACAACCAGCAGCTGAACGTTCTGCTGAAGCATCGGTCAATTCAAAAGCTTGTTCTACTTTTAAATCTGGTAAACCTTCAATTTCCAAGATACGGCCAGAAAAAATGTTTTTCTTACATTCTTTTGCTACTGTTAATAAGCCTTGTTTAATTGCATAGAATGGAATCGCATTCACCAAATCTCTGAGCGTAATACCTGGTTGTAAAGTACCGCTAAATCTAACCAATACAGACTCTGGCATATCCAATGGCATCACCCCTGTTGCTGCAGCGAAGGCTACTAGGCCAGAACCTGCTGGGAAAGACACCCCGATTGGGAAACGCGTATGAGAATCACCACCAGTACCCACTGTGTCAGGTAATAGGAAACGGTTTAACCATGAGTGGATCACACCATCTCCAGGACGTAAAGAAATACCACCTCTTTCAGTAATAAAATCAGGTAATTCTTTATGCATTTTTACATCCACTGGTTTTGGATATGCTGCTGTATGACAGAATGATTGCATCACTAAATCTGCAGAAAATCCCAAACAAGCCAAATCTTTTAATTCATCACGTGTCATTGGTCCTGTGGTATCTTGAGAACCAACAGAAGTCATCTTAGGTTCACAGTAAGTTCCAGGGCGAATTCCTTCTCCTTCAGGCAATCCACAAGCACGACCAACCATTTTTTGAGCCAAGGTAAATCCTGCATTGCTTTCTTTTGGTGCTTTTGGTAGGCGGAATACGTCAGTGGCCCCTAAATTCAATGCTTCTCTCGCTTTAGAAGTTAAGCCTCTACCAATAATCAAATTAATACGACCACCTGCTTGAACTTCGTCTAATAATACTTGGGATTTCAATTCGAATTGAGCAACTGTCTTACCATCCTTTTTGATTTCACCAGTATAAGGATAAATATCAACCACATCGCCCATATTTAACTGAGAAACATCTACTTCAATTGGTAGAGCTCCTGAATCCTCTTGGGTATTAAAGAAAATCGGAGCAATTTTACCACCAAGACAGATACCACCAAATCTTTTATTAGGCACAAAATGAATGTCTTTTCCTGTATGCCAAATAACTGAATTAGTAGCAGATTTACGACTTGAGCCTGTACCAACCACATCACCGACATAGGCAATCTGATGACCTTTGGCTTTTAATTCATCTAGCTGTTTAATCGGACCTATTTTACCCGGTTCATCAGGGGAAATACCTTCTCTTGGATTTTTAAGCATCGCCAAAGCATGTAGTGGGATATCGGGACGACTCCATGCATCTGGTGCGGGAGACAAATCATCTGTATTGGTTTCGCCAACAACTTTAAAAACAGTGACAGTAATTTTTTCAGGGACTTTTGGTTGTTCAGTAAACCACTCCGCATTCGCCCATGATTCAATCACTTCTTTAGCATAAGCATTTCCTTGATCCATTTTTTCTTTAACATCGTGGAAAGCATCAAACATGAGTAAAGTATGCTTTAAAGATTTAGCTGCAATAGGCGCTAATTTTTCATTATCTAATAGTTCGATTAAAGGTTGTATGTTATAACCACCTAACATCGTACCTAAAAGCTCAGTAGCATATTCAGGACTAATAACCTGCGATTTAGCACTACCTTCCGCTAAGGCTGCTAAAAAAGAAGCCTTAACCTTAGCGGCATCATCGACACCAGGAGGAACACGATGTGCCAATAGATTCACTAGGTTATCTTCTTCTCCCTTAGGAGGATTTTTTAATAATTCAGCCACTTCGGCTACTTCTTCTGGTGTTAATGGTAAAGGTGGGATACCTAAAGCTTCTCTTTCTTTAGCTTGTTTTTGGTAGTTTTCTAACATAATTTTTCCTTTTAATACAACTATTTTAAAGAATTTTTTTATTCACATACAGCACGTGATTGTATCATATTTAATCTTATTCTGAACACTATTGCCATGTTCTTACAAACCAAGTTTTTGCTGCCACTTTCTAATTTGAGCACTCACTTGTTTTGGTGCCGTGCCACCAATATGGTTTCTTTGAGACATGCTGCCTTCAGGTGTTAAAATTTGATACACATCTTCCTCAATCAAAGGGCTAAAATCTTGTAACACCGATAAAGATAAATCAGATAAATCACATTCTTCTTCAGCTCTTTTAACAGCTCTTGCTACAATTTCATGACTGTCTCTAAAAGGAACTCCTTTTTTGACCAAATAATCAGCCAAATCAGTCGCTGTTGCGTAGCCTTGTAAGACAGCAGAGCGCATATTTTCAGGTTTGGGGGTAATCCCTAAAATCATATCTGCATAAATCATTAAAGTGTCTATCAAAGTATCTACAGAATCGAATAATGGCTCTTTATCTTCTTGATTATCTTTATTATAAGCGAGGGGTTGTGCTTTCATTAAAACGACTAGAGCCATTAAATTACCCACCACTCGACCCGTTTTGCCTCTTACCAATTCAGGTACATCTGGATTTTTCTTTTGCGGCATAATACTAGAACCTGTACAAAATCTATCCGCGATATCAATAAAGGCAAATCTTGGACTCATCCATAGTATTAATTCTTCTGATAAACGCGATAAATGAATCATGATCAAGCTTGCCACACTAGAAAATTCAATTGTAAAATCTCTGTCAGAAACAGCATCTAAAGAATTTTCACAAATTCGTTCGAAGCCAAGTAATTCTGCTGTACGCTTTCGGTCAATCGGAAAAGTTGTGCCTGCCAAAGCAGCAGCCCCTAAAGGCATAGAATTAACTCTTTTACGGCAGTCTTGTAATCGTTCATCATCTCTGGCCAACATTTCAACATAAGCTAATAGATGATGTGCAAAGCTAACTGGTTGTGCAACCTGCAAATGGGTAAACCCAGGCATAACTGTGTTGATATTTTTTTCAGCCAACGTTAATAAAGAACGTTGTAGATTTCTAACACACTCTGAAATAATATCAATTTCACCACGCAACCATAAACGTATGTCTGTTGCCACCTGATCATTACGACTTCTGCCCGTATGTAGTCGCTTACCCGCATCCCCGATTTTATCAGTAAGTACTTTTTCTACATTCATATGCACGTCTTCTAAATCTAATGACCAAGGCATATCTTCAGAGTTAATCATTTCCAAGACTTCATTTAGCCCCTCTTGAATTGATTTTAAATCTTCTTCACTAATCACCCCTGACTCTTGTAACATTTGAGCATGCGCCAAAGAACCTTCTATATCTACTTTTGCTAATTTTTTGTCAAAATCTATAGAGCCAGTATATTTTTTTACTAACTCTGATACAGGTTCACTAAACCTACCTGACCATTTTTTGTTATCATGCATAATTAAGACTTTCTTAAAAAATATTTTAAAAACCCAATTTGGATGGTAAATGTTTTCACATAAAAAAAATTGGTTCGAATTACCTGATTTTCGCAATCTTAGCATTATTCTTGCTATTGTTGCCATTGCTTCGTTACTAATCTTTATACTTGCCGGAATTTCACATTTTAAATTTTCAGGTTCCTATCTCGATTATTTAACAGAAGTACTTATTTGGTTTATTCCCGCCACTTTGTGCAACATTATTGTATTAATGCTTTTCAATAATCAAATACAAAAAATCACTGTAAATTTTCTAAAAGTTCTTTTAGTATTTGTTATTATCAATAGCATATACTGCTTATTCTATTACTTCTTGGACGCATCTAATCCATTAATCAAAAATTATTTTATAACAATAAACCTTATTTATTTTATTTTTCTTAGATATTATACCATTCGTAAACAAAGTTTAATGCCCGCTTTAGTTGAATCAAAATTAATCGCCTTGACTTCAAGCATACGTCCTCATTTTTTATTCAACAGTCTGAATGCTGTAATTAGTCTTATTAAAACTCGTCCCGATCAAGCCGAAGAAGTTCTACAAAATATGGCGGATTTATTTAGAGCTTTACTGAAAAAAAACAACCACAGTACGCTACAAGAAGAAATAGAATTAGTACAAGCTTATATAGACATCGAAAAAATCAGATTAGGTGAAGATAGACTTAAAATCATTTGGGATATTGATGCCCCGGGTAAAAGTATTACGCCCTATCTTTTTTTACAACCTTTACTAGAAAATGCAATCTATCACGGCATAGAAAACTTAATTGACCCTGACCCCATAACAGTTACTATTGAAAAAAAAGGAAATTGGATTTTTATCCAAACCAAAAATCCCATCAATAGTGAGGTAGAGAGAACACAAAACCAGCATAGTAGCGGTTATAAAATGACTCTGGAAAATTTACAAGAACGCTTAACCTTAATGTATTCCAAAGATGCAACGCTTGAATATAAAGTTCAAAAAAATTATTTTATCGTCAATATAAGACTACCCTACTATACTCAATTCAGTTTAAAATGATAAGCCCTTTTCAATTTGGAATATTATATTGAAAGGTGTAAAATCTCCCCACTATCGTTTGCTTTACTTTATAAGAAATAAGAAAGGAATAACATGCCTGCTTTGTTAAAAACAGTCGATCCAGATGGATTATTAGAATACTCTGTAGTTTATACAGATAGAGCTGTTAACCATATGTCTAAAAAATTCCAAGCAACAATGCGTGATTTATCTCGCTTATTTAAAGAATTTTATCATGCCGAGCATGTTGCCATCATCCCAGGAAGTGGTACTTCAGGTATGGAGGCAGTAGCAAGACAATTGGCTAAGGGCCAAAAATGTATGACATTACGTAACGGTTTTTTTAATTTTCGCTGGACTCAAATTTTTGAAGCAGGAAAAATACCAAGCGAAGAAATTGTTATTACTGCAAAACCAACAGAATCAGGCACTAACCCTTATTATGCACCTGCAGCTATCGATGAAGTCCTTGAAAGTATTGCTCAAAACAAACCAGCATTAGTTTTTGCAACACATGTAGAAACATCCTCTGGAATTATTTTATCAGATGAATACATTCAAAAAGTAGCAAAAGCAACGCATGATGTTGGAGGTTTACTTGTCCTCGATTGTATTGCTTCTGGCGCTACGTGGGTCGATATGCAAGAATTAGGTGTCGATATTTTAACAACAGCCCCACAAAAAGGTTGGAGTTCTACTCCTTGCTGTGGCATTGTGTTAAGCAATGATAAAACCCGTCAGCAAATTCAAGAGACTCAAATTGATAGCTTTACTTTGGATTTAAAAAAATGGTTTGAGATTATGGAAGCTTATGAAAAAGGTGGACATGCTTACCATGCAACCATGCCAACAGATTCTTTAATACAACTAAGAGATACTATGTTGGAGAGTAAAGAAATTGGTTTGGAAAAATTAAAAGAACAACAAGCAGAATTAGGTCGTAAGGTCAGAGAATTATTAAAAGAAAACAATGTTAAATCGCTAGCAGATCCTTCTGTTGCCGCACCTAGTATCGTTGTTGCCTATACCAATGACCCAGAAATTAAATCAGGTAAGAAATTTGCTGAAAATGGGGTACAAGTTGCATCAGGTGTGCCATTAAAATGTGGAGAACCAGATGAATTCAGTACATTTAGATTGGGTTTGCTTGGTCTAGATAAGTGGCAAAATGTCGATAGAACTGTTGAATTATTTGCTGAAGCACTTAAAAAGGTATTGTAATTAGTATGTTAAGAGAAAAACTAATAGTTCCAGGGAATCACAACAAGGTATTGCTGCACTCTTGTTGTGCTCCCTGCTCTGCTGAAATAATGGAAGCTTTATTAGAGTCTGAAATTGATTACACAATTTTTTTCTATAATCCTAATATTCATCCAGTAAAAGAATATGAATTGCGCAAAGAGGAAAATAAACGCTTTGCTGTCAAACACAATATTACTTTTATCGATGCCGATTACGATATGGATAATTGGTTTCAAAGAGCTAAAGGTATGGAATTTGAACCTGAAAGAGGTATTCGTTGTACCATGTGTTTTGACATGCGTTTTGAACGTACTGCACTGTATGCGCATGAAAACGGATTTCCAGTTTTCGCAACTTCCTTGGGTATTTCTCGTTGGAAAGATTTGAATCAAATCAATGGTTGTGGACATCGTGCAGCAGAAGCCTATCCGGACCTAATTTATTGGGACTTCAATTGGCGCAAAAAAGGTGGTTCACAACGCATGATTGAAATTAGTAAACGCGAACACTTCTACCAACAAGAATATTGTGGTTGTATCTATTCGTTAAGAGACTCTAACGAATGGCGTCGCTCTAAAGGACGAGAAACTATTAAAATTTGTAAAAAATTCTATCAATAAAAAAGCGCCAACTAGGCGCATTTTTATTACTCCAACTCTAAGTGTTCTAACACATAATCAATATCTTTATCACCTCTACCCGATAAATTCACAAGAATATGGTAGTCATTATCATGCTTTTTGGCTTCTCGCAGTGCGTACGCTATAGCATGAGAACTTTCTAATGCTGGAATAATACCCTCTTTACGAGAAAGCGTTAAAAACGCCTGCATGCATTCATCATCGTCTGCTACAGCATAATCAACACGTTTTAAATCATGTAAGTAACAGTGCTGTGGTCCTACGCCTGGATAGTCCAAACCTGATGCTACTGAATGAACAGCACCAGGTTCTCCTTTTTCATCTTGAATAAAATAACAATAAAATCCATGCAGTAAACCTACTTTTCCATGAGTGATGGTCGCCGCATGTCTGCCTGGTTTATCAATACCTTCTCCTCCTGGTTCCACCCCCACTAATTTAACTTGCTGATCATCTAAAAAGGCATTAAAAATACCCATTGCATTAGAGCCACCCCCAACACAAGCCACAACTTCATTGGGCAACCCAGAAAACTGATTTTGAAATTGTTCTTTTGCTTCATGTCCCACGATAGACTCAAAATACGAAACCATTTCTGGATAAGGTGCAGGACCTACCACAGAACCAATAGCAAACATTACATCTTGAGGGTTTTCTAAATAAGTACTAAAAGCGCTATCTACTGCCTCTTTGAGAGTTCCTGCTCCCTCTGATACAGGCACTACTTTGGCTCCTAAAATCCTCATTCTAGAGACATTAGGATGTTCTTTTTTAATGTCAACAACACCCATGTGGATTTCACATTCAAGATTTAATAAGGCCGCAGCCGTTGCCAAAGCAACACCATGCTGTCCTGCACCTGTTTCTGCAATAACCTTTTTTTTGCCTAATTTTTTAGCTAATAACACTTCTCCAAGACAATGGTTAATCTTGTGCGAACCTGTATGATTTAAGTCTTCTCGTTTAAAATAAATATTAGCGCCATTTTGAGATAAGTTTTTTGCATGGTAAATCGGGCTAGGCCTGCCCACATAATTATCACGCAACTCTCTTAATTCCTTCTGAAAATTTTCATCACTTTGAATGCTATGAAAACCATCTTCAATTTCTTGTAAGGCTTTTTTTAATTCTGGATGATCTATTTTCCCTCCAAATTGACCAAAATAACCATTTTCATCAGGCGTAATAAGTTGGTTGAGTCCCAATTTCATAATCATGTCCATAAGTGTTTATCAATAGCTCTATCATAGCAAAAATATAAACCAGAGAATATTATTTTCAAAAAATTTAAAATTTTATGAATGATATTAATTAGAGATATTTAATATAGACTTTTAAATTTCCTAAAACCCCATATAAATTTTCTGCTTTTGATTGCGTATATTCATATTCAAAGCCTAACTTTTCAGCTACTCTTTGGCTCCCTATGTTCGTTGGAGAACACTTTAGAATAACTTCTTCGATGCCTTTTTCTTTAGCTTTAGCAAGTAACAATCCAGCCGCTTGTGTCATATAACCACGCTTAGTGTGATCTTCATCAAGCCAATAACCAATTGTTGCTCTATATGTAGTAATGTCCCGTAGACTGAATACTCCCAATAATTGATTACCCTCTTGTTCAATTATAAAATAACTCATGGTTTCTTGGTTTTTATCTGTTTCTAAGGTGCGTTTTATAAATTCAAAACTATCCTGAGCATCCCTAGTATAATTTAGCCAAGGCAAAGTCTTTTGTAAAAATAATCTATTTTTATCAATTAATGAGAATAATTCTTCATACCTCTCCAAACTAAATTGTTCAAGATAAATCATCATTTCTCCTTTATTAAGTTTTAAAAAATATTCAATTGAAACAAGTTGATAAAAATAAAAAATACATTTAAATGAACTTAAAGACCTCAATCCAATCAGAATACATAAATAATATTAAAATATTATCAGAGATATTGAGTATATTATATTTTTTCAAATATGCGTTATTGCAAAATAAAAATAAGATTTTCGCACATAAGAATTAATATGATATTATGAGTAAATACTCTAAAAGATACTTTTACTAAAAATTGATTAATAATTTAAAAAGGAAATCTAATGAAAAAATTTTTAACACCAGTTCTTTTATTGACTCTGGGCTCTTTAGCTGTTGCTAGTCCAGTAAAGTTATCCAACGTACAAATTAATGAGTCTATTAAAAATACTTTTGGACCCGATATAAAAATTAATTATACGAAATTCAAAATAGATCATTCTCTTGATTTACAAGAAAAAACGGGAAATATCAATTTAGATCTTTATCCTGAAACTGCTGTTGTAAAACCTGTACTTTTTGACAGTATTTTAAAAGGAAAAGATACTTTAGATGTAGCCAACCATAAACTAATCACTTTTAGAAGTAACAAAGTAAATTTTACTGAAGATAATAAAGTTTCTAGTATTAGTGGTGTGCTAACAGTAAAAAATAAATCACTTCCAATTAGTTTTAAAGCAACTTCTTTTGTTTGCCAGGGTGAAGTTGGTTCAAGAACCTGTGATGTCAGCTTACATGCACCACTTGATAGAACCAAATTAGGCTTAAATTACGGTACAAGTATCGGCTTATCTAAACAAGCACCTATCGATATTAAATTAAAAGTTAAGGAATAAAAAATTATTTAAATAAAAAAGCCAGTTTGTTAACTGGCTTTTTTATTTTTTACTTTTTAAATATTTTTCCAACCCTTGATTTCGTAAAATACAACTAGGACAAGTACCACATCCTCCAGGTATACCTAAGTAACAGGTATGAGAATACTGATTAACAAATTCTAAATATCCCAAATTATCAGCTAACGCCCATACCTGATCTTTGGTTAAGTGAATTAAAGGGGTGTGAATGATAAAAGATTCATCCATTGCTAAATTAAGCGTTTTATTCATGGAAGTAATAAATTCAGCACGACAATCGGGATAGCCACTATAATCAGCCTCACTCACACCAATAACAATATTTTGAATGGATTGTTGTTGAGCATAGATCGCCGCATAGAGCAAAAATAGAGCATTTCTTCCTGCAACGAACGTATTGGGATAATTATGATCTTTATCTTGTTTAATTTCTAACTTTTTATTTATTAAAGCATTATCTGTTACTTGTTGGATTTCATTTAAGCTTACAATTTTCTGATTAACACCTAATAAACTACATATTTTTTGAGCACAAGCTATCTCAATATCATGTCTTTGCCCATAGATAAAGGTAATCGCTTGTACACTACTTACGCCATAATCTTGTATCGCCTTTATCAAACAAGTTGTTGAGTCTTGTCCACCTGAAAATATTACTAGCGCTTTATTTGAACCAGCTGACATTTAATTTACCACCTCTTGATAAGCAGGTAAGTAAAACTTAAAGCAGCTGCCTTTATTCTTTTCGCTTTCAACAATCAATTCTGAATCATGCATTTTTAAAGCATTTTTAACAATAGCAAGCCCCAAACCAGACCCTACATTTTTGTTGGACCCTCTATTACGAGCAGAATTAACCACATAAAATCTTTCTGTTAAGCGATTAATATGCTCTTTTGAAATGCCTGTGCCATTATCTTTAATAGAAAACATGGCGTAGTCTTGACCATCTTTTTGTACTTTTTCCCAATGAATTTCTATTTCACTATTTTTAGGATTGTGTTCAATGGCGTTATAAACCAAATTCGACACTACCTCTCTTAATGATTGATCATGCCCTTTAACCATTAACTCATCGTCTAAATATAAACTAATTTTTTGCTTGTTTGAGTTCCTAACTTGAGCTTCATCATAAATAGAATAGATAATATCAGGCATATCCACCACTTTTTTATCTTCAAAAAAAGGATTACCTTCTATCTTGGTCAAGGTTAATAATTGATTAACCATGTTTAACAACCTATCTACTTGAGTCTGCATATTTTTATAAGGCTTTAAATCAGATTTTTCGTATTTTTGTTGTTTTCTTTCATTCTCTAAAATTTCAATATACCCTTTTAATACTGTTAAAGGGATACGTAATTCATGACTAATATTTCCAAAGAAAATTTTTCTGGAATTTTCTAAATATATTCGATCAGAAATATCTCTCATATAAACAAGATAGTAACCACTATCGGGTAAATCAACAATAGAATATTCTACGTATTGATCGGTTTGTATTTCTAAAGTCATAACCCTATCACTATTAACGCTATCAGTTAAAAATTTAGAATCTTTTTGATTAAAAAGTTTGAGAATATTGCTTTTATCTTGTAAGGAAGATGATTTAAAATAGTCATCTATCTTATTATTCTTCCATAGAATAGAACCACTTGTGTCACAAATACACAAACCAATAGGTAATTCTTTAATGCCTTCCATAAGTTTTTTTAAGGTGACCATTTGCTCATTGCTTTTTTGAATTTTTTTGAAAAAAACAAGGTAATGATGCAATATAATTAGAAAGAAAGCACTTGCAAGCCCGATAAAAATATCATCAAAAATATAATAAATGACCAGTACAACAGGAATAGCAGCTAACCATTCCCATAAAAGATTTTGAGGTTTTTTAAAAAATGTCATCATTGATTGTGTTAAATAATATTTGAAAATCTATAACCTTCTCCCCTAACGGTTTGTAAAAGCTTATCATGCCCAGTAGGTTCTAAGATTCTCTTTAGTCTTCCAATAGAAACATCGACTGTTCTCTCATCAACATAGGTATCTATTCCCCAAACATTATCCAGTAATTGAGAACGGCTAAATACTCTATCAGGATGACTGGCTAAGAAATTAAGTAGTTTAAATTCAATTCTACGTATTTGTACATCTTTGTTATTAATAAAAACTCTGTGGGCAATCGTATCTACTTTTATGCCCTCATATTCAACAATCTCTTTATTCGTTTTATTATCATTGCTATTTTTTACTCTTCTTAGATGGGCTTCTACTCTTGCCAATAATTCTTTAAGGGAAAAAGGTTTGGTTAAATAATCATCTGCGCCTTTATTTAAACCTTCAATCCTATCATTGACTTCTATTTTTGCACTCAACATAATAACGGGAACATCTTTACGATTTTCATCTTCTTTTATTTTCTCTAATAACTGAATACCACTTCCCTTGGGAATCATCCAATCTAGAAGGATTAAATCAATATTTTTTTTAGACGTTAAAATTTCCAAAGCTTCAATATAATCATAGGCTTGAAATATTTTATAATTTTTAGATTTTAAATAAACTGAAACCATATCCTGAATATTTTTTTCATCTTCGACCACCAAAATATTTTTCATATTAAATATTTAATACCTTTCTGATTAATTAAAAAGTTTAAAAACAACAAAAAATAAAACGACATAAAAAGCAGCTAGAATATCATCTAGCATAACACCCAAACCACCAGACAACGATTTATCAATTGAGCGAATGGGCCATGGTTTCCAAATATCAAAAACTCTAAAAAGAATGAAAGCAAGTAGCCAGTTCTGCCATGAAATAGGCACTATGGAAAGTATTAACATCATGGCTACAATCTCATCAATGACAATTCCTGAATGATCAGCATAACCCAATTTTCTCTCTGTTGTATCAGAAACAGAAATACCAATTAAAAACAATATCAATGAGAAGGTAAACAAATAACTTTGTGGTAAGCCTAAACCTACAACAAAAAGAGCTGGTATAAAGGCTAAAAGCGTCCCTACTGTCCCTGGCATTATTTTAGACAACCCAGTTCCAAAGCCAAATGCCAGCATACAAGCAGGAGATTCAGCCAACCAACGAAAGCTAGGTTCAAAATCAATATACTGTTGTTTCTTCTTCAAAATGATCAAATCCTTTTTTTGAGTAACTTACTATTTTATCATTACACATAAGAATACATTCAGTGTTCTTAGTAACTTCTCCTATCTTATGTAACGGAACCGAGGCTTCACGTGCCAATGATACCAATTTTTCTTGATTATTTTTGGGTGCAGTAAAGATAATTTCATAATCATCACCCCCGTTTAAGACCCAATCATTATAATATTCGTATTTTTTCAAGGCTTGTATAGACGGAATTGTTTCAAGATTAACTTTTGCACCCACTTGAGACGCTGTTAAAATGTGACCTAAATCCTGCAATAGTCCATCTGAAATATCTTGAGCAGCATGGATTAAATTTCTCGCCTGAAACATAAAATCCACTCTAATTGTAGGATGAACTCTAGCTTGTTCGCAAATTTTAAATTCATCTTCGTGTAAATTAATTTTATCCCAGTGATGATAAAGTGCAGCCGCAGCTAAACCAATTTGACCTGTTACCCAAATATCATCTCCAATTTGAGCATCATTCCTTTGAAGCCCCAAACGATCTGATTCTCCAATAATAGTGATATTCAAGGTTGTTATTGGACCTTGTGTTGTATCTCCTCCAATTAATTTTACATGATAAGAAGCTAAAACCTGATTAAATGTATTAAAGAATATGTCTAACCAGTCTTTATCCAATTGAGGAAAGGCAACAGACAGCAATAGCCACTTGGGCCAAGCGCCCATCGCCGCCATATCAGAAAAATTAACTGCTAATGATTTGTAGGCAATATTTTCAGGTGATTCGTTAGAAAAAAAATGCCTATCAGCTATTAGCATATCTGTGCTGATATGCCAAAATTGATGAGTATTTAATTTTAAAGTAGCGGCATCGTCTCCTATCCCTAATAGTAAGGTATCATCTCTCTCATTACTTGGTTTTAAATATTGATTAATGAACTCAAATTCATTCATAATTTTTTAATTATACTCATGATACTTCCATTATATACGATTCAAAAATGAATTGCTTAAATTAGCACTCGCAACAATTAATACAGATGACATTTGTGACAATTATTTATATAATCGTCGTCTATTTAATTCATTCACACCGTTGTTATTATGAGTCAATCCATTCAAGATGCTGTTAAATGCAGAAGAACTTTTGCTATTATTTCCCACCCCGACGCTGGAAAAACAACTTTGACTGAAAAGTTACTTTTATTTTCAGGAGCCATACAAACTGCAGGTACTGTCAAAGGAAAAAAATCAGGAAAATTTGCTACTTCTGATTGGATGGATATTGAAAAACAAAGAGGTATCTCAGTTGCCTCTAGTGTTATGCAATTTGACTACGATGAACACATTATTAATCTGTTGGATACACCAGGACACCAGGACTTTTCAGAAGATACTTATCGGGTATTAACCGCTGTAGACAGCGCTTTGATGGTAATAGATGCAGCCAAAGGGGTAGAAGAACAAACAATTAAATTACTTAATGTTTGCCGTCTAAGAGATACCCCTATTATTACCTTTATGAATAAATACGATAGAGAAGTAAGAGATTCACTAGAACTCTTAGATGAAGTTGAAGATATATTGAAAATTCGTTGTGCACCTATCACTTGGCCGATTGGAGCTGGAAAAAACTTTAAAGGAGTTTATCATTTATTAAATAATGAAATATATTTATTTGAGGCAGGACACAATAAAATTACTTTAAATTTTGAAATTATTCAAGGAATTAATAATCTTAAATTAGATGAATTATTTCCTTTAGAAATCAAAAATTTACGTTCAGAAATAGAATTAGTTCAGGCCGCCTCTAATCCTTTCTCATTAGAAGAGTTCTTGGAAGGCTCTCTTACTCCTGTATTCTTTGGTTCAGCTATTAATAATTTTGGTGTTAGAGAAATCTTAGATTCATTGGTTAAATGGGCTCCATGTCCACAACCAGAAAAAGCTTTAGAGCGAATAGTAGAACCAACAGAAAATTCATTTTCAGGATTTGTCTTTAAAATTCAAGCCAATATGGACCCTCGACATCGAGATAGAATTGCTTTTTTAAAAATTTGTTCTGGAAAATTATCTCGTGGCATGAAAATTAAACATATCCGTATTAATAAAGAAATCTCTGCATCTGCTGTGGTTTCTTTTATGTCTGATGATAGAGAACTAATTGAAGAAGCTTATGCAGGTGATATTGTTGGTTTACCCAATCATGGTAATATCCAAATTGGTGATAGTTTTAGTGAAGGTGAAAAATTAACTTTTACAGGTATCCCCTATTTTGCTCCAGAAATTTTTAGAAAAGTAAGAATTAAAAACCCACTAAAAACCAAACAACTCTATAAAGGGTTACAGCAGTTAGGAGAAGAAGGTGCTGTGCAAGTATTTAAACCATTAGACGGGGGAGATATTATACTTGGTGCTGTGGGTGTGCTTCAGTTTGAGGTGGTTGAATCTCGACTCAAAGAAGAATATGGAGTAGATGCAATGTTTGAAAATGTTAGTATCTGGTCCGCTAGATGGGTAAGTTCCGAAGATAAAAAACAATTAGAAGAATTTGAAAAAAGTGTAAGTGCTAATCTTAGTATTGATGCAGGCGATAATTTAGCTTATCTAGCCCCTAATAGAGTTAACCTACAACTAACAGAAGAAAGATGGCCTGCCATCAATTTCCATGAAACCAGAGAACATTCAATTTTTATTTGATATTTTTCTAGTTTGGTATCTCGTTTTTGTCGTTGTTCCAAACTCATCTTGCGTTTGGACACGATATGTAACTTCCATAAATATAAAATAGCATAATAACTCATTAAAGCTAAGGTAATGCCTAAAATAGGCACACCTACTGCTAAATAAGTTAGATTACTAGAAAACCAAGCCATTAGTTCATCAAAACTCCAACTAGAGATGACTTGCAAAGATAAAAGATGATTAATTGAGTTACCCCCATCTATTACCCAGACACCTATTTTGTAAGCAATATAATACAAAGGTACATAGGTTAATGGATTACTATACAAGGTAGTAAAAACAGCAACGGAAATATTGGTACGCAACAAATAAGCCAGAAAAAAAGCCGATATCATCTTCGTAGGACCTGGCATCAGTCCACAGAACATGCCTACTGCAACTGCCATAGCCACATTTTTACGATTAAAATTCCAATAATAAGATTTATTAAAGTAAGGCTCCACTGGTTTTAACCATTTAGACTTAAAAAGATCATCCTGACTTGGAATCTTATCTTTTAATTTACTCGTATAATAGTGCAATGATTTTATCATCAGTATAATCTTTGTCTTAATTGTTCAAACATACAAACACTGGTTGCTATAGCAACATTCAGAGATTCTATGTCGCCTATCATTGGAACATAAACCTCTTGCTTTTTAGCATTTTTAACCAATTTAAAGTCTTCAATAATACCAGCTCCTTCATTCCCAAAGACCCACGCATTTATTTCTGTTAAATTTAAAGTATATAAATTTTTCGCACTATCACTTAGTTGGGTCACCAATACATTATGTGGGTACTCTTTGACAAAATTCAATAGATTAGTATTAGGGTAAAGATTAACTTTAAAATGAGCGCCCATAGTGGCTCTTAACACTTTTGGCATATAAACATCTGCACAACCTTTACTTAATAAAACATGTTTAATACAACATGCCACGGCAGTACGAATAATAGTGCCTATATTACCTGGATCTTGCACCCTATCCAATAAAATACAATCTTCCTGTATAGTGGCCACTTCTGGTTGAGTAGGCATATTAACAATAGCGATTATTTCTTTGGAAGAAGTTAAATCAGAAATCTTATTTGCTAACTCATCGCTGATATAAAAAACCTTTTCTGCCGGAATATCAGCCAAGATAGGTTTTATTTCAGGATGTTGTATGCGCGATTCTGTAATAAATACCGCTTTTATTTTTTCAAAAGGTGCATTTTGTAATAGGTGAATTCCTTCAATGACATATTCTCTTTGTTTTTTTCTGAAAGCACCTGAATGAAATAAATTAATTAAATATTTAATATGCTGATTTTGTCGAGAAGTTATAATGTTCAAATTATGCATACAAATCACTACGCTTTCGGGAGTGTTACTCCTTTTTGCCCCATGTATTTACCATTTCTATCTTTATAAGAAAATTCACAATCCTCGTCACTTTCAAAAAATAAAACTTGAGCCACTCCTTCACCTGCATATATTTTAGCTGGTAAAGGCGTTGTATTAGAAAACTCCAAAGTAACATGTCCCTCCCATTCTGGTTCAAATGGTGTAACATTTACAATAATTCCACAACGAGCATAGGTGGACTTACCCAAACATATGGTTAAAACATTTCGTGGTATTCTAAAATATTCGATAGTCCTTGCTAGTGCAAAAGAATTTGGTGGAATAATACAATGATCGCCTTCAAATTCAACAAAATTCAACGGATCAAAATTTTTGGGATCTACCATTGTATTATTAATATTAGTAAATATTTTAAATTCTCGAGCACAGCGTATGTCATAACCATAGCTCGAAGTTCCAAAAGAAATGACCTTTTTTCCATCCACTTCTTTCACTTGTCTTGGTTCAAATGGATCAATCATTCCTTGCTCTTCACTCATTCTTTTAATCCATTTATCTGATTTAATACTCATTTTATTTATTCCTTAAGTAAACCACCGGTGTGTTCAATTAATTCTTCATAAATTTGAGAAAAATAATTCGACATAAGCATTTGATTTGCACTGGCCAACATCATTTCATTTTCATCGTCACTTTCATAATCAGGTTCGTCAGAAACCTGCATATCAATAAATTGGATATTTTTCAAAGTAAAATCATGACAAAGTACGAAACGAATTTTATCATTCCATACCAATGCTAACTGACTAACAAAACGATTATTTTTTACGATATCTTGAATCTCATTGGCTAATAAATTATGTTTGTAAAATTTAATCACACTGGACGTATCTGAGACACTTTTTAACTCACAAAAATTATCCAATGTAAAACTACCTTCTGCATATCCTTGTATCAACCACTCTGTCATTAATGTAGTGATTGATGTTTTGGTATTCGGTAACGTCGCCTCTAATCCTCCTAAAGCCTCTCTTAATTCAGAAACAAATTGTTCTCGTTTATTTTCATTGGCTTGATCTATTAGTAAGAAACCATTTTTACGATTATAAAGGGCTTCAATAAAAGATTGTTTAATAAATGCTTTAGGCAGTAGTTCATCAATAACAGACTGTTTTATTTCCCTTTTTTCTCGTCCAGATACCTTTCTATATTCTGTTTTTTCGATTGATTCTATTCTCGTCGCTAATTCATCATTAATAATGTAACTGGGTAATAATTTTTCTTCTTTTTTCAATCTCATCTTCCAGCTACTATCTACTGGGAAAATCATTTCTTCAATAAAAGAATAAGCAGGGACAAAACCTTGTACCGCTTTTGACAACCCCATCATTAAGGGAATACTATGTTGCGTTAATTTTTCTTCAACCACATTCATACTGGGACATGATTCAGGATTAATTAACACTAAACTTAATTGTTTAAACCACTTCATAAATGAGATTACTTTCTTTGTAAATACAAGGTAATTTTATTAATATTGTGTTTCATCAACTCTATATAAGTAGGTGCTTCTCCATTTTCATCACTCAAAAAATCCGCATATAAATCTCCAACTATCTCAGTGTCAGTTCTTTTAGATATTAACTGCGCAATTCTTAAATCTGAATTTTTTTCAGCAAAAATATAACCTACACTCTTTTTATTAATTGAATCGATTGTTTTTGATACTTGTTTGGCTGAAATTTCACCATGCTCATGTTCTGATTCAAGACTTAAATAATCCAAATGATAATAATCTGCCAGATATTTAAAGCCCGCATGAATAGTAATTAAAATATTATTATCAACATCTATTTCTTTAAATTTTGTATTAGACCATTTCTCTAATTCATCCAATTTTTTTAGATAATCCTTAGTGCGCCTATTATAATATTTCCAGTTAGAAGGATTTTTTTCAATGAGTTGATTTCGAATGGATAATACACTCTTTTTCGTTAATTCAAAACTATGCCAAGTATGTGGATCGAATAATTGGGCCTCTTTATCATTCACTTTTTGTACATCTTGGTCACTAAAATTATATTGAATCAATGGAATTAAATCTTGTGAAGTAAATACATTAGATGCAATAGCGGTCTTATCAGGATAGGGTTTAATAGCATTTAAAATATCTCTAGATTCAAAATGTAAACCCTGAATGAATATAACATCTGCTTGTTTTAAAGCAATCTGATCTTTAGCAGTTGTTTCATAGTGATGTGATTCTTGATTTAAAGGCACTAAATTAGTCACTTCTACGCGATTTCCACCAATCTCTTGTAACCAATCTCCTAAAATACTAAAACTTGCCATCACCTTAAGTTTATCAGCATAAGATAGGTGAATAGAAAGAAATGATAGTAATAAAAAAGCAAAAATTTTTTTCATCTATATTTCTCACCCTCGTTTTTGATGTTGTTGAAAAAATATTCCAGAATTAAGTCCAATAAAAAGGGAAAGCATATAAAAAATACCGCAACATAATATAATCATGGCCCCAGAAGCTATATCAAAATAAAAAGATAAAAGCAGTCCAATTGTACCATTGATAAAAGCAAAACAGAATGCACCAATTAATATGCTTTCCATTCTCGAAAACCAAAGTTTTGCAGTGATAGACGGAATCATCATTAACCCCACTGACAGTAATGTTCCTAAAGTTTGAAATCCACCAACTAGATTTAACACAATTAAAAATTGGAATAAAATTAAGGAAATTGAACTCTTTGTTTTAACTATTTTTAAAAAGATGGATTCAATGCTTTCAACATAAAGTGGCCTATATATTATCGCTAGTACAATCAAAGTGATGGTCGTAATACTTGCAATCCATAACAAGCCTTCATGATTAACTTGAAACAAAGAACCAAATAAAAAACTCATAAGATCGGTACTCGTACCATATTTGCTCACTAAAATGACCCCTAGCGCCAAACAAGTTAGATAAAATCCTGCGAAATTAGCATCTTCTTTTAAGCCTGTTTTTTTAGTTGCTATTGTAGAACCTAAGATCATAAATAATCCCGTTAATAAACCCATTAAACTCATGACCAGTGGATTTAATCCCGCAATTAAAAACCCAATCGCTACTCCTGGTAAAATGGCGTGGCTTAATGCATCACCTACCAAACTCATGCGACGCATAATTAGAAAGACACCAATTGGTGTCGCGCCAATACTTTGGTATAAAACAGCTAATAATGCCATTCGCATGAAACCGTACTCTACAAAAGGAGAAATTAGATAGTCGTACATAATTCTCAATCTTTATTCAGCAATTTAAAATCAACCAAATTAATCGGACCTTGATATTTCACATTAACATCTAAGATAACAGTATTGGGGAAATAATCTTGTATCATTTTTTGATCGTGTATAACAGCAATAACAGTCTTTTGATTTTCTTTCGCTTGGGATAAAAAATCTAATAGTTGAACAGTGGTATTGTGATCCATCGCATTAAATGGTTCATCTAATAAAAAATAATCTGCATTTTGTACTAATATTCTTGCAAAAAGAGCTCTTTGTAATTGACCTCTGGATAATTCTGAAATCTGTTTCTTCTCCAAACCGATTAATCCAACTTGTTCTAAAGCTGTATAAACTCTATTTTCTTGTTCTTTACTCAACCCTTTATAAAAAGAAATTTCATACCATAAACCTAAGGCAACTAGTTCAAACACATTCAGTGGCTGCGCTGTATTAATACCACTACTTTGGCTCAAATAAGTGACTTGAGATGGTTTCAAATTCGATAAAATAACTTGACCTTCATCAGGTTTGATAAGACCTATTATGGTTTTTAATAGAGTACTTTTACCTGCGCCATTGGGACCATAGATTGCCCATTGTTCATTACGCTCAAATACAAGATTAATATGCTCCAAACTAATTTTATTTTTATATTTGACTGTAACATCATCAACTACAATAGCCATATTATCCCCATAAATATAAGCTTAACCATATAAAAATTAACACTGGTAAAATAAGAACTAATTTCTTCGTGATACTGGCTAAAAGCAATGATTTCATTTTTATTATAAAAATAAAAATAGACAAGTTTTTCATAATAGCACAGATTATTTTAATATTAAATGACTAAATATAAATTTTCATTCTATAATTCTATTGAAGCCGTAAAATAATTGATAAAGGGGAAATTCATATGGAACTGTTACTATGGCGACATGCTGAAGCAGAAGATAATCCCGATGACATGAAACGTCATCTTACTAAAAAAGGACTTCAACAAGCTGAAAAAATGGTAAAATGGATTACAAAACATTTTCCAAATGAACATACTGTATGGGTATCTGAAGCGATTCGTACTCAAGAAACTGCTAACTTTTTAAAACATAAGCCTGCTATCAAACCACATTTAAACCCCTCATCTTCTGCCGCAATTATTTTAAATGATATTTTGAATAATATTTTTTCAGAAAATTTAATTATTGTTGGCCATCAACCATGGATAGGAGACTTAACCGCTCATCTTATTTACAATACACATTATAATAGTTACGCCAACAGACCTCTCTACTGGTCTTTTAAAAAAGCAAGTATATGGTGGTTGGAAATTAAGCAAGATGACGAACATGCTTTTTATACAAAAGTTAAAGCCAATCTATCACCTGATTTACTCGATTAACTAAAATAAGCTAAATAGTAAAATCATGGTCAAAACACCGGTTAAAACAATTAACCAGTTGCGAATACTTTTTTGAACTTTGATCAATTCGGTATGTTCTTGTTTGGATGTGGTAGAAACAGTATCTAAGGTTTCATAAAATTTCCTAGGCAATTCAGGCAGCATTCGTGACCAATTGGTAGATTCCTTTTTAAGATTATTCCATAAGGCATCAACACCGAATTGTTCTTTTGTCCAGTTCACAAAAAAAGGTTTGCCTATTTTCCATAAATCCAAATCAGGATCTAACTGTCTACCAAGACCTTCTACATTTAATAAAGTTTTTTGTAATAGAACCAACTGTGGCTGTACTGAAATATTAAAACGACGGCTAACTTCAAAAAGACGCATTAAGACCAAACCAAAAGAAATTTTAGCCAAGGGCTGATTGAATATTGGTTCACATACATAACGAATTGCAGCTTCTAATTCATCAATTCTTGTGTCCGGAGGAGCCCATCCAGATTCAATATGAGCCTCTGCTACTCGATAATAATCTCGATTAAAAAAGGCTAGGAAGTTAATCGCTAAATAACGTTTATCATATTCTGTCAAAGAACCAACAATGCCAAAATCCAAAGCAATATAACGACCATCTTCTGCTACAAAAATATTACCAGGATGCATATCTGCATGGAACAATCCATTTTTAAATACTTGTGTAAAAAATATCTCTACTCCAAATTCAGATAATTGTTTTAAATTAATATTTTTTTGTTTTAGTGTTTCAATATCTGAAACAGGAATCCCATCCATCCACTCTAATGTTAATACATTACGAGTACAATATTCAAAATAAATTTCAGGAATAATAAGCATATGACTATTCAAAAATTGCCGTCTCAATAAACTTCCATTAGCGGCTTCATTTAAGAGATTAATTTCATCATGCAAATATTTTTTAAATTCATTTAATACTTCTTGCAATTTTAAACGTCTGGCATCTTCTGATATTAATTCAAGAAAAGCACACACTTTGGACAATAAATTAACATCTTTTTGAATTAATTTATCTATATTAGGGCGAATCACTTTAACTGCGACCTTTTGCCCTTTTTCTCCATTTTGGTCTTTTAAATACGCTTGGTGAACCTGTGCGATAGAAGCACTTGCCACAGGTTGCATATCAAATTCATAATAAATCTCATCTATAGGACGTTTAAAGTCTTTTTCTATCTGCTGTCTGGCAATTTCACTATCAAAAGGCGGTACCTTATCTTGTAGTTTCGATAATTCATCAATATATTCACTAGGGAATACATCAGGTCTTGTTGATAATAATTGTCCAAATTTAACAAATATTGGCCCTAATTCCTCCAATGCCATTCTTAATCTTTGTGGCAAAGGTAAATCTCTATAAGTATCCGATTGAGGATATGCTTTTAAGAGTAATTGCACTACTTGAGGAATATCTACTAATTCCATTAAGTCTAATAAGGCATAACGTCTAACTACTGATAAAATATCGAAAAAACGGAAGAAAACTTTCATAAATGTCTATTATTTAATATTTAATATTATTGTTTAATTTGAAGTGATATCCTTTATTTTGAGTATAGGAAGTCTATTCAATTTGTTCTGTGTTTGATTCTACAAGATTTATGAGTTATTGCATAGCAAGGATTATCTAGCCAAATATTAATTATAAAGACTAATTATAAGTTTTCTCTCTGGAAAGGGTTAAATGTAAATTACTAACAACTGCTCA
>WNLJ01000025.1 GCA_017114885.1 Neisseriaceae bacterium PsAf | reverse complement strand
GAAGCAGTGGCCTAAGAAGTGGGAAGCCCCGCTGTTTACAGCGGGGAGCAGTCACTAAATCAAAAAATCGTTTGTCATTTGTAAAAAATCTAGAAAAAACCAGATATATACACGGAGATGTTGATTACTTAAAGAGAAGGCATTTTTTTTCTGACCGGTATGCTACATCACCATTGAATGCAATGGATATCACTAAAATGGTAAGCAAAGATTATATTTCTGTTCCAAAAATGATAAATCTCAAGACGGACGGAACTAGATATATTCCTGAACTGCCAATCACCAGACGTACAATAACTTATATTCCTACTGAAAAAATTAATTCTTATACTTTAGCTTTAATGCAAACAGGTGATCTTATAGGTATTTACTCAGATTTAGATGGTTTGGATGTGTCTCATATAGGAGTTTTAATCAAAAAAAATAACAATGATGCTTATTATAGATCAGCCTCCTCTATCAAGAAAAATATGAAAGTCACTGATATACCCTTTTTAGAATATATCGAAAAAAAACCTGGTATTGTCGTTTTACGCCCAATTTAATAAGTATTTAAAGAAATTTTATAGTCTACTCATTATTGATTAATAAAGATTACGTTAATCAATTAAAATTTCTTTTTAATTTTTCTATACTTCTTCTATCCTTCTTTGTAGGTCGACCTTCTTTATAAGGCGAAGAATACATATTCGAATTTAAAGACATTTGTAATTTTAGTGTCTCTCGTTGTTTTATCACTTCTTCGTCCTCACGATACATTTCTTTCGCTTCTATCGCAGGTCTACGCTGTAAATTTAATTTTTCCACCGTAACCTTATAGGGTAAACTATTCCGTCGCATTTCAATGACATCCCCTATTTGAATCGTCTTACTACTTTTTGCTTTATCTCCATTGACTTTTACTCGTCCTAATTCAATATCTTTCTGTGCTAAGCCCCTGGTCTTAAAAAAACGAGCTGCCCATAACCATTTATCCAATCTCATTGATACTAAGTCAGCCAAGTTGATTCCTTTCCTAATTACTAAAACATTTTAAACTATAACCTATGATAATATAAACACTAACTTAATTATATTATTTATTAATTTTTCATAGGTAAAAACTATTAACTTTATCTACTTTATAATAAAATATCAATATTAGACTATTATTATAAATCCTAGATTTAAGTTACACTTAGAAGATAATTTAACTAGAACATTATAATGAGTTTTCTTATGACCGAAACCAATACCCAAATTAGAGAAATTCCCTATAATCATACTTCTTACTCTGATAGAGAGGTCGTTATTCGTTTATTAGACGAAGAATCTTGGAATATCATTGTTGGCTTAAGGCAAAAAAGAAAAACAGGACGCTCCGCTCGTATGCTTTTTGAAGTTTTGGGGGATATTTGGGCTGTTATGCGTAATCCTTATCTAATTGATGACTTAATCAAGCATCCCAAACGCAGAAAAGCACTCATAGAGGAAATGAATTATCGTATTGATGAAATTTCTAAACGACGTGATAATAACCAAAATGTTGAAATACTTATTGAAAAAGTTTCAATTGCGGTCAATCAATTTGACCTGTCATTCAAGGAAACCACAAAAAAAAGACAGCAAATCCTCTCTAAACTAAGTCAATATACTAAGAGTGAAAACATATTGTTTGATGGTTTATCTCGCGTATCACATGTTACTGATGCAACCGATTGGCGGGTTGAATATCCTTTTGTTGTTATCTGCCCTGATCATGAAAATGAAATCGCACCAATTGTTCGTTCACTCATTGAATTGGATATCAGTATTGTACCTAGAAGTGGCGGAACTGGTTATACAGGAGGAGCCGTTCCTTTAGATGCCATGAGTGCTGTTATTAATACAGAAAAACTGGATTTATTCGGACCAGTCGAATTAAAAACATTACCTGGCTTAGAAGGCACTCATCCTGTTATTCATGCAGGCGCTGGTGTAGTCACCCGTCGTGTTGAAGAAGCTGCTGCTCGAGCAGGATATGTCTTTGCCGTTGACCCAACATCTGCTGATGCTTCTTGTATCGGTGGTAACGTGGCCATGAATGCGGGTGGTAAAAAAGCTGTTTTATGGGGAACTACTTTAGATAATTTAGCCTACTGGAAAATGGTTGATCCTAGTGGAAAATGGAAGCTAATCGAAAGAGTTAAACATAATTTTGGCAAAATACACGACCAAGAAGTTGCTATTTTTGATGTGCATACCCTCGCTGACGATGGCCTTACTATAGTTAATACAGAACGCTTAGAGGTACCGGGCCAAAAATTTAGAAAAATAGGTTTAGGAAAAGATGTTACTGATAAGTTTCTATCAGGTGTCCCTGGCGTCCAAAAAGAAGGAACAGATGGAATTATCACTAGTGCAGGTTTTATTCTACACACCAATCCTGAATACATTCGTACGGTCTGTATGGAGTTTTTTGGTACAGTGACTAACTCTACTCCTTCAATTGTTGAAGTCAGAGATTATATTCTTTCCCACCCCACTGTTGATTTGGCTGGTTTAGAACATTTAGATTGGCGCTATGTAAGAGCTGTTGGTTATTCAACCAAAGCACCAGGTCGTGGTCGTCCCAAAATGGTGTTATTAGCTGATATTGTTTCTAATAATGAAGAAGACTTAGATGCCGCAGCAAAACATATTGTAGAACTGGCCAATGCTAGAGATGGAGAAGGTTTTATCGCCGTAACACCTGAAGCCAGAAAAGCATTTTGGTTAGATCGCTCACGAACAGCAGCAATCGCAAAACATACCAATGCTTTTAAAATTAATGAGGATGTTGTTATTCCTCTTGATAAATTAGGTGAGTATTCAGATGAAATAGAACGCATCAATATTGAACTCTCTTTTAGAAATAAATTAAAATTATGTGCTGAACTAAAAGAATATTTAGCTAAAAAACTTCCTGTTGACCGCTTAGATACTGGTTTATCTTCTCGAGATATTTTAGGTAATCGTGCACAAAATGCTTTACAACACGTCACCAAAATAGAGGAACGCTGGCAATGGATGTTAGATAATCTGGATCAGCCCGTTTCCGAGCTACTAGCAAGATATCCTGATACTCCTTTTGAAAAGAAAATTGATAATCCAGATGAAGAAACTGTCTTTACCAGTATGCGGGATTTTAAGCTGCGTGTATCCGTTAAAAAAGATATTTTGGAACCGCTAGATGCTATTTTCTCTTCAAAAAATGACACCACTATTCGAGAACAACTTAAAGCATTGCATCATAAAGTAGCGCGTAGTCGTGTTTTTGTTGCCCTACATATGCATGCGGGGGACGGTAACGTACATACTAATATACCGGTTAATTCAGATGACTATGAAATGTTGCACACAGCTCATGAGATGGTTGATAGAATTATGAGGATTGCCCGAAATTTGAATGGGGTTATTTCTGGAGAACATGGAATTGGCATTACTAAAATTGATTATTTAACCGATGAAGAAATGCAACCTTTCTGGGAATATAAGCAAAAAGTTGACCCTAATCAATATTTCAATCGTGGTAAACTCATGCGTGGTTCTAACCTTGATATGGCTTATACTCCTTCTTTCGAGTTATTAAGTGAAGAAACGCTGATTTTTGAACAATCCAGTATTGGAGAAATTTCTAATATGGTTAAGGATTGTTTGCGTTGTGGAAAATGTAAACCTGTATGTTCTACTCATGTGCCTAGAGCTAATTTATTGTATAGCCCAAGAAATAAGGTACTCGCCTTAGGGTTATTAACAGAAGCATTTTTATATGAAGAACAAACAAGAAGAGGTGTTTCCCTCGATCATTTCTCAGAATTAGGTAATGTAGCAGACCATTGCACTATCTGTCATCGATGCTTTAAACCATGTCCTGTTAATATTGATTTTGGGGACGTATCTATTGCTGTTAAATCTTTTTTAAATAAAACAGGCAAGCACAAAGCAGCTCCAGGCACCAGATTGGGTATGAAATTTTTAAATGCACAAGACCCTACAACTATTAAATTTTTAAAAACTCAAGTCAGTTTAGGTTTTAAAGCTCAAAACTTTGCCTATCGTTCAGCTCAAGCTTCCATGGGCCCTGCTATTAAGGAGCAAAAGTTACATCCTTCTCCAACCATAGAAAAACCAAGTATTAAAGAACAAGTAGTTCATTTTATTAATAGACCACTTCCTCTTAATGTTCCAGCCAAAACCATGCGGGCAATGTTGAGCATAGAAGATAATAAAATGATTCCTATTATTAGAAATCCAGAACTTGCGGATGATGTGGAAGCAGTATTCTATTTTCCCGGATGTGGTTCAGAAAGGCTATTTAGTCAAATTGGTTTAGCAACACAAGCCATGTTATGGCATGTTGGCGTACAAACTATTTTACCTCCGGGCTACTTGTGTTGCGGTTATCCACAAAATGCAGGTGGACTAATAGAAAAATCAAATCAAATGATTACAGATAATAGAGTACTTTTTCATCGTATGGCCAACACACTTAATTATTTAGATATTAAAACAGTGATTGTTAGCTGTGGTACTTGTTATGATCAACTGGAAGATTATCATTTCGAAAAGATTTTCCCTGACTGTCGTATGATAGACATTCACGAGTATTTACTAGAAAAAGGTGTTCATCTAGACGAAGTAACTGGTCAAAAATATTTATATCATGACCCTTGTCACTCCCCAATGAAGACCACTCAACCCATTAAGATTGTTAATCAATTAATGGGACAAGATGTGGTACTTTCTGACCGTTGTTGTGGAGAGTCAGGTTTATTCGCGGTTAATCGACCTGATGTCGCGACTCAAGTTAAGTTTAGAAAACAAGAAGAAATTGAAAAAAATCTAGCAACACTTCCTGCTGAAGATAAGAAAAAAATCTTAACTTCTTGTCCCGCTTGCTTACAAGGTTTGAGTCGCTATGAGGATGATAATAGTCTGCCAGCTGATTACATTATTATTGAATTGGCTAAATCAATCCTGGGCGAAAACTGGGCTGAAAATTATGTAAAACAAGCGCTTAACAATGGTATAGAAAGAGTTCGTTTATAGTTTTTTGAGATGAAAAATAAAAGCCACTTAATTAAGTGGCTTTTTTGTATCCCAATTTTTAACTATTAGAACGACCTTTAAAATCTTCCATTGAACTATAGATACCAATAATATTTTCTGCAACCCAATCCCATAAGCCAATAGGCAAAATGCCTTTTAATATTCCAGATAATCTACCTGTAAATGGTTTATACACAATTGGCGTACCTTTTTTCATCCCTTTCCATGCAGCATCTACTGCTGTTTCAGGTGTGATAACAGGTGTAAACAACATGCCTTTTGCACCATCAAACATGCCAGTACTAATATAAGTAGGACAAAAAGTGGTTACTTTCATGTGGTTATTGCCTGATTTTTTCAATTCTAATCTTAGAGAATCACTCCAACCCAGACAAGACCACTTAGACGCAGCATACACAGACATATTAGGATTTGATACCAAGCCCGCAGCAGAAGCCACGTTTAAAATTCTTTTTTCTGTTCTTGTATCTGCAATCATGTCATTAATAAATAAATTAGTAACATACATCGGTGCTAATGCATTAATTGACATTGTGAAATAAACATCTTTTCTATTATCTAAATCCCAAAAATAATTATTACCAGAAACCACACCTGCATTATTAATTAATATATCCAAACTTGAAATATCAGGCAAAGCTTTGGTTTTTTTTGCGGCACGTTCTATTTCTTCTAATTGTCCCAAATCAACCACATTAGTATAAACATTCACTCCTTTGGCTCTAACTTCATCAGCTGTTTTTTCTAATGCTTCTTGATTAATATCCCATAAAATAATGTTAGATGCTTTTTCTTCTGCCGATCTTAATGCGTATATTCTACCCATACCCATTGCAGCACCTGTAATTAAAACATTCTTACCTTGTAAATCATAACTCATATGTTACTCCTATCTTCCAATAAATAATTTAGTCACTAATTTTGCCATATAGCCATAGGGGGCATAGATAAATCGCATTGTATCTGGCCATAATGGTTTACTGAGTATTGGTTTTAAATGGCTAAAGGTTATAAATGAATACTTTCCGTGGTAATTTCCATGACCACTAACGCCCACACCGCCAAATGGCAACTTAGGTGAACTTAAATGAGAAACTGGAATATTAAATCCTATCGCACCTGAAGAAGTATCTCTTAATAAACGATTCTTTTCTTCTTTATTTTTAGTAAAAGCATATAAAGACAAAGGTTTTTCTTTAGATAAAATAATGTCTAACGCTTCTTCAAAATTATTTACTCTTACAATGGGTAAAATAGGTCCAAATATTTCCGATTTCATCAATTCAGAATCAAGTGACACATGATCAACAACAGTAGGTGCAATATATTTTTCTGAAACCTTAATCTCTCCTCCTGTTAAAATTTGCTCAGGATTAATTTCATCTAGCATGCCTTTTAATCTATTCGTATGCTTTTCATTAATAATGCGACAATAATCCACATTGTTTTCAGGATTTTTCCCATATAGTTTTTTGATTGATTTACTAAAGTATTTACCTAACTGATCTGCTATATCTGGTGTTGTTACAATATAATCAGGGGCCACACACGTTTGACCTGCATTAATAAACTTTCCCCATGCAATACGTTCAGCTGTATGTTTTAAATTAACCCCCTCTCCAATCCAAACAGGAGATTTCCCACCTAATTCAAGAGTTACTGGTGTCAAATGCTTAGCTGCCGCTGCAGAAACAATTCTTGCAACATGCTCATTACCAGTATAAAAAATATGATCAAACCGTTCTTCTAAAATGAGTCCCGTAGCTTCTGCACCCCCTTCTAAAATTTTAACCGCATCATGATCTAAATATTGAGGAATTAATTCTGCTAAAACTTTAGAAACGGTGGGGCTTACTTCACTTGGTTTTAATAAAACAGAATTACCTGCGGCCAAAGCACCAACTAATGGCGATAACAGCAACATTACAGGATAATTCCATGGCGCGATAATTAATACTACACCTAGTGGTTCATAAACCAACTTACCTGCTGCTGGTTGCAACATTAAAGGCATCACTGGTTTAGTGGACTTCATCCAATTTTTTAATTTTTTTAAAGTATGTGCGATTTCTCCCTTAACAAATGAAGTTTCTGTCATACGAGACTCTATCTCTGACTTTCCTAAATCCTCTTTAATTGCTTGCTCTAAAGTGGATGAATTTTCTTCAATTAATTTTTTTAATTGTTTAAGTTGTTCTTTGCGCCACTCAATTGGTTTGGTCTTACCCGAATTAAATGTTGCTCTTAATTGAGATACTGTTTGGGACACGATACCCTTGTCTAATTGGAATTGATCCATGCTTTTATACCTTCTTCTTTATCTAAATTTCTAAAAATTAGAGTAATTACTTTAACAAGTAAATATAAGAAAATCAATACTCTATTCTATTTTTATGCAATATTTAACTTTATGTACAAATAATTTTATATCAAGCAGATTAACTTCTTAATTTAGTTAAATATTTTTCTGCATCCAAAGCTGCCTGACAGCCTGCTGCTGCACTTGTAATGGCTTGTCTATAAATCGGATCTTGCACATCTCCCGCTGCGAACACACCCTCTATACTGGTTTGAGTGGCATTTTGCCCATGTCCTTTTTCAGTATATAAATAACCTGCTTTATCCATTTTTAACTGTTCTTTAAAAATATCAGTATTGGGTTTGTGTCCGATGGCAATAAAGGTACCTTGTACTTTTAATTCTTCGATTTTATCTTTGATAACAGATTTTAATTTAACCGCACTAACTCCTGTATCATCTCCTAATATCTCATCTAACACTTGATTTAACTTTAATTCAATCTTCCCTTCTTTCACTTTTTCCATGAGTTGATCGACCATAATTCTTTCTGCTCTAAAATCATCACGGCGGTGAATTAGATAAACCTTCCTAGCAATATTAGACAAATACATCGCTTCTTCTAAAGCCGTATTTCCTCCACCAATCACTGCAACATCTTGATTTTTAAAAAAGAAACCATCACAAGTCGCACAAGCCGAGACTCCCTTACCTCTGAATGCCTCTTCACTTGGTAAGCCTAAATACTTAGCAGAAGCACCCGTAGCAATAATCAACGCATCACAAGTATATGTTGTTCCCATATCTCCTTTTAAAGTGAAAGGTCTTTCTTGCAACTGAACCTCGTTAATATTATCAAATACAATTTCTGTTCCAAATTTTTCAGCATGTGTCTGAAAACGGGTCATCAAGTCTGGTCCTAAAACGCCATCTGGATCACCTGGCCAATTATCCACATCAGTCGTGGTCATTAGTTGACCTCCTTGCTCCATCCCAGTAATTAATAATGGTGACAAATTCGCTCTAGACGCATACACCGCTGCAGTATAACCTGCTGGCCCTGATCCTAATACAATTAAAGAACTATGTTTTATTTCACTCATCGATATTCCTTTTTATCAAAAATAATATGAAACTAAGATTCAATATTATTGTTGTGCTGATTCTTTCTCTCCGAAAAACCTATTTTTTAATTTATTAAATTCTTGCTCAACCTCTTCAGTTTGCTCTTTATATTTTTTTTCATCCAATAAATTTAATTCATAGCACCCTTGTATAACTAAACCATTAATAGGCATTAATATAAACAAAACAACAACCCAATTAAGTACAATTCTACCCATGGATTGCCCAGACATTTGTATTAACCCTGTTAACATAATAAACAATGAAAATATCATAACAATATAACTCAAAAAATAAATTCCAGAAGTTATATAAAAAACTAATGATATGGATTGTATAAGAAATATTAAACTAAAAAATGAAACAATATGTTTCCAGCCTTGGCCTGAAAAATTCCTAAACACATTTAAAGAAAATATCACGCCATATAAAGTTATTTCTATTAATCCCATCACATAACAGTACATGTAGCCATATTTCATATCAATAAATAACTGAGTATATGGATTGGGCGATAATATTTTTTAAAAAGCGTACGGTAGTAATATTAATAAAATTAATACCAGCGAGTATGAATAATGTTCGATAGGTTGAAAGCGAAATCTCACTACATCCCATAAATCATCAACAAATTGTCCCATACTATTCATCACGTAACCCTGCTGCTATCAAAGTATTATCCAGTAAAGAAGCAATTGTCATTGGGCCTACACCACCAGGAACTGGAGTGATATAAGAAGCTCTTTCTTTAGCGACTTCAAATTCAACATCACCACACAATTTCCCGTTTTCTAAACGGTTAATACCAACATCTATAACTACTGCTCCTTCTTGAATCCAATCTCCTTTAATCAGATTAGGACGTCCCACACCAGCCACAACAATATCTGCTCTTTGAACTTCCGCTTTTAAATCCTTAGTCGCTGTATGACATATGGTAATCGTCGCTCTTTTTAATAACATTTCTAAAGCAATTGGACGACCCACTATGTTGGATTGACCAACAATAGTTACATTTTTACCTTTAACATCGATGCCATATTCCTCCAACATCAACATAACACCTTTAGGGGTACATGGTCTTAATAAAGGTCTCTTAATTGCTAGTCGGCCAATGTTATATGGATGAAAGCCATCTACATCTTTTTGTGGATGGATTTTTTCAATAATTTTATTTTCATCAATATGAGAAGGTAGTGGTAACTGTACTAAAATTCCATCAACCTCATCATTTTCATTAAGCTCTTGAACCAAAGATAACAATTCATGTTCTGTAAACTTTGAATTTTTTTCATAAGATAAAGAACGAATGCCTACTTTTTCACAGGCTTTCTTTTTATTGCGTACATATACGGCACTAGCAGGATCATCACCTACCAAAACTACGGCCAAACAAGGAGCTCTTAATCCTTTGTCTATTCTTGCATCACATTTTTTCTTGACGGAGGTCAATAGTTTTTCCGAAACCAATTTCCCATCTATTAATTTTGCTGACATCACTTTTCCATTCTAATTACTGATGAGACTATTCTCTCATTTTTTGACTATTTTTTCATCAAATTAACGTGGTTGAGATAAATAAAATTAGATACAATGAATAAACTTTTTTAAGAAAGAGAAATATGAAAGCAATGATATTAGCCGCGGGTAGAGGCGAACGTTTAAAACCTTTAACTGACACCTGTCCGAAACCTTTACTCTCCATTGGCCATGACTCTCTTTTATCTCGGCATATTAAACAGCTCAAAAAATCCGGTATTAATGAAATCGTCATTAATCATGCTTGGCTAGGTCAACAAATTGAGGACACTTTAGGTGATGGCTCTCAATTTGATGTTTCGATTACTTATTCTCCTGAAGGAGAACTTGGTCTTGAAACGGCTGGCGGTATTAAAAATGCCTTACCATTATTAGGAAATGAGCCTTTTTTAGTTGTCAATGGGGACATATTAACTGATTTTGATTTTAAGCGGGCTAATGAAATCAAAAACCAGCTAATAAAAAACAATACTATGGCTCACTTATGGCTTGTGCCTAATCCTACCTCTCATCACCCTACAGGAGACTACTCTATCAGTCCTGAGGGGTATCTTACCGAAAAAACAAATCCTACTTACACCTTTTCAGGAATTGCTGTTTACCATCCTGATTTTTTTACAACTGTTCCCGAAAAATCTCGTTATAAACTAGCTTCTTTATTTAATCAGTATTTGCCTCAAAAAATGATACAAGCTGAATTATTGCCTGGTCTGTGGTTAGATGTCGGAACTATTGAGAGATTAAATCATGCAAAACAAATTGTTCAAGATAGGAACTTGTAATGAGCTTAAAACAACTAGATAAATTAGAAGATTTAATAGAATCCATGATTGATGAAATTAAACACCTAAGACTTGAAAACAATGCCTTAAAAAGACAATCCATGGAAATGCAAGAAAACAATGCAGAAATTCTTCAAATCCAAAAACAAAATATTGAATTATTGGCAGAATCTAATAAAATTTTAAGTACTAAAGTCCATAAATTGGAACAAGAATTAAAATTGTCAAAAGGAAATACGAGTGAGTGATGAAAATAACACCATTGTTGAAATTGAAATAAAAATTGATGGACACCCTCTATCTATTCAAGCACCTAAAAAAGAACTTAATGCGCTTAACCAATCTGTCGCCTTACTCAACAATGCCATGCTTGAATTAACGCAATACCAACATTTAATTAACTTTGAAAAACGCTTAATCCTTGCTAGCTTAAATATTATTCGTAACTTACAAAGTTCGCCTAGAAGCAATAATTCTGAAATATCAGAAAAAATAACCAATAAAGCTGATAATTCTCGCACCTTGAGTGATGAAAAACTACTTATTGAGAAAAATGTACTGGCCATACGCTTAGCAACAACTTTAATTGAGCTCGATACTTATAAAACAAAAATTAGTGTCCAAAATTCTCAACAAGCTCAAATTGATAATAAATCAGACTTAACATTGAATGCTGACGAAGAAAATAGTAAAATAGTACACATGATAGAACGTTGTCGTTCTATCATGAAATAAGATTCCCCTGCGTTGTTCGTGATGGTAATTAATTTTTAGAACCAATGCTATCGCTTTTCACAGCTAAATTATAGTGTCTGTGAACGTCTTGAAATATTAGACATTCCTTAACATTATGAGGATCTGTAATCTTTATCAAAAAGGTTCAAGCGATTCTTACCTGGTCGGCATCTGCGGGGGTAATTTTATTTTTTCTTTTTATTCTCAAAATATATTAATATGACTGATTTTTTACCACGTTGTCCTTGGGTCACTGATGATACTACATATATCCAGTATCATGATTATGAATGGGGAAAAATCAATCAAAATAGTCAGTCTTTATTTGAACTACTTTGTCTGGAAGGTCAACAAGCAGGCTTGTCATGGATTACTATTTTAAAAAGAAGAATCGCTTATCGTGAATGTTTTTACCATTTTGACGCCAAGCAAATTGTAAAAATGTCAGAAAAAGAAATTTTTTCACTCATGCAAGATAGTCGCATTATTAAAAATAAATTAAAGATATTAAGTATTATCCAGAATGCCAAGTCTTATTTAGCTATCCAGAAAGAACAGTCGTTTTCTGATTTTTTATGGGAAATAGTTGGCTATGAACCCATTATTAATCATTGGGAGGATATGTCACAAGTTCCGACACAAACTGAACTTTCCGAACAGCTTTCAAAGAAACTCAAAAAAGCTGGCTTCACATTTGTTGGCCCTACTATTTGTTATGCTTTTATGCAGGCTTGTGGGATGGTTAATGATCATCTTATTACTTGTTTTTGTCATCCAAACCAAATTGATTAAACACTGCTTGATATACTTGCTGCGTATTGGCGTCAAAGGCCACTAATATAATTTGAGGATCATAATCTGATGCCAAGCAATAGTCTTGTATCGTATTCACTGCTATTTCAGTTGCTAATTTTAAAGGAAAATGATAAACCCCAGTGCTAATTGCTGGAAAGGCTATACTTTCACAGCCATATTCTTGAGCTAATTTTAAAGAGTTTTGATAGCATTGACTTAATAATTCTTGTTCGTGATGTTTTCCATCTTTCCAAATGGGACCAGGTGTATGTATTACATAGCGTGCAGGCAAATTAAATCCTGGTGTAATTCTTGCCTCTCCTGTGGCACAACCATTAAATTTTTTACAGGCTTCTAATAACGCCCCTCCTGCAGCTCTATGAATCGCCCCATCAACACCTCCACCTCCCAATAAACTCGTATTGGCTGCATTTACAATTGCATCCACCTTTAAAGTAGTAATATCACCTTGCCAACAGATAACGTCCATAGAAAATCTCCCTAATTTTATTTAGGACTTATATTTCAATTTATTAAAAGCAGAAATTAAATAAGCAAAAGAAATAAAAGTTAAAAGAGTAGCTATTAAAAATGGATTAGATTCTCTTAATAAAATATCTTTTTCGATACTTATCTTAAATAAATCTGTCATAACCAATAGGCCAATAATAGTTGCTAGGCTAACCAATGAGGCAATGACTCCTTGTAATGCTCCTTGCTCATTTTCTTTCACCTGAGAGGTGTATAAACTACTATAAGCCGAATTAGAAATCATAGAACAAGCGAACACCGCACTGGCAAAATATAGTGTCACTGTATCATTCACAAACGCCATCATCAGCATGCCGAGCACAAACAAAACCATACCTAAATAACAAATATTAATATTTCCTAGTTTAGGATATAACTTAGGTACGCCTACCAGTTGCACTATTATCATAACAATACCAATCCAAATAAATAAATCCGCGGTTTGTACAGGATTCCAATTGAGCTTTTCCTTTACAAAAAAGGAAATGAGAATAAAAGGTGCTTGTACTGCTATCATAAATATAAAATGGGATAAAAACATTTGCTTTAAACCGGGATACTGACTAAATTTAATAATTGGCTTAAAAGGACTTTCTAGCTTAAATTCATTGCGCTTATCCTCTGCTAATGTTTCAGGCATAAAAAGAAATATAATCAAAAAATTAATTAAAGCAATGCCACTTGCAAAAAAGAAAGGGGCTCTTACGCCCAAATCAAAATTAGCACCTATTCGCATAGAAATCGATGAAATAATCGGTCCTACAATTAACCCTAGACCAAGTGCTGCATAAACAAAAGCATAATTTTTTGTTTTATTTTCTGGAGAACTGATATCGGCCACACATGCGAGCGCAGTGACCACACATGCACCAGTAATCCCTGCCAAAACACGGCCTAAAAATAATACCCATAACTCTGTGGCAAATACCATCACTAAATAATCGAAGATAAATACAAAAGCAGCAATTGATAATATTTTTCTTCTTCCATAGTGATCACTTAATTTACCAATAATAGGACCAAAGATAAATTGCATTAGCGCATAACTTGCTGCTAAAAATCCACCAATTTGAGCGGTATCTGCTACCTCTTTGCCTGTAATTTCATGTAATAAATCAGGTAAAACAGGAAGTATGATTAATACACCAGATTGATCAAATAAAACAGTAAAAAATAAAATAATTAATATAATATTTGAATTTTTTGATGAAATTAAAGTTCTCAACATATCCCCCCTAAATTGGATGCTTATGAATTATAACAATATCTGCATATTGAACCATATAGAAAATAATAGTCATTCTCAATAATACCTGACTAGTTATTTTATCGCTAAAATTTTTAACAGATCCATTCTGTAACCTAAAGGTAACTAGATAAATCTGTTTTTTAAAAACATTATGGTAATTCTTTTTAAAATAATATTAAGTGTATTTAAAACAGGCTTTTTTTAAAACTTAACGGTATTTATTAGATGTGTCATTAAATTTAATTTCCAAATTGTTTTTTTCTTTAAGTGGTTCTAATTTTAAAACAATTAATTTTTTTCTTGCTCGTGTACGTTGTTGCCAAATTTTATTTCTTTTATAAAATCTCTGATATCAGGATCATATTCAACGTAAGTATTTTTAATAGCATTATCTCTAATATCAAATATAGTTTTCCCTTTATTAGAATCTATATCACATATACGGCATTCTTGTTCTTCTTTATATGCGGCATACTTAAATAAAAATCTAACCCTTACTAAAAGTAAGTTTTTTATAATTTGATGAGCTATTTGACGAGCGTCATCCACATCTTTAACATGTTCTTCTATCTTATTTTTTTGTTTTTTTAACTCTTCTATTATTTTTTCTAAATCTTTTTCCTTTTGTTAATTCCTCTTAAATAATTATCCCATTCTTTCTTTAAATTTTCAGCACTATAATAATCAAGGAATTCTCTAAAAAAACTCAATTTATCTTTATGAGCAATAGATATAAGATTTCCCACATCATCTAAATAGATGCATCTATATAGAGGTAATTTTTCTAACTCTTCTTTTACTTCAGTTTTAATTTCATCTGCATTAAGTATTTCTTCATCAAAAGTTTCAAAATAATCAATAATACTTATGTTCTTTGAGAAAAAACCAACATCTAAAACAATACTTACTCCAGAAGCTTCTAGTTCATTTTTCTTCCCGTACAATCTAAATTGATTTAATGAATCTATATTAAAAGAAAAACATGATAAAAATATGCTATTACCATTACCCAGAAATTTTTGTCTCTGCTCGAATTCTTCTAATTGATTTATCGTTTCTATGCCAAATAGCTTTTCATACAATATGCATTCTAAAGGATCGTTAACATTCTCAATAGAGCCAAGCCTTAATTTGGAATTATTTTCAACTTCATCTTGATTATTATTAATCTTCCCTAATAATAAATTGCAAACCGCTATATTGGTATAATGAGCTAAAATATTTTCGTAAGGACTCTTTTTTACAATTAAACATTCCAATATATAATCTGTTAATAATACTATGTTTAATAATCTTTTTATTACTACTCTTTTTTGTTTAACCGTATGACTCTTTAAAATATCCCTTATCTTAATTGGTATTTGAAAAAACATATATAATTTGGACTGATGGTTTAATGACCCTATTTTTTTATTTATTTCCATACCAATTCCAAACAACTGCAATTCATATTCAGTATATGTTAGTAAACACACCATAGGCAGATATAGTATTGATCCTTCTAATAACCTAAACTTTTCTTCCATCTCATTAAATTTTTTCTCATTCCAGAAATTATTATCTTCTTTTGAAGCATTGATTAATTCGAGCCAAATAATAAAAAAGGCAATTAACCTTAACAAATCTTTATTATCCATATTTTCTGAAGAAGAGGTTTCAAAAAAATTATTAAACCTATTAATCCATTCTTGATATTTTTTTTCTATATCTTTTAACTTATAATTTTCTAATGAGTCAAAAATATTTTGAATATATTTTATGAAATCTTTAGTCTCAATTTCTTCATTAAATTTATCATAGCCAAAAAAAGATAAATTTTTTTTGCCAAGAAGCTTGATTTTCTCAAATGTACTATCTTCAAATTTTTCCAAATAATATGATAACAACTCAATAAAAATCATCCTACCCAACTTTAAAAAATCAATATCAGAACTATTTCCTCTTAAATCTTGTTTATTAACACTCTTCATCAAGCACAATCATTCTAATTAAAACTATCCTAAAAAAGCCACCAATAAAGCTTTAATGGTATGCATTCTATTTTCTGCTTGGGCAAAAACAATGGATTGCTCACTTTCAAATACTTGATTGGCTACTTCAACCCCATCTAGACCAAATTTTTGATAAATTTCCTCACCAATCTTGGTTTCTCTATCATGATATGCAGGTAAACAGTGCATAAATTTTACATGTGAATTATCCGATAGTTTCATCAATTCACTATCCACTCGATAAGGTTTTAATAATTGAATGCGTTCTGACCAGACTTCATCTGGTTCTCCCATAGACACCCAAATATCTGTATAAACAAAATCTACATTTTTCACTGCTTCTTCTGTGGATTCTGTCAGTAAGATTCTAGCACCTGATGTTTTCGCTAGTTCTTTGCAGCTTTCTATCAAAGATGCTTCTGGCCACAACTTTTTAGGCCCAGCAATTCTCACATCCATGCCCATTAAAGCACCTAAATGAAGTAAAGAATTTCCTGTGTTATTTCTTGCATCCCCTAAATAAACAAATGAAATATCTGCATAGTTTTTTTGTGAATGTTCACGCATGGTCATCAAATCAGCCAACATTTGTGTTGGATGCCACTCATCTGTTAAGCCATTAAAAACTGGAACTTTTGAATACAGAGCCAACTCTTCTATTAACGCTTGTGAATTACCACGATATTCAATAGCATCAAACATGCCACTTAATACTCGTGCGGTATCTTTAATACTCTCTTTATGTCCAATTTGGCTGCTTTGTAGTTCTAAATACGTAACATGAGCCCCTTGATCATGAGCGGCCACTTCAAACGCACATCTAGTACGTGTTGATGTTTTTTCAAAAATTAGTGCTATATTTTTACCTTGTAATAAAGGTTTTTCTAATGCCATATCTTTGGATTGCTTTAGTGCAATAGCCAACTGGACTAAATCTTCTACTTCTGATTGAGAAAAGTCTGATAATTTTAAAAAATCTCTATTTTTAAATTGACTAAGCATGTAGAAAATCCCCTTATTTTATTAAATTAATCTAACAGTAAATTAGCTAATATTTTCTCATAAATTTGTGATAAGACAACTACATCTCGCACTTTAACACACTCATTGACTTGATGAATGGTGGCATTAATAGGCCCTAATTCAATTAATTCTTGAGCAATATCTTTAATAAACCGTCCATCAGAAGTGCCACCTAAAGTATTAATATCCGCTTTAATTTGCAATTCATCTAATATCACTTTTTGTGTTACTTCAGTTAATCGACCTTCTGGTGTAATAAAAGGCTTGCCTGAAACCTGCCATTCAATATCATATTTTAACCCATAAGCATCCAAAATAGCTTGTACTTTTTCTTGTAATTCTTCTGCTGTATTTTCAGGACTAAATCTAAAATTAAACCATGCATTTAATTCGCCGGGGATAATATTGCCAGCCCCTACTCCTGCTTGAATATTGGAAAATTGAAAACTAGTTCTTGGAAAGTATTCAATTCCTTTATCCCATTCAAAATTTACTAAATCTTTTAAGGCCGCTGCTACTTCATGAATCGGGTTAATGGCTAAGTGTGGATACGCAATATGACCTTGCTTGCCTTTAACTGTTAATTTCCCAGACATACTGCCTCGACGCCCATTTTTTATGGTATCTCCTAATGCAGCAACAGAAGTTGGCTCTGCCACAATACAATAGTCGATTAATTCTTGTCTTTCCTTTAGTATTTCGACTACCTTAATAGTGCCATCGATGCCATCACCTTCCTCATCAGAAGTGATTAATAATGCAATACTACCATTAAAATCAGAATGTTGTTGTAAAAAACGTTCAATAGCTGTTACAAACGCAGATAGTCCCGATTTCATATCTGATGCACCTCGTGCATACAAATAGTCATCTTTAATAGTTGGTTCAAAAGGAGGCGTCTGCCAATCTTCTACTTTTCCTACTGGTACCACATCTGTATGTCCGGCAAAACAAACCAATGGTTTTTTTTTTCCAATTCTAGCCCAAAGATTACTGGTTTGATTAAAATTCATTTTTTCACATTTAAATCCTAAGGTCTCAAGACGTTCAATCAATATGTCCTGACAGCCCAAGTCATTCGGTGTAATTGAAGGTATTTTTAATAATTCAATCAGTAATTGAATCGTATCATTTTCAAGCATATTATTTTGTGCCATTTTAAAAACCGTTTTCCATAATAATTTGTCCCGGTAAACGATTTCTGTGCATGGCAAAACCTCTATCCAATAATGATTTAAAAGTATCTTGAACCATTTTAGGATTGCCACAAATTAAAAATCTCGTGTCTTCTGACGTAAACTCAAATCCTATTTTTTGCTCAAGTTGGCCAGAGGTAATCAATGCAGGCACTCTCTCTTTAAATGCACCTTCTACCTCATTTCTAGTCACAACGGGAACAAACTGTAAACGAGTTAATACTGAAGCTAATTCAGGATAGTCATGTAATTTATTGACTAATTCTGATGAAATCAATTCATCTTGATAACTAACAGAATGCACCAAAACTATTTTATCAAATTGCTCCCAAAGAGCTGCTAGTTTTAATTGTGATAAAAAAGGAGCAATTCCTGAACCTGTTGCCAACATCACTAAATTTTTACCCGATTCAAATCGTTCAGGCAAAAGAAAACCAAAAGCGGTTTTGTCTAGTAAAACTTCATCACCTTCTTTAATTTGTGATAAGCGTTGACTCATTGCACCCTCTTCAATTAAAACAACATAATATTCGAGAAAATCTTCATTTTGACTAGAGGCAATTGAGTAAGCTCTCCAAATAAAACCTGAATCTTCAGGTAGACCAATACGTGAAAATTGACCTGGTTTGAACTGATAATTTTCAGGTCTAGTAATCGCAAATGCCATTAACTTATCGGTGTATTTCTTAGACCATAAAACTTTTTCTTTGCTATATTTTTCTTCAGTCATTCATCGATTCCTCTATCTCAATTATTAATATCTGTCAACGACCAACGTGGTTTTACGGTAAAGGATTGTGTTTTTTCTCTTTGATCTAAATGCATCGCTCCTGCTAGAGCAATCATAGCACCATTATCAGTGCACCATTGTAATTCAGGAAAATATACCTCAGCATTTAATTTTTTTAATGCTGCTCTTAAGGCTTGGTTAGCCCCCACTCCGCCAGCGACGACTAATCGGGTTAGCCCCGTTAACTCTAAAGCCTTTTGTGCCTTTTTTCGCAATACTTCTACAGCTGCTGCTTGAAAAGAAGCGGCTATATCATAAATTTCATTATCAGACAGCTCTCTTTGCGTGTCTTGTGTTAATTCCATTATTTTAGTTAATACCGCTGTTTTTAAACCAGAAAAACTCATATTTAAATCTTTACTATGCAACATAGGTCTAGGAAAGGTATAGGCCTTATCATTCCCAAAAGCTGCTAAACGAGATAATTCTGCACCTCCGGGATACGGCAATCCTAATAACTTTGCTGTTTTATCAAAAGCTTCTCCTGCTGCATCATCCACAGATTCACATAATAACTCATACTCACCAATATCAGCAACCTTAAAAAATTGTGTGTGCCCACCAGAAACCAACAAAGCAACAAAAGGAAATTGAGGTTTATTTTCTGATAACAAAGGCGAAAGTAAATGCCCCTCAAGATGATGTACTGGTATTAAAGGTTTATCCAAAGAAAGCGCCAATCCATGAGCAAATCCAGCTGCAACCAGTAAAGCTCCTCCTAGTCCAGGTCCTTGTGTGTAGGCAATGACATCTATATCTTGCCAAGCAATATTCGCTTTCAAAACACACTCTTCCACTAAACCTACTATCCTATCCACATGATCACGGCTTGCTAACTCGGGTACAACACCACCATACTCTGCGTGCATGGCAATTTGGCTATGCAAACTATGCGCTAATAACTGCTTTTTTTCAGAATCATATAAAGCAACCCCTGTTTCATCACAAGAAGACTCAAGCCCCAATACCAACATTAATGGTCACTTTCTAAATGACTAAATAAATTAAGTCCTGTTGATAAACTTTTTTCTGGTGTGTCACTCAGCACATTAAAATGTCCCATTTTACGTCCTGGTCTTGCTTCTTTTTTTGAATATAAATGCAAATGCACAAAAGGTTCTTGTAATAAAATTTGCCAATCAGGTTCTTGTTCTTTTTGAGGCCACAAATCCCCTAAAATATTAACCATTGTACATGCACGCAAAAGACTTGTATCCAATGGTGGTAAACCACATAGAATTCTTACTTGTTGTTGAAATTGACTGCAAAGCGTGGCATCCAAAGTATAGTGACCAGAATTATGAGGTCGTGGTGCAATTTCATTAACATAAATTTTTTGCGCATCGTTCACAATAAAAAATTCAACGGTTAAAACACCAACATAGTCCAAATCATCGGCTAATTGTATAGCGTAATTCTTCAATCTTTCTTGCAGCTCTGAGTTCAAAATACTAGGTACGGTAGAAGTGAAAAGAATACCATTTTTGTGCACATTATCCGCCACAGGAAAACATTGTATGGTCTCACTATCTAAACGACATACCACTACTGAAGCTTCCGACTGTAAATCTAATTTTTTTTCTAAAACACAAGGCACTTTTTTTAAATCAGAAAATGCTTTTTTTAATGCCCTTAAGTCATTAACTACAATTTGTCCTTTTCCATCATAACCCAAGGTAGCTGTCTTTAAAATTCCAGGAAAAAAATTGAGACATTCTTCGCTACAATCATCATCAGATTCAATCACACGATAAGGTACTGTCTGTAAGCCAGCCTCCCTAATTTTTTCTTTTTCGATGATCCTATTTTGTGATATAGCAACACACTCTCCCGATGAAGAAACACGTACTGATTGAGCTAACTGTTTCATTAAGGAAACACTGACATTTTCAAATTCTGTGGTTACTGCGGCACATTGTTTTAATTCTTGTAACGCTTCTGGATCATCATAAGGTTTGCATATGTGCTTGTCAGCGAACATTTGAGTTGGCGCATTAACATCTGGATCGAGAACAACTACATTATAACCCATTGTTTTAGCAGCAATAGTAAACATCATGCCTAACTGACCACCGCCCAAAATACCTAAGGTAGCTGGTGGTAAAATAACTCTATTCTGTTCTTTAAAATTCATAGGTTGCATATCAATAAATAGTATAGTTGGTTAGTTTTTTTGCTTTATTCTGTTGATCTAACATGGCTTGTGCCAAACTGTTGTACATTGCCTCTGAATATTCTTTGGATATCTTTTGGCTTCGAACTCGATCCTCTACCGTCTTATTTAAAGATTGTAATTCCTCATAAGAATAGTTTAAGTCAGCCACACTTTTTTTAATTTGCATTAACTGAATTGGACCCAAGTTAATCACTGAAAGCGACTGTAAATTGGTAGCTATTTGATTAATAAGTTCTTCTTCGGTTGGTTCTGATGACAATACAGAATTTTCATTACCAGAGCATGCGACTAAAAAACAAAATAAAGACGCAATAACAAAAAATTTTATCTTTTGTAACATAATTAGTCCAACTTCATCTCTAAAACTTTATTGCTTTGATTTTCTCTAAACTTTGATAGCTTATCTTGTAATTCAGAATCATCATTTGTACTTGCCAGCATAGCAATAGCAAAAAGTCCTGCATTCACAGCCCCAGCCTCTCCAATAGCAAAAGTAGCCACAGGAATTCCTTTAGGCATTTGTACAATAGATAATAAGGAATCTTCTCCTCTTAAATATTTACTTGGAATAGGCACACCGAGTACAGGGATAGTGGTCTTCGCTGCCACCATTCCTGGTAAATGTGCAGCTCCTCCAGCTCCTGCAATAATAACTTGCAAACCTCTTTCTTTTGCTTTTTCGGCGTACTCAAACATCAAGTCTGGTGTGCGGTGCGCGGAAACAACTCTTGCTTCATAATCAATTTTAAAATGCTCTAAAATACGAGCAGCCTCTTGCATCACTGGCCAATCACTATTACTACCCATAATAATCCCTATTTTCGGCATAGTATGTTCCTCTCTAATTATTCCAAAAGGCTGAAAAAGCAACTAAAAACCATGAAATGATTAATAATGTGCCACCTATTGGTGTCACTGGCCATAAGAACTTAAGCTTATTTGAACGTGATTGACTTAGATTCAACACATAAATCGAGCCTGAAAACATCAATACACCAAGAACTACTAAGCACACAATCCAATTTTTCTGAGTAGGACTAATTAAGGTAGTTGTACTCACAAACAACAATAATAAAGCATGATAGATTTGATACCTTACCCCCACTTCATAACTTATCAACTGTTCTGCATTAAAAACTTTTTTTAATGCATGTGCGCCAAAAGCACCTAAAATAATTCCCGTCGCTCCTAATAAACCGGCAATTAACAATATGATTTCATTACTCATGTCAATATCACTTTTTCATTAATAACGTTAATCCATCACCTAAAGGCAACATGACAGAACTAAATCGACTATCTTTCACAATATCCTGATTAAAACGACGTATAACCTGCAACGAGGCTGAATCGTCCTCTTTGACTTGCCCTACCACTTTGCCTTTTTGATATGTGTTATCTATCGCAATAACACCCCCCTGTCTTACTAACGGATAGGTATTTTCGATATAATCTACTAAAGGCGCTTTATCCGCATCAATCAATACAAAATCAAAAAAATCTTTTTTACCATCTTCTAATAACGCTCTTAAAGTAATGAGAGCTGGCTGTAGATACAATTGTATTTTATTGTCAATTCCTGCCTTTTGCCAAAAATTTCTAGCAATATCCGTGTAACTCACACTAATATCACATAAATATAACTGAGCATCATCAGGCAGTCTCAATCCCATAGCTGTACTGCTATAGCCAGTAAACACCCCAATTTCCAAATAGTATTTGGTGTTCATTAGATTCGCCAACCAAGCAAGTAATTGCATTTGCACTGGATCCATCATCATACCACCTTTAGGATGATGTTCGTTATATGCTGCAATATCCGCTAAAATTGGATCAGAGGGATTTATTTTCTCAATATAATTTGCAAATACCTCATTATCAATTTGATAGTGTACGGTCATTCTTCTTCAACATTAGGAAAGTATGTATACGCCTTTTTAGGTATTGCACCTAATTCAAATTGAATTAACTCAGCAGGATTTAATTTGACATCCCACAATTTATTTCTGTGTTTTAATCGTTGCTCCTGCTCTTTTGGATTATTTTCCAAAAAATCTTGCACGAATTGAGTGGTATCCGAAGTATAATGGTACATAATATAAAACCTTTATATTAAAATTGAACTAACTAGTTGTTTCATTTAAGAGCCCATTATACTAAAATTTTACCTAAAACAACATCCTAAATTCGGATGGTTTTATGATAAAGCATAAATAAAAATAATCATTCTATTGAAAATAAAAATTAATAAAATATGTTAAGCAAAATTTTTAAAAATCTATTACCTAAAAAATCTAATTATATTTCTCAAGAAGTTGCAGAAATCATCCCAATGTCAGATTTAAATCTGGTTCCTTCTGACATTAGTAAAGAAGCCCTAAAAGTTATTAATACCTTACAAGAAAATAATTATGATGCTTTTATTGTAGGGGGAGCAGTAAGAGATTTGTTATTACATGAACTACCGAAAGATTTTGATATTGCCACCAACGCTTCTCCTGAAGAAGTCAAAAAAATATTTAGACGAGCCAAAAAACGCGCTCAAATTATTGGTAGAAGATTTCCGATTGTGCATGTTTACATTGGCCAACAAATTTTAGAAGTGTCTACTTTTAGAAGTCATAGCAATCAGATTAACCCTCAAGGTAGAATTATTGAGGATAATCGTTATGGATCCATTCATGATGATGCCAAGCGTAGAGATTTTACTTGTAATGCACTTTATCTTGACCCTGTTAATCAAAATGTTTACTCCTATCATCACGCCTTACAACATCTAAAAGATAAACAATTAATTATGATTGGAGAAGTAGATGCAAGATTAAAAGAAGATCCCATACGCATTCTAAGAGCTGCTAGAATTTCTTCAAAAACCGGCTTATTAATAGAAGATTCTTTATTGCAAGGCATGCAAAAATATGCTTATTTACTTCCTAATGAACCTCGCTCTAGATTATTTGACGAATGGGCTAAAATTATTTATTCCAAACATTCTTACCAATGTTTTCTTTTATTAGAACAACTCAACATACTTTCTTATATTCATCCTATTACTCAAACACTATCTGAATATAATAATGAACATGACAAATTCTTGCTTGAAAATACTTTAAAACAGACTGATTCTCGACTTCAAAAAGATCAAAGTATTTCTTTAGGCTTTGTGATTGCAGCCCTACTATGGCCAATAGTAGACCACAAATGGAAAAATAATCAATCTCAGGGTATGAAACCAGCACACGCTTTACATGAAGCAATTCTGACTGTTATGAATGAAAATAGTGCTTTATGGGATATTCCTAATAAAAATTTGGCGAGCATGAATGAAATTTGGCGTATGCAAAGCCGTCTGGAAAATGCCAAATCCAGACAACAAATCCAAAAACTGCTTAATCATCCGAGATTCAGAGCCGCCTATGATTTCTTTTTGCTGCGTGCTAAAAGCAATAATGCTAATGCCAGCAAAGCTAAGTGGTGGACCAAAATAGTTGATAACTAATTAAATCAACCTCTCAATAAAAAAATTAAAATTACCTGTAAAAACAACTAGATACATAACATACATCAATTTTTAATTTTGCCATTTTAAGTCAGTATATTGTACAATCAAAGTTTTCAAATATACTATTATTATGTCAGTCTATACCACCCTTAAATTTCAGGAACTAGAAGGTTTTTTAGAAAATTATGAATTAGGTGAATTAATCACTTACAAAGGTATTTCCGGAGGTATTACTAATACAAATTATTTTGTAGATACTACGCATGGACGTTACGTACTGACTATTTTTGAACAGCTAAAAGCAGAAGACCTTCCATTTTATCTTAATTTAACGCTCTTTTTAAATCGACATGAAGTTGCTTGTCCTGCGCCCGTACCACGAATCGACAACCAGTTATTTGGTTTTTTAAAAAATAAACCAGCCACCTTAATTACCTGCTTAAATGGAGCAGAAGAAAACCACCCAAATCAAGAGCAATGTTTTAATGTCGGTATGATGCTTGCTAAGATGCATTTAGAAAGTGCTGATTTCACAGAGACCATGCCCAACCCTCGCTACCAATCTTGGTGGAATAATGAAGCAGAAAGATTAATTGATTTATTGCCTAAAGAGGATCAATTACTTTTACAAGATGAACTACACTTTCTAAATAAACACATGACAACACATTTGCCCAATGGCATTATTCATGCGGACTTATTCAAAGATAATGTCTTGATGTATCACGATGAAGTGGCAGGTTTTATTGACTTTTATTATGCCTGTAATGGTCTTTTTATATATGATTTAGCCATTACTATTAACGACTGGGCAAGAACACCCCAAAATAAAATTAATTCCGAACAAGCACAATCTCTTTTGGCTGGTTATGAAAGCCTTCGTCCTTTGAGCATTCAAGAAAAAGAATACTTTTCAATAGCCAAACGCTCAGCTGCGGTTCGGTTCTGGGTTTCTAGATTATTGGATTTTTATTTTCCAGCAGAAGGTGAAATGACTTTTACCAAAAATCCTAATGACTTTCGGGACCTTTTGTTATTCCACCGACAAGAAAGCATAATTAATTAAAAAGCTCTAGTTGGTTATCCACAATTACCTTAGTTTCTCCATCAATGAAATTAATCTTTAATCTTTGATTGTTTTTTAATTTTTTGCTAGACGTGACTATATTCCCGTCAATATCTGTAACAATACTATACCCTCTCTCTTGTATTTTCTTAGGAGAAACTGCCTCTATTAATTGCGATAAAGTATTTAACCTGTTTTTTTTAGAATACATTAACATCTGCATTTCATGCATTAAATTACTCTTAAACTGTTGTAATTCCGTTTTTAATTCTCCAATTTCTGGACGATTTTTCTGTAAAATTAAAAGGTATTGTTGTAACTTTAACTGTTGATAATTTAATTTCTCTGAAAGTGTATTTTTTAGCAAACTATTATAATGCCTTAATGTTTGTTGTTGACGTTGTAATATTTGCTCAGGATGAATTAATAATCGAGCTAACAAATCTAAGCGCTGACTGGCTTCAGTATAACGATTAAGTAAAATATGTTTCAAACGATATAAATAATTATTTAATTCTTTGCTTAATTCCTCCCTATTGGGGCTGACCAACTCCGCTGCGCCAGTAGGCGTAGGTGCTCTTAAATCTGCAGCAAAATCAGCCATAGTAAAGTCAGTTTCATGCCCAACACCACTAATAATTGGTATCTTGCTTTGATAAATAGATTCGACAACTATCTCTTCGTTAAAAGACCACAAATCTTCTAAGCTCCCCCCACCTCTTGCAACGATTAAAACCTCTACTTCATTTCGCTGATTGGCTAAATTAATGGCATTTGCAATCTGTAATTCACTCCCTTTTCCTTGAACCATAGTAGGATAAATAATCACCTCAATCTGACTCATTCGGCGTTTTAAAGTAGTTAAAATATCTCTTAAAGCAGCACCTGAGGCACTTGTTATCACACCAATTTTTTTAGGAAAAGGAGGAATATTTTTTTTAATCTCAGGATTAAAATAACCAAGTTTTTCAAGTTTTTCTTTTAAGCGTGCATACTCTGCATATAATTGCCCTAAGCCTTTAGCTTCAATTTGCTCTACTACTATCTGATAGCTTCCTCTGGATTCATACAGTGTCACTTTGCCACTTAATTGAACTTCTTCACCTTCTTTTAAGGCAAATTTTAATTTTTTTGCTTGGTGTTTAAATAAAGCACAAGAGACCTGAGCTTTATCATCCTTTAATGTAAAATAATAATGCTCCAAAGAAGATTGGGTTATCCCCGAAATCTCTCCTTGTACCCAAAAATTAAAAAAATTAACTTCTAATAACTGTTTTGCTTTTGAATTCAATTGCGAAACTGTAATAATATTACTGTGATTATCCATAATTGAGTGCCAAATATTAACGCTATTATTTTACACGATAAATCCTTAAAAAAATCGGAATGTTTAGACATTCCGATTTTTTTTGCAATTATTTCTATTAAAATCTGTACTTGAATCCCAAACCAAGAATATGTGCTTTTGATTTAACTGTCGCTTGAGCTCTTCCTCTACTGTCCACACAACTGACAGCATTAGGACCTAGCTCATCTTCTCCGCCACAATAACTTCCCACATCAACTTTGGCTGGCTTTAATTTTAAGAAGTTATAGGACAATCCTAATGTTAAGTTTTTATTATATTTATAATTAGCACCCAAACCCAACATAATTCGATCTTCATCAGCAGTAATCGGTAAGCGATCTTTAGGTCCTCGCGCTGCCGATTGACCATACATAATCCCAAATCTTAATTGCAATGGATCTGAATACTGATAGCTCCCACCAATACTTGCTCGCCAAGTATTACGAAAATTAATGACAATTTCTGTAAAATCTCTTTTTGTTAAATTAGGTCGAGTATAATTTTGACCATCTGGTGCCATTTTGGGATTGACCCAATCAACATGTAAAGCATGCTGTCTACTGTCTCGCGAATAAGCAATATTGCCAAATAAATTAAGTTTTTCGTTGACGCGCCACATCCCGTTTAATTGCCATAATTCAGGATAGTGAAAAGTATAGGATACCTTTTCATTCTCAGCATAACCTAGTTCTTGGTAAACATATTCCACCACAGGTCCTACAATTGGAACCGTCCAACCTTCACCATACATATTCCAATTAACATGTCCTTTAAAATGCACTGATGACTTAGAACGATAGCTTAATCCCACTCTAAAAGCATCATTAACATCCCATAACCAACCTAAATTGAAACCATACTTCCATGCATCCCCTCTTAAATTAGCATAAACTTCAAAAGTTTCAGCTGGCAATACATGTTGACCATTGACAAATGGGATGGCTCTATCCAAATAAGTGTTGATCCCATAAGTTAAATCTGCAAACTGCCTCAATTTACTCATTGAATAAAGCATATAAAAACCAACACCAATACTGTGCTTTTCATTAATTCTAAAGGCTAAAGTAGGATTTAAAATAACTGAAATAATTTTAGCTCTATTGCCGTTATAACGAGTCACACTGTCAAATGGATAATCGAAATCAGCACCAAATGGGGCATACAATCCAACACCAAAAACTGCTCTTTCATTAATCCTATGACTCAAAAACAGACCTGGAATTTCTAAACGATGACCAATATCACCAGAAGTGCTGCCATGTAGAGACTCATGAGTATTAAAGGTTTGCCCTTTAGCATTCTCATAACTAAAATCAGGCTGCAAAATAAATAAATTATTATCTAATTGAGTTCCATCTAGATAAATTAAACCCGCTGGATTACCAACTATGGTAGAAGGACTTTCCGCTTCTGCAGCATTCGCATTAGCTGTACTCGCGCCATCAGTAGAATAAACAGGAACTGCCATACCAGTAGAAAATGCTAACGGACTAGCTAGTGACAGCATGCTAAGTAAGTATTTTTTTATTTTCATAAATATTCTTTATCAGTTTTTATACGCAACACAGCAATAATCAGCTCTAGGTATAAAGCTACCTTAAATATGTTAATTTTAGATTAATTACTCTATATTTGAATTCTATCCTAAACTATATGGTTACACAAGATACAAAAAAATAAGCACAAGATTATTGTCAATAATTAACTATTGAATCATGATAAACTATTGATTTAAAATAAAATAAAAAAAAACAAAAGGAATTTTTTAAAACCCTTTATTAAAAAATAACCAATCATTATAGTAGTTATTTTTTAATAATACTTTTAACGTTGTATTCAAGAATATCATCAATAACATTAGGAATTTCAGATTGAATCTCTTTTTGTACACAGGACAACATAATTTCATAATTATTCAATAACATATTCTTAATCATTCCCTCTAGCATATCTTGTAAATGAGGTTTCAATTGTGCTTTGATTGACTCTACAAATTCTTGTTCATCAACCACACATAAATTTTTATTGGGATCTAAGTTAGGTTTTACAACGGTTACTTTAATCATTGAGTTTGGCAAATTTTCATTATCCATCGCTTCATTTTCCTCAATTTGACTTGGATTGGCTTTTTCTAGCTCATGAGATTCATTAAAAAATAAAACCGAATTATCTTCTTCTTCTTCAATAGAGTCTGCTTGTAACAAAACGTTATCAGACTTCAATGTCCACTTATTGGCCAACAACACTTGGGTTTGACTATGTTCATCGTTAAATAACCGATTATGCTCTTGTTGCCATTTTTTTAAATAATATTGATAGATTTTATTCTTTACTTGCGGAGTGCTATTATTTCGATTGACATAATCTGCGGACGTTTTTTTAGTGACTGTATTCACTTTATTTCTGGTATTCTCTGAATTCACTACAATCTCAGGAAGTTCGTTTCCTTTTTTGGAAATAGATAATGTATCTACTCCCTGCTCTTTGCGTTTTTCTCTCATTTCTTCCAAATGACGCAACCAACTAGGCTCTTCTTCTACTTCCGTTTTTTTATGATTTACTGAACGTGTATTGGATTTATTTTTTTCAAAAAAAGCCATGAATGAAATCACCTCTAAATTCAAAATAAAATTTTATAAAGCAAATGTGATTATAACCCAACTTAAAACACAAGGCTCTATTATAGAGTAAGTATTTTACCCCATATAACATTGAAACAATAGATATAGTTTAATAAAATATAAAACAGCAACAGTAACAGTGATAAAAATCACATTTTGTATTTTATATGATTTGAGATTTACGGACCATCTATTCTTTTACCCACATATAGTTAAAGAGATTTATTTTTAGACAGATAAAATGTACAATTATAAGTATTTATTTTTAGGCATTAGGAAATTTTATGATTGACGTGCAATTACTCAGAATGAATATTACTCAAGTAGCTGAACAATTAAAGAATAGAGGTTATGAGCTAGATGAGTCTTTATTCACCAAGTTAGAAGAACAAAGAAAACAACTACAAACAGAAACTCAAGACTTACAAGCAAAAAGAAATGCTATTTCTAAAGAAATAGGCATTAAAAAAAGTCAAAAGGAAGACACTTCTGACTTAATGAAACAAGTAGCTGTTATTAACAAACAGCTTGGTGCAATAGAACAGGATTTTAAGAATATTCAAACCGAATTAGAGTCATGGTTGTTGTCGATTCCTAATATTCCTAATGAATCGGTACCCATAGGTCAAAATGAAAATGACAATGTCGAAGTTAAAAAACATGGCACACCTAGAACATTTGACTTTGATGTTAAAGATCAAGTTGAATTAGGAGAACCTTTGGGTTTAGATATTGCTGCTGGGGCAGAACTTTCTGGCTCACGCTTTTCTGTCTTAAAAGGCCCTGTTGCAAGATTACACAGAGCACTCGCTCAGTTTATGATTGATTTACACACCGAACAACACGGTTATACAGAGCATTACACCCCCTACATTGTTAACCCCAATATTTTGTACGGTACGGGTCAGTTACCAAAATTTGCAGAAGATATGTACCGAGTATTATCTGGAGATACCGAATCAGAACAAAAAGAACAATACTTGATTTCAACTTCAGAAATAACTCTTACCAATACCTTCAGAGAAAAAATTGTCGATGTCAATCAGTTACCCGTTAAAATGACGGCGCACTCGCCTTGCTTTCGCTCAGAAGCTGGATCTCATGGTAAAGACACAAGAGGACTAATCAGACAACATCAATTTGATAAAGTTGAAATGGTGCAAATTAGTCATCCTGAAAAGTCTTACCAAGCACTAGAAGAGATGGTCTCACATGCTGAAGCAGTATTACAAGCACTGGAACTACCTTATAGAGTGGTTGTTTTATGTACTGGAGATATGGGTTTTAGCGCTGCGAAAACATATGATTTGGAAGTTTGGGTTCCTTCTGAAAATACTTATCGAGAAATCTCAAGTTGCTCTAACTGCGAAGATTTTCAAGCACGTCGTATGAAAGCAAGATTTAAAGACGAAAATGGTAAAAATAAATTGGTACATACTTTAAATGGCTCTGGTGTTGCTGTAGGAAGAGCTTTAGTTGCTGTTCTTGAAAATCATCAAAATGAAGATGGCTCTATTAATATCCCTGAAAAATTAAGACCTTATATCAATGGATTAAGTAAAATTAGCCCAGATACCAAATTTTCAACACTAAAGTAAACAACCGATGGAAACAACAAAACAAAAAAACTTAACACCTTACTTAACTTTTGACAGAGAGCGATGGTCGGAATTAAGAAACAACGTACCACTAACGCTAACTGAACAAGATTTAAAGCCTTTATTAGGTGTTAATGAATACCTCTCTTTGGATGAGGTTAGTACTATCTTTCTTCCTCTGGTCCGTTTAATTAATTACTATATTGAGGAAAACATAAGGCGTCAAAATGTCTTGCATAACTTTTTAGGTGTTGAACTTAAAACAATGCCTTATATTATAGGGATTGCAGGGAGTGTTGCTTCTGGGAAAAGCACTACCTCTCGTATTCTACAAGCAATCCTCAGTCAATGGCCCAACCGAAGAAAAGTAGATTTGGTCACTACTGATGGTTTTTTATATGATATGAATACTTTATCAAAAAAAAATCTTACTTTTAAAAAAGGTTTTCCTGAATCTTATGATATGCATAAGCTCCTACAATTCATTTATGATGTAAAATCAGGTAAAAGAAATGTTAAAGTACCTCTTTATTCACAATTTACCTATGATATTATCCCCAATCAATATGAAATAGTTGATCAACCTGATATATTAATACTAGAAGGCTTGAATATATTAAAAGATAATACTTTTGATTTTGATTCTGATCACCTTATTTTTGTCTCAGATTTTGTGGACTTCTCAATCTACGTAGACGCTGATGAAGAATTGTTAGAAAAGTGGTTTTTAGAACGATTTCTTAAATTAAGAGAGGTTGCTTTTAAAGACCCAAATTCCTACTTTCATTCCTACACGCTTATTAGTACAGAGGAAGCAATCATGTTGGCTCGAGATGTATGGCGAAATATTAATGGCTTAAACCTACAAGAAAATATCTTGCCTACAAGGGAACGTGCTGATTTAATTCTAACTAAAGGTGAAAATCATACAATCGACACAGTCAAATTGAAAAAATAATTATTAGGAGTTTTATACATTGAACCCATTTGCATCACTTGGTTTATCGCCAGAAATAGTCGAAACATTAAACCAACTAGCTTTTGAAGAACCTACCGATATACAAAAAAACGCCATTCCAAAAGTTATGGCTGGCAATGATTTACTTGCTATCGCTCAAACAGGTACTGGCAAAACAGCTGCCTATGCATTACCTACTATTGAACGTCTTAAAAGATATGCCAACAACAGCACTTCTCCAGCCATGCATCCTGTTAGAATGTTGGTTTTAGTTCCCACACGTGAACTGGCACAACAAGTTCAGGAAAATATTGCTTTATTTATTCAAAATCTTCCCCTACGGTATGCCGTTCTTTACGGCGGAACCAACATCAATCCTCAAATCGAAGAGTTAAGACGAGGGGTAGAAATTTTGGTCGCTACCGTTGGCCGTTTGAAAGACTTAATCGAACAAAAATCAGTGCAATTGAACAAAGTAGAAATTGTTATATTAGACGAAGCTGATAAAATGCTCGATATTGGTTTTTTTGATGATATTCGTAAAATATTTAGCTATTTACCACATAAAAAACAAACCGCTTTATTTTCAGCTACTTTTTCCAAACAAATAGAACTACTTACTAAAGAATTCTTACATCAACCACAACGTATTGAAATCGCACCTCAAAATACGACTAACATTAATGTAGAACAGCATTTTATTGGGATTGACAATCAACAAAAAAAATCATTACTCTATGCTTTAATTTCTGAATTAAATATGTATCAGGTGCTTATCTTCTGTAATACAAAAGCTACGGTTGAGCGAATAACACGTTATTTAACCCAAAAAAGAATTAGTGTCCTACCCATTCACGGTGATAAAACTCAGAGCAACCGTACTGAAACACTTTTACAATTTAAACAAGGAAATATTCAAGCATTGGTCGCAACTGATGTTGCAGCTAGGGGTTTAGATATTGATGCCTTGCCTTTTGTAGTTAATTATGACTTACCACAGCAAGCTGAAGATTATGTCCATCGTATTGGCAGAACAGGACGTGCGGGTGCTAGTGGTGTTGCTATTTCCTTGGTGGAAGAATCAGATTTAGAGCAATATCAAAATATTCTAGATTTAACAAAACAAAATATTAAAATTGAATTTATCGATCACTATGAACCTTATTGGAGTCAAAAGAAAAAAATAGCGCCTCAAACCAAAAAGTCATCAAATTTATCGAAGCAACTTAATCCTCCTAAAGAAAACAAAAAAAATGCTCCTGTTATTTGTGAACCGATAGCCGGCAGGAAAAAACACATTCGAAAGAAAGAAGACTGCGCACTGGTACTACCACTATGGACTCAATCAATCTAATTAAAAAATGAAACTTATGAAAATTAATTTTTCACAATTTAAAAAAACAGTTGAATCTCATTGGAAAAAATCCAATCCTGTTTTTTCATTTGTTTTAACTCCTTTATCTTTGTTGTATGAATTTGTAGGAAAAAGTCGTCATTGGTTGTATCAACAACCTATTTTAGGTACACAAAAACATCCGTTACCTATTATTGTGGTGGGTAACTTGTATGTAGGAGGAACTGGTAAAACGCCAACTGTTATTTATCTAGCACAAGAATTGGTTAAAGATGGTTTTAAAGTGGGAATTGTTAGTAGAGGATATGGCAGAACTTCTCATGGAACGTTAGAGGTGAATACTCAAGGATCAGCAAAAGATTATGGTGATGAACCATTACTTATTGCTCAAAAAACAGGTTGTCCTACCGTGGTTTCTACAGAAAGAAATCATGCGATTGATTATCTAGTTAACCATTTCCCTGATTTAGAATTAATTGTTAGTGATGACGGTTTGCAGCACTACCAAATGGATAGAGATGTAGAAATAGTCGTTTTCCCTTACAACGACATCCACAAATCTTTAAAATTATTACCCAATGGTCCTTTAAGAGAATCTCTAACGAGATTACAATCCGTGCCCTTCATTTTAATTTCCAACACGCCAGAAAATCATATTAATAAAAAGCAAGTCAAAGAATCTCTTAATTGTGAGCAGAGTCAAATATTTTTTTCATCCATTCAATTCAATGAACTGTATCCGCTGAATCAACCAGAATACATTATTAAGTTTAATTTTTTTCATCAAAAGCAAGTAGCTGCAGCTTGTGCTATTGCTAATCCTGAACGATTCTTTAATGAATTAGAAACTTTGGGTATTAATTTAAGCAGTAAAATCGTTTTTCAAGATCATGAAATACTGCCTATTCAAGAGTTAGCAAAGCAATATGAATGTGTTATCATCACAGAAAAAGATGCCGTAAAAATCCAAGATACATCACTTGAAAATGTTTTTGTTTTACCCATCACAATATCTGTGTTAGGAAACTTTTCTGATGCTGTCATTGATTATTTAACAGAACATTACAATAGGAATTAGCATGGATAAAGAATTATTTGAAATATTGGTCTGCCCTATTACAAAAGGTAAACTAATCTATCAACCAGAAACGCAAGAATTGATTTCCAAGCAAATCAAATTAGCATTTCCCATTAGAGATGGAATTCCTATCTTACTAGAATCTGAAGCCAGAACTATTTCTCAGGAAGAATATGACGCCCTTGGTTAATTTTAATATTTTAATCCCTGCACGACTTGAATCTTCGCGCCTGCCTCGCAAAGCATTAGCGGATATTCTTGGCGTGCCTATGATTGTAAGAGTTGCCAATCAAGCTAAAAAAAGTGAAGCTAAACAAGTCATCGTTGCTACCGATAGTGATGAAATCGCTAAAACTTGTCAACAATTCAATTTACCAGTCATCATGACCAGCAGTACTCACCAAAGTGGTACTGACCGTTTGGCAGAAGCCGTACAAAAACTCAATATTCCTGATGATGAAATTATACTTAATATCCAAGGTGACGAACCATTAATTAATCCTGAATTAATTAATCAATTAGCTCATAGACTAGCTAATTGCAAAGCTTCTATGGCAACTTTGGCTCATCCCATTCATTCACAAGAAGAGTATCAAAATCCTAATATTGTGAAAGTAGTCTTAAATAAAAATGAAGAGGCTATGTATTTTAGCCGTTCGCTTATTCCTTTTGTAAGGAATGATAAACCTGAGTTATCGATATTAAGGCATATTGGATTATATGCTTATCGTGCTCAATTTTTAAAAATCTACCATCAACTCGAATCTTCTTTGTTAGAACAAGTGGAGTCACTAGAACAGCTTAGAATTTTATGGCACGGTTATGCCATTAGCGTATTGGTAACAGAAAAAATAGCCAGCATAGGCGTTGATACACAACAAGATTTAGATAAAGTAATTGAATTGATTAAAACAAATAAGGAGTTATTATGAAAATATTACTATTAGGCCCTCCAGGCGCAGGTAAAGGAACTCAAGCTAGATTTATTTGTGAAACTTTTGATATCCCTCAAATATCTACAGGTGATATGTTAAGAACAGCGATTAAAGAAGGGACGCCTCTGGGCTTGAAAGCAAAAAAAGTTATGGATGCAGGCGAGTTGGTTGATGATGACATCATTATTGGCTTAGTCAAAGAGCGCATTGCAGAAGATGACTGCGCTAAAGGTTTTTTATTTGATGGCTTTCCTCGTACATTGGCTCAGGCTGAAGCAATGGTAGAAAATGATGTTGCATTAGATTATGTCATTGAACTAAAAGTCCCCGATGAAGAAATAGTTAAGAGAATGTCCGGTCGCTGGGTACATTTACCATCAGGACGTACTTACCACTCGACTTTTAATCCACCTAACAACGATCATAAAGACGATATTACAGGTGAAGAATTAACACAGCGTGATGATGATAAAGAAGAAACAGTGCGTAATCGTTTGAATGTTTATCATCAACAAACTGAAGTATTATCTGACTTCTATCAAAAACTGTATAAAGACACGGGTAAACCAGTTTATGTTGAAGTATATGGCACACAATCTGTCGATGATGTCAAAAACGAAATTCTAGGCACACTACAAAAAGCCTAAAAAAAGCTCTCTTTTGAGGGCTTTTTTTATATTTACTGTTCTTTAGCAACGATTTGTTGTAAAGCTGCTAAAAAGAACTCTTTAGGTTGAGCCCCTGATATTGCTTCTTTTTGGTTAAACACAAAAAAAGGCACTCCCTGAATTTGATAAGCATGCGCTAACAAAGCATCTTCTATAATTTCTTTTTCATACGCATTACTTTCGATTACTTCTTGCGCCTTATCAATATCTAGCCCAACTTCTTTGGCTATTTTAAGTAGGTCTTCTTTTTCATTTAATTTCGCACCTTAGCCAAAAAAAGCACGCATAGTCCCATTAATCCATTCAAGTTCTTTACCAAGCGTATGAGCATATTTAGAAATTCGGTGCGCTGTCGCTGTATTGGCAGGACGAATTAATTCAGAGTTAAATTCTAAGCCTAAAGAACAAGCCCTGTCTTGTATGCTTTTTTGACTCTGTCTTACTTCTTCTACTGATTTATTATATTTACGCGCGATTACAACTTCATTGGCTTCGTCACTATCTTTGGGAGCATTAGGATCTAGTTGAAAAGCTCTGTGAATAATTTTAACTTCACTATCCAAGCCACTTTCTTGTAATGCATTAAAAAATTCTTTTAGTCCCATCTAGCAAAAAGGACAAACCATATCGGAAAAAATTTGTACTTCTGTCATTTTTTATATTCCTATTGATAACTAATTCCACTCTCATTCTAACACTAATCATCTATTAGCTACACTTAATTGACTGACCTATTAAATAAAGTTATACTTGATAAAAATAATTTATATAGAAATGAATAAAAAATGACAACAACCACTTACCTATCGGCTGATGAAGCCAAAAATTATACGATGACAATGTTCAATTCATCGATATTCGCACACCACAAGAGTTTGAATCAGTACATATTCCACAGTCTATTAATATTCCACTCGATCAAATTGATCAATTGCAAAAATTTGATGATGATAGCGTGGTATTATTTTGTCGCTCAGGCGTACGAACTACGAACAATCAATCTGTTTTTGAAAAATTCACACAAGCTGAAAATTTATACATTATAGAACATGGCATTATAGAATGGATTCAAATGGGCTACCCTGTAGAGTAACTAGCTACTTTTGTTCTGTTTTGATCCAAATTTCTCTCCTGAATACGGAATATCAATCGACCCATCTTTAATTGCATCTTCTACTACTTTAAACTCAATCTCAAAGTAACCCCCTTGACCCAGCTTAAACAAAGTCCAAGGATAATCGGTACGCAGTGTTTCATGTCTTTCTGGGAAAGTAACTGCATGCCCTACATCCACATCTCTGGCAAAGAAACCTGCAACTTTATTGGATTTTCCACTTAAATAGTAATTAATCGCATCCTCATTACTAATCACTTTCGATAATGGCGTATCTACGGTTATCTGCGGTACCAGTTCTCTAATTCTCTTTAATTGATCTGCTTGTGCTTGTGTTAATTCATCCACTGGGGTATGGACCAATCGATTAA
>WNLJ01000007.1 GCA_017114885.1 Neisseriaceae bacterium PsAf | reverse complement strand
CCCAACGCTTGATGGAAGAATCTACAGTTAATATCAAAAAACAAATTCAAGCAACCCAGTACATTGATAATCGAATCAAACGTCATTATATGTGGGGCATAGGGATTGCAGTGATTATTGCAGCCATACTGATAGCTGCCCCTTCACTATACCTGTATGCTAAAAAGAAAGAAATTCGCCAAGCGCAACATACGGTAGAAGTACAAAGAGCATTGGATCAATATCAATTCAATACTTGTGGTGGCAAACTGTGTGTCAAAGTCGATCGTAATGACCCCATTTGGAAAAATGATAAAGATTATCTAATCATTAAATAATGGCTATAACAATAATACATTCGTAAAAAGGGATTTAATTAATATTTTTATTCAAAGACAATTGGGAAAGTTGCTTAAATTGACTCATGATAAAAGAAATTTAAAACAATAAAAGTCTAGACCCCACGATTTCTATTAAGATGAAATTCTTGTACGAAAGCATCAAATTGTTGAAGTTCAATGCTTTTTCTTATGTCTTGCATTAATTCTAAATAATAATTGAGATTATGGATGGTATTTAATTGAGCGCCCAAAATTTCTTTACACCTATGTAAATGATGTAAGTAAGCTCGAGAGAAATTTTGGCATGTATAGCATGTACAAGTTTCGTCAAGCGGGCGATGATCTTGTTTATATCTGGCATTTTTAATTTTGATATCACCAAAACGAGTAAATAACCAACCGTTTCTGGCATTTCTAGTTGGCATAACACAATCAAACATATCAACACCACATGCAACACCTTTAACAATGTCTTCTGGTGTGCCAACACCCATAAGATAATGAGGTTTGTCTTGAGGAAGAATAGGTGCTGTATGGGACAATATCCGATACATATCTTCTTTACTTTCTCCTACTGACAAGCCACCGATGGCTAAACCATCAAAATCAAGATTTAATAAGTAAGCTAAAGATTGCTCTCGCAAGTCTTCATACATACCCCCTTGGACTATTCCAAATAGGGCATTAGGATTGCGTAACTTTTGAAATTCTTGTAGTGAGCGCTCAGCCCAACGAGCACTAAGTTCTAAAGAAGTAATGGTAGATTTTCTATCCGCTTTCCCATCTAAGCATTCATCTAATTGCATAGCGATGTCAGAATTTAAAATACTCTGAATTTGCATTGAAATCTCAGGTGATAAAAATAATTTCTCTCCATTAATAGGGCTTTGAAAAGTACAACCTTCTTCTTTTAAGTTTCTCATATTAGCTAATGAAAAAACTTGAAAGCCACCAGAATCAGTTAGAATAGGTCTTTGCCAACCAATAAAGTCATGTAAGCCACCAAACGACTGTATGGTTTCGAGCCCTGGACGTAACCATAAATGAAACGTATTGCCTAGAATAATTTGGGCATTAATATTTTCTAAATCTAAGGGCGTCATACCTTTTACAGAACCATAAGTGCCTACAGGCATAAAAATAGGCGTTTCTACTATGCCATGATTTAATTCTATTCGAGCTCTTCTGGCTAGTCCATCTTGTTGTAATAGGGTAAATTTAAGCATGATCCACTTTCGTATTAGGGATGATTCTAGCTAATAGAGCACGATCTTTTCCTTGCATATTAGGGATCAAGACCTCGATACCATTACCCTTGGCACTATCAATAAAAGAATTTTTATGCTTTATTTGTTGGATAGTAATAATTTCATTACCTGCAGGGTGGATGATTTCGACTTGATCGCCAATGGAAAACTTATTTTTCACGTCTACGGTTGCCCAACCATCAGAATCGATATTTTTAACTTGTCCTACATAGATAGCACTTTTCGAAGTAGAGTGACCAGTTAAATAGTTTTGATAGTCTTGGGTATGGTGTCTTTCTAAAAAGCCTGTGGTATAGCCTCTATTGGCAAGACCTTCAAGTTCTGCCAATAATGAGTAATCAAATGGTTTCCCTGCAATTGCATCATCAATAGCTTGACGGTAAACCTGAGCGGTACGCGCGACATAATAAACAGATTTGGTTCGACCTTCGATTTTTAATGAATCCACCCCTATTTGGGTCAATTTAGCTACATTTTCTACCGCACGTAAATCTTTTGAATTCATAATGTAGGTGCCATGCTCATCTTCCATGATAGGTAGTAAAGAACCTGGGCGATTGGCTTCTTCAATTAGGTAAACCTTATCTGCCAATGGGTGTCTTTCTTGAGAGCCACACTCAGCCATTTGTTGATTTTGTTCTTGCAATGATTCTTCAAAATTAAAATCAAGAATAGGGGAGACATCTCCGGAATCAATTTCTTTAGTGGGTTGTATTGAATAATTCCAACGGCAGGCATTGGTACAAGTACCTTGATTGGGATCTCGATGATTGAAATAGCCCGATAGTAAACACCGACCAGAGTAGGCAATACAAAGTGCACCATGCACAAATACCTCTAATTCTATGTCAGGACATTCTTCTCTAATTTCAGCAATTTCATCTAAGGATAATTCTCTTGACAAAATAATGCGAGAAATACCTATTTTTTGCCAAAACTCTACCCCCCAATAATTAGTGGTATTGGCTTGTACAGATAAATGAATAGGTATATCTGGCCAGTGTTCTCTTACCTTCATAATTAAGCCAGGATCGGCCATAATTAAAGCATCTGGTTTTAAGTCTATAATCGGTTCAATATCTTTTAAGAAAGTCTTTAGTTTGGCATTGTGCGGTAAAATATTACTCGCCACAAAAAATTTTTTCCCTCGTTGATGTGCTTCACTAATACCAATTTCTAATTCAGACAAGCGAGAAAATTCATTATTTCTAGCTCTTAAAGAATATCGAGGCAAACCAGCATAAACGGCATCTGCGCCATAATCAAATGCAGTACGCATTCTTTCTAGCCCACCGGCGGGCAATAGTAATTCAGGTGCTTTCATAATCTTAAATATTTATTTGTTAGCATATTGAACAATATATTATAAACTAAAAAATTTTAGCTAGCTTTTTAATCTAAATTAGATTGATTGACTAGCTAAAATAAATTGGGGTCTTTATTTCAAGTAAATAAAATACTTCATTAAACTTTATTAAAGTAATTTGGAAGCTTTACAGAAAAATTGATCGCCTTTTTTACATGATTTTTGGAAATCAGATTTAAATTGTCTCATTTGAGTGCATGCTTGAGGAAGATTTAATTGACAAGCACGTTTAGTACTTCCTACTGCCAAATCTAACCACTGAACAGAATCCTGTGTCATACCCTGTTTAGCAGCAACTTCACTATTAATGGCAGCGATTTCTCCTAGCCTAAAGCAAGCAAATGAGTTAGATTTTTTACACATCTTGCCTAACTCAGTCAATAAAGTTTTACAAGCAGCCTTATCAAATTGAGCACACTTTTGATCATATTGACTTAACTTTTGTACTTCTTTGACTTCATCTTGCTTTTTATCAGCATATGAAAAAGTGGGTATTAATAAAACAGCAGTCATCAACATTAAATATTTTTTCATAATTTTTCAATCCTTTATTTCTACGTTCGTATTCATAACATATTTTTATGGTTTTCGTAAAGCTTTTGTTATTTCGCAAGAAAACTTTTCTCCCTTTCGACATTGCGTCGCAAATTTTTCTTGGATTTCTTTTAAAGCAGCTCAGGCTTCTTGGTTATCCAAAGCACATGATCTCTTAGTGGCGCCTAAAGTAATGTTTAACCATTGTAAAGCAGATTGTCCAACATTCTGATCAATAGATGCTTGTACACCTAGCACGCCAATTCTTGCGAGTTCTAAACAAGCGACAGAATTATTTTTCTCACATAAATCAGCAAGGTCAGATACTAAAGATTCACATGCTTGGTTATTATTTTTAGATAAACACTGATCCACACTGTTCTTTAAATAGGATATTTCAGAAGTTTCATCTTGAATATTAGTGGCAAAGCCCAAATGGCACACGACTAATGGCCACACAAATTTAGCTAAATATGAGTTTACTGTAAATCTGGTCATTTAGGTTCCTGAAATTTTGTTAATAAGCTCATGATTATGTTAGATTATCATTCTCGAAAGAGATTTTAACCCATGTATAAGTTTAAGTATAGTTTTTTAGTCAGTTATTGATAATTTAAATTCAAAAATTACCTAAATTTAATGATAAAAAATATGGAGTTAAGTTTCCGTACCTATAATAGTTAGTAGGACTCATATATGGTTATATAGTTCATCCAGATTGATTACTGATGATAAAAGTGCCTTATAGATATAAATAAAATAAGGATTTTGCAGATTTTTGTCTTAATATTAATATCAAACATGTGTAGAATGGAGCATTGTCATTTTGGTTTAATAAATTAGATATTATTTATTAAAAATAATATGAGGAATTACAGATGCATAATAAACCCATTATTAATTCTCTATTGGATACTGATTTATATAAATTTACCATGCTACAGGTTATTTTGCATCAGTTTCCAGAAACACATAGTGTTTATCACTTCAAATGTAGAAACTGGAGAGAGGTTGCTTTTCCATTAAGTGAGATTATGGATGAGCTAGAAGAACAGTTAGATTACTTATGTGAGTTAAAATTTAGACAAGATGAGTTGGATTATTTACGAAAATTAAGATTCATTAAAAGTGATTTTGTTGATTATTTAGAGTTATTTCAATTAAAAAGAAGGTTTATCCACTTATCAGTTGATAAAGAAAAAAGATTGAATATAGCAATAGAAGGGCCGATGATTCAGGCCATGTTTTTTGAAATATTTATATTATCATTAATAAGTGAACTTTATTATAGAAAATTAGGTGTCATTAATGATACGCAAGAAGGGCAGAGAAGATTAGATGAAAAAATCGCTTATTTGCATCATTTAGAAAAAATACAAGATAATGATTCTCCTTTTATCTTTTCAGATTTTGGTACCAGAAGACGCTTTAGTTTTAATTGGCAATGGCATGTGATTGATAGCTTAAATCAAGCAGTGCCTAATCTTTTTAAAGGAACCAGTAATGTATTGATGGCTAAAACGTTTAACATACATCCGATTGGGACAATGGCTCATGAATTCTTGCAGGCATTTCAATCATTAAATGTTAGATTGAGAGACTTCCAACAAGCTGCTTTGGAAAGTTGGGTACAAGAATATAGAGGAGATCTTGGTATTGCTCTGACTGATGTTGTTGGGATGGATGCCTTTTTGAGAGATTTTGACCTATATTTTGCCAAACTTTTTGATGGATTACGTCATGATAGTGGCGATCCATACGAATGGGGTGAAAAAGCATATGAACACTATCAAAAACTTCGTATTCTCACTAAAACTAAAATGCTGACTTTTAGTGATGGTTTAACCATTGAAAAAGCTTGGCATTTGTATCAACGATTTAAGGATCGTTTTAAGACCAGTTTTGGTATTGGTACTAATTTAACTAATGATCTAGGCTATGACCCTTTAAATATTGTTTTAAAATTAGTGAATTGTAATGGACAACCTGTGGCTAAAATTTCAGACAGTCCCGGCAAAACTATGGCAGTAGATGATACCTTCTTAAGTTATTTGCGCAGTGTTTTTGAAATTCCAGAAGAAGCATAAAAAAAGCGAAGTAAAAAACTTCGCTTTTTAAGAAAATTACAATCAATTAAAATTATAAAGCTTTCAAATAATCACAATCTTGTTGTCTGCCTGCTTTACAAGAATTATCTAAGATTTGTTTTGCTTCATTGATAACTTTACAAGCATCAGCATTTTTATTGTTCTCACATTGTTCTTTAACAGTTTTTAAGTTTTTAAATATATTGTTACTTAATTCTTTTAAGCTATTACAAGCACCTTGATTTTTTAAGTCACACGCTTTAATTAAAGAACCAACTGCAAGATTATAAGACTGAACTGCTAAATCATTATTTTGAGCCTTAACAGCTGCATCATTTAATTGGATAAAGATCACAGCAGAGTCCACACATGATTGAGCATTATTAGCTTCACATTCTTTAACTAGGTTTTCTGTTAATTTTTTACACGCTTCTTCATTTTGTTTGGCACAGTTTTCGGCTAATTTTTGATTTTCTGGCGATAAGGTAGGCGCTGAATTATTATTAGTGGTAGCAGTTACATTTTGCTGATTACTAGAATTGGTATTATTAGCGGTATCATCAGATTTATTATTACCACAAGCAGTTAATGAAAGACCTACTAATCCAATAAAAAACCATTTAAAAAATTGTGATTTCATTGATTTTATTTCCTTTTAATTTAAGTTAACAAGTTAATTGAATGAAGTTATTTTATTTTTGTTTCTTTATAAATAACGTGTTTACGAGCAACTGGATCGAATTTTTTAATTTCAAATTTACCAGTCATTGTTTTTTTATTTTTGGTTGTGGTATAGAAATGACCAGTACCAGCCGATGACTCTAATTTTATCTTATCGCGCATATTGATTCCTTTTTTATTTATAATTCGCCACGATTACGTAAATCTTTTAATACAGCATCAATGCCAACTTTATCAATCATTCTTAAGCCTGCATTTGATACTCTCAAATGAACCCAGCGATTTTCGTTATCAGACCAAAACTTACGAGTTTGTAAGTTTGGTAGAAAACGTCGTCTGGTTTTGTTATGAGCATGAGAAACACTGTTCCCAGTCATAGGACGTTTTCCAGTTACTACACATACTTTAGCCATGATTTATTAACTCCCAAAACTTGTTCTTTAAAAATATAATAGTTTTATATATTTAGATTAAAATAATCTAGCATTCTAACATACTTTTCAATAAAAATTCAACAAATGATATAAATGAATAAGAAATAAAATTTCTGATTTTAATTTAATTCATTATTTCCTGTTGTATTTTCAGGTCGAGATGTCTATTTAGGTTGAGGATTATAGCGGTTAACACCTCCTCCTAAAGAAGTATACAAATCAACTTGATTAAATAACCTAGTTTGTTGTGTATTTAAAAAACTATTTTGGCTATTAATAAATTGATTTTCAGCATCCAACATTTCATTTCTATCAGCAATGCCTTGATTAAATCTTAAACGAGTTAAATCTCTTGCTTTTTGATTATTATGCATTATTTTCTCACTTAAATCATATTGTGATTTTAGTTTTTCAGAAACGTTGATAGCAGTGATTACTTCAAAAAAGGCTTGTTGAATAGCATGATTATAATCAAGCACCATTTCTTCTTTGGCTATTTTTGATAATTTAAGATTGGTAATATTAGGGAAAATATCAAAAAGAGGGATGGTCACGCCAGGACCTGCACTCCAACTCATAGCTCCTGTATTAAATAATTTATCAAAATGAGTAGAGTTGGTGCTAATACGACCTGTTAAAGTAATTCTTGGAAAAAATGCCGCTCTCGCAACACCTATTTGGGCGTTGGCTTGTTTTAAGCGTTCCTCTGCACTTCTAATATCTGGGCGATAAAGCATTACTTCAGCAGGAACGTCTTTAGGGAAAGTAGCATAAGTAAATTGTTGATTTAAAGGATTTCTTGGTGGTAAGTTGCTAGGAATTGCCTGTCCAATTAAAACGGCCAATTCATTCACACTAGTTGTATAGTTTTCTTTAACATCTAAATAGTTGGATTGAGCAGAATCAAGCGCATTTTGATGATTCAGTAATTCCAGTGTAGAAATAACACCTGCTTTATGCCTTAATTCTTGAATTCGATATAATTCCTTTTGATACTCAAGCGATTGTTTTGCATTGCTTAAAACTGTTTCATTAATACGCATTGCAAAATATTTTTTGGCAATAGAGGAAATAATTGTAATATCAGAATTTAACTTATCATAATAAGTTGCTTTAAATTGATGGCCAGCAGCTTGACCTTGGTCAAATTTGCGGTACACATCCAATTCAAAGTTAGTAACCCCTAAACCTGAAGAATATTGTTGTGTAATAATTTGTTTAGAGCTGTTGTCAATAGGTCCTGATCTAGATTTATTAATACCGTCAAAAGTAAAGTTAGGAATCAAATTATAAATATCCAATCCATATTGAGCATTGGCTCTTTTTAAGTTAAGCATGGCTTTTTGAACTTCATAGTTGTTTTTCAAACCAATGCCAATTAATGCCTTGAGTTGTGGATCTTTAAAATAGTTTTTCCAACCAATTTGATGTGCTCTTAATTGAACATCAGCGCTCAACGTTGGAGGAGGTAGGGGAATATTACTTTGTATTTGTGGTTTTTGATATTCTGGTGCCAGGGTACATGCCCCTAAAAGTAAACTCAAACTAATTACATGTAAAGAAGTTTTTACAGGTTTTTTTAAATGAAGTGTGTTTTTTATAGCCATAAAACTCTTTCTTTAATCTTTAATTTCCAACATTTTCAAATTGTTTATCATTGTTCGTTTTCTCATCTTGTTTATGATTTCTTTGTACAAGTACATAGAAAGAAGGTACAAAATAAATAGCTAAGAATGTACCAATTAACATACCGAAGAATACCACAGAACCAATTTCTCTTTGTGCTCCAGAACTAGCTCCAGAAGATAGCATAAGAGGAATTACCCCAGCAATAAAGGCAAATGAAGTCATGATAATAGGACGAAATCTTAATCTTGCAGCTTCAATAGCAGCCTCGATAGGTGTTCTACCTTCTTCATATAAGTCTTTAGCAAATTCTACAATCAGAATCGCATTCTTTGCGGATAAGCCCATGATGGTAATCATGCCAATCTTAAAGTAAATATCATTAGGCAGTCCTTTTAAATAAGCGCCTACGATTATACCGAAAATACCCAAAGGAATCACTAGAATAACAGCTAAAGGTAAAGACCAACTTTCATATAGAGCTGCCAAACATAAGAAGACTGCAATCATGGAGAGTAAGTAAAGTAAAGTAGACTCATTACCTGACTTTTTTTCATCAGAAGCGATACCAGTCCATTCATAACCAAAGCCTTTAGGTAATGATAGAGTTGCAATCTCTTCCATTGCCTTAATAGCTGTCCCACTACCATTAACAGGCCTAAATTTTAGTGATAATGAATTGAAACCATTATAACGCCTCACCTCTGCGGCTTCAGAAGTCCATTCATAAGTTGCAAAAGTAGATAGAGGAATTTGTTTACCATATTGATTTGGTATATTTAAATTCATAGCATCTTCTGCATTTTTACGAGCATCAGCGTCAGCTTGCACAATAACAGGTTGCATTTTACCTTTATATGGGAAGTCATTGACATATAAAGAACCCAAATAAGTCGCTAGTGCGTGTTGTACCGATTGTAGCTGTACATTGTTTCCTGTCATTAAATCTTTATCAATATTAATTTTCATGACAGTGTGCTTGGCTTTACCATTAGGTTGCGGAGAAGTAACTTTGTTGGCATATTGTGGTGACATCATGGTACCCATAACTGCTAGTCTGGCTTTTTCAAGCGCATCATAACCCAATTCAGCTCTATCTTGAATAACGATTTCTAATTGATCACTCATACCCAACTCGGGAATAGCCGGAGGGTTTACAATAAAACTTAAAGCAGATTTATCTTGAAGAAGCATCATTTGATATTTTTGAGCTAAGCTAAAAGAGCTTTGTGATTTTTTAGGTCGTTCATTCCAGTCTTTTAAGGTAACGAAAGCCAACCCATAGTTTTCACCTCGTCCCATAATACTATAACCTGAAATAGCAGTAAATTTATCTACTTCATCTTGACTTAACATATAATCTGTATATTTTTTCATCACTGCTTCAGTGTCTTTAATATTGGATTTATTATCTAATTGGCTAATTAAAATTAATACATTTTGGTCTTCGTTAGGTAAGAATCCAGAAGGCAAGAAATAAAATCTAACAGTAACCAACGCGATGATAGCAAAGTATAATAAAGCCATAAGACTTTTCATTTTAGTGACTGTCGTCACGGAACGTACATATCGGTCAGACAACCAAGAAAATCTTTTTTCAAAGGTTAGGGCAATTCTGTTAAATATATTTCCTTTTTGATTAGGATTAGGTAAGTTTGGATCCTCATCTTTTTTAGTAGTTGGTTTTAATATAGTTGCACATAAAGCAGGTGTTAAAGTTAAGGCCATGAAACCCGATACGGCAATAGATACCGTCATTACCACTGAAAATTGCTTATAAATATTACCAGTAGCTCCTTGAAATAAAGACATTGGTAAAAATACAGAAACAAGAATTAGGGTAATACCAACAATTGCCCCTGAAATTTGCCCCATTGCTTTAATGGTAGCCTCTTTAGGTGGTAGACCTTCTTCTTTCATAATCCGTTCCACGTTTTCTACTACGACAATGGCATCGTCGACCACAATACCGATCACGAGGACCATTGCAAACATGGTTAAAATATTAATAGACATTCCCAAGGAGAGTAAAGCTGTATTGGCACCAAGAATTGAAATAGGGACGACAATCATGGGGATAATAGCGTATCTAATGTGATGTAAGAATAATATCATCACAATAGCTACTAAAATAAAGGCTTCAATTAATGTTTTTTGAACTTTACTAATAGAGGCCTTTACGAAAGTCGAAGTATCATAAGGGATGTTATATTTCACACCAGAAGGAAAAGAAGGCTTTAATTCCTGCAATGTTTTATCAATAGCGTCAGCAGTGGCAATCGCATTACCGTCAGCTGTTTTTTCGATCATTACGTCAACATTGTACTTACCATTAGACATGGAACTAAACACATAACTACTAATACCTAAATTCACTCGAGCAATGTCTTTTAGACGAATAATTTCATTATTTTGTCCTTGTTTAATAACAATATTTTCAAAATCTTCTTTTGATTCCAAAATAGTGGGCACACTCACACTGGCTAGTGTTTTTTGCTCGACCAGCATAGGAGAAGCACCTAGAGAACCTGCAGTCACATAAATATTTTGACTTCGAATGGCTTGTTGAACTTGTAAAGTAGAGATATCCAGTGACTGCATTTTAACTGGATCCAACCAAATTCTCATCGCTCTTGGTGCGGCAAATAGTTGCACATTTCCCACGCCGTCAATTCTAGATAGTTGGGGTACGATCACTCTGGATAACCAATCACCTAAATCTTCATTGGTGAAATTTGGATTGTTTTCAACTGAAAAAGAGATTACTTTTAAGAAGCTATGAGCACTTTTACGCACCATAATCCCATTATCACGGACACTATTTGGTATTTTTCTTTCAGCCGAGGTAATTCTGTTTTGTACTTCTACTTGAGCAATATTAATATCCGTGCCAGGTTTAAAAACAGCTTCGATAGTTCCTGAACCAGTATTATCAGAAGTGGTAGTGGTGTGATCTAATCCCTCAATACCAATTAATTCATTTTCAATTACATTAATAACATTTTCATCAATAGATTGTGCAGTTGCACCAGGATAAGTAATTTGTACAGAAACAGCAGGAGAGGCAATACTTGGATATTGTTCTCTAGGAATAGAGTAGTAAGAGACCACTCCAGCAATAATAACGAATATTGCAATTACCCACGCGAAAATAGGTCGATTAATAAAAAACTTAGACATGTTAAACTCTCTTTAAAGAAATCGTTATTAAAACAGTTAAGTTAGCAATAGTCATTTATAGATCAATTAATTTTGATATTTTATTTTTGCTTTTTAGTTTCCTAATTCAGTTTTATTTTGTCTGGAATCAGGGATACTATTGTTAGCGTCCTTCACAGAAAATGGTCATTCACTGGAAGGGTTATTCTCTTTCTGAGTTTTATTAGCTATCTTATAAGTAACTTTCGGCGGTTGTAGCATCAATTTCATTTTGCCATCGACCAAAACTAATTCGCCATCTTTTAAACCTTCAGTCGAATAAATGTAGTCTATATCTTCATTGATGATATTAATTTGTCTTGGTGCATAGGTACCATTTTGATTAACAACAATAACGGTTCCTCCTGATTCATTAGGATCTACTGCATTAACTGGGATAGCAAATACATCGGAAACAGAACCAACTTTAATTTTTATTTTCACGAACAATCCAGGAAGCAATAAATTATCTTGATTGGGAATTTCACCTTTGACTGTTATTTGTCCTGTATTCTCATCTACAGTTGCATCTGCAAATAAAATTTTGCCCTGTTCTGGATACATAGTTCCATCATTTAAAATGATATTGAAAAGTAAGCCTTCAATATCATTTTGTGTTTTTTTAGCATAATTTTTTAATTTCATGTAGTCATTAACAGATTGGCTTAAATCTATTTTTAATGGATTTTCTTGTTGTATTACTGCTAAAAGGGTAGGTTGACCTTGTCCCACCAAAGCCCCCTCTGTTTCATACGCTTTACCAATTTTACCTGAAATAGGAGCCCTAATATGGGCGTAATCTAAATTTACTTTTGCAGATTCCAAAGCAGCTTTGGCTGCTTGCATATTAGTAAGCGCATTATCATATTCTGCTCGGCTAATAGCGCCAGATTTTAATAGAGGGCTAATTTTATTAAATTGGCTCGCAGCTTGTGTATATTGAGCTTGTGCCTGAGCAACTTGCGCTCTAGTAGGTGTGTCATCTATCAAGAAAAGAGGGTCTCCTTGTTTCACATAAGATCCCTCTTCATAATATATCTTTTTAAGCACACCAGGTGTTCTGGCTCTAACTTCTGCTTTTCTAACAGGTTCAAGACGTCCTGTTAAAGTGTTGTTGATATCCATTGAACTAGGTCCCACTTTGACTACAGTCACTTCGGGTGGAGGCATTTCTGCATTTGATTGAGAACCTTTACAGGCAACCATCAATGTTGCAGCTGATAATAAAGCCAAACCATTTATTAAATACTTTTTCTTGAATTTTAAATGAGATATCATATTTTTCTTTCTTAATAGTAGATAGAGCCACGTGCCAATATATAATCCCGAGCCCTTATCATATTTCTTATTTTTATTTTACGAAATAAAGAGCCATGCTAGCGCATATATAGGTTAAAAAGAAGTTAATTATTGTATATTTTATACTTTTAGACAAGTAATAGTTCTTGAATTTAAACGCAGTGAAATACGTTTCTTTATATTACCCAAACCCAATTACCCGAGTAATTCTATATGAAATAGTCAGTTAAAACAACATACAAGTAATAAAAATTTGATTGATTTAAAGCTGGAAAAGATATTCACTGTAATTATCATTGGCTCAATTTAACCTTAAATTCAAAAATTTGTTAAGAATTTAAATTCTTGACATAAAATATATTTTTTCAAAATGTATCATTTTTTAGACACTGGTAGTTTATGAATTATTTACAAAGAGGCTTAATCTTCAGCTTCAATTTCTTGGTTAACTAAATTAAATATAGTTGATTTATTTTTATATTTTACATTTTCACCGAGATGATAATAAATAATCAACTCACAAATATTTTGGCAACGAGAGTCTATTTTAGTTAAGGAACGAATTGTATTAAAAATATCGATGCCATCTTTGGTATTGACTTTGTGATGATGAATATCTTTAATAATTTGACTTTCAGGTATATGAGTTAAATCGAACAATGCTTCGTTATTTGGATATAATCTTGTCGCTTCTTTTAAATCCATTTCAAGGAAAGCACGAGTGGTTTGGTTGAATATATTTAAAGCTAATTCGCCAATAGGTTCTATTAATTTAATAATCGTTTTGAAGGCGTCAGAATATTTGATGCTAGTTAAATGAGATAGTTTTCTCGCCACATCCGCAATCCTTTCAATCTCAAAAATGACTGAAAATATAGAAAAAATAAGTCTTAAATCAGATGCGGTAGGTTGTCGTCTGATAATCATTACATTGCAACTTTCTTGAATCTTAACTTGTATTTCATTAATAATTTTGTCTTTCTTGACTACGCTGTTAGCCAGTTTAACATCTTTATTTTTCAAAGCTTCTAGAGCATCTTGTATTTGTTGATCTGTCATCATACACATTTGTATTAATTCGTGAATAATATCCTCAAAGTCTTTATCATATTGATCTATAATGTGTTTAGTATTTATAAGTTGCATATAATTATCCAAATCTTCCTGTAATATAATCTTCTGTTTTTTCATTTTTAGGGGTGTGAAACATTTTTGCTGTATCATCAAATTCGATCAACTCACCTAAATACATAAAAGCAGTTTTATCAGAGCATCGGATGGCCTGTTGTAAATTATGGGTAACCATAACGATAGTATAATCTTTTTTTAGTTCAAGAATTAAATTTTCAATTTTAGCAGTAGAGATAGGGTCTAAAGCAGAACATGGTTCATCAAGTAATAGTATTTGTGGTTTGACAGCGATTGCTCTGGCAATACTTAATCTTTGTTGCTGTCCCCCAGATAGTTCATAAGCACTTTCATTGAGCTTATCTTTGACTTCATCCCAAAGTGCTACTTTTTTAAGTGCCCACTCGACTCTCTCTTTTAATTCTGACTTAGAGGGCTTTTCAAATAATTTAATACCAAAAGTAATATTGTTGGAAATGCTCATTGGAAAAGGAGTGGGTTTTTGAAAAACCATACCAATTTCGGATCTTAAGATTGTCACGTCAATTTTATCTTTTAAGATATTGATATCATCAATATAAATATCACCTTCGGCTCTTTGATGATCGTACAATTCATACATTTTATTAAATACTCTTAGTAAGGTTGACTTACCACAACCAGAGGGACCGATAAAAGAGGTGACCTGATAAGCGGGAATATGCATGTTAATGTCTTTTAGTGCATGTTTTTCAGCATAGAAAAAATTTAAATTTTCAACACGGATTTTAATAGGATCATCTTTTTTTTGAGTAGTATTATTTTTATTTTTTTTCATGGAATAATATCCTTGCTAAGATATTGAGTATTAGTATACAAAGTGTCATAAATAAAATGCCAGCCCAAGCCAATTTTTGTAGATTTTCATCAGGTTGAGAAGCAAAATTATAGATAACAACTGGTAGATTAGCGATTGGTTGGCTTAAATCAAAACTAAAAAATTGATTTGATAATGTCGTGAATAATAAAGGGGCAGTTTCTCCCGCTACTCTTGCTACTGCGAGTAATACGCCTGTCAATATGCCAGATACCGATGCTTTTAAAATAACAGAGGTAATGATTTTCCACTTAGGAGCACCCAGAGCGTAAGCAGCTTCTTTTAATTCTTTAGGAACTAAGTTAAGCATATTTTCAGTGTTTTTGATAATAATGGGTATTTGTAATAAAGCTAGAGCAAAGATACCAGCAATACCTGAAAAGTGCCCCGTATAAATCACTATAGTGGCATAAATAAACAGCCCTATCACGATAGAAGGTGCAGAAAGTAAAATATCATTGACGAATCTTGTCACTGATGAAAATAGTCCGTTTTGACCGTACTCATTTAAATAAATGCCAGCCATAATACCAATAGGAGTGCCGATGAGCGTAGCAAAGAAAATCAATAAAACACTTCCAACTATTGCATTTAACATTCCACCTTCAGAACTATTAGCGGCTGGGGTGCTTTGAGTAAAAAAAGCCCAATCTAATCCCCCTATGCCTTTATATAAAATAGTGGCTATAATCCAAAATAACCAAAAAAGACCAATAAGCATGCCGAGTAAAGAAAGTCCAAGGTACCAGTTATTGGCACGTTTTCTTCTTTTCTGCATTTTTTGCTTCATAGAAAGTGTGGAATCATTATTTAACATGAATTAAATCCCCACTAATTTAGTTATTTTTTTTGAAAAATATTGCACTAATAATGTAATAACAAACACAATAAGGCCTAATTCCATTAAAGCGGCGCTATGCAACTCTGATGAAGCTTCTGCAAATTCATTGGTTAAAACAGAGGTAATACTATTACCTGGAGCAAAAATAGACCAAGAGAAATTAAAAGAATTACCGATAATAAATGTAACGGCCATGGTTTCTCCTAGGGCACGTCCTAAGCCAAGAGTAATTGCACTTAATATTCCAAACTTAGTGTGTGGAACCACAACATGACGAATAATTTCCCATTTGGTGGCTCCTAGACCATAAGCAGATTCTTTCATCACACTTGGTGTTTGTTCAAATACATCTCTCATTACAGAAGAAATAATAGGAATAATCATGATTGATAATACAATACCAGCGGTCAATAAACCCACGCCGTAATTGGGGCCTGCAAATATGGTATTGAGAATTGGAATTTCCTCAAATATTTTAATGATAGGTGATTGAATATAAGTGGAAAAAATAGGCGCAAAGAAAAATAAGCCCCACATCCCATATACAATACTTGGGATTGCCGCTAGTAATTCAATGGCAATTCCCAAGGGTCTTTTTAGCCATTTAGGGGCTAACTCTGTCAAAAAAACAGCAATCCAAAAACTTACGGGAACACCAATGATTAAAGCAATTAAAGAGGTATACAATGTACCATAAATAGGAATTAGACCACCAAAAACATTTTTGGAAATATTCCATTCCTGGGTCCATAAAAAACTAAAACCAAAATTTTTAATGCTTGGCCATGAAGAAAAAATAAGTGAAATGATAATACCAAACAATAATAGTAAAACCAACAAAGCAGCAGCTTGGACGGTTATTTTAAATAAAAGGTCAAAAGATTTTGGATAAATACTTTGTTTAGTTTTCATATTAATTTAATTTTTTAGTTATATTAATCATTTAACTCAGATTGCCATTCATCACGAATCAAAGAAGTTAGTGAGGAGGGGAGAGGAACATAATCTAAATTTTTGACGATTGTTTGTCCTTCATCATTAAAGCACCAGTTAAAAAATTCTAACATTTTATTTTTCTTATCTATAGGAGTGTCTTTAGGAATAATAATATAGGTTGTAGAAGCAATAGGCCAAGCATGACTATGTTGATTATTAACCAAACTTTGATTAAAAGACTTATTCCAATCCAAACCATTGGTGGCAAAAGAAAATGTTTCTGGTTTTGCTTCGACAACATGTCCACTTTGATTGATTAGTTTAGTATAGGTTAAGTTATTTTGCGCAGCATAAGCGTATTCTACATAACCAATAGAATTTTTTAAAGTTTTTACGGCAACTGCTATGCCATCGTTTCCCTTACCACCTATCCCTACTTTCCACGAGATAGAAGAGCTACTGCCTATTTCTCGATTCCAACTATCACTTACCTGTGACAGATATTGCGAGAAGATGTAAGTTGTTCCAGAACCGTCAGATCGGTGTATGACTGCAATCGGTTCGCTGGGAAGTGTTAGATCTGGATTAAGTGTTTGGATAGCGGGGTCATTCCATTTTTTAATTTTACCTTGATAAATATCTGCGATGACTTTTCCATCTAATAAAAGTTGATTATTGCCAATGCCGTCTAAATTAACAATCATTACAATACCACCTATAATGGTGGGAAATTGAAAATAATTTTGTTTTTGTAGTTCGGTATCAGACAAAGGAACATCTGAAGCAGCAAAATCTATTGTTCTTGAATTTAATTGCTTTAGGCCCGCAGATGAACCAATACTTTGATAATTAATTTTTTCTTTAGTTTTTTGATAATAAGCGGTTGACCAACTGGTGTAAATCAGATTAGGAAAGGACGCACCAGCACCGACTATATTAATGGTTTCTGTTTTTTCGTTTTCATTGTGCGAACAGCTTACAAAGAAAACCATCACGCCTAAAATAATAGATGTAACTATATAATTTTTAAATAAATGTAATTTTTGAGTCATGAGTAATTATCCATTGATTTATCTCATTATTTTAATATATGAACATGACAGAAAAATAACTTATACGAAGTTTATCACAAGACAGTTATCTGAATTATCAAGAGAATAATTCCAATTATTTGATTAGTAATTTTTAGTTAGTATAATGAATAGCTTTCTTTTATTAAATTCACTTACTATTGGGTTAAATATGCATCATATAAAGACACCATATTATTTGATTGATAAGGCCAAATTAAAAAATAATATGCAAAAAATACAGCGCTTTAAAGAATTATCCGGGGCTAATATATTATTAGCACTGAAATGTTTTGCCACGTGGAGTGTTTTTGACTTAATGTCTCAATACCAAGATGGAACGACCTCTTCCTCTTTATATGAAGTGAAGCTTGGTAAGCAAATGTTCGGGGGAGAAACACACGCTTATAGTGTTGCTTTTAGTGACGATGAAATAAAAGAAGTACTTGCTTACGCGGATAAGATTATTTTTAACAGTATTTCTCAGCTTAATAGATTTAAATCAATAGCAAGCAGTATACCTATTGGCTTACGAGTTAATCCAGGTATTAGTCACTCTGATTTTATTATTGCAGATCCAGCCAGACCCAATAGTCGATTAGGTGTAGCGGATAAAGATTTATTGGCATCCGTTAGCTCTGAAATATCAGGTTTGATGTTTCATTTTAATTGTGAAAATGATAATTTTTCTTTATTTGATGACATGCTATTGAATATTGAGCAGAATTTTGGACAGATTATTCATCAAATGAAATGGATTAGTCTTGGAGGGGGTATTGATTTTATGGCCAAAGATTACCCTATTGAACAATTAGCTAAGCGCTTACTAGATTTTGCTTCGCATTATGCGGTTGAGATTTTTTTAGAACCGGGAGAAGCCTCTATTACAGATTGTGCTAGTTTAGAAACAACGGTTTTAGATATCGTTAGTAATGGCATGGATATAGCTATTGTAGATGCGTCAATAGAGGCGCATATGCTGGATTTACTGATTTATAGAGAATCTGCAAAAGTTCTTCCGAATCAAGGAAATTATCCTTATCAAATATGTGGTAAATCTTGTTTGGCAGGTGATATCTTTGGAGAGTTTAGGTTTGAAAAACCTTTACAAATAGGGGATAGAATTTCTATTCAAGATGCTGCAGGCTACACTATGGTGAAAAAAAATTGGTTTAATGGGGTGAATATGCCCTCAATTGTTGTCAAAGAACTAGATGGTAATCTGCATGTAGTAAAAACATTTGGTTATGAGGATTATAAAAATAGTTTGTCTTAAGGATGGCTAAGATAAAAATAGGATTAGATAATGAAGAAAAAATTAAAAACAGAAAAAAAGAAAAATGTATTAATTATTGGTGCTGGAGGGGTAGGACATGTTGTGGCGCATAAGTGTGCACAGAATAATGATATTTTAGGACAAATTAGTATTGCTTCACGACATATTGAAAAATGCTATGCCATTGCAGACAGTGTAGTGAAAAAAAATAATTTTAAAATTCCTTCTAGTATTCATTGTTATAAAGTAGATGCCATGAATATTGATGAATTGACTGACTTAATTGAAGAAACCAAATCTAAAATAGTGATTAATGTCGGTTCTGCCTTTGTCAATTTATATGTGCTGCAAGCCTGTATTAAAACAGGGGTTTCGTATATTGATACCGCGATTCATGAAAATCCAAATCACGTGTGTGAAACACCACCTTGGTATGAAAATTATGAATGGCAATGGAAGGAAGCATGTGAAGAAAAAAAAGTGACTGCTATTTTAGGGTGTGGTTTTGATCCTGGCGTAGTAAATGCTTATTCGGCACTTGCTGTTAATGAATATTTAGATGAGACTGATAGCTTAGACATTATTGATATTAATGCAGGGCAACATGGTCATTATTTTGCCACTAATTTTGATCCAGAGATTAATTTTCGGGAATTTACTGGTACGGTTTGGACTTGGCAAAATAGTGAGTGGGTTAATAATAAAATGTTTGAAGTTAAAAGAACAGATGATTTACCGATAGTAGGTGTACAGGATTCTTATCTAACAGGTCATGATGAAATACACTCTATGTCTCAGAAATTAGATGTACCCAATATTCGTTTTTGGATGGGCTTTAGTGCGCATTACATGAATGTATTTACAGTACTAAAAAGTTTAGGTTTACTTTCCGAAAGAAAGATTAAAACAGCGGAAGGTTTGGAAGTTGTACCTTTAAAAGTAGTAAAAGCAGTTTTACCTGATCCTGCTTCTTTGGCACCAAGTTATACAGGAAATACGTTGATTGGCGTTTTAGCAAAAGGGAAAAAACACAAGCAGGATAAAGAAGTATTCATTTACAATGTGTGTAATCATGAGCAAACTTATCAGGAAGTAGGCAGTCAAGCTATTTCTTACACCGCAGGTGTGCCAGCCGCTGCTGCTGCAATTTTAATTGCGACCAAGGTTTGGAAAGTAGGTAAAATGGTGAATGTAGAAGAATTAGATCCCAAACCTTTTATTAATCTGTTAAATCACATGGGGTTGCCAAGTCGTATTCGTGATGAAGACAAAGATACAGCACTCGAATTTTAGTGAGTGGCTGAGTAAAACAAAAATACGTTATATGAAATAACAGCTATTAGTAAAAATAAGCCTTCTAAACGATTGATAACACCAGGGCCTTTGCCTTTTATAAATTGATAGCTAAAGATAAAAAGAATTAAAGTTAGTCCTAGCATGACAGGCATATCTCTGGATAATACTTCAGGTTCTGCTTTAAAGGGTTGTTGGATTACCCCAGCAACACCAACAACAGCAAGAGTATTGAAGATATTAGAGCCAATGACATTGCCAAGGGCTAAGCTATTTTCTCCTTTTCTAGCAGCAGCAATGGAAGAGGCTAATTCTGGTAACGAGGTTCCAATAGCAACGATGGTTAAACCTATGACTAAATCACTGACACCAAAATATTGGGCAATTTCTACTGCATTTTGCACCAATAAATTTGAACTAAAAATTAAAACCACAAGCCCGATAATTGAAAAAGCAATGCCCTTAGTTAGGCTCATGTTATTGTCTTTAATTTCAGTCTCTTCTTCGCCTAGGTTAGGTGTTTTTTTGTGACGTAAATCTGACCAAATCATTCCGCCCATAACCAAGAAAAAAATAACGAGCATAATAATGGAATCAGTTCTGGATATGTCTAAATCCCAAAGCAAGTAGGCACTTAATAAAGTGATAAAAATAAGAATGGGGAATTCTCGCTTTAATATACTCGGCTGCACAATAATGGGACTAATAATAGCGGTAACACCTAAAATTAAACCAATATTGATTATATTTGATCCATAGGCATTTCCTAAGGCAATTCCAGGATTGCCTTGCAAAGCAGAGGTAGCAGAAACAATTAACTCAGGTAAAGAAGTTCCAAAACCAATAATAACAATACCAATTAATAAAGTCGGAACTCCTAATTTACTAGCAATACCGATAGCACCTTTGACAAATAAATCGGCACTCCACATCAGTAAAATAATACCAACAATAATTAAAGCACCAGGCAAAATTAGAGCATTCATGAAATAATTTCCTTAATATTGAACTTGAGATTGAATAAATTTTTTGACTTCATTACTGTCGTTAGCAAGTATTTCAATCTTTTGAGGTTTTTCTTCTACTTTGTTCCAAACATCAGGCCGAGAAACAAGAAAGTCATTGCCAAGTGCTTCTTTGATTGTTGCTTCAAACTTGATGGGTAAAGCTGTTTCTAAGCAAATTAGATGCTCAGTATTGGGGAATTTTTTGGCAACATAAATCCCGTCAGCAGTGTGAGGGTCAACTAAATCTTGTTCGGATTTGTAAGTCTCACGTATGGTATCCAAACGATTTTGGTGAGTACTTGAACCAGCATAAAAGCCAAATTTATTTTTAATGTCATCAAGTAAATGACTTAAATCGATTTGACCTGATGTTTCTAATTGTTGCCATGATTGGTTTAGTTTTTTTCCATCTCTACCAATCAAATCAAAAATAAAACGTTCTAAGTTGGAAGCCTTAGCAATGTCCATAGATGGACTGGAAGTGATATACACTTGATCTGGTTTTCTTGGTTGATAAATGCCAGTCGTAAAAAATTCTTCTAATACATTATTTTCATTGGTAGCCACAATTAATTTTTCAATAGGTAGCCCCATTGATTTTGCAATATGCCCAGCGCAAATATCACCAAAGTTTCCAGATGGAACACAAAAAGAAACATATTCTTGATTATTATTAGTTACTTCAAAATAAGCTTTAAAGTAGTAAACGATTTGAGCAAGAATTCTTCCCCAGTTGATAGAATTGACAGTACCAATATGATATTTCTGTTTAAAATCTAAATCATTTTGAATGTTTTTAACAATGTCCTGACAATCATCAAAAAGGCCTTCAATGGCAATATTATGAATATTTTCATCCAGTAAAGAATACATCTGAGCTCTCTGAAAATCGCTCATTTTTCCGTGAGGTGAGAGCATAAATACATTGACATTATTTTTACCTTTTATGGCGTATTCAGCAGCACTACCAGTATCGCCACTTGTGGCGCCTAGTATATTCAATACGGTATTTTGTCGGTCTAACACATACTCGAAGGCATTTCCTAAAAATTGCATGGCAATATCTTTGAAAGCCAGAGTTGGTCCATTAGATAAGCCTAAAATATATAAACCATTGCTTAATTTTCTAACAGGGGTAATTTCTTCAGTTTGGAAATTTTCTTTGGTGTAAGTATTGTTGATGATGGATTTTAAATCATCAGCAGGGATGTCCGATATATATTGTTGCATAATTGCAAAGGCAAGTTCAGGGTAAGATAAGGAGCGAAAATGATTGAGTGAGTTTGAATCAATATGTGGATATGATTCGGGCATCATTAAGCCACCATCAGAGGAGAGCCCCATCAATAGAACTTCACTAAAACTTTTTTTGGCTTCTTGTCCTCTGGTACTTATGTATTTCATTTTTTAACCTTTAAATAAAATAAAATTTTACAGATTCTACACTAGATTAAATCTTTATTGTAGATTGAGTTTTCATGATAACGTTATATTTTTACCACAAAATGACCTGATTTAATCATCTGTGACATAAAACACCTCGACACTATCTTCATCATCATAATCTTCATTATCCTCATCACATAAAAAATCTGTTTCATAATCTATTCGTAATAAGGTTAATAATTGTTGCATATCATCAGGTAATTTTGTTTTAAAAGCTATATTTTTTTTGGTACGGGGGTGGATAAAACTTAATCGATAAGCATGTAATGCTTGACGATTTAAACTTGAAATTTGTTCTTTGATAGGTGCGCTTGCAGGAAGTCGAATATCGCCGTAAGTAGGGTCTCCCACTAAAGGATGTTTGGCTCCTTTCATATGTACTCTAATTTGATGGGTACGGCCTGTTTCTAAAGAACATTCAATATAAGAATGATGTTCAAATCTTTCCAGAACCTTGACATGGGTGATTGCTTCTTTACCACCAAATGGGACAACAGCCATTTTTGTTCTTTGATGGGGATGCCTACCTATCAGTGTTTCTATTTTTCCATCATAAGGCACAATGCCATTCACAATGGCTCGATAAATTCGCTTAACTTGTCTGGCTTGAAGTTGTTTGACCAAATCAGTTTGGGCAATAATATTTTTTGCCACTACCATAAGTCCTGTTGTATCTTTGTCTAGTCGATGCACGATGCCAGCTCTTGGAACTTGAGCCAGTTTAGGCTCGTGGTGCAAAAGGCCATTTAATAGGGTTCCAGACCAATTTCCAGCAGCAGGATGGACAACTAAATTAGCGGGTTTGTCAATAATAATAATGTCCTCATCTTCAAAAATTATATTGAAATCAACTGGTTCTGCTTTAAAGGAAGATATTTCTTGATCTTCTTCGCAAAAAATTTCAATTTTTTCTCCCCCTATTAGTTTATGTTTTGATATACTTGGGGAATTATTGACCATAACTGCTCCTTTTTTTATCCAGGAGGTCAGTCTGGATCGGGAGTATTGAGGGAGTAGTTTAGCAAGAGTTGCGTCTAGCCGTTCTCCAGCAAATTGATTGGGAATGGTTAAATTAAGAACATTTGTATAATTCAATGAATCGTCATCGATTTCATTGTCATCCAATATATTTTGGGAAGGTAATTTATTCATGAAAAAAGTACTTTTAAGTATTGTTTTAACAGCTTTATTGGCTTCTTGTGCCAGCACAGAGAAAGTTGATAAAGATGTTCAACTAACTAGTGGTTGGTCTGTAGAGCAATTATACACGGAAGCCAATGATGAGTTAACTAGTAAAAATTATGTTAGAGCGATTAAACTATATGATATTTTGATTGGGCGCTATCCTTATGGAAGATTTGCGGAACAAGCAATGCTGGATAAGGCTTATGCTTATTATAGATATGAAGAAAAAGAACAAGCACTAGCAACCATTGATGAGTTTCAAAAATTATATCCTAAGCACCCGCGTATGGATTATGTTTTGTATTTAAAAGGCTTGGTTGAATTTGATCAAAAAAATGAATCATTTTTAGACCGTTTATCGGATCAAGATTGGGCGGAAAGAGATCCTAGAGCAGCTAAAAAATCATACGAAGCTTTTGAAGAGTTAGTTACTCGTTTCCCTGAGAGTCAATATGTTCCTGATACGACTCAAAGAATGCATGATTTGGTGGAAGCAATGGGTGGTCATGAGATTGCGGTTGCGAGATATTATTATAAAATGGGTGCTTTTGTAGCAGCTGCTAATCGTGCTCAAAATGTCTTGAATGATTATAAAAATACTTCTCATGTAGAGGAAGCTTTGGCCATTATGATGTCTGCTTATCAAAGATTAGATCAAGAGAATTTGGCTTCCGACTCTCGTCGTTTGTTAGAATTGAACTATCCTCAAAGTGCTTTCTTAACAAGAGGTGAATGGTTTGATAGAAGTTCAAAAACGCCATGGCAAACAACGAAAGACACATTCAGTAGAGCTACTGACATGTTTAAAATAGAAAATCAAGAAGATCAGGTACAAGATCAATTATAAAAAAGGTCTTATTTATTTTATAAAAGAGCGTCACATCATGACGCTCTTTTTTATTCTATTTTAATATATTGAACGTTTTCGATGAGGATGTATTCTTCTTTCTCTGGGGTAATCAGTTTGACTTCATCGCCCAAAAAATTACCAATTAGTGCTCTTGCTAATGGAGAAACCCAAGATATTTTCCCTTGATGTAAGTCAATTTCATCTGTTCCCACAATGGCAATGGTTTGAACGCTATCATCTTCTCGTCTTATGGTGACAGTAGCGCTAAAAAATACTTGTTCTGTTTTTTCTCTTAATTCTGGATCGATGACCTCAGCTGTTTCTAGTTTTTTAGTCAGATATCTGATTCGTCTATCAATTTCGCGTAAACGTCTTTTCCCATATAAATAATCACCATTTTCGCTTCTATCGCCATTACTGGCTGCCCAGTTAACAATCTCAACTATTTTAGGTCGCTCATGATGAACAAGTTGATATAATTCATTTTTTAAACGATCCCACCCAGTAGGTGTTAAATAATTTTTATTTGATTGTGAATGATTCATATTTTATTTCACCATAAAAAATAAATTTTCTTTAATGGCATTCATTTGATCTCTAATTAATGCAGCTTCTTCAAATTGTAGGTCTTTAGCTTTAGCCAACATTTCTTTTTCAAGTCTTTCAATTTCCTTAACTGCATCTGCCTCTGAATGAAAGTGAGCGATTTTTTTATTTTTGGTTTTCTTATCATTATGATAATAAACACCATCGATAATATCTTTGATTTCCTTTCTAATTTGTTGAGGAGTGATGCCATTTGCTTGGTTATATTCAATTTGTTTTTGGCGACGTCTATTGGTTTCATTAACGGCTGCTTTTATTGAATCAGTCATCTTATCTGCATATAAAATAGCCACACCATGTTCATTTCTTGCGGCACGACCAATGGTTTGAATCAAGCTTCTATGACTTCTTAAAAAACCTTCTTTATCAGCATCTAAGATAGCAACTAAAGAGACTTCAGGAATATCCAAACCTTCTCTTAAAAGATTGATACCAACTAACACGTCGATTTCTCCCAGTCTAAGGCTTCGGATAATTTCAACTCGTTCTATAGTATCAATATCACTGTGCAGATATCGAACTTTCACTCCTAATTCACTATAGTAATCTGTAATTTGTTCTGCCATTCTTTTAGTTAGGGTAGTGACCAATACCCGTTCATTTTTTTGTACTCTTTGGTTAATTTCACTTAGTAAATCGTCTACTTGAGAATCCACGGGGCGGATAATAATTTCTGGGTCAATCAAGCCAGTAGGTCTTACCACTTGTTCGACGATTTGGCTAGCATGTTCTTCTTCATATGTAGAAGGAGTTGCAGATACAAATATAGTTTGAGGCATTAATTTTTCAAACTCGTCAAATTTTAAAGGACGATTATCTCGTGCGGAAGGTAGCCTAAAACCATAATCAACTAAGTTTTGTTTGCGTGCGGCATCGCCTTTGTACATGCCACCAATTTGTGGGATTGTCACATGACTTTCATCAATGAACATAATGGTATCTGGGTGTAAATAGTTAAGCAGAGTAGGGGGAGGTTCGCCTTCTTGTTTACCAGTTAAATGACGAGAGTAATTCTCAATACCTTTACAAAAGCCCATTTCATAAAGCATTTCCAGATCGAATTTGGTTCTTTGCTCAATTCTTTGTGCTTCAACAATTTTATGTTCTTGATTAAAAAAATCGATTCTGTCTTTTAATTCAGATTTGATACTTTCACATGCTCTTAAAATAGTGTTTCTAGGAGTGACATAATGGCTAGATGGGAAAATTGAGTAACGACCGATTCTTTGTTTGATTGTTCCTGTTAAAGGATCAAAAGTTTCCATTTTTTCTATTTCGTCATCAAACATAAAAACACGTACTGCTGTTTCAGAGTTTTCTGCAGGGTGAATATCAATAATATCTCCTCGTACTCTAAAACTTCCACGTTTAAAATCCATATCTCCACGTTCATATTGCATGGTAATGAGTTGTGAAATAATTTCTTTTTGAGAAATTTTGAGATTATCTTTTAAAAACAACATCATTTGTGAGTATTCTTGAGGATCACCAATACCGTAAATAGCTGATACAGTTGCCACGATAATGACATCATTTCTTTGGATTAAATTTTTAGTAGCAGATAAGCGCATTTGTTCGATGTGTTCATTGATCATTGAATCTTTTTCAATAAATAAATCTCGCGAGGGTACATATGCTTCGGGTTGATAATAATCATAATAAGAAACAAAATATTCCACTGCATTTTCGGGAAAGAATTCTCTCATTTCGGAATATAACTGAGCGGCTAATGTTTTATTATGAGCCAAAATAATAGCAGGACGACCCGTTCTTGCAATCACATTCGCCATAGTATAGGTTTTCCCTGAACCAGTTACACCGAGCAAGGTTTGAGATGGAAGGCCATCATCGAGACCAGACATTAATTCCTGCATCGCAGTTGGCTGATCACCAGAAGGGGCAAATTCTTGGTGTAGTTTGAAAGGACTATTGGGTGCTTGAATAATTTTCATATATATCGTCGAACATAATATCCTATTTTTTGAAGAATTGAACAAACTATTTTAACAAATAATTTGCGTTTATCTGGGGTTGATTTAATGATATTCAATATTAGACTACATGAATATTTTTATAGAAAAATGTTTATTGCTAATGTTGGGAATAGTAGTTATAATAATCTTTATTGATAATGGTAAGCAATGGAGAATTATAATGTTTGAGTATGACAATGTCTCTGAGACAAGTCCCTTAGTAGAAGTTTTGAAAAGAGAGACTAGGTCGGAACATGAAAAGGTTGATAATTTAATTAATAGTTTAGAACCTTTTTTGAATGAATATAATTATGGAAAGTTTTTACAATTACAAGAAATTTTTCATAAAATTGTTAATGATATTTATCTTGATTCGGAATTGAATTCTAAAATACCTGATTTAAAAGATTTGGCTCGTTATGAAAAAGTCAAACAAGACATGCAAGATTTAGGTGTCTCTAGTTTTGAGTCTGATAACTTACCTAAACCAGAAAGAGTAGAGGCTATTGGTTGGTTGTATTGTGCAGAAGGTTCTAATTTAGGTGCAGCTTTTTTGTTAAAAGATGCAAAAAATATTGGAATGAATGAAAATTATGGTGCCAGACATTTAGCACCTCATCCAGACGGTAGAGGCAAGCATTGGAGAGAGTTCTCTAAAGTTTTTAATACAGTAACTGAAGATGAAGAAACGTATCAACAAGTTGTACAAGGAGCCAAAAAAGCATTTGAATATTATGCTCAGTTGGCCAAACAAGTTTTTGAGACCAAATAAATTATCTTTTTAAGAATAAATTTTTCAAAATACACCTAGTATACTACTTCTAGGTGTATTTTGTTATCACCTCCTAAAATAAACTAAATTTTAAAGTCTTATGTTTAATATTTAGGTTTGGCAAGTTACAATAGCCTTCTCTTTTAATGTAAGAGTGTTTAAAAAAACGCTTTTATTTTAAGATTTCTAGAGGTAGTTTAAGAAAAAATGAAAAAATTTTTACTCATAATAGTGATATTTTTATCTGCTTGTTCTCAAAAAATATCGACAGATGAATGGGCTGAATTGCAGCAGGTTATCAATCAAGCAGATGAGATGACAGTTGGTGTACTTCCACACAAAAACAAAGAGGAATCGATTAAAATTATTTCTGATATCATCGTTCAATTACAAACATTAAGTATTAAAGATAATGATCTTAAATGGTTACAAAATAGAAAGATTAAATATTATCAAACTGTTTTTCAACTATTAACAACCAATCCAGAAACAGAGCAATATTGGCAATTAGAGCAACAGTTATTGCAATTAGCTCAAGAAAATTATCAGCTAGAACAACAGATGAAACAAGAATATGCGCCTAACTTATCTCCTACATTGTAATAAGATACATTTTTGTGCTAAAAAGTTATTCAATAATAAAATGAAGAGTTTTAATCACATATGAATGTTTATAATATTCGGTCTTTATTGAAAATCACGTTTGCGTTTTTTTTGGCCGTCTTTTTATTGTTAATATTGACGATTGTTTTGGGTCTCAATTACTCTTCTTGGGTTCAAAATAAAATTGGCAGTTATTATGAAGACGGATTTATTCTTTCTCAAAATTATTCTAAAGCTAAAAAATGGTATGAAAAAGCAGCTGAAAATCAGAATGAGTCAGCAATGTTTAGCCTTGGTTTATTGTATCAAAAAGGGTTAGGTGGACCAAAAGATTACTCCAAAGCATTAAAGTATTATAAGAAATTAGCATATTCTGGTATACCAGTGGCTCAGGTATATTTAGGTAATCTTTATGAAGAGGGTTTAGGCATTGAACAAGACTACTCACAAGCAAAACATTGGTATTCATTGGCTGCTAAACAGGGCAATCCGTTAGGACAAAATAATTTAGGTATTTTGTATCAAAATGGGTTTGGGGTGCCACAAGATGATATCAAAGCTAAGAGTTTGATTGAGCAAGCTGCTTATCGGAAATTGGATATTGCTAATTATAATATGGCAATTATTTATGAGAATGGTTATGGTGTTACACCTGATTATAAAAAGGCATCTTATTGGTATGAAAGAGCAGCAAGACAAGATTATGCCCCTGCACAAAATGATTTAGGGTATTATTATTTAGAAGGACTGGGTGTAGGTCAAGATTATGAATTAGCACGTAAATGGCTTAAAAAAGCTGCGAAACAAGGTTATGCTCCTGCCCAAAATACATTGGGTTATATTTATCAAAAAGGTTTAGGCGTCATTCAAGACGATGAAAAAGCAGCGCAGTACTATGAATTGGCCAGCAACCAAGACTACGCTCCTGCACAGTATAATATTGGATTTTTATATGAGCATGGATATGGAGTGGAGCAAGATTTAGATTTAGCCTATCTATGGTATAAATTAGCAGCGAGTCATGGAGAATCGGATGCTGCTTATAGTTTAGGGGATATGTATTATTTTGGGGCTGTTTCAGCGCCAGATTTTAAAGAAGCAAGAAAATGGTATGAACAAGCAGCGCTTGATGGAAAAGCAGCAGCACAAAATGATTTGGCTTTTCTTTATCAAAAAGGTTTAGGTGGCGCGTTAGATTTAAGTCAAGCGAAGGAATGGTATGAAAAGGCTGCTAACCAAGATTATTCAACGGCCCAGTATAATTTGGGCTATTTATATGAAAAAGGTTTAGGCGTTAAAAAAGACTTAAATAAAGCTAGAGAGTGGTATGAAAAAGCGGCTGAGCAAAATAATGTAGAAGCTTTATATGCTCTGGCTTTGTTGTATCAAGATTTAGAAATAGATAGAACTAAATTTTGGTTGAAAAAGGCATGTGACTTGGAGTATCAACAGGCATGTGAAAAATTAAATACTCTATCATAGTCTCATTTCAGAGTACCCATTTTGAATTTTATCGGCTATAATCATCAAGTTATTGTAACTAGGAGACTTATATGTCAGATGAACAGAGTTCAAAAAAAGTAGTTTTAAGGTCGTTAGAACGAGTAGATTTACCTTATGTGCATAAATTGGACAACAACCAAAGTGTTATGAGGTATTGGTTTGAAGAACCCTATGCGGCTTATGTTGAGTTAGAAGAATTATACGACAAACATATTCATGATCAGTCAGAAAGACGTTTTATATTAGAGCACAATGATCAGAAAATTGGTTTAGTAGAGTTAATGGAAATCGATTATGTGCATCGCTCTGCAGAATTTGCGTTAATTATCGCCCCAGAACATCAAGGAAAGGGCTATGCCAAAGAGGCAGTCTATTTAATTTCTGAATTTGCTTTCTCAGTTTTGAATTTACACAAACTATATCTAGTTGTAGATGAAGAAAATAAAAAAGCCATGCATATTTATGAAAAAGCGGGTTTTGTCCAAGAAGGTCGCTTGATTGATGAGTACTTTAGTAATGGTAGCTATCATACTGTCATTCGTATGGCGATGTTCCAAGAAGATTTTTTTAGAAGACAACAAACAGTAGTCATTAAAAAAATTGCCTCTTAGATAATCTTTAGAGGACTAATTTATGTTAACAAAAATTTAAAGAATGTATTATTCGGCTATGTAGTGGCTGTCATTTTGATAATAATTTCCTTTTATAGCCTCAATAAGTTTGGAGTAAGTGTTAAGGAATTTAATAATTATCATGAAGAAGGTTTACTAATTCTAGCATTATGTTTGGCTGTTTTTGCTATAACTATCCTTATTTTAATGATTATTTCTATATTTATTGATATTAAAAAGAAAGGAATTGTCCCTTCTTTTTTAGCTTGCATATTTTTATTACCCATTTTGTTAGCTAATCTTTATCTGATTTTTTCAATATTTGCCTATACTCAGGAATTAGATAGTGCTTTGCCTTCTTTATTTGTTATAGCTACTTTTTCATCAGTACTTAGTTCTTTTATTGGATATTTTTTTAATCAACTTAATATGTCTTTTGATGGGTCTTCAGAAAATCGTTTAGAATCTATTGCTCAAGAACAAAAGACTAATTTTGAAACCATTACTGCACAACTTGAACTAATAGAGCAAGAACAGCAAAAAATAAGAAAAGAACTTGTTTATATAAAAACTAAAACAAGCCAAGGGCTTATAAATAGATTATTTAAATTCTAATCAGTATTATTATTGGTTGTATTAAATATTATCTTAAAATATTTAGGCTTTATTATTTTATTTAATTTATTTTTAGGGATTGTTAATTCTATAATTCCGTAATCTTTAGGGGCAATGATATTGGGAGAGAATGAGAATATCAACTGGTTCTGATTAAAACCCCAATTTTGAATTTCAAGATCAATATCGAAATTATCCAGTATTTCCTGTGTGCCTGTATAGTTTTTTGCTTGAAGATAGGCTTCTAAATTATTTTTGAGTAAGGAAATTAGTTCTTGTTTAGTGTTAGGGCGTAAGATTTCAGACAGAGGGATGCTTTGTAGTGTATTTTTATCGACGACTTTATTGATAATGGCGATATTACTATGTGCTGGATTATAACCATTTGTTATTTTAATTTGCAAAAAGGCAAGCTGAGAAGTATCGGCTACTAGCTGTAATTCCAGCTGGTAAGTATAAGTGTTTTCAGATCCTTTGATGTTTTGGGTAAATACAGACTGATACATATCGTCAAGTATCTTGTGAATATAGTTTTTTAAAGCAATTTCTAAATCACTATTTAAAGGCTGTTTGCTCTGAGTAATTGTTTGATAAATGTATTCATTAAGTTTTGGGTTATCGATAGCATCTATACTGAAAATAACATTCAAACAATTTTCTTTTTCTTGAGTAGATTGGCAAGTTTGCTCGTTAATTTTTATTACCTGCTTATTTGAGGTGCTAGCATTTAAGTTGGTAGAACAGCTCTCTAGTAGGCAGCAGCTTAAAATAAAAATAGTGAATAATGTTTTTGTTGGCATAGAAATAGCTTCAATTATTTAATATAGTTCATCTAACTGATTGATACCAGTTATTTTAATGCCTAACATTAATTGGGCTATTAATTCAACTGATTAATGCTAGGCTGAATATTTTTGTTATTTTATTTGCTCTTTTTTATCATTGCTATCAGGAAAAATTAAATTTAAATATTCCGGTTGGATAATATCTTGTAATTTATCTTTAGGAATAGCGATATCAATTACACCATAAGCATAAGGAGCGGCCTCGTAGGGAGAATAGGTGAAGAGTAGGTTATTTTCATCAAAACCCCAATTTTTGTTCAATTGGATATCCCAACTAGACATTAATTCCTTGACCTCCTCTTCTGATAGATCTTTTTTTAATAGTGTTTGAAAAGTAGCTTCTTGTTGCAACTTAAACAGTTCATCTTGCCCATTAGGTAAAAACATATTGTCTAAAAGAATGTCATTATAGGTGTTAGGATCGATGACTAGATTATAAACAAATGTGTTAGGATGAGCACCTCCTGTATATTCGGTATACTGATGCTTAAAAAAAGTAAAGTTGGCATTATTATTAATTAATTGTAAATTATCATTACTTTCATAGGCGTAAGGATATATTTTACTATCTTCATCTTTATAACGAAGGCTCAGTTTTTCTAGCTGTCGCTGACTATAATCGGTTAGTGCTGTTTTTAAATCTTTATCAAGTTTATTTTCACTACCTGTAATAGTTTGATAAATATAATTATTTAAAGTTGGATTTTTAAAAGTATCGGTTTCAATGATAATTTCATCACAGTATTGTTCTTTGTCAATGGTTTGACATTTTTTATTATTTAATTGTATTGGTTGAGCTATTTGAATTTGATTAGAAACTGTGGTTTTCTCGTTTGTAGGTTGATTATTAGCATTTTGTTCTTCGTTTTTGGGTTGGCAGGCTAATAATGTTAGACAAATGAAACTTAGAATAAATACATGTTTTTTCATAGTTCAGCTCTCTTAAATTAAATTTATTAAATAATAGTGATTCATTTTATATTTTTAAGGTTTATTTGACTAGGAGAAAAAGTTTTTTATTCTGAATAAGAAATGAGACATGAGTTGTTAGATTTTTAGAAACTAGGGGAATAGAGGTAGAGTTAAATTAATTTATCAATTATGATAATACTGTTTGTGTAAGGTTAAAAAAATTCTCATTATAAGCGTCAGTTAGCTATGGCGTATTAAAAAATAAAAATAGGGAGAGAGAAAATTGTCTAATAGTGTGTTACTAAACTTAAATGAAGTGCCTAAATTTGATGAGTTGCAGTCAAGCGAAGTAGAAAATAGTCTGAAAGAACTTATATCAGAAGCCCGTCAAGAAATTTCCAGAATAAAAGACATAAATTCAGTGGATTGGTCTGATGTTATGGATCCTTTAACAGCGGCTTTGGAAAAAGTTGGCAGAGCTTGGGGAGTAGTTGCCCACATTAACTCTGTGAATGATACTGAAAGTTGGCGGAATGAATACAACAAAATGATTCCCGTTATTTCAGAATTTTATACTGAGGTCTCACAAGATTTAGAATTATTTGAAATTTTTAAAAAGATTAACAAAGATAATTTTGATAATCTAACTAGTGAACAACAACAAAAATTAAAACACGATCTAAGAGACTTTGGATTATCAGGAGCTTCCTTGCAAGGAGAAGAGAGAAAGACGTTTGCAAAACTTAATTCAGAATTATCTATGTTGGCTAGTCAATTTAGCCAAAATGTTTTGGATTCAACAGATTCTTTCAGTCTTTATTTTGAAGATGAGAGCGATTTAACAGGAATCCCGAAAAGCGATCTAGATTTATTCCAACATACGGCTCAAGAAAATGGCAAGAAGGGGTATCAAATAAATCTCCAATTCCCTTACTATTTATCAGTAATGAAATTTGCTGAAAATAGAGAACTAAGAAAAAAAATACATTATGCTTATTCAACAAGAGCAAGTGAATTATTTGATAAAGGTCAATGGGACAATACGGACAATATCAATCAAATATTAGTTAAAAGTGATCAACAAGCGAAATTATTAGATTATCCTGATTATGCAAGTGTTTCTTTGGCCACTAAGATGGCTGATAGTCCAAGTCAGCTGATTGAATTTATTAGAGATATTGTTAGTAAAGCAAAACCTGTGGCGATGCTTGAAATGCAGGAATTAGAACAGTTTGCTAAAGACGATTTGGGCTTGGATGAATTATTACCTTGGGACATTACTTTTGTAAGTGAAAAATTACGAGAGAAGAAATATGCTTTTTCAGAAGAAGAAGTCAAAAAATATTTTGAATCTAATCAAGTTTTTAAAGGGTTGTTTCAATTAATTAATGAGTTATATGGAATTCATTTTGAAGAAGAAAAACGACCAGTCTGGCACCCAGATGTAAAATATTTCCGATTATTAAAAAACGAGCAAGAAATAGGTAGTGTTTACGTCGATCTTTATGCTCGTAATGGTAAAAAAAGTGGTGCTTGGATGAATGAATATTGTGGGAGGTGGAAAAAACCTCATCAAATTCAGTTACCAATTGCTTATTTGGTTTGTAACTTTACACCATCTCAAAAACAAGGAAAAACTTATCTAAATCATCAAGAAATTACAACTTTATTTCACGAGATGGGACATTGTTTGCATCATTTACTGACACAAGTCGATGAATTAGGTGTGTCTGGGATTTCTGGCGTGGAGTGGGATGCTGTTGAGCTACCTAGTCAGTTTATGGAAAACTTTGCTTGGGAATTTGATGTATTGGAAGCGATGTCTCAACATCAAGAAACTGGAGAGTCTTTACCTAGAAGCCTATTTGATAAAATGTGGCAGGCAAAAAATTTTCAAGTGGGTATGTTTTTGTTGAGACAAATGGAATTTGCTTTATTTGATATGCAAATTTATTCACAAAGCAAACAGCCTTGTGATTGGGATGACATCATCCAAGAGGTAAGAGCAGAAGTAGCAGTTGTGCCACAAGTAACCTATAATCGATTTCCTCAATCGTTTGAGCACATTTTTGCTGGCGGTTATAGTGCAGGTTATTACAGTTATATTTGGGCAGAAGTTTTATCGGCTGATGTCTATGCTGCATTTCTTGAATCAGGTGATAGGGCGAAAACAGGGCAGAAATTTTGGCAAGAAATATTATCTAAAGGTGGTTCTAGACCAGCGATGGAGTCATTTATCGCATTTAGAGGTAGAGAACCAAAAGTAGACTCTCTTTTAAAACAACTGGGTTTATTGGACGAATCATGAATAGGAGGTTGTTGTGACTATTGTTGCAATTGATGTTGATGCACAAAAAGGATTTTCCCCTTTATGTCCTGATGAATTGCCAGTAGAAGATGCATTGTCAATTGTACCAGAATTGAATTATCAAGCGAGATTTTCGGATTTTCGAGTATTAACAAAAGATGCACATAGTCCCAATGCTGTTTGGATGGTTTCTTCACCTGAGGAAATGCTACAACCGTTACCCTATGAAAATGCTGATTTAACCTGGGTCTCACATTGTCTTGTTGGTAGTGAAGGGTTTGAAACTTTACCAGGATTACCAATGTCTAATCAGTATGACTTTATTGTATATAAGGGATTAGAAAATGATATGCACCCTTATGGGGCTTGTTATCATGATTTAGGAGAAAAAATAAGTACAGGTTTACTTGAGTGGTTAAGTGGAAAAGAAGCAAATATTTTGCTAGTAGGAGGTTTGGCCACAGATTATTGTGTGAAAAACACGGTACTTCAATTATTAGAATACTCTAAAAAATGGAAAGTAATAGTCAATTTGGCCGCATGTAGGGGTATTGCTACCGAAACTATTGAATCAGCAATAACAGAGATGAAAATAGCAGGCGCAATATTGATTAAAAAGAAGGAAGAATTACACGAATTTTTAAAATAAAATTTGTGTATAAAAATATTATTTATTTTAGACTGGAAAGGAAAACAGTTATGGCCAGTGAGTATTTTGGTAAGAAGGTATTGAGTGTGAAGAGTGCGCACAACAAATTTCGAGTGGCGACGTGATTTGGCTGCCACCTGTGAATGGTGCTCCTAATGAACTGACTTTAGCGATCACTAGGAGATATAAAGAGCTAGAGGATGTGCATATGTGGTCGGCGATGCAATTGCGTTTATATGACTTTATGAAACCGGGTATGGAATCTCATATTGAATACCATACGGTTTTTGTGGGAAGTGTAGAAAGAAAATTAACCCCTTTAGGTGCGATTAATGTTCATTCTGTAGGTTTTGAGTATTTAAAACCTTTTTTTGATGAAAATATTCGACCAAATGTATTAATTGCTGAAGTATCGGAACCAGATGAAGAGGGAAATGTGTGTTTTGGTCCGACAGGTGGGGCAGCGAATTATTTGGCATTACCAACGGCGAAAAAAGTAATTTTACAAGTCAATCCTAACGTGCCATTTATTTATGGTGTACGTAATAGCATGAAGATTCAGGACGCAGATTTTATCTGTTATTCAGAAGAGGATTTAGTGGAAATTTCAGAAGCTAAAGAAATATCAGATATTGATAAAAAAATAGCGGGTTTGATTTTGAATGAAATTGAAGATGGTTCTTGTATTCAATTGGGAATTGGTGCCTTATCTTAATGTATTGGTTATGGACTGGAGAATAAAAAACATTTAGGTATTCATACTGAGATGTTTACCCAATCAATGAGGTATCTTGGTGAAAAAGGTGCAGTTGATAATTCTCAAAAAGAAGTCAAGGCATCTGCTTTTGGATTTGCAGTAGGGACTAAAGATTTTTATCAATACATGCATAAAAATAAAGATATCAGACAGTATTTAATTAACGAAGTGAATCATCCATTAAATGTGATGAAAAACAAAAATATGGTTTCGATTAACTCTTGTATTTCTATAGATTTAACGGGACAAGTTACCTCTGAAGGGCTTGGACATCGACAAATTAGTGGAACAGGAGGGGCGCTTGACTATGTAAAAGGTGTTAATTTTGCAGAAAATGGCAAATCTTTTATGGTAGTTGAATCGACCAAAACAAATAAATCAGGAGAGGTTGTATCTAATATTTTAGAGTCTTTGCCAGAGGGTACACCTGTGACTGTACCTAGATCAGAAATTGATCATGTAGTGACGGAATATGGTCTTGTTAAGATAAAAAATCTAACATTCCGTCAAAGAGCGATTGCGCTAATCAATATCGCACACCCTAGTTTTAGAAAATCTTTAGCTTCAGGTGCTATTTCTAAGGGATTAATTAAAGAAGTTGATTTAGAGAAAATTGAATTTGAAACAGTGGTTGAAAAAATTGATGGAGAAAAAGTTTCTTATCAATTAGAAGATGGTATTTGTACCATTACTTTAAATGATGAAAAATCACTTAATGCATTGGATGTTAAATTACAGCGTGAATTATTAAAATTTTTAGAAAAAGCAGATATAGATTCACGTGTAAAAGTTGTCATATTAACAGGGGCAGGTGGAAGTTTTTCTAGTGGTGGTAATGTAAAAGAAATGAGAAAAGCCAACACAGCCAACGCATTGGATCAATATTCAAAACTATCTACTAAAAATGTTGGTGCAGTTAGTTTAGCTATTAGGAGTATGCTAAAACCTGTCATCGAAAAAGTCAGAGGAAGTGCAGCAGGTGCTGGCATGAATATCGCACTCGCGTGTGATTTTAGAATAGTAGCAGAAGGAACAAAATTTATTGAGGCCTTTGTTAATATTGGTTTAATGCCAGATGCAGGAGGTTTTTCTTTATTAACTAGCTTGGTTGGCCCTGCAAAAGCAACTGAGTTACTCTATTTTGGAAATGTCATTAGTGCTGAAGAGGCTAAGTCATTAGGTTTAATCACTGAACTGGTGAGTACAGATAATCTTGATGAGGCTACGCTGAAATTTGCACAAAAATTAAATTTATTACCAACAGAATCATTAAGAAGAATGAAAGACTTAATCAATCAAGTTTCTTATTCTAATTTGCCAAGTTCTATTAATAGGGAAGTTGAAGGACAAAGAGCCTTGGCACAATCTGATGATTTTAATGAAGGAATGAATGCATTTATACAAAAACGTAAGCCATATTTCCAAGGGAAATAAAAAGGCTATGTGTTTTTAAAATGGTTTGATAAAAAGGACAGTCATTAGATTGTCCTTTTTATTTAGATTACATACAATTCATTGTTCATTACACCATAAAAAAACAATGCATTATCAGCCAATAAGGTGTGTTAAGACTACTAATCTATTTCAAAATAATATAGTCTTTGCTATTTTTCCAAATCGGATCATCGCGATCCACTTTGATA
>WNLJ01000006.1 GCA_017114885.1 Neisseriaceae bacterium PsAf | reverse complement strand
GCAATGAACAACATACCCTCGTAGTTTGTCGTTATAATCCACCAGGAAATCATCGAAATCAAAAACCATTTTGAGCATAATCTATTGCTTAACTTATTAAGGTATATATCACATACAGATAGATAGATAGATAAAGTTTTTAAAATTATTTAACTAAATTTAATCTAATTTATGAACAAACCTTCCAATAAGTCTAATAGAAAGTTTATTTGAAAATAGGATTTATAATTTGTGCTAAAATTCAAAAATATATTTTAGGTAAAAATTTATATTCCTTTGTTAGTAGACTGGAGTTGATAGTTAGTGATTATGAAAATGAGAAAGATTATGGCAATTAGGGTGTTTCAAGGGGTAGAGCCCGTTTTAGGTAAAGAAGTTTATGTTGATGAATTTAGCTGTGTGATAGGCAGAGTTAAAATAGGAGATGAATCTTCAATATGGCCAGGTGTTGTCATTCGCGGTGATGTTAATGACGTTACCATAGGAAGTCGTACCAATATCCAAGATGGTTCTGTTCTCCATGTGAGTACACCTTCTAAAGATAACCCAGAAGGCTATCCTTTAGCGATAGGGAACGATGTTACAATCGGACATCAAGTGATGTTACATGGTTGTACTATTAAAAATAAGGTTTTGGTTGGTATGAGTAGTGTGGTCTTAGATGGTGCTGTGATAGAAGATGAAGTATTAGTGGGAGCGGGTTCTTTAGTTCCTCCTGGAAAGGTTCTAGAAAGTGGATTTTTATATTTAGGCTCTCCTGTAAGGCAAATTAGAAAATTAAATCAAGAAGAATTAAATAGTCTTGCTCAGTCAGCTACTCACTATATTAATGTTAAAAACTTACATTTAGAAAAATAAAAAGACCTTGCAAAAGCAAAGTCTTTTTATTTTATAAGTTGAGCGTTACTCTTCTTTAGTAGTTGAGATGGTGTCATTACCACTAACATCAAAACCATTCAATACATCCGCTTGTTGTCTAATTTGCATTTCGATTTCGTGGGCAATTTCTGGATTTTCTTTTAGCCAGATACGTGTATTATCCTTACCTTGACCTATTTTATTGCCATTATAAGAATACCAAGCTCCTGCTTTTTCAACGATTCCCATTTTAACGCCAATATCAATTAATTCGCCTTCCAGAGATATTCCCTCTCCGTATAGGATATCAAATTCTGCTTGCTTAAATGGAGGGGCTACTTTATTTTTAACTACTTTAACTCGGGTTTCGCTGCCCAGTATATCTTCGCCCTTTTTAATATTACCAATACGACGAATATCTAAGCGTACAGAAGAGTAGAATTTTAAAGCATTTCCTCCAGTGGTTGTTTCCGGGTTACCAAACATAACACCAATTTTCATGCGAATTTGGTTAATAAAAATAACCAATGTATTGGTCTTTTTGATGTTGCCTGTTAGTTTTCTAAGCGCTTGACTCATTAATCTAGCTTGTAAACCCATATGACTATCGCCCATATCTCCTTCAATTTCCGCTTTAGGGACAAGAGCAGCTACCGAGTCAATAACAACTAAATCAACACTTCCAGAACGAACCAACATATCACATATTTCAAGTGCTTGTTCTCCTGTATCAGGTTGAGAAATTAATAAATCTGCAACGTTGATGCCAAGTTTTCCCGCATATACTGGGTCAAATGCGTTTTCAGCATCGATAAATGCACAGGTGCCACCGCTTTTTTGACATTGAGCAATAGATTCCAAGCATAAAGTTGTCTTTCCTGATGACTCAGGACCATAAATTTCCACAACACGACCACGAGGCAAACCGCCAACCCCTAAAGCAATATCCAAACCTAGAGAACCAGTTGAAATAACTTGTAAATTTTCATCGGTATGGGAGCCATCCATTTTCATGATGGAGCCTTTTCCAAATTGTTTTTCAATTTGAGCTAAGGCAGAAGCTAAAGCCTTACTTTTTTCATCTGACATATATAAAAACTTTCTAAAATATAAAATAAGCTATTATTTTTTTCTATTTTGAATTAATAGAATAATATAACCAATAACGATAACGGCTAATACTAATCCAAATTTGAAGTACCAAGTAGCAAACCAAGGCATTTGCGTACAGATTAAATCGGTTGTTTGGATATCATACCCCGCACTTTTTTGCGCATACCATGTTAGAAGAGGGGTCCACGCGGCAACAAAAAGACCTAAGAAAACAGGCCAAGTAAGGTAAATTTTTTCATTTTTCCAAACCAAAAAGGTTGCGATGACCCAAACAATATTGTAAAGAACAATTTGAACTGTAATGTCATTATTTACACCCAACCAGTAGTTGATAAAATAAGTGGCGACAATCCAAATAACACCTAAAATAGCAATAATAATTTCTTCAGGTTTTTTAAACATGGTGATTTCCTTTATAGATGAAAATAGAATTAATTTTTATCATTTTAAATACTAATAATATAACATTATGTGCTTAAAAAGTCATGTTACTTTGTCTTTAAAATATTTTCTAAATTTTGAATATTTTGAGCATCAATATTCCATTTCCATATCCCCTGATTTGAATTTTTTTGCACACCTCTTAAAAAGAGATAACGGATATAAATATTTTCGATAGGTTTTTGAATCGATTTAAAATAACGATTCATTGCTAAGGCATAAATAATGGCTTGATATTGGTAAGCATGTTTTAAAATCTCAGAAAAAATTTGATCTGTTTGATAGTCTTGTAAATCATTGCCTATAAAGTTGGACTTATAGTCAATTATATATAAATTTTTATCATCCAGACCAACCCAGTCTATAAAACCACTTAAGTAAGTTTCATAAATTTTTTGTCTGGGAAGATAATCAGTTGGCATTATCAATTTTTCCCAATCATTTTGTTGGAGCCATTGATTAATAGCTTCTAATGTGAATTCATTGGCTTGATAAAACATAAATTCTAATTCTTTACTGCTCATATCAGGAGAGAAATCACTGATAGCTATTTGATTGTCTATTTGTGCTAGTAAAACGTTTTCAAGCATTTTGAGAGTAATATTAGTTAAATCTTCAATTTTATAAGTTCCATGTAGACCATACTGTACAATTTTTTGTCTAATAAGTGGCTCATAAGTAACCAAAGGTTCGCTAAAATTAATTAATTCTAGTATTTCATGCCAAAAATTACCTACTTTGGGACCTTTAGGAAAATTAAGGATATTTAAAATAGGTTTCTCATTGACCACACTTTGTTGCAGTATTTGTGTATTGGGTTGAGAAGATGCTATATTAGCTGATATAGACTCAAAATTTTTAATAAGCCGACTATAGCTGGTATTTTGTGACAATGAATAATCAAAAATTGGTTTACGAATGCTTATGAAAGTTTGATTATTGGATTGCATATTTTGGAAAAAACCTGGACTGGGTAAATTTTCTTGCAAATCAACAATATTTTTTAGTTCATGGTTATCATTATACCAATGTTGCCATGCATTCCATAGACTTTCAGATTCATGCAGGTAGGGTGATATAAGGTATTGTAGGGGGTTATCCGTGTTAATTTTATCTTGTTGTATATTGTTGCTAAATAGAATTAATTTTTCCTCTGCTCTGGTAATAGCTACATATAGTCTGCGTATAGCCTCTTGAGCATCCTGTTGTGTCGTGTCTGAGTTTTCGGTATAGGTTAATTTTTGGCTTGTGGTATCTGGAGAAGCATCTAGTTCCAATAATGATTTTTTATTTTTTTTCTCAGCGTAGTCCCAAATAAATGGACAAAATACAATAGGGTATTGTAATCCTTTAGAGGCATGGATAGTGATAATTTTGACTAAATTTTCATCGCTTTCTAAACGTAATGTGTTTTCATCTGAAGATATATTATTGATTTGATTTGTTTGAATTTGTTCCTCAAACCATTTAATGAGTGTATTTGGGTTTTGAAATAAAATTTCTTGTTGTGCCAGTATTTCAATAAGTTGATTAAAATTAGTAAGTGTTCTTTCTTGTTGCTGCTGAATTAATCTGATTTCCATTTCAATAGCTTGAGATAAAAATTGAAAAGCAGAATAAATTCCTTTTTTATTCCATATATTAAAAAAATCTTTTAAATATTGTAGATAATATTCTAATTGTTCCTGGGAATTTTGAATGTCTTTAATTTCTTGAGCGGAAGCGTCCCATAGTTGACTACTTAGTAAGTAGTTTAATTCCGCATAATCTAATTCCAATTTTTGAGAATATTCAGTTTGGTAAGAAATGGTGCGAGAAAATTTTAATAAAGTTAGTAAAACAATTGCCTCTTCTGTTTGGTAAATGGATTCTTTTTCATATTTAACAGAACGAATATTTTTATTTAACAAAGCATCAGATATTAGTCGCGCTTGCATATGCGTATTGACCAAAACAGCGATATCTTTGGCTTCTAATATCCGATTTTCATATTTAATTAATCCTTGCTGTGCTTCATTTAATAGTTGCGCAATGTAGTTGGCACTAGCATTGGCTGAAGATTGATTCAATTGATTTTTATTTTGTTGTTCATCGTTTAATTTAATCATCGTCAATGCAGCTAAGGTATTATTCTTTTGTATGATTTTGTAATTTTTTCTATGAGCTATAACAGGATAATAGGGTATATTCTCATTTTTAAAAGGATTGTCATGCTTAGAAAACAATGTATTGATAGCGGTAACGAGTGGAGCAACACTACGATAATTAGTATTCATGCTATAAAAATGAGTTGCATCTTTTTTGGCATTTAGATACGCTAAGATATCGGCGCCTCTAAATTGATAAATAGACTGCTTAGGATCTCCCACAAAAAATATGGGTGTTGCATTAGCAATAAATAATTTTTGAAATATAGTGTATTGAGCGGGATCGGTATCTTGAAACTCATCAATTAACACATAATGATATTTTTGATTGAGATTGTAGATTAATTGTTTGGAGTGTGGCGTGTTATTATTTAAAATTGATAAAACATCAATAAGTAAGTCATTAAAACTACGCTCCAGCGTTAATTTTTTATAGTCTTCAAGTCCTCTATCAATATAATCAATATATTCTAGATACCAGTTAGCAATCACTTTATCTTTATTTGTTTCATAGGTCTCGTACTGTTCAGCAAGAAAAATGATTATTTTAAATGGTTCACATAAAGCTTCTATTTTTTGTTTATTGGCTGTTTTTTTAAAAAACTTTTCGTTGTCAAGTTTGAAACGCAAACAAGCATCTAAGTATTTTTTCTCAGATAAAGCAGAAAAAATTGCTTGAGGAGATTGTCGAAGAAGTTCAAATAAAGATTCATAAGTGTTTAATTTAAAATAAGTACCACTTAAATCATTTTTCTCTTTGAGTATAGTTAAAAATGCTTGAATGTCATTTTCATTAAGTTGAGAGGGGACTGTTTTTAATAACGTTTGAAGTTTTACAATGTTATCTTGAAATTGTGTTTTTTCTGAATCTGCTAAGAAATCTTTTTGGATAAGAGGTCTTTGTAGCCAGCGACTATTTTCCATATATAGAGATTCAGGGGTTATATTATTAACAAAGAAAAACCAACTATTGTCATGAGAGGTAGATACATGTTCTCTAAAAAAATCCTCTGTAAAAGTATGTATTGCTTCATCGTGATTATTCACCAAACTTAGGTTAAAAGGATTGCCACTTAAAAATGCCTCATCTTTTAATACAGTCAAACAAAAACTGTGGATGGTATAAATAGCCGCTTCATCAAAATGATTTAATTGACGTGTAATATGTTGAATAACAACGGAAATATCTTTATTTTGTTGATCTATCTCTTGTAGTAATTCTTGTGTAAATGGTTCTGTATTTATATCATCATCTAAAACAAGAAGGCTACGTTTGATTTCGGTTAATCGACTCCTTAGACGTTGTTTTAATTCTGCTACCGCAGCATTAGTAAAAGTCACTACCAATATATCTTCTACATTTTTCTCTTCTAGAATAATTAATCTGGCATAAATTGAAGCAATACCATAGGTTTTACCTGTACCCGCAGAGGCTTCTATGGCACTAACCCCATTGAGAGATACATTAAAAGGATCAAAAATCAGAGGCGATGTATTCATGTTAAATCTCATATTTATCGAATTGTTCAAGCATGGGAATTAATAGCTCTTTAATTAAAGGAAGAAATAGTTCATTATTGGCAATCATATCTTGATCTTTAAACAGTAAGTTATTTTCAAAATAACTTAATTCATTGGATTGTTCGAATTTATTTTGCATTGCAAAAACATCATCTTCTAACATAGTATTATTTTTAGCATTTAATGCATTGGCTACTTCAAAAGATGTTTGATAGAAAAAGGGTAAAGGCGTTTTAATACCTATTTGCATATAACCAATCCATTTTTTTAAATAGGCTTCGGCTAAATTTTTATCCATAGGCTTAAAATGAATAAACTGATACAACCCTAATAAATAACTATCGGTTTGATATCCTTGAGTAGCGTAGATTAAATGTTTTAGATAAGCTTGTGTCACAACGGAATCTTTGAGTGTGTTGCCATAATTAAATAAAATTAAATTTTCTTTAAAAAGTGTTTCTAGTTGTGCAACGAGAGTTACATCATTAATATTTAATTCAATATTCAGCATTTTTTTAGGTCGATGTAAAACTTCACGAATAGTCTGATTTTGATTAGGTAGTATGGTGTTTAAAAAGTCATTTAATTGAGATTCGATACTAGCATACCATGTATTTGCCAGCTCACCAGATGGCAGATAATCTAAGTCATAAAATTCTTGTTTGAGCTTAGTTATGTCTTGTTGTTTTATTATTGCATTCAATAAAGATTGAATGATGAATTGTCCTTTGTCATTTAATTGAGTACTTTTGGTTTTATAACGATTTGCATAAGGTATTTTCAGTAGAGAAAATGGTTCATTAAATAAAGACTCAGATTTAAGCCAAGGTTTGTCAATAGATAATTCATTTTTTAACCAGTAACGAAGAGGATTTCTCCAAAAAGTTAATAATTCAGCTAATTCTAAATAAGCGATAGAAGCGCTTTTAGCAGAATAATCAGCTAAAAATTTTTGTAATGGTTTATTTTCTGTTTGATAAGCATTTAAATAGTTTGTTTGATAATTAATAAACCTGGTTGGAGATTCGAAGTATTTTTTCGAAAAATTTTGTAAAGGATGTTGGGTAATCCAATTTTCTTGCAGTGTTTTACTGTCAATATCAGTCATATTCGCCACAAGTTCGATTAATTCATTAATTAATGGAGAAGGGTTTAATGCTTCATCTCTGTCTATACTGCGACCTATATATGACATATAAAGGGCTTGTTGCGTACTGATTAGAGTTTCTAAAAATAAATATCTATCATCCTCGCGACGAGATAAATCTCCTGCTTGTCTGTTTTTTTGGATTAAATCAAAAGAAGAATGAATATTTCGCCTTGGAAAAGATTGGTCATTCATACCAATTAAGGCAACAAATTTAAACGGAATCGTGCGCATTGGCATCAAACTTGCGAAAGTGATTCCTTTATTTAGAAAACCAGCATTAGAAATGGTATTAATAGACGATTGAATAATATATTTAAAAGTACTGTAATGAATTTTATTGTTAAAATGTGCTAATTCAATGGCTTTATTTAATTGAATCAGCTGATTGAAAAAAGTTTTTTGAGAGTTTTCATTGTCTGAGTTGATTTTAATGAGTGCGAGGCTAATATCTTTGATTTCATCAATCCAATGTGCCATTGGTAATATTTGATGATGGCTTTTTTCATAGATGATGATAAGGACATCGATAAAAGGAAGTAATTTATCTTGAATAAGCGTTTTAAACTGAAATTGTGTATTAGCGATTTCATCTTGATTTGGATTAAAAGCCAAGCAAAAATCCTTAAAATTAAGCAATGAATATTCATGTGAATTTTCATTAAGCATGTTCTTTAGATTTTTAATTCCTTTTTCCCATGTAAATTGATTATTATTTGCTTGGTAGGCCTGACGATGTTTTTGATTTAAACCCCAACTAATGTTCAATTTTTCTAAAGTAAAGTGAATCATGCCAAGTTCAGTAGTAGAAATATCAAAATAATCTCTAATAGATTTATTTTTTAATAATTCTAAAACGGAATCAACTTCGAAGCGACTATCTATAAATTCTAGAATAGCTTCAATAGCAGTATAATAGGGCTGATCATTTTTAACTCTAACATCAGATACAGAATAAGCAAATGTAATGTTATCTTGTGCATATAATCCAAAGATGCCATCGATATAAGGAAGATAGTGTTCAATATTGGGACTTAAAACAGCAATATCTTCTAATTTTAATTCAGGATGTTTTTCTAAATAATGAATTAAATAATTTTTTAAAATTTGTAACTCTCTAACAGGGCTATGAGCTGACTGAATGGTTAACGAAGTATCATGATTCAAGTCTTGATAATTATTAAAAAGATAAGATATATCGCTAGGCGGATTTAAAGTTAGAATGTCATTTTGAATTTGTTGTAATAGATTGATTGCGTTTGTTTTAGAAGTGTTTTGACTATATAAATCTTGTTCCAAAAGAGCGGGATAATTAAGCAAAATTCTAAAAAAATCCCGTCCTTGATGACCTAGAGAGTCCAATAAAGGATGTGCCAATTGATAATCAGTCCAATTTTCTTGGCAAGGGCTCAAAATAAAAAGATGTACTGGGATATGATTTGATAATAAATCAATCAAGTCCAAATATAATGGTGCTAGTGAAGTAATACTAAATAAATTGACTTTTTGAGGAAGTTTTATGTTCTCACCTAATGTTGGTGCATTTAATACATTTTTTAGTTGAGACCATACTTCTACACGATGATAGGTATCTAACTCTTGTTTTAAATATTGCCATAAATCCTTTTGCCACAATTGTTCTTCCCCTAGTATGTTTTCCACCAATTGATTATTAGACCACGATTCAATCCATTTGGGTCTGTATATCATGTAATGATTAAATAACTGCGCTAATTCTTTTGCCAAGTCAAAAGAGGCTATATGATGTTTGCTAATATAATCGTGGATATTGTGATAAATATTGGGGTATTCTTGTTCAAAAGAGGGGGATTCAAATAAGCCTAAAATTTTCCAAAGCATAATTTCAGGTTGAAAGAAATTAGTTTTTTTTTCTAACTCTGGGAGACACCTTTGAGCAATATCCCAGAAAAAAGCGCCCGGCCTTTGAAAATCAAGATTTGCAACAATACCTAAATTTTTGCTTAATTGTTTTTTTATGTACTGTTCCATGCCTTGCGTATAGACGACTATTGGTTCTGCTTGAAAAGGGGTTTTATCGAGAAGATAAAACTTTTCAAGTAAGGAAACTAGAGAATCTAATCGATTTGATTTATGAATGGAGAGATTTTCAGACATAATTTCTTAAACAAGTTGGGAAAATTTTAACTTAAATTAACTACAATTATAATATAAAACCCATATCATTAATAAAATTATATTAATCTAAAGAGGTTAATATAGGTAATGAACGATTTATAGTATAAAATTGTAATCAAATTAAAGAAATCGGGGAAATTGAAATGGCATGGAAATTTGATGACATTAAAGAAAAGTTTACAACTAAAAGAGAAAAGAAAAAAGAAGACTTTCAAAATACTAAAGAAAAAGCTCACGAAGACTTTGAAAATGAAAAAAGTAAAGTTCATGAAGACTTCACTAATGAAAAAGAAAAAGTTCATGAAGATTTTGAAGATCAAAAAGAAAAATCTCAACAAAGAAAAAATAAATTTCGTGAAAATGTTAAAGAAGAAAAACAAAAATTTGATGATGGCTTTCAACAAAAAAAACAGTCTCTTAATCAAAAATGGGCAGCCTGGAAAGATAAGCTCTATGATGGATTTCAGAACTTTAGAATACACAGAAAGCAATCAGCATCTATTTTATGGCAGCTGATAGTACAGTCGATTCCTACATTTTTTATTATTTGGTTTTTTACATACAATGCAAGATTTGCTTTGATTTTAACCGCTATTTTTGTTTTGGTTAATTTTTTCCGTATTCAAAAAGCCAATCGTCCTATGCGTGTTAAATCCCAGTTTTTCCCTGGAGATTTAAGCAGTGTTCAATATTATTTGGCGGTTACTTTTTACGTTTTAGGCGTCATGTCTAAATCAAAAGGAAGAGTTACTCAAAATGATATTAAATATGCTGAGAGCTTGATGGATCAATTTCAAGTGACCTCTTCAACACGCCAGATATTAATGAAAGTTTTTAATCAAGGTAGAGATGGGACTTATAATATTAATGAGGTTATCGCTGAATTTTGTCAGATTTTTAGAAATAGAGGGCAAAGTCTCAATTATTTCTTTGAATATCAACTTAATGCAGCCATGCAAGATGGTAGATTACAGGCTGAAGAATTATCGATTCTACAGACAATAGCCGCTTATATGGGTATGTCTGCTGCTACTTTCCAACAAAAAGTGAGAAGTGCAGAAGCAAGTTATAGAGCAAAATCTTTTTATTCCTTCTACCAACAAGCTAGTTCAGGACAAAGAGACTATAGCTATCAAGGACAAAATCGTTCTTCTGGTTATGGATCATCAGGAGGCTACGGTAGTTATGGTGGATCATCTAGTGGTGGCTATGGTTCCTATGGTGGTGGTCGAGGATATGGTGGTTATCAAAGTCAATCAAGCCAATCTCAATTGCGGGATGCTTATGATATTTTGGGGGTAAAAGAGAAAGATGACTTTGATACAGTTAAGAAAGCATATCGCAAATTAATTAAACAATATCATCCAGATAAATATGTATCACAAGATGTTCCTGAAGCGGTCAAAGAACAAGCCAATCAAAAAAGTCAGCAAATTATTAGTGCTTATAATTTGATTTGTAAAACCAAAGATTGGAAATAACTTTCAAATAAATAGATATAAAGGAAGGTTTAAATTATTTTTTAGGTGTATGTTTTTGGTCATCTGGACATAAGTAATCTTTCTAAATCATCAAGAATAGGATTTTTTTGGTGTAAAATAGTGGCGTTTATTTAAAATAAATGACACCCCTAAGGGGGTTTTAGTTAATCATCGTCATTTTACTCATTGATATGGTGGTATGTTTATATTTTTAAAAACTATTTTAGTCTATCTTGCGTTGTGTATTGCTACAGGTGGTTACGGATTTTCTCTATGGATTATGCTAGTTACTTATTTTCTGAACGTAGAAGCAGAACGTAACTTGAGTGTAAATTACATTCGTTCTCAATTTTTTCCGGGAGAATTAACACTATTAGAATACAATATTATGGCTACTTTTTATGCATTGGGTTGCGTGACGAAAGCAAAGGGCGTGGTCACCAAGGAAGATATTCAATATGCAGAAAAACTGATGGCTGAATTCAAGGTTGAACCAGACACCACTGCGAAAATGGTAGTAATTAATAGTTTTAATAAAGGTAAGGTAAATACATACGATTTGAATAAAGTGGTAGCAGAATTCTGTAGTTTTTTTAAAGATAATTCACGGGCCAAATCATATTTCTTTGACTATCAATTAACAGCAGCGATGAAAGAAGGCCAATTACTTGATGAAGAATTAGAAGTTTTAACTATTATTGCCAAGCAAATTGGTATGAGTGCTTATTCATTTAACCAAAAAATTAAAAGCGCAGAGGCTTGTTATCAGTTTAAACAGCGTTTTAATGATCAAAATAAGAGTAGAGATTCTTCTTACCAATATAAGCGTCGTAATAAACAATCAAATCATTATTATCAACAAAATAGATCCAACCGTTATTACAATTATCAAACTACAACAGAAACACCTAAAATAAGAAATGAATTCGATATTCTAGGTGTTAAAGAATATGATGATTATGTGACGGTTAAAAAAGCTTATCGAATGCTCATTAACGAATATCATCCTGATAAGTTTGTTTCTAAAGATGTTCCTTTGGCTGTGGTGAATAAAGCAAAAGAGAAAAGTCAAGAAATTATTGGTGCTTATGATTTAGTCTGTAGAATTAAAGGATGGAAATAATAAGAAATATGGAAACTTTAGATTTAAAAGGATTAAGATGTCCTCTGCCTATTTTGAAAGCCAAAAAAGCATTAGCAAAATTGCAGACAGGTGATCTTTTATGTGTTTTAACCACAGATGAAAGTGCACCCACTGATTTCAAGCAATTTTCTTATCAAACAGGACATGAATTATTAGAGTGTAGTACAAAAGAGTCTGAATATTATCAAATTATTATCAAACATAAGTGAAAATATTATGAGTACTAAGAGAATTTCTATTATACAGCCTGATGACTGGCATTTACATGTGAGGGATGGCAGTATTTTAAAAGCAGTTATCCCTTTTTCCACTCGGCAGATGGGCAGAGCTATTATTATGCCTAATTTAATTCCTCCCGTCGCAGATGTTCAATCAGCTCTGGACTATCAACAAAGAATCATGTCTTCTATATCGAAGCAAGATTCATTTCAGGCATTAATGACCTTGTATTTGACTGACAAGACGAGTATTGAAACGGTACAGCAAGCGCATCGCGCAGGCATTGTCGCTTTTAAACTATATCCACAAGGTGCAACCACTAATTCAGAATCAGGAGTCACTGATATTTTTAAATTATTACCTGTTTTAGAAGAAATGCAAAAATTAGGCATTTTGTTATTAATTCATGGGGAAGTGACTGATAGTAAGGTTGATATTTTTGATAGGGAAAAAGTTTTTATTGATAGAGTTTTGATTCCAATTAAAAAACAAATCCCAGAGTTAAAGATTGTTTTTGAACATATCACCACAGCTGAAGCTGTTTCATTTGTTGAAACCAGTGATCATTATTTAGCAGCAACGGTGACACCTCATCATTTATTATTCAATAGAAATGATATGTTAGTCGGTGGCATTAAACCGCATTACTATTGTTTGCCAATTATCAAGCGAGAATTACATCGAAAAGCCTTACTCAAAGGTGTTACAGGCAAGCATCATCATAAGTTTTTTGCAGGCACAGATAGTGCGCCTCACATGCAACATAAAAAAGAGTCAGTTTGTGGTTGTGCTGGTGTTTTTAATGCACCCATTGCATTGGAATTATATACAGAGATTTTTGATAAAATAGATGCTCTGGATAAATTAGAAACTTTCACCTCTATCAATGGTCCTAAATTTTATGGATTACCTGTGAATAATCGACAAGTGACACTTGTAAAAAAATCATATCAAGTACCTGATTTTTATGAAATAAATGGAGAAAAAATCATTCCATTATTAGCAGGACAAGAGATTGCATGGCAGCTGATAGATGATGAAGAAACAAAATTTTAATTTATCGAAAAGAAATTTTTTAAAAAATATAACGTTAGGGAGTACAATATTTTTACTGCATAGAATTGCTTTATCAGGAGCACAAAAAGAAGAGCACTTAGCTGATAGTGTAGCATCAGCAATGGGTCGTTCTTTAAATAGTGTCAATCCTGCTCAGCTTATTTTTTCAAGTGAGCAAGCGGGGAGGTTATGGTTAAATGATATGGATAAACGACTGAGTCAGTATGTTGCTTCTGAGTATGAAAGAAAAAAAATTCTTATCAATTTACAATATGAGGCAAGTAGAGCGGGATTAGATCCTCAATTAGTGTTAGGACTAACAGAAGTAGAAAGTAGATTTAGGCGTTATGCTATTTCTTCAGCAGGTGCAAGGGGTTTGATGCAAGTAATGCCATTTTGGGTCAATGCAATCGGGAAACCAGAACATAATCTATTTGATACCCGAACTAATTTACGCTATGGTTGTACGATATTACGTTATTATCTAGATAAAGAGAATGGAAATTTATTTAGAGCTCTGGGTCGATATAATGGTAGTTTAGGTAAAGTGGCTTATCCTAATGCAGTATTAGGCGCAATGAAAAAACACTGGCTATACAATGGCCCTATGTAATCATGAAATTAAAATTAATTATTTTTAGGGGGTAAAAAATGTCTTTGAATAAAGTATTATTAATAGGTCGTCTAGGTAGAGATCCAGAAAAAAGATTTCTGCCATCAGGTGATCCAGTGGTGAATTTTTCCCTAGCAACCAGTGAAAACTGGAAGGATAAATCAGGCCAAAAACAAGAACGTACAGAATGGCATAACATTACAATATTTGGGAAATTAGCCGAAATTGCCGCAACGTATTTAAGAAAAGGGCAGCAAGTTTATTTGGAAGGAAGGATTTCTTCAAGAAAATATACCGGCAAAGACAATGTTGAAAGAACTGCCTATGATATTATTTGCGACCAGATGGTTATGTTAGGTTCGAAAAATGATTCTACTGCTTCTTTTGATTCAGCACCACCAATAGGAAGTTCAGTGCCTCCTTCTTCGTCGCATAGCACGCAGACACCACCTAATGCACCTACCAAAAAAGTCATTGAAGAAAAGCAAATAGATGTGGGTGAGTTGGATTCAGATGTTCCTTTCTAATGTGGAGGATATAGAAAATGAAAATAGCCTTGATGCAAAAATCTTTTGTGTGTGCTGATATCTCTAAAAATTTAGAATTGATTTTAGAGTCATGTCGCTTGGCGCAAGAAGAAGATGTTTCTTTGTTGATTACCCCTTATTTTTCTTTAACTGGAATGCCTTTATTTGATTTATTGCGGCATGATTTTTTATTTGAAGAAATAGATAAAGCAATACAAAAAATTTTCAAGATTAAAGACTTGGCTATTTTACTAAGTTACCCGCAACGTTATCAAGGTAGTGTTTGTGTCTGTCAAGCTGTGATTTACAATGGCAAATTTATATACCAACATCAAATGAGCTTGCAGGGTGAACCATTGGGTAATGGGCAAGAAGATGACTTGCCATACCAATTTAATTTAAATGGTTTGAATTTTTCATTATTGTATTCTGTTCAAAGTAATCACCTTTCTTGTTTGTCTAATACGGATATTATTTTATTCCAATCTACTGAGGCTTTTTATGATTCTATCCAGAATGAAAGGATAAATACAGTGCAGAGAATTATCGAGATTAATAAGAAGCCTGTACTAATGATTAATCCTTTAGGTGCTAACGATCAGTATTTATATGAAGCAGGCTCTTTTGCTTTAGATAAAAGAGGTGAATTTCAATTTAAAGCAGATTATTTCAAGGATGAAGATTATTTACTAACCTGGGATAGTGACAAGGGATTAATGGGAACTAAAAGGAAATGGTATGAGGAACGTATTGAATTATTATATCATGCGATAATTTTTAGTATGCAAGAATATTTTCGAAAAAATCATTTTCAAAAAATATGTTTGGGTCTGTCGGGGGGAATAGATTCTGCTTTAGTGTTAGCACTTTCCTGTCAAGCAATAGGTGCTGGCAATTGTGAAGTATTTTTAATGCCTAGTCAGTATACTTCAGATATGAGTAATGATTTAGCAGCACAAATGGCTGAAAAATTGCAAGTGACTTATTCAATTGTGCCAATTTCAGGTATTTTTAAGCAAAGTTGTGAGGTGTTGGCAAGTAGATTTCAAGCTTTACCAGAAGATACAACAGAAGAAAATATTCAGGCAAGAATTAGAGGTGTTTTATTAATGGCTTTGTCTAATAAAACGGGTGCTATTTTACTATGTACGGGTAATAAATCAGAAGAAGCAGTTGGTTATTGTACTCTATATGGAGATACTAATGGTGGTTTTGCACCGATTAAAGATTTGTATAAAACAGAAGTATATGCAATGGCTCGTTGGATTAATAAAACCTTCCAAGATGAAATTATCCCGCAAGGAATTATTGATAGAACACCAAGTGCAGAGTTAAAGGAAAATCAATCAGATCAAGATTCGTTACCTGAATATGAAATTTTGGATAAAATTATTCAATTAATTTTACAAAATAAAAGTGCTCAATATATTATTCAACAAGGTCATGAGCAAGAGATTGTTTATAAGGTGATGAAACTGATTAGAAATAGTGAATTTAAACGTCAGCAAGGTGTATTAGGACCTAAAATAAGTGAAAGAAGTTTTGGTCGTGAATGGAATTATCCGATTACTCATTTGTCTAATCATTTCTAGAAAAGACATAAAAAAATGAGGAGATAATATTTTGAAAAAATTATCATGTTACTGTATTGCTGGAAGTTTGATGATTTCCTTTAGCAGTATCTCAGCAGATGGGTTGTCCCAATTAAAAAATTTTAATGATAATGTTAATGAATTAAAAGGGGATTTTACTCAGGAGGTAAAAAATAATAAAGGGTCGAAAAAAACTTCTGGAAATTTTGCTATTTCTAGACCTCAATACTTTAAATGGGAATATGCCCAACCCCACCAACAAATTATTGTTGGTGATGGTCGATACATCTGGATGTTTGATGTAGATTTGAAACAAGTGGTCAAGAAAAAGCAAAATACAGCGTTGGGTGAATCGCCAGCTGCTATCTTAGCGAACAAGAATGCGTTAGATAAAACTTATACTTTAAAAAATGATGTGACCAAAAATGGGGTCGAGTACGTATTGGCAACACCTAAAAAAGACGATACTGGTTATCAATATATTAAAATTGGTTTTAAGAATAATCAGTTAGTACAAATGGATCTCAAAGATAGTTTTGGCAATCAATCTATCATTGATTTTAAAAATATTACTAATACGCCCTCTAATAAAGCAATCTATACTTTCAAACCTCCGAAAGGGGTTGATGTATTAGAAGAATAAAATTTAGGAGTTTTAAATGTTGGTAGATATAGGCACAGTCTATATTCCTAGTAGCACAAAAATAGTGTTACTGGGTTCTGGGGAGCTTGGTAGAGAAATTGCTATTGAGTGCATTAGATTGGGTCTAGAAGTTTTTGCACTGGATAAATATCCTAACGCACCTGCGATGCAAGTTGCTCAACATAGCTTGATTATTGATATGACAGATGAGGTTGAGTTATTAGATGTTATTCATAAGATTCAACCTCATTATATTGTGCCTGAAATAGAAGCAATCGCGACAAAAGCTTTGGTCGAATTAGAACAAGAAGGTTATTGTGTTGTTTCTAATGCGAGTGCTATTCAATTAACCATGAATCGAGAGGGAATTCGAAGTTTAGCGAATAGGTTGGATTTGCCAACATCTAAATTTGAATTTGCTGATTCACTTAACTCTTTAAAAGAGGCGGTGCAGAAAGTTGGCGTACCTTGTGTTATCAAACCCATGATGAGTTCTTCAGGTAAGGGGCAAAGTGTTTTGCATGATTTACAAAATATTGAAGAATGTTGGGAAATTGCAATTCAAGAAGGAAGAATAAAATCAAATAAAGTAATTGTAGAAGAGTGGATTGATTTTGATTACGAAATTACTTTATTGACTGTGAGACATGGTCAATCTACTAGTTTCTGTGAGCTAATTGGGCACATTCAAAAAGATGGTGATTATCAGATATCATGGCAACCGCAAAAGATGTCTGATTCAGCCAAACAAAAAGCAATACAAATAGCTCAATTAATGACTGATGCATTGGGAGGGAATGGTGTTTTTGGTGTGGAGTTATTTGTTAAAGGAGATAATGTCTGGTTTAATGAAGTATCACCACGACCACATGACACAGGGTTAGTGACCTTGATTTCACAAAATTTATCACAATTTGCTCTACACGTAAGAGCAATACTTGGACTACCTATTCCTAATATTGAGCAATTAGGGCCTAGCGCCTCGCACGCTGTTTTGGTTAGTGGTGTTCGAACAATATTGTTTATAAAAACATTGATCAAGTACTGAAAAACCTAATACGGATTTAAAAATTTTTGGCAAACCTCAAGTGTTAGGAAAGAGAAGAATGGGTGTTGTCCTGGCTCGAGACAAAGAGATAGAAAAAGCCAAGCAAACAGTATCACGAATGGTTGATGATCTTGAATTTGAATTAAGATAATTATTTTATTCAATATTTTGAATCTGTTCTCTCATTTGTTCGATTAATACTTTTAATTCAATTGCAGATTGAGTTAGTTCTGCTTGATTAGACTTGCTGGCTAGTGCTATTTTTAGAATAAATTAAGAAAATTTGAAAAACTTTAATATAATACATGTAATTAATACAATTTTTTTTTAATGGTGATAGAATGAAATTCCTTGAGATGTTAAACGAAAGATGAGCATGAAATTTAGAGGAATTAAAGTAACAAAGCTTGGTTAAATAGTATTTTCTAGTTATAGAAAGGGCCCTAAGATATGAAATTTAAAATTCCTGTAATGTTTATTATTACTATTTCAATATTTTCTATAGCTGCTTGCTCTACTCTTGATAAAAATAATGAACAAAAAAAGATATACTATACTGAAAATGATTTTTTAGAAAGTGAACAACTTTTTAAAAAAATTAAAGAGGAATGTAGGCTACAGAAAAGATCAAATTTTAGTAAAACTTGTCAGAACGTGATAAAAGCAATGGTGAAAAAATATGAAGAGCAGTCACTAGAGGAAATTTAAAATAATGAAAAAAATATTTTTATTCATACTAGTACAATTTATTTCACTGAATTTCATTTTTGCTGATGACCATCAAATAAGAACTGGTATTGTGAATGCAATGTATGAAGATACACCAGCTTACATAGAACGGATTTATGGTAATAATCTAGCTAATGTTGCAAGACGTAATTGGAGATATGTTGTAAATGCATTAAACGAAATACTTAGTTGGGATAGTATCCCGGGATATTATGTTATAAGTGATAAGGTTACTGGTTATTTGGTAAATGGTGGCGTAAGAAGGAAAGATGCTACACCGATAGGTTTTGGAGTTAGAGAATATGCAAAAGGTGCAAGATAACAAAAAATTAACATATTCTGAAATAGAATCAAAGAAAATATCTGATATATCATCTACTCTTTCGTCTTTGATATTTTTTCTTCGAGAGAATGATGATAGATTTAAAGATTTTAAATGTCTATCTTTTTTAAGTATGGTGTATGATTTTAGTGAGAATGACGAACAAATTTTTTTAGATTCTATAAAAGAGTTGTTTGAGGATAAAATTTCCAATTTTCCTAATGTCAAAGAATTTACAGAGATTTTAGTTAAAAATGGATTGAATGGGAACAAATTTAAGGAGCCAGTAGTAAGGGCGATGTTGGAGACTTTTATAGATAGATCTGGTCCCCCCACAATATTTGAATCAGTAATTAACATCATATTAGCAAAATAGAGGGTGTTTACTTTTTTATTGTTAAACTGTGTCATCATAGTTCAGGTTTGCATCTCTAGTCTTAACCTGTTATTTCTTAACGGTGATTTTTTCTATTTTTTGCTCCTAATTGTGTATAAAAACATTGATCAAGTACTGAAAAAAACTAATACGGATTTAAAAATTTTTGGTAAACCTCAAGTGTTAGGAAAGAGAAGAATGGGTGTTGTCCTGGCTCGAGACAAAGAGATAGAAAAAGCCAAGCAAACAGTATCACGAATGGTTGATGATCTTGAATTTGAATTAAGATAATTATTTTATTCAATATTTTGAATCTGTTCTCTCATTTGTTCGATTAATACTTTTAATTCAATTGCAGATTGAGTTAGTTCTGCTTGATTCGACTTGCTGGCTAGTGTATTACTTTCTCGATTGAATTCTTGCATCATAAAGTCAAGTCTTTTGCCTAGAGTCGAGTTATCATCTTTCAAAAGTAAGCGTTTAGCTTCTTCTATATGTGATTGAAGCCTAGACAACTCTTCATCAATATCAATTTTTTGTATGTATAGGGCAATCTCTTGGTTGAGTCGATCGGGTTCTATGGAAGTACCTAGAATATCATTTAATTTTTCGGTTAGGCGGGTACTGTATTCTTGGATTCTTTCAGGATGAGTCAATAGAATATGCTGAACTATTTCTTCAATTTTGGCAATTCTAACTAACAAATGTTCTTTAAGGTTTTCACCTTCACGTTCTCTGGATTGATTAAAAGCAATACAAGTAGATTTAATTTGATTCAAAAGTTTTTCTTCCATACTTGCCAAATCAATCTCTTGCTTAGAAAGCACACCTGGGAATTTTAATAAATCAGCAACTGTTAATGACTCGATATTTGATTCTCTAATCAATTTTTTATTTAATTCTACTAGTTGATTGGTTAATTTCTCGTTTAAATTAATGCTAGTATTATCCATGTTAACGTTCATGCTAATACGGCATTCTACTTTACCACGTGAAATATACTGTGAAAGCAAGGGATTGATTTTCTGCTCTAAAAATCTTAGTTCTTCGGGTAATTTGAGAGAAACATTAAGGTAGCGATGGTTGACAGATTTAAGCTCAATGCTTATATCCATATTATCGTAATTTTCATTGGTATTGGCATAACCCGTCATACTGTACATATATCATCAACCATCAAATTTAAAGAGATTTAATATACCTCATTTACCATTGAAAGAAAAGTTAATCAGCGAAGTAACTTTAATTTCGTTATAATAATATCCAATCAAATCTTATGGGAAGAGTATGTTAAGTAGAAAAGATAGATTAGCGAATGCTATTCGCCCAGTTAAAATAACACCAGACTATTTAATACATCCAGAAGGCTCTGTATTAATTGAAATGGGACAAACTAAAGTTATTTGTAATGCAACTTGCGAAGAAAAAATTCCTCCTTTTCTGAAAGGTAAGAATACGGGCTGGGTGACTGCTGAATATGGAATGTTGCCTAGATCTACGGAAACGCGTATGAGAAGAGAAGCTTCAGCGGGTAAACAGAGTGGTCGAACTCAAGAAATTCAACGATTAATAGGCAGGTCATTAAGACAAGCAGTTGATTTGGCGTTGTTAGGGGAGAGGCAAATAACTATTGACTGTGATGTTATTCAAGCTGATGGAGGAACGCGTACAGCCAGTATTACGGGTGCTTATGTCGCTTTACATTTAGCGATTTTGAAATTATTGAAAGAAAATATTTTAGAAAAAAATCCATTATTGGAGTCCGTAGCAGCTATTTCAGTTGGTGTGGTCGATGGTGCTTCTTTATTGGATTTAGATTATATAGAAGATTCGAATTGTGATAGCGATATTAATGTTGTGATGAACTATTCGGGAAAAATTATTGAAATTCAAGGTACAGCCGAGCAAGCAGGATTTGATAACAATCAATTACTAGAGCTGATGAGCTATGCAAAATCTGGAATCCAAATATTATTTGAAGAGCAACAAAAAGCTATTGAGCGCTCAAAGATTTTTTAAATTAGTCCTTTAACATATATTTTATAGGGGCAAAATTTTTTCTATGAGCGCTGATGTAACCATATTTTTCAAGAGCTAGTAGATGTTCTTTCGTACCATAGCCTTTGTTTTTGGCAAAACCGTACTCTGGATATTCTTTATCTAACAATAACATTTCATGATCTCTGGCGACTTTTGCGAGAATTGATGCTGCACTAATTTGTGCAATCTTACTATCTCCTTTGATAATACATTCCGCAGGAATAGTTAAATTTTTAGGCATTTGGTTGCCATCTATTTGTACTTGACGAGCTTGAGGTTTAAGTTTAGAAATAGCACGGCTCATCGCCAAAAGGGTTGCTTGTAAAATATTTAAGGATTCTATTTCAGAAACACTAGCATTTGCAATGGCAAAACTAATTGCTTGGTTTTGTATTTGTTGATTTAATTTTTCTCGTTGTAAGCCTGTAAGTTTTTTTGAATCCTTCAAGTTAGGTAAATCATATTCTTTTGGTAAAATTACAGCGGCAGCATACACGCCGCCAGCTAAGGGGCCTCTTCCTGCCTCATCGACACCCGCTATTAAATTATATGAACTATTTGGTTCCATGTTAGAATGCATGAGATTTTATGGCTAGTAAGTAAAAAGGAATTTTTGCATGAGTGATGAGAATAATCAAGAATTAAGTCACATTAGAGGGATACGTAGTTATGTCTTAAGACAAGGTCATATGACGCGCTTACAGTCCGAAGCATTGAAAAATTTAATGCCAATTTGGGGAATAGAGTACCAACAGAATAATATTGATTTAAATGAGATTTTTTCTAGTGAGCATCCAAAAATATTAGAAATAGGTTTTGGTATGGGACAGACTACATTTGAAATGGCTAAAAATAGACCTGATATTGATTATTTAGGTGTGGAAATTCATGGTCCAGGAGTAGGGAATTTATTACATTTAATTGATAAAGAAAAATTAACGAATATTAGGGTTATTAGGCATGACGCGGTAGAAGTAATTGACTCTATGTTGGAAGATGATGTTTTATCAGGTATTCATATTTATTTTCCAGATCCTTGGCACAAAAAAAGACATCATAAAAGACGTTTAATTCAACCTCCTTTTATTCATAAATTGGTACCTAAACTAAAATCCGGGGGGTATATTCATTTAGCGACTGATTGGGAAGATTATGCTTATCAAATGCTAGATGTTTTATCGAAAGAGCAAAATTTAGTGAACTCATTTGAAACTTTTGCTCCCAGACCAGACTATCGGCCAGTTACTAAATTTGAATTAAGAGGAAAAAAACTGGGGCACGATGTCTGGGATATAATATTTACCAAAAATAATTAAAAATATTATATCCACGCCTAAGAGCTGGTTGAATAAATTATATTTATTCTGACAAATGACTAATATTTAGTACATCTTGCATACTGTATAAACCTTTTGATTTATCTTGAAGCCAACAAGCAGCGTGTACAGCACCATTAGCAAATGTTAGGCGACTAGAGGCCTTGTGAGTGATTTCAATTCGCTCACCATCAGTAGCAAATAAAGCAGTATGATCTCCCACGATATCCCCACCTCTAATGGTTGCAAAGCCAATAGCATTAGGATCTCTTTCTCCTGTATGCCCCTCTCTGCTATATACGGCAACGTCTTCTAACTTGACATTTTTATTTTCAGCAATAACTTCACCAATTCTTAAAGCAGTGCCGGAAGGAGCATCCACTTTATGACGGTGATGAGCTTCAATAATTTCAATATCATACCCAGATTGGAGAGTACGAGTAGCTAATCCAACTAAAGCAAAAGTGAGGTTAACACCAATACTAAAGTTAGGGGAAAATACAATAGGAATTGATTGAGTGCTTTTATCAATGACTTCTTTTTCAGATGCGGAAAATCCCGTAGTGCCAATGACCATGGCTATTTTTTTATCGACACACAAAGGGATGTAAGAAAGAGTGGCTTCTGGACGTGTAAAATCAATGAGTACATCTGCTTGAGTTTCTTTTAAAACATGTTCTAAAGATTCAGAGACAATAACGCCCGTCGAGATGCCAATTGACGCACCGGCATCTTGTCCTATTGTAGGGCTTGACCCATGGTCAATAGCGCCGACCAGTTTAGTACTTTTATTTTCAGTTATGGACTGGATAAGTGCCCGCCCCATTTTGCCGCCACTTCCTGAGATGATAATCTTTCTATTAACTGCCACAATTTTGCCTTTGATTAAATATCAAGATAGTTAAATTCTTCAGGATTGCCTGAAATATTGGTCAAACTATCACCAGAAAATTGAAGTACTAAGTCACTTTTTTTCAAAAATTTATTTGCTTTTGAAACAGTGTAAACATAGTGCCATGAATCATCACGGAAAGGATTTTTTAGTTGAGGTTCTCCCAATAATTGTTTAACATCCTCTTTATTCATGCCAACATGTAATTGACTAAATTGATTTTCAGTTAATTCATTACCTTGGACGACAGTAATTTTATAGCCTGGGACATTATCTTCTTTTTTCCAAAAAGTAGAACAAGCACCTAAACTTAACGCCAACAACGATAATGCAGTAAATTTTATTATTGAATTCACGGTAATCCTTTATCTTAAATTTATAAAACCAATGATGAATAGAAAATAGTAATTCATACAAATACGCTCGTATTATAATAGCATTTTTATGATTAAGGTACTTAAATTTGATTTATTTATTGATTTTTTAAGCTATAATAAAAGCGTTTAATTAATAATCTGGCATAAGGATGATCATTATGAGTTATACCACCCAGTTAAAGAGTAGTGGTTTGAAAGTGACAGGCCCTAGGCTTAAAATTTTAAATTTATTTGAAACTCATCCAGATATGCATATGAGTGCGGATGATGTTTATCGTATTGTGTTAGAAAAAAATATGGATATAGGGGTAGCTACCGTTTATCGGGTGTTAACTCAATTTGAAGAGGCTGGTATCTTAACGCGTCACCATTTTGATACAGGTAAAGCGGTGTATGAATTAAATACAGGTGATCATCATGATCATATGATTTGTATCCGTTGTGGAAAAGTCAGTGAATTTTTTGATACTGAAATGGAAGAATTACAAGAGCGGATAGCTTCTAAACAAGGGTATGAAATATTAGACCATGCTTTGTATATCTATGGTATCTGTCCTGACTGTTCTCAAAAAAATTCTAAATAATTATTCAATTGAAAGAGAAATATGACGTCTATAACTATTAATCAGATAATGGTTTTTTTTGCTTTTTTTGTCGTAGCTGGTGCTATTTTACAATTTTATCTGATAAGACGTCAGTCGGATGTACTAGAAAAAAATAGAAATCAGGTTCCTAAATATTTTCAAAAAAAAATCAAGTTAGAAGAGCATCAAAAAGCAATAGACTATTCTCTAGTCAAACTTAATTTAAAACAATACAGTGTTTTTGGGATACGACTCTGATTTTGATTTTTGCCATTTTTGGTGGACTTAATTTAGTAGCTTATCTTGCCTCTACTGTAGTTGAACAACCTGGTATTTTAAGAGATATTGTGCTTATTTTACTATTCTTCTTTTTTAATTATTTGCTGACTTTACCTTTAACAATTTATAGCATCTTTGGGGTAGAAACGGAGTTTGGATTTAATAATATGACGCCTAAATTGTTTTTAAAGGACCAAATAAAAGGATTGATTTTAGGCGCTATTATTTTAATTCCTTTAACTTTTGTGGTTTTGTATCTTCTTCGTTCTATCGGTGAATTTTGGTGGCTATATACTTGGTTAGTATGGATGATCTTTTCTTTGCTGATCTTATGGGCTTATCCTAAATGGATAGCGCCTATATTTAATACATTCAAGCCGTTAGAAGATAAATCTTTAAAATCTAGAATAGAAAGTCTTTTGCACAGAACTGGATTTGAAAGTGATGGCATATTTGTTATGGATGGCTCTAAGCGCTCAGGACATGCCAATGCTTATTTTTCAGGATTTGGTAAAAATAAAAGAATCGTTTTTTTCGATACTTTACTACAAGATATGAAACCAGAGGAGGTTGAAGCTATTTTAGCTCATGAATTGGGGCATTTTAAATTGAAGCATGTTCTTAAGCAAATGGTCATTAGTTTTTTCTTGGCTTTAATTGTATTATATGTTTTGGGTTTATTGATTGATAATCCTAAATTCTACCTAGGATTAGGTGTTAATTTAGAACGGATCAGCAATGGCATGGGTTTATTATTATTCTTTTTAGTGTTACCAGTGTTTACCTTTATCTTTTCTCCATTATCAAGTATTTTTTCTAGAAAAAATGAATATGAAGCTGATCGATTTGCCGCTAAGACAGCCTCTGCAGATGATTTAATCTCTGCCTTAGTGAAACTATATAGTAGTAATGCTTCAAGTTTAGTAACAGATAAATGGTATTCATTTTTCTACGACAGTCATCCTAATGCTGAAGATAGAATCGAGGCATTGGAGGCAGCCAAGAAAGAATATGAAAATTAAAGCCAGAGTCATTGCAGACTTTGGTAAAGCTTATCTGATTGAAGATGAGCATGGGCAAGTCTATCAAGCTCAAACGAGGGCTAAAAAAGTAGACTATGCTTGTGGTGATTGGGTAGAAGCAACTATTTTGAATGATGAACAAGCGGTTATTGAAACGTGTTTACCACGTCAAAACGTGTTGTATCGTGCAGATTTATATAAATCTAAAGTATTGGCAGCTAATGTTGATCAGGTATTATTTGTGTTGGCTGTAGAGCCAACTGTAAATGAAAATTTACTCCAAAGAGCAATGTTGGCGGCCAAAGCATCAGACATCGAGTTTATTATTATTTTAAATAAAGTCGATATAGCTGGCAGTGAAAAAGTTAGAAAATACCTCGCTTACTATCAAAAAATGGGCTATGAAGTCATTAAATTATCTGCTTTGAATAAAATTGATGAATTAACACCTTATTTACAGGGGAAAACTAGTTTATTAGTTGGTCAATCAGGAGTAGGCAAATCTACCATTATTAATGGTCTATTGGGTGAAAATAAAGTTAAGGTTAATTCGATTTCAGATAATTTAAATACAGGACGACATACAACCACCCATACGATAATGTATCCACTTAACGAAAATAGCTTTATTATTGATTCACCAGGCTTACAAAAATTTGGTTTGAATTATATACCGGTATCTGAGCTTATTAGGTATTTCCCAGATTTTGAGGCCTATATAGGGGCGTGTCGGTTTCACAATTGTACACATCAAGAAGAGCCTGGATGTGCTCTTAAAGAAGCTGTAGAGGAAGGGGAATTAAATACTTCTCGATTGGCTTTTTTACAAGAAATAATCCGAGAGAATTCCAGAAAAAAATATTAAAATCAAAATCAAAGAAATATAGGAAACTTAAGAAATACAGCAAGTTTATTTTTATGAAATTTTTTGGCGCGGCGGACGGGACTCGAACCCGCGACCCCCGGCGTGACAGGCCGGTACTCTAACCAGCTGAGCTACCACCGCGTTTTGGTGGGTGATAACGGAGTCGAACCGCTGACATTCTGCTTGTAAGGCAGACGCTCTACCAACTGAGCTAATCACCCCTTGAAAGACATGTATTAAACCAAATAATTAATTATTCCGCAAGTCTTTATTGATAATAAAATTATAACTTATTAATTTATAATACTATTTATTTTTAGTAAAATGAGTATTATTGATAGGTTTATTAGGAAAATAATTTTTTTATTAAATAATAAATTTTACACTTGAAATATTTGTGTATAGTCGTTATAATCTTGAACTTCAATCAATCGGGAAGCGTGGCAGAGTGGTTGAATGCAACGGTCTTGAAAACCGTCGAGGGTTAATAGCCCTCCGTGAGTTCGAATCTCACCGCTTCCGCCAAATCATTTGTTCTTAACTTTAGTTAATTTTTATCTCAATAAATATTAGTCAATTTTTTACATATTTGAACTTGTCCACTTAATCTTCTGAAACTCTTTGGTTACATATAATTATGTGGTTATATCCTAAGCTGAGTGTTTTTGGAAAAATAAAAGTACTATCACTAGAAAATTCAAATGAATTAGCCATAAAAGATAATTTATTATTTTGTGATAAGAATTCTATTACTTTGAAAAAGTAGCATTGCTAACACCAATCTTGTCTGGTTATTCCTGTTTCTTGAAAAATTACCTTAATATTTTTTTACTGGCACCTATTTATGAGACTGGTATTTTTAGTAACTTTGAAGCCTATTTATTACCTAGAGGTTTCTTTAGATACTTAATTCATAGGAAGATGGGGAAGTCGTAGATTTATGTAGTGTGGCAGTAACTCTTTAGTAATTTACAGTAATTGCTAATCAGGTTTTAGCTTATTTCATGCTACGAATAGTATTTAATTCTGAAATCGATATTTTTTCTGTGCATCTAATAAATTATTATTCTTTAAATATGCCCATTAAATACGCCCATTTCATTTGGTAATGATGCGACTAATGGTATCAACATAAGTAGATACCACTCCTCTATCTTGGTTTTTATGTTTATACTGGAAAATATATCCTATCCTGGGAGGTAATATCATAAAAGTTTAGACAGAGTAATGAATGAAACTTCATTGTTGTTGAATCATCTATTCCATTTGATGCTGTTGTTTGCCTTAATTTTTTTTCGTGGGTTTGGGCAACAATATTGGCAACAATACCTGTGTTTGGTCATTATAATTGGTCATGACCAAAAATTGTTTCAATGCACCCTGTAAATTGTAGAGACAAGTTATAGACTATCCTTGACTGTGTAATAGTATTGCATCTAGGTTTAGTTAAATGCATAAAAAAATATCGTAACTTTTATTAAAATAGTTACGATATTTTTTGAATAAATAGCTAGATTTTACTTAAGAGCAGGTTTTTCGACTTGATAGTAATCTTTACTTGTATTGCCTAATGGTAAACTCCATTTGAGTATGGCATATAGCACCTCAGCAGATTGTTTTAACAAAGACCCTGTATCATAAGGAATATTATAGCGGGCACAAATCTCTCTAATTCTTGGGGCAATTTCATGGTAACGATTAGCTGGTAAATCTGGGTATAAATGATGTTCTATTTGATAACTTAAATTACCAGACATAATATGCATTAAACGGCTACCATGAAAGTTAGAAGAGCCTACAATTTGTCTATAATACCAATGACCTTTTGATTCATCTTCTAAAACTGATTTATCAAAGAGTTTGGTGTCACTAGGGAAGTGCCCACAAAAGATAACAAAGAAAGACCAAATATTTCTAATAATATTGGCAATCATATTGCCGAAGAAAACATAGAAGAAAAAAGGACCAACCAATAGAGGGAAAAGAATGTAGTCTTTGAACACTTCTTTACCCATTTTAGGTAAATATGGCTTGACATCCTTAGAAAGCTGTCTAAAGGTCTTGGTTCTTGGTTTGAACAAAACTTCCTCCAAACGAAGGTTCTGAATTGCGACTGCCCATTGGAAAAACAAGGCAACTATTATAGCTGATAAAGGTTGCAATAAATACATAGGATGCCAACGTTGTTCTGGAAACACGCGCACAAAACCATAGCCAATATCATGATCTTTTCCTAGAACGTTTGTATAGGTGTGGTGCAGATAATTATGTGTATAGCGCCAGTTATCTGCTGTACATATACAGTCCCACTCGTATACCTTACCATTCAATTTCTTGTCATTCATCCAGTCAAATTGTCCGTGCATGATATTATGACCGGCTTCCATATTCTCTAAAATTTTGGAAATTCCTAGAGAGATAGAACCTAATACAAAAGCAAAAGGCAACCACCAAGAAGCAATAGGCAACCAACAAAACCATAGTAAGCCTCTACCTAGAACTGAACTATAACGAACAGCAGCTAATATTTTGCGAATATACTTAGCATCTCTTTCACCTAAGTCATCAGTAATTTCTTTTCTAATACCATCTAATTCTTCTGCAAGAGCACTTAACTGTTCTTTTGTCAACGGTGTTTTATGAAGTTCCATACAATAGCTCCTTTATAACTAATAAAATCCATGCCCACATTATACACTATCATTTCTAAATCATACAATTATATTTCAAATTTTCAAACATCTAGTACTACATCACTTTTTGCGTATTCAGTACATATCTTTAAAGCTGGGTTTTCCTCAATGTCTACTTCATCAGTAAGAGCATTTTTAGTTTTTCCCGATACCTTGTGACAAACACAACTAATACAAATTCCCATCTTACACCCATAAGGATGATTAATACCATTTTCTAGCAAAGCATCTAATATTGGTTTGTTGTTAGCAACAATAATTGTTTTATTTTGCTTTTGAAGCGTTAAAGTGTAGTCGTGTAATTTTTCATTCTCATCCAATTCAAAAATAGGGGGGGAGAATGATTCCGAGAGAAATGTTTTACTCTTGGTAGCTAGTAAGTTCTTGGCTTGTATGATGAAGGCACTAGGACCACAGGCCAATACATGAGATTGAGATAATTCAGGAGTGTTGTTCTCAATTGATTGTGAAATTCGACCATGTCTTTCATGTTTTTGCTCTGCTTGTTCCTGAGTTAAATGAAGTTCAAATGTGAAGTTATCATATGATTGCTGCATGTTTTGTAATTCTTTTACAAAGCAAGCTTCGCTTCGAGTTTTATTCCAATAATATAATTGGATGGGCTGATTATTATTTATATTTTCTCTCAATAGGCTAATAATAGGTGTAATTCCGCTACCAGCTGCTAATAATAGGACGGATTCATTATTATTTGGCCACTGAAATTCTCCATATGGTTTGCTAAATATAACTATTTCTTTAGGTCTTAGACCATAATTAAACCATGTACTAACGACTCCATTTTTAACTGTTTTGACAGTAATACCAATAATATTATTTTCTTTATCCATAACAGTAGGGCTGTAACTTCTGGTCAGCAACCTGCCATCCACTTCTGTGGATACATTTAAATGTTGGCCTGCTTTAGGAAATTCTGTTTGTTTGTTAACTTTAAAGTAGAGAGTAAAAGTATCTTTTGCCTCTGGTATGCGCCTTAAAAACATGCCTTTTTTCTCTGTCAAAGACCAAGTTGGATTAAATTTTTCCAACCAAAAGTTGACGGTTTCTTTTGGAAAAGAAAACTGTAAATAACTACGTAATTTTGATTGATGATTGTTAGTAGTTGATTGTTGTTTGTCTGTCATTGTTAAATTCTCGTTATTTAATATTGTTTTTTAAAAATGTTAAGTGATTATAAAGAAAATACTTAATTTAATCAAAGGGAGCGTAGTATTAATAGTCTTTAAAAATAATACTATGAATATTAACTCTTAGTCAGTGTATCTTACAATTATTCTTAGTTAATTACCGGTAAAGTTTCGTGTCCTTATAAATAATATTCAGTTAGCTACAAAATTGTAGAACGATAGAAATCCATTCTATTTTATTCTTTAAGTCCTATATTAAACGAGGTTTAGCATAGTAACTGACTAAATGGATAAGATATTACTTTTTGAAGAAAGTAAACCTTTATTAATGCTTTTTTAGATTAAATATTTTTATATATTGATTACTTTCTATCCATAAATTATTACCTAGAAAGTAACTGATTGCATATGACAATCTATTTACACAAAAAAATCAGACTATTATATTTATGCATTGAATATGCTTATTTTAAAAAAATTTCATATTAGGTGTAATTTAATAACTGCTAATTATGTCTGGATTTCATGGCAAAAAAAACAACAATAAAGACTGAAATGAGGAAAATAATGCATTTTTAGTATGATATTTTTATTTTTTAACAAACATTAACAAATGGTTAAAAAACCTTTAATTATCTAAAGTTTAACCCTTTTTTTTAAACATTAAGTAATAAAATTCTATAAAAAAGTTATTTTATCCGTCTTGCATTTTCAATAAAAACTCTTTTTAGTTTTCGGTTATTTGGATTAAATTCATGTATAATACGAACAAGTCGCAGTGTTTGAAAAATAACTGAGTGTAGGGTAGTGGTTAATTATTTACCACTTAGTGTGTTTACGTGTGTTTTGCGTGTTTTACATTTTAGTTAAATAATAAAAGTTGCGATAGGGAGTATTTTTATTAACCACTAGCAAATAAAATAAGGAGGGTTCTGATGGTGGAAAATGCTGTTCTCGATCCGTCTCGGTTGCAGTTCGCGTTGACGGCGTTATATCACTTCTTGTTTGTTCCATTGACTTTGGGACTAACAGTGATCATAGCCATTATGGAGACAATTTATGTTAAAACCGGGAAAGAAATCTACAAAGATATGGCCCGTTTTTGGGGTAAGTTGTTTGGTATTAACTTCGCTGTAGGTGTGGCGACAGGTTTGACCATGGAGTTTCAATTTGGTACTAACTGGTCTTACTATTCACATTTTGTAGGCGATATTTTTGGGGCACCTTTGGCCATTGAAGCCTTGGTTGCTTTTTTCTTGGAATCTACCCTTGTTGGATTGATGTTCTTCGGCTGGGATAGAATGGGTAGAAAAACGCATTTGGTTATTACTTGGTTGACTGCGCTTGGTACTAATCTATCAGCTCTATGGATTTTGGTTGCTAATGGTTGGATGCAATATCCAGTTGGTTCTGTATTAAACCCACAAACAGTGCGTCATGAAGTGATGAACTTCGCAGATGTTGTACTAAGTCCAGTTGCACAAGCTAAATTTTTGCATACAGTCTCGGGTGGTTATGTCTTTGGTGCTATGTTTGTGTTGGGTATTTCTGCATGGTATTTGTTAAAAGGTCGTGATCTTGAGTTTGCAAGAAAATCGTTTACTGTAGCAGCTATCTTTGGCTTTTTTGCTTCTTTATCAGTTGTATTGTTTGGTCACGAATCGGGTATTCATGTGAATGAACATCAGCCTGGGAAAATGGCTGCTATTGAAGCTCACTATGATGGTGTCGATGGTTGTATTGATTTTAAACTTTTTGCTTGGCCTAGTTATAAATCTTCAATTGACTTTACAGAAAACGATAGTTGGGTTTCTATTCCCTGTGGGACAAGTTTAATTAACTACTATAAACCAAAAATTGTTCAAGCCAATGGCGAAAGAATCTTAGGTGCTAAACAAGTGGTTGAACAAAACATTCCTAGAGTAAAAAATGGTATTGTTGCAGACGAAGCACTTCAAATTATTAGCGGCAAGAAAGTGCTACAAAATTCTGAAGATCAAGCACGAGCTTTAGAAGCTGCTAAGGTCGATTTTGATAAATACAAACAAGATTGGGGTTATGGTCAGTTAGTTAAGGCTGTTATTCCTGTAGACAGAAGTATTGCAAGTGCAACTGAAGAAGAAATTCGTCAAGCAGCAGAATTGACGATCCCTAAAGATATTCCTTCTTTATTCTGGGCATTTAGAATAATGGTTGATTTGGGTGTATGGTTTATCTTGTTGTTTGCTTGGGCTTCTTTTAGTGTTATCAAGAGAAGTGTTGGACGTAGTATCTTGCTTTCAAGATTAGCATTATGGTCAATTCCTTTGCCATTAGTGGCAATTGAATGTGGTTGGTTTGTGGCAGAGCATGGTCGTCAACCATGGGCAATTGATGGGGTTTTACCTACTTTCTTAGCCGTATCTGGTATCACTGTAGCTGAAGTGTGGTTTACTCTAATTGCAATTATTACTCTATACACTGGATTCTTAATTGTTGAATTATATTTGATGTTCAAATATGCAAGATTAGGTCCTTCAGCTTTGAAAACAGGGCGTTATTCTTTAGAAAATTCTCGCTCTATTAGGGAGGTGTAATAATGGATTTTTTAACGGGAGTTTTTACTTATGATCAGCTTAGATTTATCTGGTGGTTGCTAATCGGTGTGTTAATGCTTGGTTGGTCAATTACTGATGGTTTTGATGTTGGTGTTGGTATCTTGCTAAAAGTGATTGGTAAAACTGATGAAGATCGTCGTATTATGATTAATTCAGTAGCACCTCATTGGGATGGTAACCAAGTTTGGTTAATTACGGCTGGTGGTGCAATGTTTGCAGCATGGCCAATCGCTTACGCAATTGCATTTAGCGGATTTTACTTGGCTCTAATGTTGGTATTGATGGCTTTATTCTTTAGACCAATGGGATTTGAATACCGTTCTAAAATTGATTCACCTGCGTGGAGAAATTTATGGGATTGGGGTTTAACAATTGGTTCTTTAGTACCTGCATTAGTTATAGGGGTCGCGTTTGGTAATCTATTACAAGGGGTTCCATTTGATTTTATTCCTAATCAAGCATCTACTGGTTTGCAATTAGCACATAACATTAATATGCCTTTTTACCACGGTGGATTTAATGGTAATGAAGTTGGTGGTGTATTCAGCGGATTTTTAGGCTTGATTAGCTTATTAAATTGGTATGGCTTAATTGCTGGCTTGATTTCAGTTTTCATGTTGGTAGCTCATGGTGGTGCTTTCTTACAATTGAAAACGACCGATCAAGTTAGAGCAAGAAGTGAAAAAGCAACTTATGTTTCAGCTTTGTTAGCTTGTTTACTATTTGTAGTTGCTGGAATGTTATTATACTTCTTTGTTGATGGCTACCAAGTAACTTCTATTATTGCTGAAAATGGTCTTAGTACCCCTGCAATAAATAAAACAGTAGAAAGTGGACATGCATTTTGGTTTAAGAATTATGCTGAAATGCCATGGTTGTATGTGTTCCCATTGTTAGGTGTGTTAGGTTTTTTGGGTGCTGCTATAGGTAGTAAGAAACATAAACATATCTTCACTTTTGTAAGTACTTCTATTGCTTTATTAGGTGTTATTTTCACAGCAGGTGTATCTATGTTCCCATTCGTGATTCCATCTTCAACAACGATGAATCATAGTTTAACTATGTGGGATGCTACTTCTAGTTATGGTACTTTAGGTATTATGACCTTAGTAGCGTTAGTGATTATACCAATAATATTGGCATATACTATTTGGGGTTACTATGTAATGGCGATGCGTGGTAGATTGACACCTGAATATATTCGTGAAAATTCTAATAAATTATATTAGTACAGTATAAGGAATGTTATATGTTATATATATGTTGGATCGTAGGAATGGCAGTTGTGACAGCGATTGTTGCTTGGGCTGCTGAAAAATACGAAATGTAATGAAATCAAAAGAAGTAAATTTTGAATTAAAAAATGCAGAGTCACAGAAGAAAGTTATTCGCCAGTATCTTAATCAGATACTGGTGGATGTGAAAGGTCTATTGAATGTGGCTCTAATTTTTGCAGTTCTTTGTTTGATATTATTTATCATCCAAAGTTGGTTTCTTGCGAATTTATTTTCTAATTTAGTGATGGTGTATTTGGGGAAATTAGATTTTAAACAAGAATTTTTTTTATGTCACATCATTGTGATTGCTGTCTGCCTTATACTTAGGCCATTATTACAATATTCAAGAGAAAGATTTTCCCAAAAAGCAAGTTATCTTGCTCGGCAAAAATTACAAAATCAGTTAATTACTACTATTAGTCGTTTGGGGCCAGAATCAAGAGTTTTTGGTTCGGAAGGTGTATTAAGCTCTAAATTGATGGATCAAATTGATGCATTAGATGATTTTATCAGTCGATATTATGTACAAGTTTTACTGGTATCTATTACCCCTGTTATTATTTTAGGGGTAGTGGTTTTTTATAGCAAAGTCGCTACTATTATTTTTGCGATTACAGTGCCTCTTATTATTATTTTTATGATTTTAGTTGGGGCCTCTGCAGCTGATAAAAGTCGAGCACAATTCGATGCATTGAACCGATTAAGTGGTTATTTCTTAGATTTAATTCGTGGCATGAAAACGATTGTCCATTTTAACGCCACAGAGAGTGCTGAAAAAATTATTTATGATACCTCTGAAGAGTATCGCAAAGGAACGATGGATGTTCTTAAATTAGCGTTTTTATCTATTGCTACACTTGAGTTTTTTTCATCTATTTCTATTGCAGGAATCGCTCTTTATCTAGGTCTTGGATTGATGGGCGACATACCAGGCTATAAAGAAATTATTATGGTGCCATATCAACCTGCCTTGTTTATTTTACTTTTAGCTCCTGAGTTTTATGCACCCTTAAGAATGTTAGGCAGTGATTATCATGCTAAAGCTAATGCAGAAGGTGCAATGGCAGAATTAATTCCAATTTTAAAATATGATGCTTGGGTTCATCCTGGAGAAAATAGATTTTCCTTAACAGAAGCCCCTAGACTTACAGCTCAAAAATTAATGATCAAAAGTAATACTGGGACGGTAAGATTGAAACCAATCTCGTTTGAAATTAATAATAAAGAAAGAATTTTAATAAAGGGAGATAGTGGGGTTGGTAAAACATCATTGTTTGAAGCAATTTTGACTTTTATTCCTTATCAAGGGGAATTAAAGATTAATGACCAAGAACTCAACTCAATTAGTAGAGATGATTGGCATGAAGAAATTAGCTATTTATCTCAGTCCCCACGGATTATTAGCGGTACTATAGCGTCCAATTTAAGACTAGCCTCTCCTGAAGCAACTGACGAGGAATTATTATCTGCGTTAGAAAAGGTGGGTTTAAAAGATTTCGTTTTACAATTACCAAAACAGTTAGATACGTTACTAGGTGAACGAGGCTTAGGGATATCAGGAGGACAGTTAGGGCGTTTAAGTATTGCTCAACTTTTGCTTAAAGATGCCCAGTTGTGGCTTATTGATGAACCAACTGAACATTTAGATCCTGATACTTCAGAAATAATATTAAACCTATTAGAACAAGTGACTCAAAATAAAACTGTTTTGTTAATAAGTCATCAAGAAGAATTTTTGAATTGGTTAGATAGAACGATTTGGATAGAATGATGACAGCTAAAAGTACTCAAAAAATAACATTAAGAAGTTTATTAAAAGGCCGAAAATTTTATTGGTTATTGGCAATTGTATTGAGTATTGCTACTTTATTTGCCTCAATTGGCTTATTATCCACTTCTGGTTGGTTTATAACAGCTGCTGCTATTGCTGGTTTATTGGGCGTTGAAATTAACTATATTACGACCTCAGGTTTGATTAGAACATTTGCCTTAACCAGAACAGCAACCCGCTATGCGGGAGATTTGGTCTCACATAATGCCATTTTACATCTCTTAAAGGATCTAAGAGTTAGTACCTTTCGATATCTTTCTAGCTATCGCTCTAAATTACATAATAGTAGTGTTAATTCTATTGTTATGACACACAGGTTAGTGATAGATATAGATAGACTTGATTTATTTCCCTTAAGATTTGTTCTTCCTTGGATTTCCAGTACTGTTATCGTAGGATTGGTGACTTTTTTTATATATTATGTAGCGCCAAGTTTGCTTATTTATATTATCCCGGCTGTGTTCGTTTCTTGGTTAGTTATCCCAATTTTAAGCTTTGTAAGAGGGACTCGTCTTGCCAAAGAAGAAGTGATTTTATCTGAATATTGTAAGGAACAATTTGTACAATCTCTATCGCTATTGACGCCATTATTGATTTGGAAAACTTGGTCTTTTCAACAGGAAAAATTAGATCAATTGGATAATAATAGATTACAAAAAAATTTACAGCAACAAAATTTTAATAGTTTTATCAAGATGTTACAAGATTTTTCTTTGGCTGTTGCCCTAATTGGAGGGATTTGGCAAGGTGTTATCTTAGTAAACAGTAATATGTTAACAGTTCCTTGGCTATTAGGTATTATTTTAGGAGTCATGGGACTGGTTGAATGCTTATCCCCTTTGGCAGGTAGTTTCATGTCTTTGGGATTGAGTATACTTTCTAGAGATAGAATTAACGAGTTAATTGAAAAAAATGAAGAAAAAGTAGATACAGGAACGGTAGAACCAAAACACGTTGAAAGTTTAGAATTAATTAATATTTCTGGAAAAATTCCCAATGCTTTAAATGGTCCTGAGCAGATTTCTTTTAAATTAAATAAAGGAGATATATTAGGAATCCGTGGACCTTCAGGAGCTGGTAAAACAACATTGTTAGATTTAATTGCCAGAGAGATAATACAAACAGAAGGCGATATTTTATTAAACAAGCAAAATATCGACACATGGAATTTAAAAGATACTTTAGGTTATTTACAACAACATATTGATATATTTGATCTTAGCTTAGCGGATAATTTAAGAATTGGTAAAAAAAATGCCAGTGATGAAGAATTATGGTCGGTATTAAAATTTGTTTGTTTAGATGAATGGGCTCAATCAAGAGAAGGTTTGGAAACATCATTAGGAGAGTATGGTGCAGAAGTCTCTGGTGGTCAAGCTAGAAGAATTGCTTTAGCTCGTTTATTATTAGCTAATCGCTCTTTACTTTTATTAGATGAACCATTTGCAGGGTTAGATAAGAAAAATATTGAATTGCTTTATCACCGCTTACTAAATTATGCACAAGATAAAATTATATTGATTGTTAGTCACCATGATTTATCTATCTACGGGTGTAATGAATATTGGGTGGAATAATAAAGAATTATAATTTAGATTGAATGATATTTTTTAAGGTTTCTATTAACAATACATTATCATTTAAACAAGGAATATAATTAAAAACTTTTCCCCCTGCTTGTATGAATTGTTGACGTCCAGAAATATCTAATTCTTCTAGTGTTTCCAAACAATCTACAACGAAACTTGGAGAAATAACATCAATAGATGAAACTCCTTTTTTTGGTAGAATTTTAAACAAATCTTGAGTATTAGGCTGTAACCATTTAAGTTTTCCAAAGCGACTTTGAAAGCACATAGTAATTTGATTATCATCAAGTCCAAGTTCTTGCTGGGCGCTTTGAGTGGTCTCTAAACAATGTTGAGAATAGGGATCTCCTTTTTTTACGTATTGAGTAGGGATTCCATGATAAGAGAGTAACAGTAGTTCAGAACGACCGTGTTGTTGCCAATAATTTTTGATGTGTTGTGTTAAGGCTTTAATATAACTAGGATGTTGATGAAAGTAATTAATACTCGCAACTTCAGGTTGAAATCTTAACCTTAATAATGTCTGCCAGACTTTATCTAAAGAAGCCCCTACAGTGGTAGCAGAATATTGAGGAAACAGTGGTAATATGATTATATTTGAAATATTTTGTTGTTGAAATTCTTTGATAACATCATTTACAAAAGGCTTGCTATAATTCATCGCCATATGAACCATAATATTATCAAATTCTTGATTTAAAGATTTTTGTAGCTTATTGACGAGCTCTATTGAATTTTTTATTAAAGGAGATAATTCGTTTTTTTTCCATATTAACTCGTATTTAGCTAAAGATTTTTTGGGACGAGTGGGCAAGATAAAAGCGTTAAGAACCATTTTCCATAAAATAGGATTGATTTCTATTACTCTTTTATCCGATAAAAATAAATTGAGATAAGAGCGGATAGAGTGCTGTGATAAATCTTCAGGTGCTCCAATATTAATAAGCAATACACCATATTTTCTATCTGATTGAGTGATGGAATTATGATCGTTTAATGCCACTTTTTACCCTTAGCTTGTTGCTTATTACTATGAATTAAAATCTCTCGCTTGCCACCTAATTCTGCCTTTGACAGGATGCCATTCATCTCCATTTGTTCCAATAACTGATTGGCTAAATTGTAACCAATTTTCATTTTTCTTTGTAGAAAAGAAATAGATGTTTTTTGAGAATTTAAAACATGCTGTACTGCCATATCGTATAAATCTTGATTTTCTGGAGTCGTATTGGTTTGCTTAGGTTGATAATTAATAATATTATCATCAAAAGTTTGTTTTGATTGAAAATTACTAACTAATTGTGAATATTCTTTTTGATTTAACGTACCTATTTGTAGACGAATTGTTTGTCGATGATCGGGTAATAATAATAGAGCATCGCCTTTGACAATTAATTTTTCAGCACCTAGTTGATTTAATATTAATAGGCTCTCTACATGACTGTCAACTTTAAAAGCAAGTCTGGTAGGAAAAATATATTTAAGCGTTGGTGTGAGAGAATGAACTGAAGGGGATGACTGAGTTAGTACTAAGTGAATTCCTATTTCTTTACTATATTGAACTAAATCTAAAAATAATTGTTTGTCAATTTGTTGGAGTGTCGATTGTAACCAATCTAATTCATCAATAAAAACAACTAAAAATGGTAGTGGCTTTAAAGGAGAAGGGTTATCCAGATCTTCACTAAAAGGATCGGCAATAAAAATATTTTTTCCGAAAGCTGAATATATTTTTTGATTTAATTCATTAATGTCATTACATTTTGTATCATGTAAAATTTGTAGTCTTTTTTTACTCTCATCGAGACACCAGTTAAATGTATTTAAAGCAGAATCAGGATTATTTACAAAAGGGGCAATTAAATGTGGAAGATTGACATAAGAATCAAAATCCTTTTCATTTTTTCCCATTAAAATCATTTTTAAATGCTTTGATGTATATCGAGCAATCAATGAAGCCATAGTAGCTTTCATACCCAACAAAATTTCGGAATGATTATCTCCTGAAATTAAAAAATTGGGCATATTTTCTAGTGATACCAATATAGGTTGATTATGAGTATCTTTTCCTAGAGCAATAATTAGATTTTCATTAGAGTTCGAGAAAATATCCTTACTAAAAATTTCCATCAAAGATATAGTTTCCGGTTTTTCCTTAGCAATTAGTAATTCATAATCAGCTCTCGTAGGGTTGGGTTGGGTAAGAAAAACATTTGTACTGTTAAAAGCTTCTTTTAAATCAGAACAAGATTGTTGTATTTCTTTTGCATCATTAGGTAAGTTTAATTTGATGTGATAGTTAAAAAATACAGGGCCAATATCAACCTTTATGAGTTTACTAGCAACATTGTTTTTGTCAAAGACACTGGTAATGGTTTCAGCTTGCTGAATGGCTTTTTGTTTAAGTTCTTTTTGATTAAAACTAATTTTTTTAAAAGGTTTTTTGAAAAGAGAAAGGATAGGACGTTCATAGTCTTGTATAGATTCTATACTTGGTTGTATAGGATCTTTTATCTTGTTTTTTTTAGTATTTTTTAAGGTATTTCCTTGTTTTAATTTAACTTCTCTACTACTAACTGCAAAGTTAGGTTTCTCTATGGGTCTTTGGGTAATGGATTGAGCTTTTAATAGCGTCCTTTCTTTTTCGCTTTTAGGTTCTTCATGCTTTTGAGTAAAAATGTTTAAAACACTTGTACCAATGCTTTGAAACAAATAAAGCCAAGAAGTTTGGATAATTAAGATAAAGCCACCGATAAAGAGCAAAAATAATACTATACTTGAAAACGTAGTACCTAATAATGAGCTAAAAATAGGAGCCAATGTGTTTCCCACAAGACCGCCAGCGCCTAAAGGCAAGGATTTTTGGATAACATCTGTTAGATAAATTTGTTCAAGGGTTGAACTTGTAAACAATAATACAGCAAGACCAACTAAGCTATATATAAATGAAAAAGAAGACTTACTCTTGGTGTTACGGGAATGCCATACAATAATAAGGTTGAATATTATAAATACTAAAAAAAAGCAATTCCACCATGCAGATAAACCAAAAAGGTAGTATAAAACATCTGCACTATAGGCACCTATCTTTCCCATAATATTATGAATTTCAATAGATTCCATACTTGTTCGAGACCATGCAGGATCAGACATAGAAAAAGATAATAAAGAAACAGTTAGAAAAATTAATAGAAAAGCTGCTCCCATCATTACTAAATCGGCCATAATGACTTGAAAAGGTTCTTTTCTAATAGATTCCTGATTTTCTTCATCTATTTTCAATTTATCTGTTTCGATTTCAGATGAATCAGAAATAAAAGGTTCAGTAGTATTTTTTTCTATTTTAGATTCTGAATCTGTATTTTTTACATCATCTTTTGGCACTTGGGGTGGAATGTTAAAATTCATAATTATTCTTCACTATTATTAAATGGCTCCCAAAGAGCCCCTAAAATTCTTTTTCCTCTAGCTCCTGTGCTAGAAGGTAAATTACTATATTCTTTATGCACTCGTTTCATGGCAAGCCAGCTAAAAGCTGCGGCTTCAACGTGCATGGGGTGGATTCCTAGTTTTTCAATACTCACTACAGATGCGGGCTGAGAGAGATCTTTTAATCTATCCATTAACGTATTATTGTAACCACCACCACCACATACGAAAATTTCTTTGGTGTTATAAGCATATTTTTTAATCTCATTGGTAATGCTTATTGCGGTTAATTCTACTAGAGTTCTAGCGACATCGAAAGGATTTTCAGAATGAGACAAAAATTTATCAAGCCATTGTTTCGAAAATAAATCTCTTCCTGTACTTTTAGGTGGCGGTTCTTGGAAAAACTCAGTTTCTAAGAAATGTTGCAGTAAGTGAGGGATGATCTTTCCTTTTTTTGAATATTCGCCATGTGTATCAAATTCCTGTTTAAAATGCGTTCTACACCACTCATCTAGCAGCATATTACCTGGACCTGTGTCAAAACCCGTAACTGGAGAGTTAGGTTTTAAAATTGTAATATTTGAAATACCTCCGATATTTAAAATGACTCTAGGATAATTAGCATTAGAAAATAATTCTTGATGGAAAAAAGGGACTAGAGGGGCCCCTTGGCCTCCAGCAACTAAATCACTGGTTCTAAAATCTCCTGCAACATTAATTTTAGTTTCTTCTGCAAGTAAAGCATAGTTAGCTAATTGGATAGAATAAGAAAATTCAGGGAAATGACGAATTGTTTGGCCATGGCAACCTATAGCAGTAATATTTTTATGTTCTAATTTTAATTTGTTTAAGAGTTGCTTTACCACTTTTGCATATAATTGGGTTAATTGTACGCCAATTAGTTGGCAGTTATGTAATTCATTATTTTGAATATTTTGTAATTTAAGCAACTGTTTTTTTAGTGAAAGACTGTAATCGATAGAATGATGGCCTAAAATTTCTTTAAATTCTCGATTCTGATAACTCGCACAAACAGCATCTACACCATCCAAACTGGTGCCAGACATTAGACCAATATAAAGTTCCTCGTTACTATTAGTATATTGTTGGTTAGACATAAAAAGCAAAGTCAATCTTATCAAAAAATATTTAATTCAAACTCATATTACAACATATCAATTCAGTCCCATTATTATAGTATAAATATACGTTAATTATACAGTTATGTTTTTAAACCAAACACATGAAAGCAAATAAGTAAGGTATATTGAGTTTTATTAATTATGTTAGAATGTTCTTGGTATGTTTGCACTCGTAGCTCAGTTGGAAGAGCGTCGGTTTCCGAAGCCGGAGGTCACAGGTTCGATCCCTGTCGGGTGCGCCATGTACCTTAAAAATAAAAGTGATATTGGGAAGTAACAATCCTGTATTTTGCCGAGAATTTAGTTATAATTAGAACTATCATGATTACTAATTCTATTTTTTGTAGAGAAGAGCATATGCAAGCTGAAACAATTTTTTTAGGAATATTGGTTTTTTGTGTGGTTGTTGTTATATTGGTGGTTTTATATGGCATGTATCAAGAAAATCAATACCGAAAAGAAGTCTTTAAACAATTTGGACACTCGAACAAAGATGCCTTGTTAGATGATCCTGTCACTCAGGTTCGTGATGGAGAAAGTGAAACTTTTAATTTTTCTGCAGCTAAGTCAGAAGAGTTTGATGCTAAAGAAGAAATGGCTTTTAATACTTCTGCAGAAGAGAATAGATCAGTGAAAAATGAGACTTTTGAAGATAAAATGGAAGATACTGTTCTGACTTCATCTGTTGATAAAACAAAAAAAGTTCAAAAATCAGCTAATTTACTAAGGGAGAACTCCGATTATGCGGATTTAAATACTTCAACCAGTCCAGGATTTGATGCTAAAGAAGTAAAAATAAAACCTTCTGTACAAGACAGTTTAGCCTTGGAAGGGATGGAAACACTTGAAGAAATTGATGAAAAAAGATTTTCTCATGCTAAAGATAACCCTTATACTAAAGAAAGTATTGTTAGCAGGATTGAGAAAATTTTCCCCAAGAAAAGTAAAAAGACACAGTCTTCTATTTCAATTCGTGAATTAGAAGATTTAGATTTACCTTGGTTTAATAAATGTTTTGACTATATGGCTTATATTACACTGAACGAACCTAAAGAACTTCATGTATTGCCTCGCTTGAGTAGTAAACATCGTTTTAAAATTGCGGCATGTAATTTGGATGATCAGTTTCAGTTGGCTGAACCAATACCGGGGGTTAAATACAAAGCCTATGTGATTGGTTTGCAGGCGATTAGTCGTTCGGGTTTAGCAAGTAAAAATGATTTAAGTTTATTTGGAAAAAACGTGCAAGACTTCTCAAAAAGTGTAAATGGAGACTATCACTTGACAGATGTTGATTCTTTTTATGAAATTGCAAGGCCTATGGATGAGTTATGTGCCAGAGTGGACCAAATTATTGGTTTGCATCTTGTGTCTAGAGACAGTATTAATGGCATCGACTTAAGAGCAGCTTTAGAGAGAAATGGTTTTACCTTATCTCATGATGGTGCTTTTTATTACGCAAATTATGAAGAAGAATTGTATAAAATTGTGAATATGGATGAGACTCCATTTACACCAAGTTTATTAACCAGTAATTCTTTTAAGGGCTTTAGTATTCTATTTGATATTACTCATGTACCTCCAGGTCATAAGAACTTTGATAAATTTATGGGATTAGCTGTTAAATTGGCCAATGAATTGGGATTAGATTTAGTAGATGATCAGCTGGGAGAACTATCAACTGAATGGCTAAGAAATATTGGCGATTATGTATTAGAAAGACAAAAGGAAATGGAATCTGTTGGTATTATCCCTGGAGAAGAACTCGCTAAGCGTTTGTTTTCATAGATATATTTAACAATATAAAACATGTTATGACAATATCAGAAGAAAAAGATATAAAGCGTGAGATGGATGATTTGATTCTCACGCTTTCTCGTTATGGATATGAGTATTATGTAGAAGATAATCCGTCCGTACCAGATTCAGAGTATGATCGTTTGTTTAATCGATTACTAAAATTAGAAGCAGAGTATCCAAATTTAAAACGTTCAGATAGCCCAACGCAGAGAGTTGGTGCTAAGCCTCTAGAGTCTTTTAGAAAAATTCCTCATGTTGTACCCATGCTTTCTCTAAGTAATGTGTTTCCCATGGTTGATGAAGAAGACGGACATTTTTCTTATGATGAAATTAAAGCATTTGATCAAAGAGTACAAAAAGAATTAGATTCTACACTTATCGAATATGTAAGCGAACCTAAATTTGATGGTTTGGCGGTTACAATTTTGTATACTGATGGAAAATTATCTTTAGCAGCGACTCGAGGGGATGGAACTTTAGGTGAAGATGTCACGCATAATATTAAAACGATTCAAAGTATTCCTCTAGAATTACAAGGGGAAACTATTCCCTCCCTTTTAGAGATCAGAGGTGAGGTCCTGATGTTTAAAGAAGATTTTAGAAAACTTAATGAATTTCAAGAAAAGAAGGGTAAGAAAATTTTTGCTAATCCAAGAAATGCAGCTGCTGGTTCGTTAAGGCAATTAGATTCTGCCATTACAGCAAAACGCCATCTACACTTTTTTTCTTATGGTATTGCTAGGGTAGATGAGGAATTGATGCGTGATACTCATTTTGAAGAAATGCAATGGTTGCAATCACTGGGTGTGCCAATTCCAGAAAACAATCTTTTAAAGATTTGTCATGGCATAAAAGAATCTATTCAGCATTATGAGTATATGTATCATCAACGCTCAGAGTTACCTTTTGAATTAGATGGGGTTGTGCTCAAAGTTAATGCTTTTGAAGAACAAAAAAAATTAGGATACATTGCTCGGGCACCTCGTTTTGCTATTGCCCATAAGTTTCCTGCAGAGGAGGCTTTAACTGTTGTTAGGGCAATTGATGTACAAGTAGGCAGAACGGGTGCTATTACTCCAGTGGCTAGATTGGAGCCTGTTTTTGTAGGGGGAGTGACTATAACGAATGCCACTTTACATAATGAGGGTGAAATTCTTAGAAAAGATATTCGCATAGGGGATACTGTAGTAGTTTCTCGAGCAGGTGATGTTATTCCTAAAATTACGCGCTCCTTACCTGAAAAAAGACCAATGAAAGTGAATGATGCTGGTATTTTGGAACCTGAATACGCAATATTTCAATTGCCTAAGTATTGCCCTGAATGTGGCAGTCCTATTATAAAAGAAGAGACAGAAGCAGTTGCGAGATGTTCTGGTAATTTAATTTGTCCTGCCCAAAAAGTACAGTCGTTTATTCACTTTTCTTCTAAAAGAGCCATGAATATTTTAGATTTGGGCAATAAGATTATCGAAGGGCTAGTAAGCAAAAATTTATTAGTTAACTTTGCTGATTTATATCAGATTGATTTATTTGATTTAATCCAATTTAAATTGGATGAGTTAATAGAATCATTTCCCTTTGATGATGTTAAAGAGATGAGATGGAATGAAGTAAAAAACTCTATTAGAAAATACAAAACGTTACAAGAGATTCACCAGAATAGAGCCGATATCTTAAATGATTATGAACAGTTTTTAGATGAGTTAAAAACAATTAATATAGAGACAGAAAAAGAGGCAGAAAATATTGATGTAAACGCTTGGCATAATTTTATTCAGTCATATGAGGAGCTATTTTCTTACCTAAGTGTGTACCCAAATGGAAAGACAAGTACTAAGTGGGCTGAGAATATTTTAGCCTCGATAGAAGATAGTAAACAAACTGTTTTAAGTCGTTTTATTTTTGCATTAGGCATTAGGCATATTGGTGAAAAAACGGCTCAATTATTGGCTGATTACTTTAGTTCTTTGGACAATATTACACATGCACCACGTGAATTTTTACTTTGTATTCGAGAAATAGGGGAGGTTATAGCAGATTCTGTTATTGAGTATTTTAGTAGGGAACATAATTTAGAACAAATTCAACTTTTGTTACAAGAGGGAATTTTAATCAAAGAAACCAATTTAAATAAACAGGTGTTAGAAATATTTGAGCCACAAAATTGGCTGAAAAATTTTGCCCCAGAATTGTCTCAAAAAGAAATTGATGCTGTACTATTTGATAGTAATAATAGTTTAGAAAATTTATTGAATTTAACAAAATTTGATCATTGGCAGAATTTTTTAGAGAAAGAAGATAATAAGCTAAAATTGAATGATTTAATTTTATTTTATAGAAAAATAGAACAAAATATTGTAATAGATTCGAATGATTCTGTTGTTGATAGATTAACTTATGCTGATTTTACCGATAAAACTTTTGTATTTACAGGTACTTTAAACTCTTTAACAAGAGATGAAGCAAGTGAAAAAGTGCAAACGTATGGAGGAAAGGTTACCAGCTCCATATCTAAGAATACAGATGTACTTGTAGTCGGAGATAAGGCAGGAAGTAAATTGAAAAAAGCACAAGATCTGCGGATTGATATATGGTCAGAAGAAAAATTTAATATTAAACTTAAGCAATTATTAGTTGAGGAAGATGAATGAAACCAATAAAAAAAGTTGTTTTTCCTGTGGCTGGTATGGGGACAAGATTTTTGCCAGCAACGAAGGCAATGCCTAAAGAAATGTTACCAATTGTAGATAAACCATTGATTCAATATGCAGTTGAAGAAGCTATTGAAGCGGGTTGCACAGAAATTATTTTTATTACTGGGCGTAGTAAACGCAGTATTGAAGATCATTTTGATAAAGCCTATGAGTTGGAAAGTGAATTGGCTTTTAAAAATAAAAATCAATTATTAGAGAGCATTCAGGATATTTTACCCAGTAATGTTAGTTGCTTATATATTCGTCAAGCTGAAGCCTTAGGCCTGGGTCATGCTGTTCTAAAATCACTACCTGCTGTTGGAAATGAAGCTTTCGCGGTTATTTTAGCAGATGATTTAATTGATGCTCAACCAGGAACACTCACTCAAATGATTGAGGTTTATAACCGTTTAGGCAATACCGTTTTGGGAGTTGAGGAAGTTGATCCAAATGAAACAGGTTTTTATGGTATTGTGGAAGTAAGTGAAGAAAAAGACTATTTAAAAGTAGATAGTATTGTTGAAAAACCTCATCCAGATGTGGCTCCTTCTAATTTAGCAGTAGTGGGGCGTTATGTACTAACGCCTAAAATATATGAATTTTTGGCAACGATTCCAAGAGGGGCTGGTGGGGAAATTCAACTAACAGATGCTATTGCTAGGTTGTTACAATATGAAACTGTTGTTGCCTATCCTTTTTCAGGAAAAAGGTATGACTGTGGTAGTAAAATAGGTTATTTAGAAGCTAATTTAGCTTTTGGTATTAAACATCCGCAAACAGCAGATAATTTTAAGAAAATAGTACTTGAAACAGCTAATAATTTGCAAGACTAAAGGTTTTAACTATGTATCAAACTGAAAAAAAATCATATATACCATGGTTAATCATGTTGTGTGTTTTTGGCATACTTTTTTATCTGTGTTATGTTTTATCCGATATTCTGACGCCTTTTATAGCGGGTATAATTTTGGCTTATTTTCTTAATCCATTGGCAACAAAATTATCAACTAAAATGTCAAGAGTGCTTGCATCTTTAATAATTGTGGTGGGTACTTTGATTTTAATTTTGATTTTTATTGCATTTTTGATTCCTGTTTTGTTACAACAAATGCATGAATTAATTGATAAAATGCCTATTGTTCTGAATTGGTTACAAGAGAATGGGGATAAAATTAATTTACCAGCTAGTATTCAGAATAAGTTAGATCTTATTGAAAATAAGCTTAATTTTAGGGAATTTTTTAGTTCTGAAAATCTTGGACAGCTTTGGCAACAGAATAGTGAAACATTTAAATCACTCATTTTGAAAGCTTCAGATTATGTAAGGCAAACTGGTAGTGGTATTATTTTATTGTTATACAATTTGTTTATGTTGCCTATTACTTTGCTTTATTTTTTATATGTTTGGCCAGAATTAATAGAAAAGTTGGGAAGCTTGATTCCAAGAAGATACTATAAGCCTGTCACTGAATTTATGGGAGAATTAGATACAGCTTTAAATGAATTTGTACGTGGCCAATTTTTAGTCATGATAGTCATGGGTCTTATTTATGGTATAGGGCTTGCACTGGTAGATTTAAAAAATGGCTTTGCAATCGGTTTTATGACTGGATTTTTAGTGTTTATACCTTATTTAGGTTTTATAGTAGGATCTATACTGGCTACTTTAGCTGCTATTTTGCAATATGCAGATATTTGGCATTTAATTGGAGTTTGGGTTGTATTTGGAGTGGGTCAAATTCTAGAATCCTTTATCATTACTCCTAAATTGATTGGGGATCGTATTGGGCTTTCGCCCTTTTTAGTCATTTTTGTTTTATTGGCGTTTGGTAGTTTATTTGGATTCACAGGTATGTTACTTGGCTTACCTTTTTCTGCTGTTTGTGTGGTGATAATGAATGCTATTTCTGACAAATACTATAAGAGTGATTTTTACTTAGAAGAAGAATAAAGGGTGTAACATTAAATGAAACAGATGGTAATTGATTTTGAAGAGCAGGGCTATCCTAGTTTTGATTCTTTTTTAGGGAGTCAAAATCGAGAGTTGTTGTCTATATTAAAGTTAGATGAATCACAATTGATATTTGTATGGGGACCAGAGGGAATAGGGAAAAGTCATTTACTTAAATCATGGGTCAAACAACGATTAATAGAAGGCAAACAAGCAACCTTGATATCTACGCGAGAACATCAAAATTTTGATGAAATTTTAAATCATCATTATGAATGTATTGCAATTGATGATATTCACGACTTTGATGAAACCTCTCAAATCGAGCTTTTTCATTTATTTAATGAATCATTTGATTCTGGTTGTCATTTATTAATTAGTGCAGAAATGCCTCCTCAAAGATTGATTCAACTACGTAATGATTTAAGAACTAGATTAGGATTGTGTTTGATTTATGAAATTTTTCCATTATCAGAACAGGAAAAATTGGAAACAATGAGAAAATTTATTGAAATAAGACAAACGAATATATCTGACGAAGTTTTAAATTATTTGATTTCTCATTCTCCTAGAACGTTGGATTTTTTGCTAAACACGTTACAAGAGATTGATAATTATGCTATCAAGAATAAAAGAAAAATAACTATTCCTTTATTAAAGCAGTTTTTGGCGGAGAAAAATTAGTGAATTCATCTTTAGTTTTATTTGATTTAGATCATACATTATTAACATGTGATTCAGACTTTGAGTGGTCAAGATATTTGTATGATAAAGGTTATGTTGGTTATGATTCAGAAATAAAAAGAAAGCAGTATTCTGATGACTATCATGAGGGGAATTTAAATTTAGATGAATTTTTACAATTTCAATTAAGTTTTTTATCTAGATTTCCTATGGAAATTTTAGGAAAAATGCATCAAGAATTCATGTCTGAATATATTATCCCCAATATATCACCTGATGCCTATGCTTTAGTCAATAAACATATTCAGAATAATGATCAAATAATTTTGGTATCGGCAACTAATGAATTTGTTATTACCCCCATAGCACATCATTTTGGCATTAATGAAGTGATAGGAGTTTCCTTAGTTAAGGATAAGGAAGGAAACTATACAGGTGAGTATCAAGGGGTTCCTAGTTATAGAGAAGGAAAGATTACTAGAGTAGAGCAATGGTTAAAAGAACACAATAGAACGTGGCAAGATTACCAAAGTTCCTATTTTTATAGTGACTCTTTTAATGATTTACCTTTGCTGAAGTTAGTTTCTTATCCTACTGCTGTTAATCCTGATGCAAAGTTACGTCAATATGCAGAAGAAGAAAACTGGCCTATTTTGTCTATTAAAATGTCTTGATGTTCCTTTTATATTATGTTGTAGTTATAAAATAAATCCTAATAGCTATGGTTAATATTTTTTAATATATGTAATGTTTATTTACAGATTCTGTACATGCATCTTTTGATGTCAGGAGAGCTATTGGTGAATCATTATATGTTTGCATTTAAATAATTTCTCATATTTTTATTATCTTAATTTTTATATGATTCAGGATGTAGTTTTTAAATGTTTTTTCTTAGTCTACATTATTTTTACTTGCTATATATTTATATAATTTTTATTGTATTTTAGGTATAAATCTGATACTATATCCCTCAAGTAAGTTGTTGATGATTCATATTACTTGATGTTTTGTATTGAATAATTTTTGTGGAGGTGTAAAAATGAAGAAATTAAGCATGGCCTTGTTAGCAAGTGGGATATTATTTTTTTCTACAGCATCACAGGCGAGGATAGTGGTAAATCCAGCAACTATTTCTGGTGGATCTTCAATTAGTGCAGGAGCGACTTCTTTGGGAGCAGGTATTCCGAGTTCTGCAATACCCGTTGTGACTTTGCCACTATTGTTAGTGACGATACCAGCAGGAGTCATTACAACAGTTGTTGGTGGTATTCTAACAGCATTCGGCTATCAAGAAGATGAAAAATCATCTTCAAAATAAATATCATTTGATAAAAACCTCAATCTCATGATTGAGGTTTTTTGTTTGTCAAAGTATCTTATTCAAAGATTAGTTGATTCATTCTTTTAATAAATTCAGAAGGATTGTTAAGTTTACCACCTTCTGACAGTAAGGCTTGGTCGAAAATAATCTCAGCAAGTTGTACTGCTTTTTCTGGATTTTTTTCTTTTGCTAACATTTTGAATAAAGAATGTTCAGGATTAACTTCTAGTATAGGAAGTTTTCTTTGCACGATGTCAGGAGATTGAGCACCAGCTGATTCCAACATTCTAACTAAATATTGACTCATTTCATTTTCCTCCACTACTAAACAGGCAGGACTTTCGGTTAATCGAATAGTGGTTCTAACATCACTGACTTTATTTTTTAGGGCTGTTTTAAAGATTTCTAGTACAGCATTAGTTAGATCATCAGATTTTGAAGATGTATCTATTGTTTCTCCCAATGATTCTAAATTTAGTTCTCCCTTTACAATACTAGCTAAAGGTTTATTTTTATATTCCCTTAATAAATTAACAAACCACTCGTCAACTTGATCTGTCAGCAGTAGTACTTCTATATTTTTCTTCAAAAATATTTCTAAATGAGGACTATTTTTAGCAGCTTGATAGGAATCAGCAGTAATATAATATATCTTATCTTGTCCCGGTTGCATTCGAGAAATGTAGTCATCTAAAGATACATTTTGCTCTGAAGAGTTATTTAAAGTACTTGAAAAGCGGCTTAAACTAGCAATTCTTTCCTTATTGTTAAAGTCTTCCCCGACCCCCTCTTTGAAAACGGCACCGAATTTTTCCCAAAATATCTTAAATTTTTTTGGTTCATTTTTTGACAATGAGTCAATCAAATCGAGTATTTTTTTAACACTACCAGAACGGATAGAGTCAATATCTTTATTTTCTTGTAGAATCTCACGAGAAACATTTAATGGCAAGTCATTGCTGTCAATTATACCTCGTACGAATCTTAAATAATTTGGGATTAGTTTTTTTACATCATCCATGATGAAAACACGTTTGACATAAAGTTTAATGCCGTGGTTTTGTTCTTCATTATATAAGTTAAATGGTGCTTGGAAAGGGATATAAAGTAATCCAGTATAGTCTTGGCGACCTTCTACTTTAAAATGGGTCCATGCCAGTGCATCACTGAAATCATGGGCAATATGATGATAAAAATCTTGATATTGTTTTTCTGTAATCTCTGATTTTGGTTGATTCCATAATGCCTTGGCTTGATTGACAACTTCTAGTTCATTACTAGGAATGGCATTACCTTCCTTATCATATTCTGGTGCCTTTTTCATGTAGATAGAAACAGAAATATGATCACTATAAGTATTTACTATGCGACGTAGTGTCCAGTCTGAAAGTAAATCTGAATCTTCTTTTTTTAGATGTAGGATAATATCTGTACCTACCTGTTCTTTTTCAATAGGTTCAATAGTAAATTCACCGTCTCCTTTGCTAGACCAACGTACTCCTTTAGATTTATCTACGTATGCGGAACGACTTTGAACTGTAACTTGATCTGCAACAATAAAAGCTGAGTAAAAACCTACTCCAAATTGGCCAATTAAATTAGAATCTTTCTTCTGTTCACCTGTTAAATTTTCCAAGAATGCTTTAGTGCCAGACCTAGCAATGGTGCCTAGATTTTCTACAATTTCTTGTTCTGTCATACCAATGCCGTTATCTGAAATAGTAATGGTCCCATCATCTGGCTGGGCAGTAATTGTAATTTTAAAATCACTCTCACTAACTGATAAATCTGGGTTATTTAATAGTTCAAAACGCAGTTTATCAATAGCATCTGCACTATTTGAAATTAACTCTCTCAAAAATATTTCTTTATTAGAGTACAAGGAATGAATCATTAATTTTAATAATTCTTTAACTTCTGTCTGAAAACTTAAAGTTTGTTTCATAATTATCCTTTTTGTTTAGTTGAATTTTCTAGGACAATGAGGGTTAATTTATTTTTTTCAAGTCATTAAGATAATAATTTTATTGTTAAACTCATAGATTAAATGTGTTATGCAGACTAAATTAAAATAATTTCTTCGGATAGGAAACAACATTGTACAAATCTTTAACAAGTTAATATATTTCATGGAATTAATAAAACCATATTAATGTTTACTACAAAATATTAGTTTTTAACATATTGCTATAATATATATCGAATAAATGTTGAAATATCGATTAAAATTACTGTGATTAAATATAATTTTTATAAAGTGTAGAATAGGTGAATATTTTATAAAAGTTAGGTTGTTAATATTATTTTTTGAATCATCAAGAGTGGATTATATCTGGGTAAATAGAATTAAATAATACTAGAGACTATATTGGTTATTGTATTATGGTGAGAATCATGCCCAATATGCCATAAATCTACATATTTTTTCTATTAAGATATATTTTATTCTTTTTGTTAAAAATAATTTAGAGGGTAAATAGAGCATATGCTAAAATATGATGCGGAAATGAAGTAAAAAATAAGTGATATTAGTAGGTTATATGAATTATACAACAGGTAACAGGGACTGTTCCGAATTATTATTAATTTTTTTGGAGTAAATGCGGATGAAAATAAAAGAAGAAGGGAAGTTGGCAATATTGACTTTGTTATTTAGCTTTGTTAATACAGTAAGTTACTCTGAAGAAGTTCAAAACAATCAACAAATATTGGATGAAAGGATGTGCGTTGAAGGCGAAAGTATAAATTGTGAGGAACTCACTAACTATATCATTTTTTTAAATGGATTATTAGCAGTGACTAACTTGGCATTAACATTTAGCGATGATGCTATCTTTGAGCCTAAGTTAGCGTACCCTGATATGAGACAATATGTATTAAGAAAAACTACAGTTGAAAACACTCCTTTGACTCAATCAATTACATTATCCTTGGCATTATCAAGTCAGGTTTTTTCAATGCCTTTGAGTTCTACACTGACATCTATTCCATTTTCCTTAATTCCATTTTCCTTATCTATAACACCTGTTTCCTCATCATTAAGTTTACCAGTAACATTATCATCATCTTTAAAACTGGGTTCTTTTGCTTTGCTCAGCAGTCCAATCAGTTTATCCAGTAATCCTTCGTTATGGCCATCCAGTGGACCTTCGAGTGCAATTCTAAGCTTGGTTAGTCATCCAGTATATTTGTCTTCAAAGGTGGGTAGTATGTCTTTGTCTTCCGTTAGTAGTAATCTAGGTTCTTGGTCTGTTTCTCTCCCATCTTCGATTGGTTATCCTTTTTATTCTTCTAGTACAGCACCTTTTACCTCCTCCAAGGTATTTGATGCAGGGCAGAAGAAAGGGAGTAGGATAAATTATGATTTTTCTGGTTATGATTCTAATTCCCATAATAAAAGTTTTGAATTTAGAAGTGTGGTTACTTTTGGTGATTCATTGTCAGATACAGGAGCTTTTTCTAGTGGTTCTGTTTACATGGCGACAGGAAATCCTTCATTTTTTTATAATAGTCTATTATCAATTTATTTAGCAGGGAAAATAAATGTACCAGCTAAGCAAAATGGGACTAACTATGCAGTCTCAGGAGCATTAATTAAATGGAATAGTGGATTGTTAGAATTAATAGGTGACCCAGTATCTTTTCTCCGTTCTAAAATGTCACAGCAAATTGAGCAATATTTAATTGATAACAATGGGACCGCCTATCCTGACGATGTATTTGTTTTATGGGGGGGTGGTAATGATATGACTGGTGACTTAATGCAGTTATCTATGTCATGGAATTGGAGTTACGCTAATTCTTCTAGTGGTAGATATCTTAATGATAAACCAACTGTCTTAGGAGGATATGCTCAGTTATTGGTGGATAAAGGTGCTGAAAACATCTTTATGTTAGGCCTACCAGATCCAGGTTTAGCACCATTTTCTGGCGTTGCATTAATAAGTTTTTTACCCACTGATTGGGCGTTTGGTGCAATAGATGGCTATTTACGTAATCATGATAATCTAGTAGGTTCGCCAGTAGGTAATGCAGATGAATATATGATAGACAACTATGCACGTATGTATAACCACTTCCTTCCATTTATTCCTACAGAATTATGGCGTTGGGCGATTGTGATTCCATCACAATTACAACGTAACTTAGTCATACGTTGGAATAGAGACTTACAAAATCGCCTAATGGATGTAAATGGTAATGTGGTTTATGCAGATATCTATCGTTTATACGAAGAAGTACAAAATGATCCATATGCATACGGCTTTACCAATATCCTAGTGGCACAATGTACCTTAGGTAAAGAATCTACGATTTGTGATGCGGGAGATGATTACTATCATGGGGATGATGGACAAGTGTATATGTATACAGACTGGCATCACCCAAGCCCACAAATGAACCAAATCATAGCTGGATACTTATTAAGTGTCTTCAATGCACCAGGTTATGTAGCAGGTTTATCAAGAGTTGCAGAGATGAATGAGAATGTACGTAGTAACTTCATGAAGAGTGAAATGAAGTACATGAGATTTGATGAAAGACAAGTAGGAGAGTTTACAACCTTTGCTAGTGTTTTGGCTGGTTTGGATAAGAACAGTCGCTCATTGAATCCAAGAAACTTATCGACTCAAGGTATAGGTGCAGGCTTTGCGTACAGAGCAGCTGAAGGCTTAGACATAGGTGCATCATTAGCATTGACTTATGGAGATAAACATCCAAGTAACCAATTGAAGTATAAAGACAGTTCACAAGCGTTGACAGCCTTTATCCAATACAAGGATCCGAATGGTTTCTGGGCAAATGGACAGGTGTATACAGGTTGGGAACAAATGGATGATATCAAACGTTCAATGCAGTTCTTAAAACACGTAAGAACAGAGAAGGGTGACACTAAGGGTACAATGTCAGGCTTTGGCGCATCGATGGGTTATGACTTCTTATTATCAGAGTTAGGCTGTGGTGAATGTTCTACTACTTGGTATGCAACTCCTTACATTGAAGGTAGTGTGACTAAATTCAAAGTTAAGGGTTACCAAGAAGAGGGCAATAGTTCTACTGCGATGGAATTCAATGAACAAAAACGTACCAATAAGTTAGGTACCTTAGGGGTTCAAATCACTAGTAGATCACCTAAACTGAATACCAACCTAGATTTAGCATATACTAAAAACTTTGATTACGAAGAGTTTGAAGCAGAGGGTAGATTGAAGAACTTTGCTAAAGATTTCCATCGTTCAGGCAAAGGTATCTCTAAGGAAAGAAAAGGTTGGGTATCGATAACACCAAGTGTTGAGTATAAGATTAATGACCAAGTATCGGCTTACGGAAACGTAAACTATAACTACGGAAACAGTAAGTTTACTCAATTAAATAGTGCGATAGGTATTAGAAGTAAGTTCTAATCAGTAACCTATAAAACACAAACAGCTCCCGCGGGAGCTGTTTTTTTTGTTAATTAAATACGGAAGTTATGTATTATTTAAGCAACAAATTATTTCAAGAATACTTAAAATTAGAATATTTACTAACAAAGTTAACCATAATATTTTACCAAGCGGTAGAATTTTTTTTTCCACTATAGTAGAATACTCGGGTATTGCTATATGAAGCAACGAGACTTAAATAGACTAGCCTATATAGCTATAGGAAGGATATTTTTGAGTTGCTTTGTGTGCTACGGTTAAATTTTTAAAATTTTTATATAACTGGAATTTACCACTGCGACTTATTTTAAACAGGAATAAGTTATAAATAAGTTATAAAAAGGTTAACTGTTGAGTAAATTCTCACATTTTTACATTGTAATATTTAATTTAAGGGTGAAGATATATGAAAACTAAACAAAAACAATTGGTTTTGTCATTGGTTTCGTTATTTGGTGCGGCCTCATTAGCGTATGCTGATAGTGTAAAGTATCAGGTAGCACATTCAGAAGAACCTGTAATGGAAGAAAAGCCGGTGTATGTACCACAAGTTGTACCAGAGCTAGAAACAAGTGAGGAATTGACTTGCGTAGAAGATGAAGAAACTTGCCAGAAAGTTTACTATCCTTTGTATTTAAATTTACTATTGGCAGCGACTGATTTAGTTTTGGGCATAAACAATGATACTAAATATGAACCTAAGATTGAGTATCCAACTGAAATAAATGGGATAAGTAAAAGAGAAACTAATTTTACCTATAATCCAGCAGATCGTGTAGCGGCACCTGTATCGGCTTTAATTCCTCTGTCTTTGGTAGGTCCTTTGAGTTTAGGTCCTTCAACTGCTTCATTAGCACCTTCTACTGCATTATCGATGTTGCCTTTAACAGTGCCATCTGTGATGTCTTCTAATGCTTCTTTAGCACCATTATCAGCACCATTATTATCTTCGCTGGCTCCTTTTAATTTAAGTTCTTCGTTGTCAGTTGAGCCATTATTATCTTCAATTTCCCCATTTGTGACTTCTTCGACTTCTGGTTTTTCGAATCCATCGCAACCATCTTCTGGTCCTTCAAATTGGGTATTAGCACCATTAACTTCATCATCTCAGCCTTTGTTTAGTTCATCGGCTGCACCGTCTACGGTCCCTTTGTCATTATCAGGTGCATCTTTGATGTCCTCATTAGCACCACTTTTGACTTCATCATCGATTCCATCGATGCCTTTTTCGAGCTCATTGTCAATTAGTGGACCTTCATTGATATTACCTTCTTATATGTTAACAAGTGCATTATTACCTTTTAATTCGTCATTGGTAGCGCCTTCATTGTTGCCATATAGTTTATCGGTAACACCATTAAATAGTTCTATGGTTCCTTTATATTCATTATCATCAGCACCATCAAGTGTGCCGTCATCGTCGTTGTCTATATTAGGACCATCCTCATTATCACCAAGTTCTTCTTCAGTGGGTTTACCGTTGTTGAGTTCTTTGTTGCCGGCACTTTCTAGTTCTTCGATACCAAGTGCTTTGCCTGGTTTTTCATTAGGTTCTAGTTTGCAATCTTTGACCACTTCAGGTTTGAGTTTATCGTCGGCACCTTTGACATTATCTTCAGCGCCTTTATCTTCAATACCACCATTTAGTTTTTCAATGGATCCATCTAGGCAATTGTCATCATTAGGCTGGTATTCACTATCTGTACCGTTATATTTATTGTTATCGCCATTGGCATCTTCTTCATTAGCACCTAGTTTGTTACCTTCAATTTCATCAGGACAATCGTTAGCAAGTTTGAGTGCGCCTTTAAGTACTTCTTTATCGGCACCATCATTTTTGCCGATATCATCATTATCTTCGGTGCCACCATTTAGTTTATCGATGGACCCATCACAATCGATTACTTCAGGACCTTTGTATTCGTCATTGAGTTCGTCATCGACTCCACTGTTACCATTTTTAACATCGTTAGCAGCTCCTTTTGTGATTTCCTCCTCTGGTCCTGTGGGGTCATCGTTATCTAGTTTAGTCTCATTGGCAACATTGCCGATTTGGGGGCCATTGTGGTCTAGCTCATCTTTACCGGGTTTAAGTTCATTGCCTCTTTCATTACCCGGTGCATTATCTGGATTGCCATCAATGTTGTCTGGCTTGTCATTGAAGTCTTTAGGTTTCAGTGCGCCTTCTTTGATCCCGTTTTTGTCTTCTGTTGGTGGTGGTGTGTCAGCTCCACCACTTAGTTTATCTTCAAGTTTAAGTGGATTGCCTACTGCTTCGTTATTACTTCCGTTTATTAGTACTTCTTTGAGTGGAAGTTTGATGCCATCAATTTATTCAGGTGCTGTAACTACTTCTTTGACATTTGCTTTGTTGAGTTCAATTCCCTCTTCTATTGTGCCGTCATTGACTCCTTCATTACTATTTAGTGCTTCGTCTTCGATCAATTCAGGTTTATTGTTGGGGACTTTAGGTTTTTCTGCTGTCGGATTAAGTTCAGGTTCCTCATTGACAGTTCCTTTAATGTCTATTAGTTCTCTTCCTGTAGGTATTAGTTCTATACCACTGTTTATTTCTTCCAGTTTGCCAGTTTCATTTTTAGGAGTTATTTCATTACCAACATTATTATCTGGGTTAAGTTTTGGTGGTGTTCCAATGCTGCTGTCATCGGCATTAGGGCAAATTGCTAGTTTGGCTTCTTCTTATACTGGGTCGTTTCTTTCTTCTTCATTTGGTGTTTCTGCGGGAGCAAGTATAGCAACTAATATTACATCGGCATTGTATCCATTTATAGGATCTTTTATATTTGTATTTGGTGCTATATCAGGTGGATTTATCGTAGTTCCTGCGATATCATTATCAGGTCTTCCAGCTCTTTGGACAATACCTTCTATTTGGGGTGGGGGTGTTTCTACTTTCTTGGGTAGTCTATCAGCTATTTTATCCGGTCCCTTTTTATCAGGGTCTGTCCCTTCTTTATCTTCAGCGCCTATATTTGGGCCAGTAGGTCCTTCTTTATCGGTTTCAAGCGTACCTCTTTTATCTTCAGGCATTCCGTTATCTTTATCTGGATGGTTTGCGACTGGACTTGGGATCATAGGTTCAACAGCACTTATTATTGCTTCTGCATGGTTTCCAATTGCAGGAGGGTTATCACTAGGTTTTTCATCGTTGCCTTGGATTTGGTATTTTGATTATATGGCCATTGGGGGAGTAGTATGGATTTTTGCCATTATGCTGGGTGGTGGGTATTCCATGTCTGCTTTGACCTCTAGTTCATTTTTACTTCCTGCATCGTCTTCAATGACTATTGCAGTATCTAGTGTTAGTGCTCCAGTTTCTTCTGGTTTGTCTCTGTTACCACTGGAATTATCGCTACTGCCTTTGGTTTCTAGTAACCCAGTGACTAGTATCAGTTTTTCTATACTGGCTCCTAGTAGTTTAGGTACGTTGTCTAGTGTGTTGCCATCACTGATAGGATTTATAGGTAGTTCTACTGCAAGCACTGTGTTATCAAGTTCTGCAGCATTAGGATATTTATCTTCCATTCCTTCTTTTATTGTATCAGCCTTTTTGTTACCGTCAGCATTGTCGTTAACAAGTATTGGTAGTGTACCTTTTAGTTTGGTTTTATTAAGTTCTATAAGCCCATCGCTATCAGTGTTTTCATCCTTTTTGACAAGTGCTACTTCGATATTTGGTTTAAGTTCAGTGCCTGCATCTTTGGTTTTAAGTTCAGTGCCTGGTGTGTCCTCGGTGCCGTTAGGTTTAAGTTCTTCTAGTAATTATGTTTTGGCAGGTATCAGTTCCGTATTGGGTTTAGGGTTTAGTTTATCATCCACTTCAGGCTTATCTTCTACTATTGCTAGTGCTTCGATTTTTCCATTGAGTACTATACTGGAATCCTCTTTAGGAAGTTCATCAAGCTCCTCTTTAGTATCATTGACTTCTTTTAATGTATTAACTGGCGTATTATCCAGTGGTAGCTTTTTAAATTCACTATCCAGTGGAACAGTTAGTTCAGCGGGAGGTTTATTTGGTATTTCATCTGTTTCTTCTGGCGTAACCTCTTCATTGACATTTGTACCTTCTTCATTGGCTGTCTCACTATCAGGTTTCCCATTTGTGGCTTCATCGGTGCCAGGTACATCGATCGCTAGTAGTGGAGCGAGTTTGTTGTCCACCTCTTTCCCGGTATCTGCATGGCTAACGTATGCTGGTTCGATTCCAGGAAGTTTATTGATGGGAGCAGCTATTGCAGGTTTTTTAGGTGTTTATTATCTATCTACTTATGGGTCTAATTTCTTTATAGTAACTATTCCTATTGTGTCGACTTCAGGTTTCTTTTGGCCTATATTTTTGGTTAGCAGTGCATCTTTCCCTGCAGCATTCCCATCAGCATGGGCTGCGAGTGTGTATTCTGCTGAGACTATTTTAGGGGGGATTTCTTCTATTTCATCTATTCCCTCATCTTTAAATCCGCTTTCTAATGGCTCTGTCAGTATTGCTCCTTCAGCATCTTTAATGACTAGCATAACAACTTCTATGTTAGTGTTTCCGGGTATACCATTGGCAGGGTCTAGTTCGTCGATTACTGTGCCTACTTCTGGTGCGATTGCATCATATGTGGCTGTATCAGGAAGTTTCGTAGGAGATATATTGTATATAGGTACTCTTCTAGCAGAGGTTATTGGAACAGCTTTGGGTGCATCACTTGGTCCGTCTGCTATTTCTGGTTTCGTTGGAGGATTGTTATCTTCTGGTTTGACAGGGTTATTTAGTATAGGTGCATCATCGTTTTTACCATTTGCTTTAACGATGTCAGGGGGTATATCATCTTCAGTAATGGTTGCTTCTCCAGCGTTGGCGGCGTCAACTGGATTGTTTTCATTCTCTTCTGGGGTTTTAAGTATTCCAACTGCGTTATTAAGTATCCCATTTACTGTTGCGGGTTCTGGTATTAGTTTGGCTCCTGTTATTTCAAGTTCGGTACCAACTTCTATTTTTGGAGTATCTTCAGCAGTGACTGGTCTTTCTTCATCAGTAGGAAATGTCATAACCATATCTCTTTTGAGCGGTGGTTCAGCATCGTACTTATCCTCATCATTGAGCAATTCTGTTTCTTTGTCATTATTACCATCTTTGTCAGTGTTCCCATTGTCTTTGAGTGCGTTAGTTCCTTTAGCTTCTAGTTGGGCTAGTTCATCAGTGACAGGATCTTTAGGTAATATCTCTTCTAGTTTAGCTGTGCTCAATGTTAGTTGGCTGGTGTCTTCATCTTTGGTGCTTCCGTTCTCTACAATTCCATCGTTGATATCTTTTGGATTGTCAGTATCCTCGTTGTTAATATCTAATCCATTAACAGGTTCATCAACGTTTCCATTATCCAGCATAATAGGACCGATTAGTTCAGGATTACCTAGTTATTTATCTGGTTTATCGTTGTTTGGTTTAGGGTCACTATCATCAGCACCATTGGCAAGTAACCCATCATCAGCACCGAGTAGTAATCCTAGCTTTAATCCAATTAGTGCGCCGTTTAGTAATCCTAGTTTAGCACCATTTAGCAATCCTAGTTTGGCGCCATTATCTAATCCATTATTATCCTGGTTTAGTAATCCGAGTGTAGCGCCTAGCGTTTCACCTCCAAGTTCATTGTCTACTAATCCATCTAGTATGAATCCAAGTAGTAATCCAAGTACTGCATCGATTAGTAATCCGAGCTTGAATCCAAGTAGTGCGCCGTTTAGTAATCCTGCACTTTCATGGTTGAGTAATCCAAGTAGTGCACCATTGAGTAATCCAAGTAGTGCACCAAGTAGTAATCCAAGTTTGGCACCGTCATTCAATCCATTGACATCAGGTTCAGTCAATCCATCTTTAATGACACCAAGTACTAATCCAAGTACAGCTTCGATTAGCAACCCAAGCTTGAATCCAAGTAGTGCACCATTATCGAATCCATCAATGGCGCCATTGAGTAATCCAAGCAGTATGCCATTGAGTAACCCATTGAGTGCACCATTATCTAATCCATCGATAGCACCGATTAGTAATCCAAGTAGTGGTGCTCCTTCTACATGGTCATTACCAAGTAGTAATCCAAGCAGTGCATCGATTAGTAATCCGAGTATTAATCCAAGTAGTGCACCAAGCAGTAATCCAAGCAGTGCACCATTGAGTAATCCAAGTTTGGCACCATTGAGTAATCCAAGTAGTGCACCGATTAGTAACCCTAGCTTGGCACCATTTAGTAATCCATTGATTTCATCATTAACTAATCCTTCAAGCCAATTACCAAGTAGTAATCCTTTGGCATCAAGTAGTAATCCAAGCTTGAATCCAATCAGTGCACCGCTATCTAATCCACTACTATCATCGTCTAGTAATCCAAGTAGTGCGCCATTGTCTAATCCGTTACTATCATTATTTAGTAATCCAAGTTTGGCACCGATTAGTAATCCGATTAGCTCATCAAGTAACCCACTATCTTTGCCATCTAGCGGACCATTGAGTATTTCAAGTAATCCGTTATCAAGTTCGATTAGTAATCCAGTGTCATTGTCATCAAATCCGTCAAGCTCTGCATTACCATCAAGCTTGAGTAATCCAAGTTCATGGGCAGCGATGTCGTCTAACTTACCAAGCTTGCCATCAGCAATAGTAGCAGGTCCTGCGATGTCATCTAAATTCTCAGGAATTGGCAATAAGAAAGCGAATAGAGCTAGTTACTATATACCAGGTTATGACTTTACAGAGAGCAAGAAAGACTTTGAGTTTAGAAACGTAGTGACGTTTGGTGACTCATTGTCAGATACAGGTTCAGCAGGACGTGGTGGTATCTATATGGCAGATGGTAATCCGTTTAGCTTCTATAACAGTTATTTATCTATTTACTTAACAGGTAAATTTAATGCACCAAGAAGTCAAAATGGTACCAACTATGCAGTATCAGGCGCATTGGTTAAATGGGCTTCTAATCCATTACAATTGTTAGGTGATCCGTTGGCTCTAATGCGTTCTAAGATGTCACAACAAATTGAGTACTACCTATCGGATAATGGAGAAGTAGCGAACCCTAATGATGTCTTTGTATTGTGGGGTGGTGGTAATGATATGACTGGAGACATGATGCAAGCAGCGATGCCATGGAACTGGAGCAAAGTCTTAACTTCGGATGGTGGTTATCTTGATGAAAAACCAACGGTCTTAGGAGGATATGCACAGTTATTGGCAGACAAGGGAGCTGAAAACATCTTTATGTTAGGTTTACCAGATCCAGGTCTAGCACCATTCTCAGGCGCTGCAATTGTAGGTTCTACCTTAGGCAGTATGGGTATGTTTATGGATGGCACACCACTAGAGAAATTAAATCCAGGTAACTGGGTATTGGGTGCTATGGATGCTTACTTACGTAATAATGACAATCTAGTAGGTTCACCAGTAGGAAATGCAGATGAATATATGATAGACAACTATGCACGTATGTATAACCACTTCCTTCCATTTATTCCTACAGAATTATGGCGTTGGGCGATTGTGATTCCATCACAATTACAACGTAACTTAGTCATACGTTGGAATAGAGACTTACAAAATCGCCTAATGGATGTAAATGGTAATGTGGTTTATGCAGATATCTATCGTTTATACGAAGAAGTACAAAATGATCCATATGCATACGGCTTTACCAATATCCTAGTGGCACAATGTACCTTAGGTAAAGAATCTACGATTTGTGATGCGGGAGATGATTACTATCATGGGGATGATGGACAAGTGTATATGTATACAGACTGGCATCACCCAAGCCCACAAATGAACCAAATCATAGCTGGATACTTATTAAGTGTCTTCAATGCACCAGGTTATGTAGCAGGTTTATCAAGAGTTGCAGAGATGAATGAGAATGTACGTAGTAACTTCATGAAGAGTGAAATGAAGTACATGAGATTTGATGAAAGACAAGTAGGAGAGTTTACAACCTTTGCTAGTGTTTTGGCTGGTTTGGATAAGAACAGTCGCTCATTGAATCCAAGAAACTTATCGACTCAAGGTATAGGTGCAGGCTTTGCGTACAGAGCAGCTGAAGGCTTAGACATAGGTGCATCATTAGCATTGACTTATGGAGATAAACATCCAAGTAACCAATTGAAGTATAAAGACAGTTCACAAGCGTTGACAGCCTTTATCCAATACAAGGATCCGAATGGTTTCTGGGCAAATGGACAGGTGTATACAGGTTGGGAACAAATGGATGATATCAAACGTTCAATGCAGTTCTTAAAACACGTAAGAACAGAGAAGGGTGACACTAAGGGTACAATGTCAGGCTTTGGCGCATCGATGGGTTATGACTTCTTATTATCAGAGTTAGGCTGTGGTGAATGTTCTACTACTTGGTATGCAACTCCTTACATTGAAGGTAGTGTGACTAAATTCAAAGTTAAGGGTTACCAAGAAGAGGGCAATAGTTCTACTGCGATGGAATTCAATGAACAAAAACGTACCAATAAGTTAGGTACCTTAGGGGTTCAAATCACTAGTAGATCACCTAAACTGAATACCAACCTAGATTTAGCATATACTAAAAACTTTGATTACGAAGAGTTTGAAGCAGAGGGTAGATTGAAGAACTTTGCTAAAGATTTCCATCGTTCAGGCAAAGGTATCTCTAAGGAAAGAAAAGGTTGGGTATCGATAACACCAAGTGTTGAGTATAAGATTAATGACCAAGTATCGGCTTACGGAAACGTAAACTATAACTACGGAAACAGCAAGTTTACTCAATTGAATGGTGCGATAGGTATTAGAAGTAAGTTCTAATTTTAGCTTGTACTTACCAACACAAACAGCTCCTACGGGAGCTGTTTTTTGTTAATTAAAAAAATGAATGCTTAAATTTAAGCTATAAAAATTTAAAACATTAAGAAAATTTAGGAAGAGGATTTGGTTATATTTACCACTGATAACTATAAGTAGTAACGAAAAATTAGACCCATGTTAAAACTTAATTATGGAATAAAGTATTTGTTTGATAGTTAATTCATTCACCAAAATTGTGTTCAATCATTGCTTTTAATTTTTGACTAGAGTGAAATGTGACAACTCTGCGAGCACTAATTTCAACCTCTTGTCCAGTTTTAGGGTTTCTCCCTGGACGTTGGCTCTTATCTCTCAATTGAAAATTACCAAATCCAGAGATTTTGACTTCTTCACCGCATACCAAAGCTCGTTTAATTTCTTCAAAAAATAATTCGACTAAAACTTTTGCATCATTACGGTTTAATTTAGGAACTTTTTCCACTAGAATATCTGATAATTCGGCTTTAGTTAATGTTGTCATATTTTATCCTTTTTTATCTTTATATGTATCAATTAGTTAGATTGTTATTATCACTTAAATTAAAAATTTAAACAATACTTAATGATTAATTTTTATTATCTCAACGTAAGCTTATACCTAATGGTTTTACCTGATTGATAAGTAATTGCATAAAATTATCAATTTCATCATCTTTTAAAGTTTTTTCATTATCTTGGAAAATAATTTTTACAGCTAAACTTTTGTGCTTATCAGGGATATTATCGCCTTGATATAAGTCAAATATTTTTATAGACTTCAAGGCAGGTATTTTTTTTGAGTTTAATGCAGATAATAGTTCCTGAGCGGTAGTATTTTCAGGAACAATAAATGCCAAATCACGATGCACTGGCTGATATTTAGAAATTGGTTGATATTGTATTTTTTGAGGTTGGGTAATTGCATCGTATTTTATTTCAAACACAATAGGTGCACTTGGAAGATCGTATTTTTGTACCAATTTAGGATGTAATTCACCAATAAAACCAATATCTAAGTCGTTATGAATAATGCTTGCGGCTTTTCCTGGATGCAGTCCTGGAATATTGTTTGCAATGAAATTAACTGGGATATTATTTAAAATTTGCATCAAATCATTTTTAACATCAAAAAAATCTACCTTTTTAGAAGGTATACCCCATTGTTCAGGAAAAGCATAACCATAAGCAAGTGCAGAAATATAGTCTTCTTGAATAAATTCAGTATTATTTCTTTTGAATGTTTTAGCAATCTCAAATAATCGTACTCTTGATTGTTTTCTATTAAGATTTGCTATCAAATTATCCACTAAGCTACCAATAAGAGTAGAGCGCATCACGTTCATTTGGCTGGCAATAGGGTTAATCACTTCAATTGGATCTTGGTTATCAGCAAAATCAATCTCCCAAGTCTTATCTACGAATGAATAATTAATGACTTCTTGATAACCTAAATGAGAAATTTTTTCAAAAATTTGTTCTCTACTTAAACGACCATCAGGAAGTTTTAACATTAAAAGCTTGCCATAGGTAGTGTCAGGTTGAATATTGTCATAACCATATAACCGAGCAATTTCTTCAATAATATCTACTTCAATATTAATATCGAATCTAAAACTAGGGGAGGTAACAATAAATCCATCTTCTTGGGGGATAGGATTAAGCCCTAATTGATTTAATCCCAGTTGTATCTGTTCTCGTTTTAAAGGAATACCTAATAATTTTTCTGCACGAGATTGCCGAACTAAAATTTCTTTGTTGTCAGGCAAGTTTCCCTTAGCAATATTTATTGCACCAGCTTCACCACCAGCAAGAGATAGAATTAATTCAGTTGCTCTATGAATGGCCTCTTCTTGTAATTGATAGTCAACACCTCTTTCAAAACGAAATGATGACTCTGAAGAAAAACCATATTCTCTAGACTTGCCAGCAATGACATCAGGGTAGAAAAATGCAGACTCGATTAATATATTAAGAGTTTGGTCTGAAACCGAAGAATTTTCTCCACCCATTAATCCAGCAATACTCAAAGGACCATTATCATCAGCGATTACTAAAGTATTTTCATTAAGTGAAACTTCTTTTTCATTGAGACAAAGTAATTTTTCATTCTTTTTAGCAAAACGGGCAGTAAGATTATTTTGTAGTTTATCCAAATCAAATATATGTAATGGTTGCCCAAGTTCCAGCATGACATAATTACCGATATCTACTAAAAAACTCACGCTTCTAATATCAGAACGCTCTAATATTTCTTTAATCCAAAGAGGTGTGACAGTGTTAGGATTAACATTTTTGATGATTCGTGTTGCTAATTTTCCACAGGCATCCGGCGCTTGAATTGAAGTAGGAAAGGTAATTGCTTTATTTTCCTCACAATGACGAATTTCAATAGGTGTTGTAGAAGCATTAGTTAAGGCAACTACTTCTCTTGCAATCCCTTTAATGGATAAACAATCAGCTCGGTTCGGTGTGCTCTTAATTTCCAAGACATCATCGTCTAAATTTAAATAGTCTCTAATATTAGTACCAACAGGTGCGTCATCAGGTAAAATCAGTAACCCCTCAGTTTCAGGCAAACCTAATTCTTGGGCAGAACACAACATGCCATTGGATTTTTCACCACGCATTTTTGTTGGCTTAATTTTAAAGTTGCCAGGTAGAACCGCACCTGATAAAGCGCAAGGAACTTTAATCCCAGGTTTGACATTTGGAGCGCCACAGACAATTTGAATCGGCTCCTCTTCACCTACATTGACTTGAGTAATATTAAGTCTATCTGCATTAGGATGTTTTGTGACGGATATCACTTGTGCAATAACCACTTTTGAGAATTCAGGAACTACTTTTGTGATTTCTTCAACTTCCAAACCTGACATAGTCAATAAATGAGCGAGGTCATTTGCATTTAATTCAGTATCAACCCAAGTTTTGAGCCATTCAAAAGAGAATTTCATTCATCAATACCTTTAATTGAATTGTTTTAAAAAGTTAAGATCATTATCAAAAAACAGTCTTAAATCATGGATTCCATAACGTAACATGGCATAACGATCGATTCCTAAACCAAAAGCAAATCCAGTATATTTTTCAGCATCGATGTTAACATTTTTAAATACATTGGGATGGACCATGCCACAGCCACCAACTTCTAACCAACCTTTATCCCATTGAATATCAATTTCGGCGGAAGGTTCGGTAAAAGGAAAAAAAGAAGGACGAAATCGTACGACCAAATCCTCTCTCTCAAAAAATGCTTGTAAAAAATTAGTAAATACAGATTTTAAATCAACAAAAGAAACGCCCTCATCTACCCATAAGCCCTCTAATTGATGAAACATTGGAGAATGAGTTGCATCAGAGTCAACTCGGTAGGTTCTACCTGGTGCTACAACCCGAATAGGTGGATTTTTTTTCTCCAACATGTAATGTATTTGGATAGGTGAGGTATGCGGTCGTAAAACTTTATTGCCTTCAATATAAAAGGTATCCTGCATGGCTCGAGCAGGGTGGTTTTTAGGAATATTTAAAGCTTCAAAACAATAATAATCTTCTTCGATTTCTGGACCATCAGCAACTTCAAAGCCTAAGCTCTGAAATAAAGACACCATTCGATTTTTAGTGAGAGTAATTGGGTGTAAGCCAGCTATTGATTGACCTCTACCATCTAAAGTGACATCAATAGTTTCATTCTTTAATTTTTCTTCAAGAATTTGTGTTTCTAAACTATTTTTTTTCTTAGAATAAGCCTCTTGGAAAATGGTCTTTTGGGCATTAATAAAACTACCCATTTCTTTTCTAGATTCAGGAGATAAACTTCCCAGCATTTTTAAGAAGGCATTTAATGAACCTGTTTTTCCTAAGTATTTTGCTTTAATCACATCAAGTTGATTAAAATCATCTGCTTTTTGGATTTCTTGTAATCCTTCAGTCACCAATGATTCAATGGCTTGCTTATCCATAGATAAAAACCTTTTTGTTTGAATTTTTAAAAACTGGCATTATTGAAAATAATAAATGGCTCATTATAACATTAATTGATATTGTTTTTTTACCAAGAAAAAAGGAAGATGTTCAACATCTTCCTCTTGATTCATTCAAAATCATTTAAGCTAGGCTTTTTTTAGCAGTTTCAGCTAATTGTGTAAATGCTTCTTTATCATGCACTGCTAAATCAGCAAGTACTTTACGATCAATTTCCACAGAAGCTTTTTTCAGACCGTTGATTAAGCGACTATATGTAATACCGTTTAATCTAGCTGCTGCATTAATACGAATAATCCACAATTGACGGAACTGACGTTTTCTTTGACGTCTATCACGATAAGAATATTGACCTGCCTTCATGACAGCTTGTTTTGCTACACGATAGACGTTTTTTCTACGACCACGATAACCTTTTGCTTGTTTAATAACTTTTTTATGTCGAGCACGGGCAGTTACACCACTTTTTACGCGAGGCATAATCTTCTCCTTTATTTAGAATATGGTAACATTTGAGAAATAGACGCTTTATCATTATTGTGTACTAATTTAGTACCACGCAATTGACGTTTGGTTTTTGTACTTTTCTTAGTCAAAATATGACGTTTAAAAGCACTAGCGCGTTTTACCTTGCCATTTCCTAGCACTTTGAAGCGCTTTTTAGCACTCGATTTAGATTTCATTTTAGGCATGAAAAAACTCCTTGAATTTATAAATTATATTCAGAATTAGGAGACATTGATAAACAGTTCTTGATACCCTAATCCCACGCTTTTTATCTGTTTTTTCAGAAGTCGTGTATTATAATTGATTTTATAGAATTTAGCAATTTTATTCCATGATAAAAATGCTGTGGATTAAATTATTATTCAAAGACCTATGTTGTAAGTAAGCTATTCTTTAAATTATATTTCAAATCAAGTATACTAATCTTCTTTTTAGTATTATTGTGTAAAAATATGCTGTTACTTATCGATAACTATGACAGTTTTACTTATAACATTGTTCAATACTTATCAGAGTTAGGACAAGACGTACTGGTAAAACGAAATGATGAAATCACGTGTGAAGAAATAGAAAAACTCACTCCTCAATATATTGTTGTTGGCCCAGGCCCCTGTTCGCCTAAAGAAGCGGGGATATCTATTGAATGCATTCAAAGGTTTACGGATAAAATTCCCATTTTAGGTATATGTCTAGGGCACCAGAGTATTGGAGAGGCTTTCGGAGGTAAAACTATTCAGGCCAAAGAAATTATGCACGGTAAAAACTCATGGGTTCATCACAAGAATATTGGCATTTTTGAAAATATCCCCAATCCGGTGAATTGTACACGCTATCATAGCTTAGTCACCGATAGAAATTGTTTGCCTGAATGTTTAGAAATTACTGCGTGGACAGATGATCAAGAAATAATGGGTATTAAACATAAAACATCAGCAGTAGAAGGCGTTCAATTTCATCCAGAAGCATTATTGACCGAGCATGGTTACCACATGTTAAATAATTTTTTAGTTCAAAACCAATAACAAGGCAAAATATCTTTATGATTAGCACATCTGAAGCACTGAATCGATTATTAAATAATAATGAAATTTTTTATGATGAGATGACTTATTTAATGCGTCAAATTATGCAAGGAGAAATGGAACCAGAAATGATAGCAGCTTTCATTATGGGTCTAAGAATGAAAGTAGAGACGGTTTCAGAAATTACAGCAGCAGTTAATGTGTTGAAAGAATTTTATCTAGAGGTGCCCATTGACCAAACAGATAACTTAATTGATATTGTGGGAACAGGTGGAGATGGGATTAAGACGTTTAATATTTCGACTACGGCTATGTTTGTTGCCGCAGCAGCGGGCGCTAGAATAGCGAAACACGGTGGTAAAGCAGTAAGTTCTTCCAGTGGAGCAGCGGATGTCATCGAAGCGATGGGTGTCAATATTAATCTATCTCCAGAACAAATTGCAGAGAGTGTGGAAAAAACCAATATTGGGTTTATGTATGCACCACATCATAATCAGGCAATGAGACATGTAGCACCTGTGCGAAAAATTTTAGGAATAAGAAGCATTTTTAATATTTTGGGACCGCTAACCAATCCAGCGAATGCCAAGAATCAACTTTTAGGGGTTTTTCATGAAGATTTATTAGGGATTTGCTCTAATGTTGGTAAGCAAATGAGGCTTAAACATATGCTGGTGGTCTATGGTTCGGATGGAATGGATGAGATTACGATTACAGGTAAGACTCAAGTAGCAGAACTAAAAGATGGACAGATTATGCGCTATGAAATTCATCCAGAAGAATTTGGTATCGCCGTCAGTGAAGATTTATCTTCTATTCAAGCATTTTCTTCTTTAGAGTCATTACAAAAAATGGATGCTGTTCTGGCCGGGGAAAAAGGTCCTGCTCGAGATATCGTCTTACTAAATGCGGCAGCATCTTTATATTGTGTTGGTGTTGCTAGTGATATTAAAGAGGGCGTAGAAATGGCACAAGAATCTATTGACTCTAAAAAAGCCCAGCAAAAGAAACAGGAATTTATTCAATTCACTAATCAAATAGCAGAAATGGCATAAAAGATGATAACTCGTATTTCTAAAGATATTTTCAAAGCCTATGATATAAGAGGCATTGTTGGTGAAACTTTGACAGAAGAAACAATTGTTCATATTGCTAAGGCTTATGCCACTCAAGCGATAAAGCAAGAAGTAACCGACGTGGCTGTTGGTCGAGATGGACGACTATCGGGACAAAAAATTGCTGATGTATTAATCAACACTTTAATTGAATCTGGATTAAATGTAATTGATATCGGGCAAGTTGCTACACCAATGCTTTATTTTGCGGTGTATGAATGGACCAAGGGTTCTGGGATTATGATTACAGGTAGCCACAATCCTCCTGAATATAATGGTTTTAAAATGATGATTGCCGGAGATACTTTATCTGGAGATGCAATCCAAGATTTATTGAAAATAATTTTATCCGAAGAATACCATTTGAAAAAAGAGTTAGGTCAGCTAAAACAACAAACTATTGGTACTATATATCAAAATACCATTACTCAAGATATAAAATTAAAACGACCTATGCAAGTTGTTGTAGATGCAGGTAATGGAATTGCTGGTCAATACGTTGGAGATTTATATCGAGCACTAGGTTGTGAGGTGATTGAACTTTTTTGTGATGTAAATGGGACTTTTCCTAATCATCATCCTGATCCTGCAAAACCCGAAAATCTACAAGATATCCAATCTAAATTAAAAAATTCAGATGCTGAAATTGGGTTAGCTTTCGACGGTGATGGTGATAGACTAGGAGTTGTCACTAAAGATGGTAACATCATATGGCCTGATCGGTTGTTAATGCTGTTTTCTGAAGATGTTTTATCTAGAAATAAGGGAGCATCGATTATTTATGATGTTAAGTGTACTCGTCTTTTAGCACCATGGATTATTGAAAAAGGTGGTAAACCGATTATCAGTAAGACAGGGCATAGTTATATTAAATCAGCTATGAAGGAACATGGTGCTTTATTGGCAGGGGAGATGAGCGGTCATATTTTCTTTAAAGAAAGATGGTTGGGTTTCGATGATGGGTTATATGCAGGAGCCAGATTATTAGAGATACTTTCCACTTATGATGCCCCCAGTCGAGTTTTAAACTCTCTTCCTAATGCAATTTCTACTCCTGAAATCAATATTGATATGCAAGAAGAGGGGCAAAACCACGCATTAATCGAGAAGTTACAAGCTCAAGCAAAATTTGAAAATGCAAAAGAAATTATAGATATTGATGGACTAAGAGTTGAGTATGAAGATGGATTTGGTTTGATTCGCGCCTCTAATACAACACCCGTTTTAGTGCTTAGATTTGAAGCAGATACTACAGAAGCGGTTAAACGAATTCAAGATGAATTTAGGGAAGTTCTACAAACATTCTCTAATGTAACTTTTTAATGCTAATTTTTTATTTATAATAAAGGCAATCAAAAATATGGCCATCATTACTGTCTACGGTATTCCTAATTGCAATTCCGTTAAAAAAACCAAACAGTATTTAGATCAAAATGGTATCAATTACAATTTTATTAATTTTAAAAAAGATATTCCAAGTACTACTCAGATTGAAAATTGGCTCAATAATGTAGGGATAGAGCAATTGGTTAATAAAAAAAGCACTACTTGGCGTCAATTAGATGATAATAGCAAACAAATGATTGAACAAAATAGCCAAGCAGATGTTTGTTCTATCCTACAAAAGAATGTTACTTTAATAAAAAGGCCTGTGATTGAATGGTTAGATGGTTCTGTTACTGTAGGGTATGATGAAACACTTTTTGAAAATTTAATTAATTAAATAAAAAAAGTCAGTTTAATTTTTTAAAAACAAATAATTATAAAAAAACCAGTGGCATAAAAAAATGCGACTGGTTTTTTTATTAAAAGATAATGCTGATTACTTTTTCTTTTCGAATAAAGCAGACTCAATAACAAATTCAGAGTCTTTTTGATTTTGAGTAGGTGTACTAGAAGATTTATTCGAAACACTTTTAGTATTTTTTTTGTTTTTTTCTAAGTCTGCTCTGGTGGTCACAACACCTGTTTTATTAATTTTTTCTTCTGGTTTTAACATCTTGATGTTACCGTTGAAGAAAGCACCATTTTCCATGTCAAACACGTATGTTTCAATATCACCAAAAATTTGAGCACAGCTCTTCAATTCAACTTTATCAGCACGAATGCTTCCAGTTAAACTACCATATAAAACAGCAGTATCTGCTTCAATATCGCCATCGATGATGGCTTCTTTACAAATAACTAGATAATCCCCACAATTAATACTTCCTTCTAAATGGCCATGAAACTTCAGTGAAGAAGGGTTCTCTATTTGTCCTCTAATAATACATTGGGAGCCAATGCTAGTCTCTGTATTCTCTCTCTTTTCGATTGGTTCAGAATCGCTTCTTTTATTAGTATTAAACATAATTAATTTCCTAGTGATAGATATGGGTTGGGATTAATCGGCTGATCATTATAACGGATTTCGTAATGTAAATGAGGACCTGTAGAACGTCCCGAACTACCTACGTTTCCAATGACATCACCGGCTTTAACAGTTTGGTTATTTCTAACCTGTATTTTTGATAAATGTGCATAAGTGGTTGAATAGCCATAACCATGTTTTATTTTAATCATGCGGCCATAACCACTACCTGTGCCTGCAAATGTAACAATACCATCTGCAGTTGCTTTAACAGGAGCTCCTGTCACTCCTGCAATGTCCATGCCAGAGTGTAGAGAACTTCTCTGTTTAGTGATAGGGTGAACTCGATATCCGAAAGGGGAGGTAATACGACCAACGTGAGGAAATCCCAAAGGGATTTTAGTAAGTGTGTCGTATAAATAAGAAAGTTGTTGTTGATTATAAATACCTTTAGCTTTATCACTAGCATTAGTTTTGTTACTAGCAGATATAAGCCATTTATCATTCGAAGAGTCGTCAGCTAACTCGGTCAATTTATTATCGATGTTAACACCTCTGTTTTTTAAATATTTTTTAATAGAGTCAACCAGAACATTGGCTTTATCCAACTCATCAATACGATCGCCTAATTCATTCTCAATAGAATCATTAAGAGAAACAATTTGTTGACTCAATTCATAATTTTTAATCAGTAGTTTTTGATTTTCCATAGCAACAAACTGAGTGTAGCTATAGTTGTATATGAAGAAAAATAAGGCTATAACCAACCCTACTACAAATAGAGCAGTTCCTAGTACTATAAGATTGAAATTTTTGACAATTCCACGTCTTACTTTTACTTCTTTGGTTTCTCCGTCATCTAAAATTAATAACGTGACATCTCTAGATCTCGACATTAATACTACCTTATTTTTAAACTAATCCTTAAAAAAATAGAATCGAGATTCGAAAAGAATCTCTATTCCGAGTAATTATAACAATTTTTCATATTTTGTAAAATGTTTTTATAGTAGGACTTTAACGTTAGAAAGATAATTTTAAAAATAAAAAACTATTAATAACAATATATGTGGATTCTCACTATTAAATATTAAATCAGTAAAATAGTGTTATGATGATGGAATGAATAAGGATGATTCAAAAGAAATTTTGAGTAAGTAATTTTTGCTAACTTGATGGGATAATAAAATGGCTAAGAAAAAAATCAGTATTATTTAATCCTGCTACTTTTGATGGCAGTGAGTTTGACTTAAAAACAAAAAAAGCATTTCAAGACAGTATTGCTTTTTTTGAGAGTAAAGGTCTAAAAGAAATAAGAGAAGACAATCTTAATAATATATGGTGTTATGATTGGCAACGATATCAAAAAGAACATGGTATTTATCAAACCATGTTGACAAAACAAGGTTATGGAGATGATCCAGATTCAAGATATGACTTATATTGTATGTGTCCATATAGCGAACTACTGGCTTTTTTTGATTTAGGCTATTGGTATTCTTATCAAGTTTCTATTTTGGGAGTTGGTCCTATTTGGATGGGTGATAATGAAAAAGCCAAACATCGTTTAGCAAAAGAATTAAAGAATGGTTCATTTTTTGCTTTTGGAATGTCGGAAAAGGATCCTGGTGCAGATTTGTATTCTAATGCTTGTGTAATAACACCACAAGAAGATGGTACTTATATTGCTAATGGGAACAAATACTACATTGGAAACGCTCATATTGCCTCTATGGTTTCTACTTTAGGTAAAAATTCACAGACAGGAGAATGGGCATTTTGGGTAGTTGATTCCAAACATAGAAATTATGATTATGTTAAAGATATTGATATTACCGGATTTACTTTAGCAAGGTTGGGGGAGTACGAAATGATAGACTATCCCTTGACAGAAGATGACATTATAAAAACAGGAGATGGCGCCTTTGCTAATGGACTATCTACAGTAAATATTGGTAAGTTTCAATGTGGCTGGGCTTCATTTGGTATTGCTGCTCATGCATTATATGAAGCGGTAACTCATGCTAATCGTCGAGTATTGCATGGAAAGCCTGTTACTAACTATCCGCACATCAGAGCGTTTTTAAGTGAAAGTTTTTGTAGAGCTAATGCAGCTAAACTATATGGTTTGCGTGCTCGTGATTATTTCAGAATGTTATCTGATAATGATAGACGTTACCTACTTTTTAATCCTATTATTAAGATGAAAGCATGTAGAGAAGGAGGGGAAGTCGTTCGTATGCTCATGGACGTAGTTTGTGCCAAGGGCTATGAAAATGAAAATTATCTATCTAGTGCCAATAATAATATGGATATGTTGGCCCGTTTGGAGGGAACTGCACATGTCAACATGGCTTTAGTATTAAAATTCCTTACAAATTATTTTAAAGGTGAAAAAGAGTATCCAGAAATTGGTATTGTGGACGATATTAAAGACGATAGTAACGTTTTTGAACAACGTTTGGGTGGCTTAGCCAAAGTAGAGTTCCCTGATTATAAAAAAGCTTATAAAGATGTTCAATTGCCCAATGCCCAACTCTTTTTGTCGCAAGTAGATTTATTTAAAGAGCTTATGTTTTCAGAACCTCCAGCTGAAGAATTGTTAAAGAATATGGATCATATGTTGGCTTACGGTGAAATGTTTACTTTAATCGTTTATGCACAATTAATTCTTGAAAGTGCAAAATTAAATGATGTTGAAGATGAATTAATTGAGCAAATATTTGCTATTTTTATTCGAGATATGGGTAAACATGCGTTGCAGCAGTTAAACCAACAAGAAAACACACAATCTCAGAATGAGTTTTTATGGAAAATTATTAAAGTAATGCCTCCAATTGATAAGCAAAGAGATTTTAATTTTTGGAAAGAATATGTACAAGTTTTGGATGGCGCCTATGTTATGCCAGGTGCAGTTATTGGTCACGAAGCACCTCCTACTAGAAATCTTTTTAAGAATAAAAAGTAAGTAGTATTGATTCTATTGAGTCATTTAAAACAAGGTTGCGATTTATTTTAAATCGCAACCTCATTTGTATTTATTTTAAATATTTATCTTTAAAAAGTGATACAACTAAGCTTTTTCTAAGGCTTGAGTTAAATCTTCGATTAAATCATCAATATGTTCTATACCAACACTTAGTCGTATAAGTTCTTTAGAAACACCTGCTGCTTTTAATTCTTCATCATTTAGTTGTCGGTGAGTTGTTGTTGCAGGGTGGCATGCTAATGATTTAGCATCACCGATATTTACTAAACGGGTAAATGAATTTAAAGCGTCAATAAACTTAGCACCTGCTTCAGCTCCTCCTTTAATCCCGAAACTTAATAAGCCAGATGCTTTACCTTGGAAATCTCTATCAATTAGAGATTTATATTTACTCGATGACAAGCCTGGATAATTAACCCATTCAACTTTTTCATGATTTTCTAAAAACTGAGCCACTTTGAGTGCATTTTCAGAGTGTCTGTCCATGCGTAGGGGCAATGTTTCAAGACCTTGAAGGATTAAAAAAGTGTTAAAAGGACTAAGTGAGGCGCCAGTATTATGTAATGGTACAACTCTAGCACGGCCAATATAAGCAGCTTCTTCAAAGTGTTCTGTGTAAATAATATTATGATAAGAAGGGTCTGGTTCGTTTAGTTTTTGAAATCGTTTAGAATTGGCTTTCCAGTCAAATTTTCCACTATCAATGATGGCGCCGCCAATACTATTACCATGTCCACCAATATATTTGGTTAAGGATTCAATGACAATATCAGCACCCAATTCAATTGGTTTGGCCAAAATAGGAGAGGCAACTGTATTGTCGATGAATAAAGGAATTCCATATTCGTGAGCAATTTTGGCGTAAGCAGGAATGTCAAGAACATTAATAGCTGGATTTCCAATGCTTTCCGCATAGACTAACTTTGTATTTTCATCGACTAAATCACGGATTTGCTCAGGTTCATCAGGATCAATAAAACGAACTTCTATGCCTTGACTTGGGAAAGTGTGAGCAAATAAATTATAAGTACCCCTATACAGTGTTTTGGTGGCAATAATATTATCTCCTGCTTGGGCAATGGTTTGTATGGAATAAGTAATAGCAGCCATACCACTGGCTAAAGCAAGAGCTGCAATTCCACCTTCTAATAAAGCAAGTCTTTCTTCTAAAACCGTATTGGTGGGGTTCATAATGCGACTGTATATATTACCAGGTGTCGCAAGATTAAATAAGTCAGCACCATGTTGTGTATTATCAAAAGCATAACTAGTTGTTTGATAAATTGGAACGGCAACTGCTTTTGTCGTTGGTTCAGGGCTATATCCATGGTGGATTGCAATTGTTTCCGCTTTCATTTAATTTCCTTATTAGATTATTAAATTAGATTATTAAGTAATAAATTTTATTTTAGTGCTAATCATACCGAAAAAAAAATATGCATAATTATTAAATAATTATAAATACTTAACTCTTAGCTATAACAATTATTTTTCTGTAGCAGGATAAAGTTGTCTATCGGACATGACTAATATTCTGTCAAAGTGTGTAATGAGTGCTTCATCATGAGTGACAACTACAAAGGATAAATTAAGTTCATTTTTCAAGTCTAAAAGCAATTTAATAATATTTTGTGCATTTCTCTTATCTAAATTGCCTGTTGGTTCATCAGCTAAAATACAAGCGGGGTCATTAGCAATAGCTCTGGCAATAGATACTCTTTGTTTTTCTCCTCCAGAGAGTTCACTTGGGCGATGATCAATTCTATTTTCTAAATTCACTTGCTCTAGAACTTGTAGTGCCTTATCTCGAGCAGTTTTAACAGGCTTATTAGCTATCAATAGAGGCATCATGACATTTTCCAAAGCGGTGAACTCCGGTAATAAATGATGAAATTGGTAAATAAATCCTAGATTTTGGTTTCTCCATAAACCTAATTCTGTTTGATTTAATGATTGAATATCACTTCCCATAATTTTAATAATACCTGAAGTTTGATAGTCCAATCCGCCCATAAGTTGTAGTAAAGTCGATTTACCACTACCAGAAGCACCAATGATGGCGATACTTTCTTCAGAGTGAACAGTTAAATTTAAATCCTTGATAACTTCTACGTTGAGATGACCATCTTGATAGGTTTTACTAATATTTTGACATTCAATAATAACTTTATTATTCATAGCGTAATGCCTCTGCTGGTTTAGTACATGCTGCTCTATAACTAGGATACAAAGTGGCTAGGAATGATAATGACAAAGAAATTATTGTTATAATCGCCAAATCACCAAACTGAATATCTACAGGTATTTCGCTCAAGAAATAAATTTGTGGCGAAATAACAGATGTTCCCGATAATTTTTCGTAAAAGGCCACAAGATTGCTAAGATTTAAAGTCAACAAAACACCTAAGATTAAGCCAGTAAGTGTCCCAATCAGACCAATAATAGTACCTTGCAGTATAAAGATTTTCATCACATTTCTAGGGGGCATACCTAGCGTTCTTAAAATCGCAATATTGCTTTTTTTCTCATTAACAGTCATAACAAGCGAAGATATGAGATTAAAGCAAGCAACCATAGAAATTAGTATCATTAAAATAAACATAATTTTCTTTTCTAAAGCAACGGATTCAAAGTAAACTCGATTGTTGGAAGACCAATCAGTAATCCATATTCCTTCACTATCTGAACCATTTAAAAAAGAAGCGGTAATTTTATCAATATCATTGGGATTATCTAGTTTTATTCTTAAGCCAGTAAATTGACCCTCTTTTCTAAATAAAATATCAGCATCTGTAATATGGATATAAGCATAGCTTTTATTAATTTCAGGAATGTCTGAATATATCGTGCCAACTAGTTTAAATTGTTTTAGTCTAGGAACAATGCCTACAGGAGAGGAATTAGCCTCAGGAGATAGGACAGTAACTTTATCACCAATATCAAGTTGAAGCTCTCTTGCAATACCTTGCCCAAGAACAATACCAAACTCACCAGGTTTCAGTTCATCTAAAGTAGATAGATTAAGAACTTTTTGATTTATAATGGATTTTTCTTTATCAGGATAAATGCCTAATACTTGAGCTCCTTGTACGGTGCCACCATTAGCCAACAATATTTGGTCTCTAATAAAAGGAGAGGTCGCAATAACATGTTTATTTTTTTGAGCACTGGCATCAAGGTCTTCCCAACCTAAATCAGGATTTTCTTGTTGGTAGTAGCTATCATAACCAATTTCTATATGTGCCGAAATATCATAAAGCTTTGCTCGAATATCTTTCTGAAAACCATTCATTACAGACAAGACAACAATAAGAGTAATAATCCCCAAAGCGATACCAATAATAGATACCAAAGTGATAAAAGATAATAGACCATCTCTTTTTTTGGTTTTTAAATACCTAAAAGCAATCCAGCTTTCTAATGATTTAAATTTATTCATGCTAAAAAAGGGCACCTTGCTATACTTATAATTCGGGATATTTTACACTAATCTAAGCAGATATATAAAAAACACGTTAATTTTTCAATTAACGTGTTTTTTATAAAGAGAAATTAGCCTGTTAATTGTTTAGAAATAAGTTGTTTGATTGGGTTGACATGATTACTAACATGCAACAAGGCTTTGCGTACAAATTTTGCAGGTGTTGCTTCGTTGGTAAATAGTTTAACCACAAAATTGGTACCATGATATAGCACTCTAGTTTTTGCTTGGTGCTTCAAATTATAGCGTTCTAAAAGTGTTTCTCCCGCAATATCTTTACCTGTTCGATTGGCCTCTAGGATTAAATCAGAAAGGTGGGCAACGCTTTCCACACCTAAATTAAAACCATGAGCAGTAACGGGGTGCATACCAACAGCAGCATCGCCAATTAAAGCACAGCGTTGATCATAAAAACGTCTTGCATGGACCCCAACTAAAGGATAAGTATTTTTATCACTTGCTAGTGTTAAATGTCCTAATTTTCCTTTTGTTTCTCGATAAATATCTTGTGCTAATTCTTCCGGGGTCATATTTAATATAGTGTCTGCCAGGTTAGTATCAATAGTAATCACCATGCTAGAAAGATTTTCTTCCAAAGGTAAAATAGCTAAAGTACGTCCATAATGAAAACATTCGTAAGCAGTGTGCTCATTACTTAATTCGTGTTTCACTCTAAAGCAAATAACCGTACGACCAAATTGATGTGTATCCGCAGGGATACCTACTTTTTGTCTTATGGCAGAAAAACGACCATCAGCACAAACTAATAGTTGTGCTTTAAGTTCCTTTCCGTTTGAGAGTTGAGCAGTGACTTCTTGGTCATCAATATGAATATCATCAACAGAAATCTCATTAGTCAAATCAACATTGGCCAAATCTTTCATAGATTCGTAACAAGCTTTACGAATATCACAATTGCTTACTAAGAAACCTAAACCGACAATAGGCTGTCCACGTGCTTGGGTAGGTTGTTGAAAATATAGTTGGTAATCAGAGTTGCCATTGATAACTTTAGCTTCTTTAAGTGGATAAACCTTATCTTCAGGAATTAAATCCCAAATTCCAGATTCTTGTAGGTAGTTTTTAGTAAAATGAGTTAATGCAATCTCTCTGCCATCGAAGGGCGGATTCTTGATAATTTTTAAAGGACTTTTTTCAATGACAGTTATCCTTAACGGACTGTCTTTAAATTGTCTAGAAAAAGTAAGTCCAGCAGGACCGCCACCAACTACAATAATATCAGTATAATCACTCATTTTTTAACAACTCCTTATTGATAAGTTTTATTCTACTATAATATGCATTCAACAGTCTAACGTAAAAGTAAAATTTTATCGGAATGATGTTAGAGTTATTAAGAGTTATTAATTGTTTAAACAAACAATATGAGTTATATTAATCAACCGTTTTTGAAAAAACTAAGATAAAATATGGCGTTGATTTACAATTATTAGTCATAGTTATATATAACTATATAAAGATATAACATTAAATGTTAAAGATAGTTCTATGATTTGATTTTACTTTTGAAAATATATGAAATATTTAAAAATATATATGGGAAAAGAAATGAGTAATAAAGAAATGAGTAATAAAAGCTATAAGAAAAAATTATTTTTATTGTTACCACTAGTGTTGATGGCTTGTAATGGAGAACAGAAAAATACTAATACGAATTTAAATAGTGGAGAAATAGTGACTAAAACTAATCAGCATAAAACAGGTATTGAATTGCAAAATATGGATTTGAGTGTAAGACCTCAAGATGATTTTTTCACTTACGTGAATGGTAAGTGGGTGGAAAAAACCAAAATACCAGCAGATAAACCTTCATGGGGTGCTTTTAATGAATTACGAGAATTAACTGATGATAATTCTTTAATACTTATTAAGGAGTTGTTAAAGCAAAGTCCAGAAATAGGGAGTGAAGCACAGAAAATTAAAACAACTTATGAGGCATTTTCTAATTTTGATGAGAGAAATACCAATGGATTAACATCGTTAAACGATGACTTTTTCAAAATTAATCAGGTAACTAATCTTGCAGAACTTCAAAAAGTTATTATCGATTTAGGTAAAGAGGGTACTAGTAATCCTTTTTATGATTGGTACGTTTATTCCGATATGAAAGATTCGCAAAATAATGCGGTCTATCAAACAGGGGGATTGATTTTATTGCCTAGAGACTACTATCAGAAAAAATCAGCTAGAAATGATGAAGTCATAAAAAAATATAAGAGTTTTGTTGCTCAAGTATTAGAACGACTAGATTATTCCAATGCGGATAAATTAGCGGAAGATATTGTTCAGTTCGAACAAAAGATTGCTGATAATTTACTAACTAATGAAGAAATTAGGGATGCAACCTTACAATACAATCCGCGTTCTGTGTCCCAATTAAATCATATATCTAAAAATGTTGATTTAAATCAGTTTTTATCAGGAGTCGCCGTTAATACTGGGCAGGTAATTGTGGATGAAATTAAATATTTTAATAAATTAGATGAATATTCAAATGAAGGTAATTTAGAACTATTAAAAGCTTACTATAAATACTGGTTAGTGGTTAATAATCATGATGTTTTAGATGAAGCGATGGATAATACTTATTTTGAATTTTTCAATCAATTTTTACAAGGACAAAAAGAACAACGTCAAAATGATAAAAAAGGGTTGGATTTTATTAACCGCAATTTAGGTGAGCCATTTGGTAAAGTATATGTTAGTAAGTATTTTTCAGAAGAATCTAAACGCCAAATGTTAGAATTAATTGATTATCTTAAGAAGAACTACCGTCAACATATTCGAAATCTAACATGGATGGGGGATGAAACCAAACAAAAAGCCCTGCATAAACTTGATAAGTTAGCAGTCAAAGTTGGTTATCCTGATAAATGGAAAGATTTTTCTCAGCTAGATATCAAGCCAGATGAAAAAAATATATTCAATATTAAAAGTGCTATTAACAAATGGAACTATCAAGAAGATTTGAAAAAGGTAGGACAAAAAGTTGATAAAACTGAATGGGCAATGCCACCTCAAACTGTGAATGCATACTATAGTCCAATGAAACATGAAATCGTTTTTCCTGCCGCAATACTACAATCTCCATTTTTTAATTCAGAAGTGGATCCTGCGGTTAATTTCGGGGGTATTGGAGGCGTTATCGCCCATGAAATCACCCATGGATTTGATGATAGTGGCGCGATGTTTGATGCGGATGGTAATTTAAACAACTGGTGGACGGAAGAAGATAAATCAAAATTTGATGCCTTAACTCAAAAAATGGTTGGACAATTCAATCAATACGAAGTAGTTCCCGGCCATTTTATTAATGGGAAGTTTACTTTGGGTGAAAATATTGCAGATTTAGGAGGGGTAAATTTGGCTTTTGATGCATTACAAGCGTATTTAAAAGATAAGAATATACCTCAAAAATCAAATGATGATAGTCAATCTTTTACTGAAAATCAAAAATTCTTTATTTCTTGGGCCAGCGTTTGGAGAACAAAATCAACGACTGAATATTTACAAAATCAAGTCAAAGTTGATCCTCACTCTCCAGGCCAATTTAGAGCTTTTGCCCCATTGACAAATGTAGATGCTTTTTACAAAGCTTTTGATGTGCAATCAGGAGATAAATTGTACAAGGCGCCAGAAGATAGAATTAAAATTTGGTAATGGGTAATAACTTTATTAGTGGCTAAATAGAATGTTAAGAATACTCTATCTGTGTTGCTTGTTTTGCTGTTTAGCTGCTTGTAATGCTTTAGAACATCCTCAGGACAAGAAAAAGTCTGAGGATGTTCTTTTATCTTATCAATTTGATTATTCTGTGAGAATTCAAGATGATATTTATCAATTTGTTAATGGGAGATGGTTGGAGTTTAACCCTTTACCTGCTGGACGGTTATCTTCGAGTCCCGTTGCAGATTTAATTCAAACAACACAAACCCAATTACTGGAAATTTTGACCAGTTTAGGTCGAAATCAATATAAAGAAAATAGTAATGAATTTAAACTTAACTTATTATATCAAAATTATATTGATGAAAATCAAAGAGAAAAAATAAAATTAAATTCTCTTAATCATATTTTTAATCAGATTGATGCCATTAATAATGATGATGAATTATCATATTTTTTAAGTTCCATGATAAAAAAAGGTAAGCAAATTCCTTTTATCAAATGGAATGTAGATCCTAGCTATGAAGACAGTTCCACATATAAATTATATTTATTAGGACCAAATTTAATACTAAATGCTAATTATTTTAATGAGCAAGTAATTAGAAACCGTCAGGTTTTAAAAGGTTATGAAAATTTTATCGCTCTTATTTTACGGCATTTATCTATAGATAACTCAAATGATTTGTCTAAAAAAGTCTTTCTTTTAGAAAAGGAATTGGCGAGTTATACGTCTTATGCACAAGAAGCATTGGATTTTAGACATCAATATGTAGAGATGGATTTCCAATCACAGAGAAATAGTTTGCAGAATTTGATTGTTAGTATAGATTCACATCAAGATACATTCTTTATACAAAATATAGATTATTTCTCAGAACTGGATTCAATTCTGAAACATAATGATTTGGAAACAATCAAAGCATATTTAAAATATTTTTATTTTATTTATTATTCTGATTATTTAGATCGAGTATCTTATCGATTAGTATTTAATTTTATGCAATATAAATTATTAGGAAGAAAGACGCCATTTAGTTTGCAAGATAGAGCGGTTGATTTTGTTAACTATTATATGGGGGATGCACTAGGCCAATTGTATGTTAAAAAATATTTTTCCAAGACAAGCAAAAAAGAAATTTTAGATTTAACAGAACATATCAAAAAGAGTTTCAAAAATAAGTTACAAGACAATACTTGGATGTCTCAAAATACAAAAGAGACTGCGATTAAGAAATTAGAAGCTTTGCGCGTAAAAATTGCTTATCCTGATAAATGGAAAAGTTATCATGATTTATCTTTACAAGCCAATGAATTGGGTTTGGTGGGCTTGGTGGAACAATTAGATTATTGGAATTTTCAAAATAATCAAGCCAAAATTGGCAAAAAAGTTGATTTGAATGATTGGACTATTTTTCCTCAAACGATTAATGCCTATTATGATATTTTAAAAAATGAGGTTATTTATCCTGCTGCAATTTTACAACCACCTTTTTATTATCCAAGTTCAGATCCCGCAGTCTTATACGGGGGATTAGGGTCTTTAATTGCGCATGAAATGACTCATGGGTTTGATTTAAAAGGATCTCATTATGATGAGATGGGCAATTATCGCTCTTGGTGGAACAAGAAAGATCGTGAAGAATTTAATATAAGAGCCAAAGCCTTGGTCAATCAATACGAACAATACTCAGTGATAGATGATGTAACAGTCAATGGTTTAAAAACATTGAATGAAAATATAGCAGATTTAGGGGGCGTGAGCATTGCTTATGATGCTTTGTTAGAAAGTATTAGCGATAAAAATATTCCTGAAATTTTAGGATTTTCTCAACAGCAACGATTTTTTCTTGCTTGGGCCAGTTTATTCAAAGGATTGGATTCTAAAAAAGCACTTAAAAATAGCTATCATACCTATGTCCATAGTCCTGATAATGTTAGAGCCTTTGCACCATTATTGAATATGGATGCTTTTTATAAAGTATTCGATATAAAACCACAAGATCAACTTTATATAAATCCTGAAAAAAGAGTAAAAATTTGGTAAGTGATTATTATTTACTGCATTTTTTATTGATATTAAAGTATTAATGGATTAAGAGTTTATGGTATATTACAAGGGATATTTAAGCTAAAAGTCCACGTCAAATTTTAGGGTTTTAAACGTATCAATACCTACTTTCGATTAATTGTTGGAGTAATAATGTCTGATTTTATTAAAAACAGTATAAGTACCATATTTTTATTTATTGTGTTTTTAATTTTTGTTGCCATGTTGGTTATTTTTGTCTTGGCTAATATTAACGGCTATACCTCCAATTATTTAAGTTATTTCATTAATGCTTTATATTTCGCGGGGATTATTCCTTTATTTTTTGCTTTTTGGCTGGTTTTTTCTGAAAAATCAACTGGAGATTGGAAGTATGGCATACTTGCTTTTATTTTGTTTAATTTTTTATTGTATTGCCATTATTTATCAATATATTATGCTTTAACCTCAGTAGATAATTTTAAATATTTATTGATGTTAGATGAGATTATTTTGCTTTATGTCTTGATTTCAGTAGCTGTTGCTTTATCAGTAGGGTTAAAAAATGATGGCATAATTGATGAAGATGCTAACATAGAAATATTTAAAGCGAGATTTCGGTATTTATTAACCTTCTTTTTATTAAGTTTATTCGCTCTTTATTTTTATGAAACATTGGGAGATTATTCAGGAATTAATTTAGTGGAAGCCAATTTTTCAGCTCATAATTTCCCATATGTGACCCTATTGGAATCTTTGCTTAATTCTGGATTACTACCTTTAATATTTACTTTTTGGTTGATTTATTCCCCAGCCGTAAAAGGGGATGTTTATTATTACATTACATTAATATTTGTATTAGTTTTTATCTATAGTTTTCAGATATTCTTTATTGTGTCCTATTATCATGCCTATCCTAATGATAAATTAGGTTATTGGCTTTTGGAGGGCATTGAGTTAGTAATGGTTCATATTGCCATGATTCTTTCTCGAGTGTTTTCAGTTTCCTCAGTTGGAAAAGTTGCCAAGAGTAAGAGTGAGGATAATCAAGAAATACAGGAAGAAACTGAAAAATCAAGTGATAATGAAATAAAAAATTCTCATTAACTTATAAAATATAAAAAATAGGAGAACAAAATGGCAGATTCTTTGGGGTATCATATATATCATTTTAGAGGGAAATTACCTGAACAAATCAATGAGCAACTTCATAACAGTAAAGATGTTGCATTTCTAAAGAAACCTTTACGAGAAAGCATTCAAATAACCAGTGTTAAAATTGATGTTAATGCAGAAACCTCTGAAAAAATTGATATTGCTATGCTAGAAAATAATATAATTTTTAGGCGATTTTTTACAGGTTCTGTGTTAGAGCAGACCTATATCGCAGTTCCTGTTGACAATGCTTTTATTATGAAAGATGAGACGGCCGTCGACTTTCAACAAAGAATTGTAAAAAATTCAAATCAAAAATTGATGGATGTTTTTGGTGTTAATTATGCCAAAGAAAATTTCACTTTAGTCAGCTCTTTTATTATTGTTCTTAAAGATGATAAAGTTTTTTCTGATAATAAGAGTTATTATGAGTCTATTTCTCAGTTCATAACGCATTCTTATAAAATTAAAAGTGAGCAATATTCAAGCATTGATAATTATCAGATAGTGGTTGATTACGAAGGCGTTGGTATTATTTTTTCATCTACAGTTGATTTGGAGAGAGTTCACTGTTTAATTTTTGTTTTGATGCTAGCAAAAGCTTATTTAGCAACACTAGAAGAGATTTCTTTGGGGACCGTTGAACCCTTGGATTCTAGTCAAAATTATCATAAAGAAGCTGAAGCTATTGAGCATACCTTGGACACGTACAATCGATTTTTAATCCGCTATTATTATCATAATCCTATTATGGTAGATGTAAATAAAACATTTTATGTCTACGAAATGATTAAAGATGTTTTAAAACTGCGTGATCAATATAATGAAAGTAAAGAACAAATTAGGATACTTTCTGAAGTATCGAATACTAAAAATAGACAAATTTTAGACATGAGAAACATAGAGCAGCAAGAAGAAAAACAAAATGAAAGAAAATTCTTAGAAGAAATTACCAAAAATGTTAATAAGCTTAGTACAGTTGGCTTTGGTATTATCATTGTTGAATTGGTACTCATTTTACTATTATTAATGTTTAAATAAGTGATGGATATCAATATGTTAAAACCTCAAACTAAAATTTTTATTCCAGGTCCTTCTGGAAAACTAGAAACACAAGTGGAGAAACCCAATGCAGATGAGATTAAGGGTATTATGATAGTTTTACATCCTAATCCTCTGTATGGAGGAACCAATCAAAATAAAGTAGTACAAATATTTTTGAAAGCAGCGGTTAATCAGAGGTATATTGTGTATGCACCCAATTTAAGAGGGGTGGGTAAAAGTGAGGGAACTCATGACTTTGGTAATGGTGAGGTAGATGATGTTTGTGCTATTGTTTCCTATATTCAACAAGAACACCCCGAGCAATCTATTTCATTGTCTGGATTCTCTTTTGGGGGTTATGTAGCAGCGAAAGCAATTCATCAATTTGATTTTAAAGAAGTTATTTTGATAGGTGCTGCGGTCAGTAAATATGCAGAGCCGGCACCACATTTGCCTGAAGATATAGATTTTTTATTAATACACGGTGAAAAAGATGAAGTAATCCCACTAGAGGATTTATTTGATTGGGCCAGAGTTCAAGACTTACCTGTTTCTGTCGTCTTAGATGCTTCTCATTTCTTTCATGGCAAATTGATTCCTTTACAGAAATTAGTAGAGGATTTTTTAAGTTAAGGAAATTATAACTATGAATATATTAATTTGTAATGACGATGGTTATCAAGCTAAAGGAATTGGAATTTTAGCTGAAATAGCATCAAAATATGGTGAAGTAAGGGTGGTTGCTCCCGATAGAAATAGAACGGCAGCAAGTCATTCTCTAACATTACATAAACCATTAACCATAAAACAAGCTGATAATGGCTTTTATTATGTAAGTGGTACCCCTACTGATTGTGTACATTTAGCACTGACAGTTTTTGATGATTTTAAACCAGATTGGATTTTTTCTGGAATTAATCATGGTGCCAATATGGGCGATGATGTTTTGTATTCAGGGACAGTGGCCTCTGCTATGCAAGGATACTTAATGGGTATTCCAGCAATTGCTTTTTCTTTAGATGACAAAGATGATAATCATTGGGATACCGCAAAAATAGCAGTGGAAAAAGTTATTGAGCATGTTGTACATTTAAAAATTGATGAACCTGTGCTTTGGAATGTTAATATTCCAAGAGTGTCTCCTGATGAATTAAAAGGGATTAAAACCGTAGTATTAGGCCAACGATACCATAATGAAAGTGTTATTAAATCTCAAAATCCTTATGGAGAAACAATTTACTGGATAGGTCTGATTAGTGACGCCAATTATTCAGTAGATGACTCTGATTTTGTTGTTAATGCTGACGGATATGTAACCATAACCCCTTTAGCAGTAGATTTGACCAATCATTCAGAATTAAAGACAGTATCTAATCTTTTTGATGATTTAGTACTAAAATGATATTTAATACCTTGCAATTGGATGGCTACGAAACGAGACGTAGAAAGATGGTAAACAGGCTAGAGGAGATGGGTATTAGTAATCCTCTTGTTTTGGATGCTATGCTCAATACGCCTCGGCATTTGTTTGTTGAGGAAGCACTGAGAAGTCGCTCTTATGATAATCTATCATTACCCATAGGTTTGGGCCAAACGATTTCTCAACCTTATATCGTCGCGCGTATGACTGAGTTACTTTTAGCGGGTAAAAAACAACCTTTAAATAAAGTGTTAGAAATAGGAACAGGTTGTGGATATCAAACAGCAGTTTTAGAGAAAGTCGGTATTCAAAATATTTATTCTATTGAGAGACTTTCAAGCTTAAGAGAATTGGCAAAGCGAAATTTACGTGCTGCGAATTTTTATAATTCTCGTCTTATTTGCGCTGATGGTTATTTAGGACTTCCAAAATCAGCTCCTTTTGATGGTGTTATTGTGACAGCGGCCCCTAAAGAGGTGCCTATAGAATTATTGAAACAACTTGATATAAATGGGCGTATGGTATTACCATTGGAAAAAAATGGAATGCAGCACTTATGGGTGATTGATAAATATATTAATGGATATCAGGAAACTTGTATTCAAGAAGTTAATTTTGTTTTATTATTAAATGGTCGAAAATAATTAATATTATTCTGTTATAATTGCAGGTAAAAATTTTATGAGAAGGTAGGATATGAAAACTTTGAAATACACGCAGATGTCTTTAGCAGTCATTGCTACTTTAATCATTTCAGGTTGTGTGGTGACACAACAGCCGGTTCCTGTAGTGGATGGCGACCCAGATGGCAATTATTCAGGAACAGAACCTCAATCTTCAGCTGCTCCTTACAATCCTGGTGCCGGTGGTTATGTCCCACCAGCGAGTAATGCTTCTTATACTCCACCACCAAGTGGTGGTGCTTATGTGCCTTCTTATGCGCCGGTTGATGCTAATGCAAGACAACATACTGTCGTGAGAGGGGATACGGTTTATAATATATCCAAACGTTATAATGTTTCTCAAGAAGATTTGAGACGTTGGAATAATATTGTTGATAATACTATTTCAGTGGGACAAGTTTTGTATGTAAAAGATCTGGGTGGAAATTATTCACCACCTGTAACACAAGCACCTCCTCCACAAGTAACTGTGACGACAACACCTGCTAACCCTCCAGCTAGTAATGTTAGTACAGCAGGAGCAAGAACCGTTGATGGTGTTAGTTGGATTAAACCAGCTCAAGGTCAGTTGGTGACAAGATTTTCACCCGCAACCAAAGGGGTTGAGATTATAGGAGCAGCAGGTTCTCCAATTGTAGCAGCCGCTGGTGGTAAGGTTATCTATAGTAGTACATTGGATGGCTATGGCAATCTGATTATTATTCAACATAATACTAAGTATTTGACTGCATATGGTAATAACCAGTCCAATTTAGTCAAAGAGGGCGATACTGTTAGGCAAGGACAAAAGATTGCAACCATGGGAAACACTGGTGCTAGTCGAGTTCAATTGCATTTTGAATTAAGAAAAGATGGACAGGCGGTTGATCCTTTAGTATATATTCCTGCTTATTAATTGTTGTGAACTAATGAATCCAGAAAATTTGGACGATATCATTTCCGTAATAGAAGATTGGAATGATGTTGTCCAAAAAAATTTTTTTAAACTGATTCAATTTTCTTCGCTTACTCAATTTTTAAGAAATTTACCTCATTCATTTTCAGTGGAATTAACTTATCTGGGAGAAAAAAAAATATCTTTGCACGATAAGATTGAAAAAGAAAAAGTCTCCACTTATTTTGTACGAGAAGTAAACTTACTTTTAGATGAAATCGAAGTGGTTAGAGCAAGAAGTAGTTGTTTGCCAAATAGTCTATATTGGCGTCGTTTTCTTGATTGTGGTTGCCAACCAATAGGAGAGAAACTTTTTGACATTCAAAATTTATCTAGAAGTGAGTTAAATTTTGGATTGCTTTCTAAAGATAATGATTTGGTAAGAATATATAACAGTGCAAATGATAATGATATAGTATTTAGACAGTCTGAATTTACCATACCTAATGAAAAATTGATTTTAACCGAGTGTTTTTTGCCTAATATAAAACAATTTTTATGAATAAGATAAAACTTCAACAATATGCCAGTTTGATGCGTTTAGATAAGCCAACAGGAACGCTTTTATTATTGTGGCCAACTTATTGGGCGATATGGCTAGCAAGTGCTGGACAACCTCAGTGGCAAATTATTATTCTGTTTACTCTGGGTACTTTTTTTATGCGCTCAGCAGGTTGTGTGATTAATGACATCTATGATAGTGATATTGATAAGCAAGTAGAAAGAACTAAAGATAGACCTGTAACAACAGGGAAGGTATCCAAAAGGGAAGCTTTAATTTTATTTACAGTTTTGTGTTTACTAGCACTCATGTGTTTAATCCATTTAAATAGACTGACTAAAGAATTAAGTTTAGTTGCCGTATTTTTAACGCTCACTTATCCACTCATGAAACGTTTTTTCAAAGTGCCTCAGTTTTATTTAGGTCTTGCTTTTTCGTTTGGGATTATTATGGCTTATGCAGCAATTTTGAATGAAGTCCCTTGGGTTGCTTGGATTCTTTACGTAGCCAATATTTTTTGGACCTTAGGATATGACACTGTTTATGCTATTGCAGATAAACCAGATGATTTGAAATTAAACATTCACACTTCAGCAATTACATTAGGGCGTTATGATGTCATTGGAGTAATGTTTTTTTATGCTTGTTTTTTAAGTTTGATGATAGTAGTAGGTCTTGAATATGAGCTAACTTATCCTTATTGGTTGGCATGGCTACTTACCACTATCTTAATGGGATTGCAATATCCCAAAATTAAAAATCGTGATAGAGATTTATGTTATCAGGCATTTTTACAGAATAAGTGGTTTGGTTTTATTATTCTTTTGGGAATTGTGTTGCATTATTGGAATGCATAATACTTTATTCTAAAATAAATTTTTTCTCTTAGAAATGATGAGAGATAAATAGGTCATATTAAGGTTTATTTTCTCTTCAATTCATGTTAGATTGTAGGATTGATATTTTTCGAGTTTTTATATGAGTTTACCTCGTGAATTACTACCGCTTGAAAATGTAGTATTGGATTTGGATGTAAGTAGTAAAAAAAGGCTATTTGAAGAAGTGGCTGAAGTTTTCGCAAATAATGAGCAGGTCGATACAGATAAGGTTTTTCAAAGCCTGTTATCACGTGAAAAATTAGGTAGTACAGGTCTTGGCTGTGGGGTAGCTATTCCTCATGGCAGAATACCAGGGCTTGAAAATGCTATTGCTGCGTTTATCAGGCTGAAAAACCCTATTGATTTTGAAGCTCAAGATGAAAAACCTGTTAGTTTGTTATTTGTAGTATTGGTTCCAGATGAAAGTAGTACAGAACATTTAAAAATACTGTCTCATTTAGCGCAGAAATTTTCTGATAAGGAAATTCGAGATCAGTTAAAAAGCTTAGAATCGCCACAAGATATTGTTGATGTTATTCTTAAAGATTAATCATGCCCAGTTTATCTGTCAGACGGTTATACCAAGACAATCAAAAAAAATTACAACTATCTTGGATTGCTGGTAGTTCTAATTCTGATAGTAAGATTTCATTAGCAGAGACCAATGCTAACCGATCCTTAGTTGGTCATTTTAATTTTGTACATCCTAACAAAATTCAAGTAATTGGCTTGTCTGAATATGAATTTATCCAAAATAAGTCAGTACAAGATAAATTTGGATTTTTTCTAGAATTCATCACTGAATTGAATATTAATTTAATTATTATCGGCAATGACTTACCGATTATTCCCCAACTTAAAGATTTTTGTACAACTCACTCCGTCCCTTTGATGCATTCTAAGGTGGAAAGTCCTAAAATCGTTGATGTGCTACAAATCTATCTGCAAAAAGCTTTAGCTCCTTCTACGATGATGCATGGTGTTTTTTTGAATGTATTTGAGACCGGCACTTTAATTTGTGGACATTCAGGTTTGGGTAAGAGTGAGTTGGCTTTAGAGCTAATCTCTAGGGGCCATTCACTAGTGGCTGATGATGCTGTGAAAATTTATAAGATTGGACCAGAGGCACTAGAGGGAAGATGTCCTAAATTATTAAGAGACTTTCTAGAAGTTAGAGGTTTGGGAATTATTAATATACGGACCATGTTTGGTGAAACCGCTGTTAGGGTCAAAAAAGCCTTAAAGTTGATTATTCAACTGGTGAATGCGGATGATGAGTACATGAAAAGTTTAGATAGGCTAAGTATGCGTGTAGAAACTCAGACTATTTTAGATGTACCAGTGAGAAAAATTACCATCCCAGTGGGACCGGGTAGAAATATTGCTGTTTTAACAGAAGCAGCAGTTAGAAATTATATTTTGCAATTAAGAGGTTTGGACAGCATGCAAGAATTTTTAGAAAGACACAATACAGCAATGTCAGAAAACAATGCAACACTGCTAGATGATCCTTCAGATTCTTACGATTACTAAGAATTAATTTTCTTCTTTTAAATCATCCAAAACTTTTTGAGCATGTCCTTTTAAACGTACTTTGCGATATTCTCTGACGATACTGCCATTTTTATCAAGTATAAAAGTGCTTCTTTCAATTCCTTTAACTTGTTTTCCGTAAAGATTTTTGAGCTTAATCACATCATATTGATTACATACAATACTGTCTGGGTCAGAAAGTAATTTGATGGATAAATCATACTTTTCTTTAAACTTACGATGAGATTCGACACTATCTCTAGAAATACCAACAATCTGATAACTCAATTGCTGAAATTGTTTATTTAGATCTGAAAACTCAGAAGCTTCTACGGTGCAACCAGGTGTGTTATCTCTAGGATAAAAATAAACAATTAAAGGCAGATTTTTTTCTGCTTCAAAAAGATTTCCAGAGTCATCTGTTAATTGAAAAAGTGTATTATTGATTGTCATGTTATTTTTGACCTATTTTATTTTCTTGTCGATTAATAATTTTTCTAATATTTTCTTTATGTCTTAGAATCACCATAACACAGATAATAGCGAGTGCAATTTGATATTCTGGCGTTGGTACAAAGTATAGTGATAGAAAAGGACATAATATAAATACGAATAAGGCGGCTAAAGAAGACATTTTGGTGGCAAAAACCAGAATAAGCCAAATAATGCACATAATTAAGGCGACTTGCCATGATAAGGCAAAAATAACACCTATTGCAGTAGCGACACCTTTTCCACCAATAAATTTAAAAAAGATAGGGAACATATGACCTAAAACTACGGCGACACTGACACAGGCGACAGTAAGTTCATCAATGCCCAATTCATCCATGTATTTGATACATAAAAATACAATTAACCAACCTTTTAGCGCATCGCCCAAGAGTGTTAGTAGGGCTGCAGCTTTATTGCCACTTCTTAAAACATTGGTAGCACCTGGATTTTTTGAACCATATGATCTTGGATCTTGTAGTTTAAAAAAACGAGATACAATAACAGCAAAGGATATTGACCCCAAAAGATATGCGACAATAATTAAAATGATGGAAGTTGTATTCATTTTTAGAGATAACCTTGGATTAAATATGTTTATTCTACCTCAAAAAAGGTGTGCTTTGAATATATCTTGATAGGATTATTGGTAGTTGTGTTAATAAAACAATATAATAAAAACTTATGCAACAAAATTACAAATATGTATATGGATAAATTACAATTACTAGGTATCAAATTTAAGTGTAAATTAGGGGTTTATGCATGGGAACAACAAAAATCACAAATATTATTACTTGATTTAATCCTTGGAATAGAAAATCAAGCCAAAATAACCGACTCTATTAATGATACAATTGATTACGCTCAATTAATTGCTAGAATAAGAGAACGTTATGCTCATCAATCATTTCAGCTATTAGAAGCATTAGCGGAAGATATTGCTGGGTTTTTGTTGGCTGAATTTGATATATTAATGGTAGAGGTTCGCTTAGTTAAGCCAGGAATTTTACCAGATGTAAGGGAAGTAGGTATTCATATTGTGAGAAATAATCAAGGTTGATCAATGTCAAAAGAACAATTTAATAATATTGGTATCGTCCTTAGGAAAGATACACCCGCAATTCATGAAAATACGATTCATATTATTGGTTTCTTAATAGCAGAAGGCAAAAACATTACTCTGGATGAGGTAAGTTTTAATGAGATAGGAAAAGAACTCATTGAAAGTAAAATAGATGGAAAAGTGTTGGCTGTTCCGCTAAATATACTAGGTCAATATTCTGATATTGTCATTGTCATTGGCGGTGATGGGACCCTGTTAACGGTTGCTAGAAATATTGTAGACTATGATATTCCTATTATTGGAATTAATCGTGGTCGATTAGGTTTTTTAACGCAAGTACCATGGGAAAGTGAATCCATTAAAACCATCCAAGAAATATTATCTGGTCAATATATTAAAGAAACACGAATTATGTTGGAAGGAAAAATCGTTCGAGGGGGTAATGTACTACATGAATCATTAGCGATGAACGAAGTGACTCTAAGTAGAGGGGGGCAGGGTAACTTAATTCAATTTGAAGTCTTTGTTAATGAAGAGTTTGTTTACACACAATATTCTGATGGACTAATTATTGCAACCCCAACGGGTTCGACTGCTTATTCTTTGGCAGCAGGAGGACCTATTCTTTACGCAACACTGCCTGCTTTAAATTTAGTTCCCATTTGTCCTCAATCAATGACTAATCGACCAGTCGTCATTGATGCAAATTCTCATATTGAGATATTAATTGTGAATAGTGTTGATTCTAGAGCTCATTTTGATGGCCAGACCTTATTTGAACTGTGTAATAGAGATATTATACATGTTAAAAAACATAAAAATTCTATCACCTTATTACAACCAGAATATTATCGTTATTTTGATACTTTAAGAATGAAACTTCGTTGGGGCGAACAACTTATTTGATTATATGCTACAGTCATTAACATTAAAAAATTTTGCTATTGTTGAATCCTTGGATCTTGATTTTCAAGAGGGATTTTCTGTATTAACAGGTGAAACGGGTGCAGGAAAGTCAATATTGCTCGATGCTTTAGATTTATTATTAGGCAGCAAAGCCGATTACTCTAAAATTAGATCAGGTCATGAAGAAGCAATATTATCAGCTGTATTTGATATTTCAGATGTTCCAACCTTGAAAAAATGGTTGCAAGAAAATGACTTATTTGATGATAGCGAACAAGAAATTATTTTAAAGAGGGTGATTAATCGCTCTGGTAAAAGTAAAAATTATGTTAATGGGCAACCAGTTCCTCTTACTCAGTTAAAAGAAATAGGCTTGTACTTAGTTGATATACATGGGCAGAATGCCCATCATTCTCTTATGACTGAAGCCAATCAAAGAGATTTATTGGATGAATATGCTCATCATGAAAAATTATTGGATTCTGTTTCTATAACATATCACGCTTGGAAAAAAGCACAACTTAGATTATTAGCATTAGAAAAAGAACAGGATCAATGGCAGACAGAACTGGAAATATTGGAGTGGAAGAATAAAGAACTTTCTGAGTTAAATCCCCAAGTAGGCGAGTGGGATTCTTTGTCTAGTATTTATGATGAAATGAGTCACCGCAATGAAATGATGCAAATAGCAGAACAGATAGATGATTTTATTAATAAGGATCAAGGACTACAGGAGGTTATAGCTCGTTCTCTATTAGATTTAAATAGGTTCACTGAAGTTGATAGTAGGTTTAAAGAAAGTGAGCAAATTTTACAATCTGTAGAAACAGAATTAATTGAAGTATCTTCTAACTTGCGTTCTATTTATTCCCAGGCCGAAGTAGATCAAGAGGAACTACAACAAATTGAATCTAGAATGTCATTATTAAATAGTATGGCTAAAAAATATCGAATATCTGTTGATGAGCTACCTAATGAATGGCGAGATATTCAAAGTAAGTTGCAAGAAATTCAGGAAAATCAAAATAGTGAATTGTTACAAGAGCAAGTAGAAAAATTACACTCTGAATATAGATTACAAGCAGATGCACTAACTCAATCAAGAAAAGAAGCAGCAGAAAAATTAAGTCAAGAAGTGACAGAGGTAATGCAAACGTTGTCTATGGGAAGTGCTCAATTTAAAGTAGAAGTTAAGACTATTGAGACCAGTAGTTATGGTAATGAGCAAATTATCTTTAATGTTGCTGCTAATCTAGGAAGTGAGTTAAAACCGATTACCAAAGTAGCTTCAGGAGGCGAACTATCAAGAATTAGCTTGGCTTTACAAGTTATTATTAGTCAATATAATGATGTGCCCACATTAATATTTGATGAAGTGGATGTCGGCATTGGAGGAAAAGTAGCTGACATAGTAGGCAGATATCTGAAAAAATTATCTCAACAGCATCAAATTTTGACCATTACTCATCTTCCCCAAGTGGCGGTTTACGGAAATCATCATTACGCGGTAAATAAAAAAGATAAAAATGAACAAACCATTAGTGAGGTACGTTTGTTATCAAACAATGAGAGAGTTCAAGAAATCGCACGTATGTTGGGAGGAGAAAAGATAACAGAACTTACTTTGCAGCACGCTGAAGAATCTTTGGCATTAGCACATAAGCAATAATTATTTATGTTTTTTAGTTTCGTCTAAAGCTTCTTGACTTGTTGGCTCATCAAATAAATCCTCAAAATCAAAAAAGTCTTTTTGGTAACTAGATCCCATACTACTTGGGTGGCTGATTTCTATATATAAATCTTCTTTTACTGTACAGCAACATGGTAAAATTTCTTCGGGAAATAAAAAAGCCAGAGGAGGGGAGTCGTACTCGACCCTCCCTTTTTTTAATTTTAAGCGACATGAGCCACAATAACCACTGCGACACTGGTATTCAATCACATAACCATTTTTTTCTAATGCATCTAGTAAAGACTCATCTTCTGCAATTTCAATAGTGCCAGATTTGGTTGTAATCAACATAAAAGTTTATAATTCAAAATCCTCAAAATCTTCAGTATCGACTTCAGAATCGATTTGTCCTACTAAGTAAGAACTTAATTCTACTTCTTGAGGTGCTACTTGTACATTATCAGAGACTAACCAAGTATTAATCCAAGGAATTGGATTTTGAGTTGCATTAGGGAATGCAGACTCTAAGCCTACATTCTTCATGCGGGTATTAGTGATATATTCAATATATTGACAAAGTATTTCTTTGTTAAGACCAATCATTGAACCTTCTTTAAATAAGTAGTTGGCCCATTGTTTTTCTTGTTCGGCCGCACTTTTAAATAATTCGAAACACTCATCCTGACAATATTTTGCTATTTGAATCATATCAGGATCATCTTGCCCAGATCTTAAAATATTAATCATATGCTGTGTGCCAGTTAAATGGAGTGCTTCATCTCGTGCAATTAAACGAATAATTTTTGCATTACCTTCCATTAATTTTCGTTCTGCAAAGGCAAATGAACAAGCAAAGCTGACGTAGAAACGAATAGCCTCTAGTATATTAACGCACATCAAGCAAATATATAATTTCTTTTTTAAATCATATAATCGTAAAGTAATTTTTTCGCCTGCTAAATCATGATTCCCTTCACCATAACGGCAATATAAACTATTGTAACGAATCAAGTCATCATAGTATAAAGAGATATCTTTAGCTCTTTTGAAAATTTCTTTATTTTCAACAATATCATCAAATACCACAGCAGGATCAGTTACAATATTTCTAATAATATGAGTGTAAGAGCGAGAGTGAATTGTTTCAGAAAAAGACCAAGTTTCTATCCAAGTTTCTAATTCAGGAAGTGAAACAATGGGTAAGAAAGCGACATTAGGACTTCTTCCTTGAATTGAGTCAAGTAAGGTTTGGTATTTTAAATTACTTAGGAATATATGTTTTTCACTGTCAGGTAAATTATTAAAATCAATGCGATCTTGAGAAATATCTACCTCTTCTGGTCTCCAGAAAAAAGACAGTTGTTTTTCTATTAATTGTTCAAAAATAGGATATTTTTGTTGGTCATACCTAGCAACATTAACGGGTTGACCAAAAAACATTGGTTCCTTTAATTGATCATTATGAATGCGACTAAAAGTTGTGTACATATTATTTCCATTAAAAATTAAATCTTACAAGCACCACCAACACAATCATCATCTTGTTGTAAATCTTCTTGACTGTTATTGGCACCATCTCTGGTATTGTGATAGTACAAAGTTTTCAAACCAAATTTATAAGCAGCTAATAAATCTTTTAAGAGTTGATTCATTGGAACTTTGCCCTCAGGGAATTTATTAGGATCATAATTAGTATTAGATGAAATCGATTGATCAACAAATTTTTGCATGATACCGACTAGTCTTAAATAACCTTCATTGTTCGGCATATTCCATAATAATTCATATTGGTCTCTAAGACGATGATATTCAGGAACAACTTGTTTTAAAATACCATCTTTTGATTGTTTAACTGTCACTAATCCTCTTGGGGGTTCGATTCCATTAGTTGCGTTTGATACTTGGCTAGATGTTTCTGAAGGCATCAAGGAAGAAAGTGTAGAATTTCTAAGGCCATGTTTAACAATATATTGCCGTAATGTTTCCCAGTCTAATTGTAAGGGCTCGTTGCAGTAACTATCTATGGATTTCTTATAGGTATCAATCCCTAATATGCCTTTGGCATAATTTGTTTCATTAAAACCAGGACAAGGACCAAATTCTTGGGCAAGTTTAACTGATGCTTTTAAAAGATAATACTGTAAAGCTTCAAATGTTTGATGAGTTAGGGCATTTGCTGAACCATCTGAATATTTTAAGCCATGTTTGGCTAAGTAATAGGCATAATTAATAACACCAATACCTAGTGAACGACGTTTCATGGTTGAATTTTCAGCAGCAAGAATTGGATAGTCTTGGTAATCCAAAAGAGCATCGAGAGCTCTAACTGCTAATTCACAAATATCCTCCAAATCATTTAGTGATTCAATGACACCTAGATTGATAGCAGACAAGGTACATAAAGCAATTTCACCATCAGGGTCATTAATATTATTGAGAGGTTTTGTAGGCAAGGTAATTTCAAGACACAAATTAGATTGTCTGATAGGTGCTACGCTAGGATCAAAAGCGCTATGAGTATTACAATGATCAACGTTTTGAATGTAAATTCTACCCGTGCTCGCTCTTTCTTGCATGAGTAGAGAAAATAACTCTACTGCTCCAATGGTTTGTTTACGGATAGATTCATCGGCTTCGTATTTTTCGTATAATGCTTCAAATTTATCTTGATCAGCAAAAAAAGCCTCATACAGACCAGGAACATCATTGGGAGAAAAAAGGGTAATATCTTTATTCTTGATTAAGCGTTGGTACAAAGTACGGTTGATTTGTACGCCATAATCAAGATGGCGAATTCTATTTTCTTCAACCCCACGATTGTTTTTTAAAACTAATAGAGATTCAACTTCTAAATGCCATAAAGGATAGTAAAGGGTAGCAGCACCACCACGAACACCACCTTGAGAGCATGATTTTACTGCGGCTTGAAACATTTTAAAGAAAGGAATACAGCCTGTATGTTTGGCTTCACCACCTCTGATTTCACTGCCCAATGCTCTAATTCGACCTGCATTAATTCCGATACCTGCTCTTTGAGAAACATATTTAACAATTGCTGAAGTAGTTGCGTTGATAGAATCTAAACTATCATCACACTCAATGAGTACACATGAACTAAATTGACGAGAAGGAGTGCGCACACCCGCCATAATAGGAGTAGGTAAAGAGATTTTAAAAGTAGAAGTTGCGTCGTAAAATCTTTTAATATAATCCAAACGAGTATCTTTAGGATAGTTGGCAAATAAACACATAGCCACTAGAACATATAAAAATTGTGGGCTTTCATAAACTTCTTTGGTAACGCGGTTTTGAACTAAATATTTGCCTTCTAGCTGTTTGACGCCCGTATAAGAGAAATTCATATCCCTACTATGATCAATATATCGATCCAACTCATCAAATTCAGCTTCGGTATAGTCTTCTAGTAAATGGGCATCATATTTGCCTAATTCTACTAATTTCGTAACATGTTCGTATAAATGTGGTGGTTCAAATTCACCAAATGCAATTTTTCTTAGATGAAAAATCGCCAGACGAGCTGCTAGATATTGATAGTCAGGAGTATCACTAGAAATTAAATCCGCAGCGGCTTTTATGATGGTCTCATGAATATCTTTTGTGCGAATGCCATTATAGAATTGAATTTGAGATTTTAATTCAACTTGAGAGACTGAAACGTTATCTAAGTCTTCTGCTGCCCAAGTAACCACGCGATGAATTTTATCCAAATTCAATTGCTCTAAACGACCATCTCGTTTAGTGACTTTTAAATTAGTAAAATCAGACATTACTTAACCTCTGCGAATTGTGCTTATTAGAAAAACTTTTTAAAAATTAAAAAGTTATAAGAAAGAAATATAATTTTAATCAAAATTTCATATAATAGTTTCCGTAGACCATTATACTTAAATTATAAGTAAAAAACGAGAGTATAATAGATATCAATTGATTGTTGATTGATTTTAAACCAGATATAATTTTTTGCGGCATTGTTGTATGTTTGATAGTTTTTAGTATTATAGTCGAGCTTTTAAAATGTATTTTTAAGCGTATTGATTGTCATTTTGAAGATAAAAAATCACCAAATAAACAGTTATGTTTTCTTAAGTGGGTATTTAGATTTTTTTTAAGGTATAAATTTAAGTTATAAAATTGAAGATTGAGATTTTGATTTTTTAAGTTAACAGTTATTTAACTATGTGAGGTAGGGAAATAGAAAAATATGAGTATTTTTAAAAAACAAATACCCATCGTGTTACCATGTGTATTGAATTAGCTTAGTATTCTAACAATATTATTAGTATTATCGAAATAGTGTGATTTAGTTTAATTCAGTATTTTAAGTTGGATATTTTTATGAATGATTTATTTTCAAAAAGTGTAGAAGCACCTTTAGCTGAACGATTAAGACCTAAAACTTTAGATGAAGTGATAGGCCAACAGCATTTAATAGGAAAAAACAGACCTATTCGTTTAATGTATGAGAATAATTCATTGCAGTCTATTATTTTGTGGGGGCCTCCAGGAGTTGGAAAAACCACTATTGCTAAAATTTTGGCGCAGAAAAATGATGCTCAATTAATTACGATTTCAGCTGTTTTATCAGGTGTGAAAGAAATTAGAGAAGCCATACAAACGGCTAATAATGCTTTATTAGAATCTAAAAAGACGATTGTTTTTGTGGATGAAGTTCATCGTTTTAATAAAGCGCAGCAAGATGCTTTTTTACCTCATGTTGAATCGGGCCTGATTACCTTAATTGGTGCGACCACAGAAAATCCTTCTTTTGAAGTCAATTCGGCTTTATTAAGCCGTTCTGTGGTTTATGCGCTAAAACCATTAAGCCAAGCAGAACAAGAACAACTAATCTTGAAAATTATGGGACTTCCAGAATATGCTCATTTATCATTGGAGACCGATGTAGTAGAGATTGTGATCGGGTTTTCTGATGGAGATGCGAGAAAATTAATTAATATCATGGAGCAGTTATTAACAGCTGCCCTAAATCAAAATAAACAAGCCTTAGATAAGGCTTTTTGCATTGATATTTTAGGCGATAAAATACGTCGTTTTGATAAAGGAGGAGATCAGTTTTATGATCAAATATCAGCTTTACATAAGTCAGTAAGAGGTTCTCATCCTAATGCAGCTCTTTATTGGTTTTGTCGCATGCTAGATGGTGGAGCAGATCCTAAATATTTAGCAAGACGAATTATTCGTATGGCATGGGAGGATATTGGCTTGGCTGATCCGAGAGCTTTAGAAATTGCGAATAATGCTGCTTTAACTTATGAGCGGTTAGGAAGTCCTGAAGGAGAGCTTGCTTTGGCTGAAGCTGTTATTTTTTTAGCCAGTGCGGCCAAAAGTAATGCCGCTTATAAAGCTTATAATGAAACGATGAGATTTGTGAAAAATACTAATAGTGAGCCAGTGCCTTTGCATTTGAGAAATGCGCCTACTCAATTAATGAAAGATATGGATTATGGGAAAGCTTATCGTTATGCGCATGATGAACCTAATGCTTATGCAGCAGGTGAAACCTATATGCCAGATAATCTACCAGAAATAGATTGGTATCAGCCTGTAGAAAGGGGGCTAGAGATTAAAATAAAAGAAAAACTGACCAACCTTAAAAAATTAGATAAATTAGATACTGTAGCCAAGCGAAAGAGCTGAACATAAAAAAGAATGGCGGAGAATGAGGGATTCGAACCCTCGATAGAGGTTTTGCCCCTATGCACCCTTAGCAGGGGTGTGCCTTCAGCCTCTCGGCCAATTCTCCGCACAACGAGATTGCCTACTATAGATAAGCTGGCTTTATTTGTCAAGAATAAATTATTTTTTAGTTTGAGTATTTGATAGATTTTTAAAGATAAAAATATACCTTCGCCATGCATAATTAAAGAATTATCAATATGGTGGAGTAAACAAGAATATATGGTATGGTTAGACGCTGTTGAAAATAACTTTTATTACACTTGGATCAATGTCTTTATGTGATTTTTATTAATAGTTTTTTTTAAGAAGTGTTATTTAATTGAACTGTACTACTGCTACGGTGTTTAGTAAAAATGCCAAATGTTGACAAGCAATCCACTAGTTACAGAGTTTGCCCATGAAGGTATTGCTTAGTTAAATCATATATGATTCTTTAAATAAAAACAAATCAAATAAAGCTGGTGGCCAGAGGCAGAATCGAACTGCCGACACACGGATTTTCAGTCCGTTGCTCTACCGACTGAGCTATCTGGCCTTTTGCTGAAATGTCAGAAATGGTTGCGGGGGCAGGATTTGAACCTACGACCTTCGGGTTATGAGCCCGACGAGCTACCATGCTGCTCCACCCCGCGTCTGTAAAAAACTATTTATTTAAGAGGTGGATTATAATCTGATGTGTAATACTAGTCAAGTAAATATCTAGCAAGGTGAGTATAGAAAAGATCTAATTGCGTAAAAGATCTAATGTGGATTAATAAATATTCAGTTTGGTTTTCTTCATGGGATTTTAATTTGCTTATTAATTATAATATTTAATAATTATAGTTAGTTGATAGTGGTTATCGCGTATTAATTAAAAATATATATTTTTCAAATTATTTTTATTTTTGTACTGGGTTTTAGATGTAGATTTATAGAACAAAAACTTTTATATTTAAAAATGTATTGAAGCAGATTCTATTTAGTTTTGAAGATAGATTGATCTTTTATTAAATCCAATTATTTTGGTTTACTTTTGTAAACTACTTAGATATTATTGATAATAAATTTAATGCATTGAGATAAATTACCACCCATTTTTTCTTTATAAATTATATTTTCTATTTTTATATTGTTACATTATGAGTACATTTTTTTAAAAAATTATCAGGCGGTAAGAAAATTTGATAACTGATGTATGGCTAGAAATTGCTTACATTTACCCTTAATTTTTCACTTATTTTTGGCATTAATTGATGCGCTCTAATGCAAGCTAAAACCAACTTAAATTAATGAGTTGTAGGCATTTTATTTGTTTTTTTTAAAAAAATAAATAAATAAATATATATTTTATGTTTGACTATTTAATAAATTTAGTAGGAAAATGGAGGTGTTAGTTTTTTTTCTATACATCATGTAGGGATAAAAATTAAGGGGGAGATGAGAAATGCAGAAAAAAATCAGTTTAATTTTTTTTGCAGTTGTATTTTCTAATGCATTATCTAACGATGTTGATGATATAGTCGACTATTATGCAAAGCAAGAAAATATAGATCCGTTATTGGTTAGGTCTATTATATACCATGAAAGTAGGGGTAATGTTAAAGCTCTTTCTCATGTTGGTGCTATGGGCTTGATGCAAGTGATGCCAGCTACCGCTAAGTTTGTTGGCGTTGATCCTGGTAAGCTTTATGTAGCAGATCAAAATATTAAGGCAGGAGTTCTTTATTTAAGTTTTTTAAAGAGAAACTTTAATGGGGATTTGAAGAAAATGGTAGCTGCTTATAATGCAGGACACGGTGCTGTGCAAAAATATGGAGGAATTCCACCATATAGGGAGACTGTTAATTATACGAAAAGTGTATTAGATACCTATAGCAGATATAAAGGTGGTTATATAAGTCCATTGGCTATCAGTGGGGTTGGCAGTAGTAAAGTACCAGTACAGGAAAGTAAAAAGCAGTTCTTGCTGGTTGTTCAGAACGATACTGAGAATGATATTGTTAAAAATTCTAGTCGTAAGGGCAGAGCTTACTCTTCAGTCTCGTCAACAGCATATGCAAAAACAGATGATAAAAACCATAAAAATCGTAAAGAGGTGCTTAAATCTAAGAGAAATGGAATCGAGGTTTCTCAGAATAATTCTAGTTATCCCCGTAGACGTGGTAGTGATTTCATACAAATAATTTCAGGGGATTAGCTTTAGCATGACAGATTATATTGAGTAGAAATGGGCTTAAATTAAAGCTTAGTAGTATGTGTGGTGCTTGTGTATTTGTGTAAAGTTTATTGGTTGGTTTTGTTTGTTTAATTTTGTGTTAGGTTGGTCTTTATGATAGATGCAAATTTAATAGACGGCAGTGCTGAATTAAGCTCTCTTTATTCTAAAATAGAGTATGAGTTTTTTAGATTAGAGGATGATCAGGATCCACTTAATATTGAGGGTGAGTATAGTATTGATTGGTTTAGTTTAGATCAAGATATAGATCAGTTGTTATCACAGGTACAAGATGTACAAATTTTGGTATGGAAATTGAGATCGAGCCTCCACATAGAAGGTTTTGTATCCTTACATAAGTATTTAAGTTCTATTGATGATTTTATTTCAAAATTCAAAGATAAAGAATCTTTGATAGAGGAAGAGAAATACTCACTTAGTACTTACTCAAGTGCTCTAAGTTACTTGTCCAAAGGTTCTTTTTTTACAGATGTAAAAAATTCGAAAATTTATCCAGATGGGAATGTTTTGGTTAGAACTATTTTTGAGTTTGATACTAAAAATAGTGATGGTGTTTTTACATCTAATGATTTTGTTTCTTTGGTTAAGAAGGCAGATGATTATTTTCAATCAGCAGATTTACCTAGTCTTAAAAGCCAACTGAAAGAAGATATTGAGTATATTGATGGTATCTCTGAATATGTTAATGAGCATTCTTCTGGCTATATTTTAGATTGTCATAACTTGAAAGAAAATTTAAATAAGTTGTCTTTTAAAGTTAATCCAATCTATGAAGTGATGTCCAAGAGTGGTGAAGTTGAAGAGGATATAGCAACGAAATTAAATAGTCCAGAGGCTGAAAAAGGACGAGATTATTTGACTAGTCAAGCAGTTAGTAGTAGAAGAGAAGTAATATTAGTTTTGGATAACTTGTTAAATTATTTTAGGGTTTATGAACCAAGTCATCCTGCGCCCATTTTAATAAGAAGGGTCAAGAAAATGGTAGGGATGGATTTTGAAGAAATAATTCAGGAACTTTTACCAGAATCTTGGGATTTATTACAGATGTACGTGGGTAGAAGCAGTACTGATCATGAAGATGAAGACATTAATAATATTAATTGATTGGAGATGAAAAATGAGTAGTAGTCAAAATTCCCAGAAATTCCTAGGAAAGAATAATGCTCCTAGAGTACAGATTGAATATGATGTTGAGATTTATGGTTCTCCCAAGAAGGTGAATTTACCTTTTGTTACGGGAGTTATTTCAGACTTATCAGGTAAATCTTTAAAAGATTTACCACCGATTCATGAAAGAAAATTCTTAAACTTTGATCAGGATAATTTCGATGCACGCATGAGATCTATTCAACCTAGAGTTAAATTTTATGTTGATAATACTTTAGTAGATGATGATCAAGAGATGCTTGATATTGATTTAGTTTTTGAAAGCATGAAAGATTTCTCACCGGGTTCCATGGCAGAAAGAATTCCAGCATTAGCGGAATTGTTAGAAGCAAGAAAAAGTTTGAAAGAATTAATCAGTTACATGGACGGTAAAGTTGCTGCTGAGAAAGTGGTTCGAAAGATGATTGAAGATCCAGACTTTCTGGTTAAATTAGCGGATGATCCTCAATCAGTTATTAGTAATATAGAAGAAGAGTTAAGGGCTTCTGAATAGTTTTTTAAATATGAAAGGGGGATATTGTGGCAAGAAATCAAGCTAAAGGTCGCACAAAGCAAACCACAAAGGTCTTAGAAAGCCAAGAATTAACTGATGAGAACATTTTGACGGATTTTTTGAATAAATCCTTTGGTCTTAAGACTAGAGAGGCAGAGGCTTCCGTCAGTAAAGCAATTAAAACGTTATCTAAATATGTTGAAAAAGGCAACGTGAGAGTTACTAGAGATGCCCTTTTTTCCATAGAAAACATCATAGCAGAGATTGATGCTGCGATTTCTAAACAGATGAATCTCGTTTTGCATCATCCAGAATTTCAAAGACTTGAATCTGCTTGGAGAGGATTGAGTTATTTGGTTGAAAATACTGTTATTGATGAAACACTCAAAATCAAAGTATTGAATATCAAGCAAAATGAATTAACAAGAGTTTTGCGAGATTATAGGGGTACTGCCTGGGATCAAAGTCCTATATTTAAGTTGGTGTATGAGCAAGAATATGGTCAATTTGGTGGTGAACCATTTGGATGTCTGATTGGCGATTATTATTTTGATCATAGTCCTCAAAATGTTTCTTTATTAACTGAAATTTCTAAAGTGGCGGCTGCTTCTCACTGTCCTTTCATTGCAGCGGCTTCGCCGGAATTGATGCAAATGGGTAGCTGGAGTGAGTTAGGCAATCCTAGAGATATTGGTAAGATATTCAGTAATCCTGAATATGACTCTTGGAGAAGGTTAAGATCGAGTAATGATTCTAGATATGTCGTATTGACATTACCTAGATTTTTATCGAGGTTACCATATGGTTCTAAAACATTTCCTTTAGAGGAGTTTGCATTTGAAGAGGATGTGAGACCAGATCATCCTGAAGATTTTTCTTGGATTAATGCCGCATATGCTATGGGGGCTAATATTAATAGAGCGTTTAGAGAGTATGGCTGGTGTTCAAGAATTAGAGGTATTGAGTCGGGTGGTGCTGTTGAAGAGTTACCAGCTTATACATTCCCTTCTGATGAGGGAGGTTATGAGGTTAGTTGTCCTACTGAAATTGCAATTTCAGATAGAAGGGAACAAGAAATATCAGATGTTGGTCTTTTACCTTTGGTATTTAGGAAACATTCTGATTTTGCTGCCTTTATTGGAGCTCAGACTTTGCATAGTCCACAATTATATGAAGATCCAGATGCAACAGCTAATGCTAGATTGTCTGCCAGATTACCATATATTTTTGCAACTTGTAGATTTGCGCACTATTTGAAGTGTATTGTCAGAGATAAGATTGGTGCGTTTAGTACAAAAGAGGATATGCAAATTTGGTTGAATAATTGGTTGATGTACTATGTAGATGGAGATCCTACCATTTCTACAGAATATACTAAGGCTATCAGACCGTTAGCGGCAGCTGAAGTAGTTGTTGAAGATGTTGAGGATGATCCAGGTTATTATAGAGCTCAATTTTTCTTAAAACCGCATTATCAATTGGAAGGGATGAATATTTCTTTAAGATTGGTAAGTAAACTACCTTCTAATAAAGAGGCAAATAAATAATTGAGAATTAACAGTTTTTTAGTGTTGTTATGTGTATTTTGCATTTTTGCGAGTAGATGTTGTTTTTCTAGCTTTAATATGTGGAATACCTTATTAATTTAAATTATTGATTTGATATTTTCAATTGATTTTGTTGGTGTTAGAAACATACGCAGATATTATTTAAATAATATCTGCGTATGTTTTTTATATGAAATATTTGATAGATAGCATTGGTAATTTTCAGATAATATATTGATTAATTTTAAGTTTTATTTTAGTCATATTTTAAACGGTTCTAGATAAAAATATTATTTTATGTGCAATGGACTAATATTACCATAATGAAAATCAATAATTTTTGGTTAGTTATTATTTACAGCAATAAGAAATGTTTTACAAAATAATTTCTTTGACATGTTTGTCATTGGTATTAGTCGCATGTA
>WNLJ01000024.1 GCA_017114885.1 Neisseriaceae bacterium PsAf | reverse complement strand
TAGAGCAAATGGTTTTAAAGTAGATGATAGGGATAGATCGGTAGAGAAATGGGTACCCGAAGATGAGTTAGAAATTTACGAAGTAAAAAAAGAGGTTGAAGATTTTTTTAATTTGAATTAAAAGTATCTCAGGATATTATAAATAAAAATATACATATTCCGTACGCAGGTAGATTTAACCCAGCAGAACCTATCAGTCCCCCAGCAACGGGCAATGGGTTTGTTGCCAGTCGGACAGGAGAGATAATACCTGAATGGAAATTCCAAGATAGAATTATTCCAGCTGATGGTTCGCGATTAGTGTTTAAGAAGAATGATGGAACTAAGGTGGAAATGGGGTATTGGGATAGTAATGAAAATTTTATTGTTACGAAAGATGGCGAAGTGTATTTAAAAAGAATTAAGGAATCTAAATAATGATTAGAAATAGTACATATAGCACTTATAAAGGATATGAGTTTAAATTAAACTCAAATCATGGTGAATATACTGTTGTTATTCCTGTAACTGGTTTAGATAAAGAGATTGAACAAATTTTAATAGAAGATGGTTTTATTTTACAGGCTTACAACGATCCGAGATATGAAGATTATTATTATAAAAGAGGGATTGCTCCCTCCGAAGTAGGTAAAGTTTATTCAATAAGAACTTATGCTAAATATAGAGGCAGGGATGGATATCATGTTTCTAATAGAGAGATAGAGAATAATGGTGTTAAGGAATATGAGATAAGTAAGGGCTGGACAAGTGATGAAGAGTTAGCATTTGGTAGAGCAAATGGTTTTAAAGTAGATGATAGGGATAGATCGGTAGAGAAATGGGTATCCGAAGATGAGTTAGAGATTTACGAAGTAAAAAAAGAAGTGGATAATTTTTTTTAATAGAATTAAAAGTTAAAAAACCAGTTATTTAACTGGTTTTTTATAAATATAACTTATATCTTTAAAATTTATGCTGAAGACCAACAGAAAATTGTATATTTTTATTTTTCTTATTATTAAATTTGAAACCTAAACCTGTATTTAGAGTAGTCGACTTATTCAAGGCAACATTAAGGTTCGAGTTAACATCAACCCATTTATCATGATCGGTTAACTCAACTTTCTTTTTAAAGTAAAGTGGAGATGTCTTGATTCTTGAGGATATTTCTAAGTCTTTATTTTTTAAATTTTGATTATAGGTAATCTCTGCAGATAAATTAGCAGGTTTGTCGCTAATTTCAAATTTAGGTGCATTAACATACCAGCCTATAGTTGCGTAAGCTTGATCATATTTTGCATCTTCAAATCGCATCGAGGTTCCATGGTTATACTTATCTTGGAAAGCTTTTAATTTATAATGATTGTAGCTAAGACCTAATAATGGTCCCATTTTCAGGGTTTGTTCCTCATTATTAGCCCAGATATTCCAACCACCTCGAATGTTAAAACCATACATTTCACTACTGGTCGAGTTAGCAGGTTCAATGCGGTAAATTTCACCAAGTCTGACAGATCTTTCAATATCTTTAGCATTTAAATGACCATAATTGATATCTGCATTTAACCAATATCTTTCTAAATCATCAACCCATTGAGTATAAAAAATAACATTTTGACTATTTTGTTTATAGGTAAAGTCTTTGTAAGGTTTATGTTTTCCATAACTCAATGAAAGCAATGCACCCATACTAAGATAAGGTGAATGTTGATAATTAAAACCGATATTTAATATATTGGTATAAGTGTTTTTAGCTCCTCCTATATAGGAATTTGGCATATCATATAAGCCAGCATAACCGCCAAATACAGACCAACCGTTTTCTTGTTGCGATAAATCAGAACGTAGGCCAGTTAAATAAGACTGCAAATAAGACTGACTACTATAGTTTAGGTTATCAAGTTGTTTGACAATAGAAGCAACTTGATCGGGTGCAGTTAAAACAGAAATAATATATTGAGCAATTCCCGTATGAGTTTCCCAACTTGGATGGAACCAATCACCAAATAGATAATGTTGGTCATTATAGAAAGTACCATCTTCCTCATTACAATCGGCTGAACGATAGCTTAATGAACAAGACGTTAAATTAACACTACCTGCATGCCAATCAATTGCATTATCAATTAGCTCATCAAACATATTAGCAACATCTATATAAACTATTTGTCCATTTAAAGGCATTAATGCTTTTAGTGTAGAGTAGTTAAATTGTCTGGTAATATCTGTTTCTATATTGACCACTGTGTGTAAGAAAGTTTCTAAAAGAGGTCTTGGAATGAAAGGGAATTGCATCTGTAATGAATCAATACTACGATTAACTAAAAAGTCATGTCCTTGACCTTGTGGTAACTTTCTTAATTTACTATCTAAATAATCACCATAGGCTTTACGAATTTTCAGACCTACTTCCGTATTTAATGGAGGAGGCAAGAAGACACTTAATAAAGTTACAGTCACATCTACATGGAATAAACTGGTAATAGGAGCATAGCCAGCATTGGGCACATTAGGGACAACCACATACGGAGCACCATTATCTAAAAGTAATTTAGCACTATCACTAATCATCTGAGAAGGACTAGGATTATTATGGTTGTAAATAGTGTACTCTGGCTGGCTAAAATCATAAAATGGTAGTTTATAAATATTGAAAATAATAGTGGTGTTAACATCAGTGCCACCAGACCATAAGACGTGTAAATTATTCTTGCTAGCATGTCCATTATTTTCCGCTAGATAACGTTTTACTTGTTCATATACTGCGTATGAAGATGAAGCAGATACAGCATAGTTGGTGCCACCATAAGCAGTGAATTGAGAAGGCTTATTGGAAAAGTATTGAGATAAAACATCAAAATAACCTGGATAACCAATTCCTCCGGCGACGAATCGTGAATTATTAATATAATCTGAATCGGATAAACTGTCGCCAAAAATAATAACGTGATCAAATTCACTCTTTTTAGGCTTTTCTACATATTCATAAATATTAATATTAGCGTTAGCAGTTTGAATGCTAAGGGCAGTCATTCCTAGAATTGTTGAAATTATTTTAGTAACTTTAGCTAATTGCATTGATGTTCCTTACTTGATAATTGAAGGTATGTGTTTAAAATTTATAACGGTACCCAATTCCATACCCTAGTTTTCTATTTTTATCATTATCTGAAATAAAGTTTAGATTGGTATTAATTGTTCCTGATTGGTTAACTTTAAAATCAGCATCTAATTTAACATTAACCCATTTTTTTGGATTATCCAATTCTCTAGTAAAGGATGTTAAAGTAGAGTTAACTGCACCTTTGATTTTTGTTTTTTCAGAGCCTATGGTGTGATTATAATTTATTTCAGCTCTGAAATTGGTTGGTGTGTTACCAATTTGGTAATCTTTACTATTAATATACCAACCAAGCGCTGCATAAAAATCATTTTTATGATGGGATTCAAAATGCATAGCCGTACTTCTATCACTTTCCTCTTTAAAGTTTTTAATATTAATACGGTTTAAATTTAAAGCAGCTTGTGGACCAGATTGGATAGTATTGGTATTGATCCAATCAAAACCACCTTTAATATTAGTGCCAAATGCATAAGCATCAGTAGAACTAGTTTTTTCCGTGCGTTGATGAGCACCTAGTTGAATATTTCTTTCGATATCCTTGACGCGCATATAACCAAAATCAAGCATACTATTGAGCCATAATCCTTTATCATTAGACCACTGAGAGAACAGAGTTACTGTTTCGGAAAAATGATTGAATCTAAAATTATCAAAAGGTTTTTGTTTGCCTAAGCTGGTAGTGAACATAAAGCCCAGTGCTATTTCTGGAGAAGTAAAAGTATAAGCACCTATATTAATGTTATGAGCATAGGTTTTTTTGGCTTCTAATCTCTGTTTTTCATAATTTTTATCATTCATCAAACCAGAGTAACCTGCAATTAAGTGCCATTCATTTAGTTCTTTATTAGTAATTTGTTTGATACCAAACAATTGACTTTCTAAAAAATTATTTTTAGAAAAATTAATATTAGAAAAGTGTTCACTAATAGAAGTGACATATAAAGGGGCATCAAAAATAGATTGAATATATTGTGAAATGATAAAATGAGTTTCTGGACTAGGATGAAACCAGTCACCAAATAAATATACCTTGTCTTTGTGATAACGATTTGAATCATAATCACAATATCTAGCTGAAAAACCTAAATCACAAGTTGGAACGAGTATTTCGTCAATACCATAACTTTTGTAATCATCTACCATTTCATCCATTAGTTTTCTAAAGTCAAAGAAAACAACATCACCTCCAATTTTACTCAACTCTACTTCAAGGGAGCGATTAAATTGCTCTGTTGGAATTTTTTGTATATCTGTTAAAAAATCATATATATTAATAATAGCAGGGTGAGGAATAAACCATAAAATGGATTGCAAAGTATGAATACCATTAGCACGAATAAACTCTTTTCCTGTGCCTGGAATCTGATTGGCAGGATTTCTTAAATAGTTATCGACCAATTTTCCCACATGTGTAATAAGACCAAAATTTGGTAAATGTAAGTCATCTAATGTACCGCTAATAAATTCAATAGGAATAATAGGGGTGTAAGGTGATAGACTTGCATCTGGTATATTTCCAATCATAATATATTTAGCACCCTTATCACGGAGGTAAAGTACATCGTCGGCTGCAATTTTAGGTGCATCATCCAGTGTATAGAACTCATTACTAAATTGATAGGAACCGTTAATTAGTCCTGTAACAATTTGGTTTAATGATTTGTTAACATCCATGCCCCCAGCATTTAAGATATAAATACTTTCTGGATCGGCTACTCCCCCAAAATCATTTAAGTATTGATCAATCTGATGTCTCAAATCAAGATCATCACCCCTGTTTTTAAAACTAGCACCTGATTGGGCATAGTTAAGTCCACCATAGGTATTCGGTACTGAACTTTTACCTGTATAATGTTCACTTAAATAATCATTGTACAGTTTTGAATGGTAACCTCCCGCCAAAAACATGGTAGAACGAGTATGGGTTCCTTTATCACTTAAACTATCTCCAAATGTGACCAACTGTTTAAATTCATAATTGGATGACTTGGTCCAATAATCTTCTTGAGGAAAATTTGGAACATAGTCTGGGTTAAATACCCCAATTGACCATTCATTAATTCTCCTTTCTGCAAAAACAAGTGCATCTAAAGGGTTTTCTGTTCCATCAGAAATTGCATTAATTGTATTCGTTACATCATTACCAATGCCAATTCCAGCAAAATTGATATTTTGTAAACAGGCTAATAGAACAGTAATAGTTAATTGAGTGGTATTTTTTTTAATTATCATATCGTAGTATCCAATGTATTCAAATCTAATTGTAGAAAGATAAATTAAGGGTTAAAAAGTTCAGAATAAGTTAATTTTAAATAAATCTCATAAATGATACTGATTTGTTGTCAAAAACACATATTCCCATTACAAGAGACTACAACAAATTAATCGAATAGAACTTTCAAAAAGGACTCCTATTATAAGCTAGTTTAAGGTTAGATAGAAGTGCTATGGCAATCAAATTTTTTAGAGTAAGAATTGATGATAAAAAAGAGTTTTATAAATCAATCCATTGACCTTGGTTTGTTTGGCTGGCTTTATTATAAGCTCCAATAGCAACAGCTAAATCAAAATAGGCTGAACCTACTGATTTAAAAAAAGTAATCTCTGATGAATGCTCACGGCCTATAATTTTCTGATTGACTAAATCGGGTAAGCTGCCATGTATTTTTTTAAACGACCAATTTTCTTGTTCATTCGCATGAATAAGTTCCCCAGCTTCTTCTGTGCAAGCATTAAAGTCATCCACTACAATTTTATTTGCACTTTGGATAAAATCAAAATCAACTTCTATTATTATATGGGTTGTTTAAATTCGGTGCACTTCAAAAACATCGTCTATATTTCCCAAGTAAGCCAGTACCTTGGGTAAATCTGAAACTTGTTTCATCTCTACCGTAAATTTCATCTTAGCAGTAATGCCACCAGTATGTGTTTGAACTCCAGTGACATTAATTTTATTGTGTGAAAAGGCATCTGAAATATCTCTTAGTAAGCCATTTCTATCTTGAGCTAAGATTTCGATATCAACTGAGAACACCTCACCATTTTTATTTAGGTCGCCCCATTGTGCACTTAATACTTTTTCAGGATATTTCTCAGCAAGATGCTGAAAACTTTCACAATTTGTTCTATGAATAGAAATGCCTCTGCCTCGTGTTACAAAGCCAATGATCTCATCAGGAGGAGCGGGCTTACAACATTTGGCAAACACTGATAACAAACCATATTCTCCATTGATTAGTACGCCTCCATCTCCCACTTTTCCTGATTTGCTGGCTTTAATAACTGGTTCAGATTTTACTTCGATAATTTCTTGATTTTTAGAATTAAGTGCACGAATTGATTTTTGAAGCTGTTTATTGGTCAGTTCTCCGTTACCAATAGCAACATATAAATCATCTAATGATTTATATTCTAAATAATCAGCTAAATCTTGAAAGCTAGGTCGTCGATCAAGTTTATAGAGTTCCTTTTCTAGATATTTTCTACCAGTTTCTTTAACGGATTCAATATTTTGTTTTCGAATAAATGATCGTATTTTAGAAATGGCCTTGGGACTTTTTACCCATCCTTCATATAACCAGTTAACAGAGGGATGTCCATCTTTAGAAGTGATAATTTCTACACGCTGACCATTTTCTAGTGGGGTTGATAAGGGTACAATATGACCATTGACCTTAGCACCACGACAACGATTACCAACATCTGAATGTAAAGCGTAAGCAAAATCAATAGGAGTAGAACCATTAGGTAAAGATAACACCTTTCCCATAGGAGTTAAGACATAAATCGTATCATTAAATAACTCTGTTCTAAAGGCATTGGCTAAGTTTGGTTTATCTGTTTCAGAGACATTTTCTCTCCACTCGAGTAATTGGCGTAGCCAAGCTATTTTTTGTTCATAGGCAGAGTCTCCTTTACCTCCTTCTTTGTACCTCCAGTGGGCTGCTACCCCAAATTCAGCAAAACGGTGCATTTCAAAAGTTCTTATTTGGACCTCCACGCCTTTATTTTCAGGTCCTATAATGACTGTATGTAAGCTTCTATAGTCATTAGGTTTTGGATTGGAGATATAATCATCAAATTCTCCAGAAATGGGTTTCCATAAACTATGAACAATACCTAATGTGTTATAGCATTGAGGGACTGTTTCAACCAATACACGAACGGCTCGAATATCATATAATTCATCAAATTCAAGTTTCTTTTTTTGCATTTTCCGATAGATAGAATAAATATGTTTAGGTCTACCGGCGACTTCACATTTAATATTCTCTTTTTCTAATTCTGATTTTAGGATATGGGTGAAGTTTTCAATATATTCTAGGCGTTCATCTATTTTTTCGTTTAGGAGGGCAGCTATTTTTTTATATTCTTCAGGTTGTAGATTTTGAAAACCTAAATCTTCTAATTCCCATTTTAATTGCCAAATACCTAAGCGATTGGCTAAAGGAGCAAAAATATCTAATGTTTCCTTCGCAATAGCTTTTTTATCAACGCTTTCAGGAGCACTAGAAAGACCTCGCATGATTTCAGTGACCATGCATAGCTTGATTAATACAATGCGAATGTCATTAACTATGGCTAATAACATTTTTCTCATTGATTCAGATTGCTTGTTTTGTTCTTCTGGTGTGGTAAATTTAGCTACTTTAACAAAATTGGTTAGTTCCTGAATCTGATTGAGGCCTTCTATCAGTAACTCAGTTTCTTGATTAATATAAGGTTCAAGTTTTTCTTTCCAATCATCAGGATGATAATTTGGGAAGTATGAAAATAAAGTGGCAAGAATAGATGCCTCTTGTAAATCTAAGTTATTAACAATTTTAGCAGATTCAATTAGATGGGTAATAAGGGGTTCTTCTGTTTCGGTTTTGGCATCTTTAGGATAATATTTCAACATGAGTTCTACTGCCGCCTTATAGGTGGTAGGGGAGATGTTACTTAAATCTTGTTGGCTTTTATCTAGATAATTTTGATTCAAAACAATAGCTTTATTTTGTAAACTTGTCACCATCAATTTATCCTCTAATATTTTTTATTATAGGTTTATTCTAGCATTTTTTTATTCATATAAGCTAATGCACTTTTTCTATATTTTAATAATAATTATGTATTTATTCTCATCGTAAACATAGATAAATAAGGGTATAATGGACATATATTAATATTTACTATAAAGAATATGAGTCATAGAAAACAGATTAAAGTTGTAGCCGCTATTATTTTTAATAATGAGAGACAGGTTTTAATTAGTACTAGGCCCAAAGGAAAATCTTATCCTGGGTATTGGGAGTTTGCAGGAGGAAAGCAAGAAATTGATGAAACCAGTTTTCAGGCTTTACAAAGAGAACTTGATGAAGAATTGGGCTTGAAAATTGATTATGCGACACCTTGGTTGAAAAAAAACGTAGTTTATGAAAAAGTTTATTTGAGTTTATTCTTTTGGAGAGTTTATCCTAAAGACTGGAATGGAGTGGTTACCCCTAGAGAAAATCAGGAATGGGAGTGGGTTGATATTCGAAATTTAATCCAAAAAAAATTATTACCTGCTAATTATTCATTTGTTAACGCATTACAAATTCCAGAAGACTTTTTTTTAATAAATTCTGTACTGTTATCAGATAATGAAGAAGTCAAAATCTTACCTTACAGAGAGGCAATGCATAAAAAACAGTCTATTTATATCTCTTATAAAGATGTTGAGAACTTGGGACGATTACCTAATTTTGAATGGATTGCTATTGTCGTTGAAAATAAAAAAGAAATGAGAGCCTCTTTAGATGCTCATGCACTAATATGGAATATATCTTCAGAAAAAAGTTTTCAAGAGTTGGTAGAAGTCTTATCTGAAGGCCAGTTTATCCCTATATTAGCCATTAATTTTTCAGAAGAAGAAGAGGAAAAATTAAAACGACTAGGTATTCATGGATTTATCCATGCTAGTAGTTTAATGACTGCATGAATTTTACTTATAACCATTGGGATTGTTTTTTTGCCAGTTCCAGGTGTCAACCATCATTTGTTCTAAGTTATTATGAGTTTGCCAGTGAAGTTCTTTTTTGGCCAAACTTGGATCTGAATAACAAACAGCAATATCCCCATCTCTTCTATTAACTATTTCATAGGGAATGGATTGCCCCGTTACCTTTTCAAATGTGTGGATAGTTTCCAGAACGGAATAACCTTGACCTGTTCCTAAGTTATAAACATGTCTGCCTGCATTGTTTTGGTGTTTTTGTAAGGCTTTAATGTGTCCATTGGCTAAGTCAACAACATGGATGTAATCTCTAACGCCTGTTCCATCTTTAGTAGGATAATCATCACCAAACACAGATAATTTGTCTAATTTTCCGATGGCTACCTGGCTAATATAAGGCAATAAATTATTGGGGATACCATTAGGATCTTCACCAATTTTTCCACTTTGATGAGCTCCTATTGGGTTGAAATAACGAAGTAGGACGACACTCCACTCTGGGTCACTTGATTGTAAATCAGTCAGTATTCGTTCTACCATAGATTTAGACGTACCATAAGGATTAGTTGTACCCCCTGTTGGCATATTTTCTTTGATAGGAACTTCTTTTGGGGTGCCGTAAACTGTCGCAGAAGACGAAAATACAATATTTTTAATATTTGCAATCTGCATTTCTTGTGTGAGAATAATGCTTCCATTAACGTTATTGTCATAATATTTTAATGGATATTGAACACTTTCACCAACTGCTTTCAGACCCGCAAAATGTATCACAGATTCAATAGGATATTGTGTAAAAAGTTTTTTTAACAAATCTCTATCTCTAACATCTCCTTCAATAAAAGGGATAGAACAATTGGCTAATTCTTCAAGTCTAGAAAGAACTATTTTATTAGAATTAGATAAATTATCTAGAATAAGAACTTCATAGTTATTTTGAAGCAATTCTAAAACTGTGTGTGAACCGATGTAACCAGTACCACCAGTAACTAAAATCATATTGTATTTTCCTTTTCACGAGGGAGTATCATAGATCCGATGCCTTCATCTGTGAATAATTCCAGAAGTAAAGCATGAGGCACTCTGCCATCAATGATATGTACAGCATTATTGCCTTCTTTAGCCGCTTCTAAAGCGGAGTTTATTTTCGGTAACATGCCACCATATAAAGTACCGTCTTCAATTAATGTACTAATTTTATTAGGTGTTAAATCTGTCAATAAATTTCCATTTTTATCCAATACACCAGGAGTATTGGTCATCATAATTAATTTAGTCGCATGTAATGCGCTTGCAATTTTGCCTGCGACAATATCTGCATTGATATTAAAAGCTTCTCCATTCATGCCAACACCGATGGGTGCAATGACGGGAATACTATTGCTAGAAATTAGATTAGATAGAAAATCAGCATTAATTTCTGTTACTTCACCTACTTGACCAATATCAACTTGGGGGCTGTTTTGATCAATGTTGAGTTTAATTTTCTTTGCTTTGATAAAATGACCATCAATACCTGTAATGCCAATTGCTTTACCACCAAATAAGTTAATCAAAGAGACGATTTCTTTATTAACAGAACCACCTAACACCATTTCCACAATGGACATGGTTTCATTATCAGTAATTCTCAATCCTTGAAAAAATTCTCCTTTTTTTCCTACACGTTCGAGCAAGGCGTTAATTTGAGGGCCTCCTCCATGTACAACAACTGGATTAAAACCAACAAGTTTTAGAAGAGCAATATCTTTGGCAAAACTTTGCTTAAGTGTTTCATCAATCATTGCATTGCCGCCATATTTGATGACAATTGTTGAATTAGAAAATTTTCTAATGTAAGGGAGTGCTTCTGATAAGATTTCAGCTTTAGTTAAATTGGAAATTTGTTCTGGCATAGCTTATCCTTGTGAAATATCAGTTAAGCTGAATACTAATAGTAGTATAAACCCAGCTACAATTCGATACCAACCCCAAGGTTTGAAACCGTATTCTTGTATTAACCCGATGAACAATTTAATGGCTAGTATTGCTACTATAAATGAAACTAAACTACCTACTAGAAAAATTTTGATGTTGTCAGGAGTACTCATAATGATTTCATAACCTTTTTGAGTACTTCCCCCATTATCCCAATTTTTAATAAATAAGGAAAATCCTGTTGCTGCACACATGGTAGGAACCGCTAAGAAGAAAGAAAATTCAGCAGCTAGAGTGCGAGATAATTTTTGTTGCATACCGCCAATAATTGAAGCTGCTGAACGACTAACACCAGGCATCATTGCCACACATTGCCAAAATCCGATGAAAAAAGCCTGTCTATAAGAGATATCTTCTTCTTTAAAAGTGGTTGGGTGATTAAAATATCGATCTACAAATAAAAGTACGACACCTCCTATAATAAGGACAATAGCAATATAAACGGGTTTGTTAATAACTGCTTCGATTGTAGGATGAAATAAGGATCCAAGAATAAGAGCAGGAATAACTGCCACAATTAATTTAGAGTAAAAAGTAATACGAGAAAAATCAAAAAATTTATTCCGATACAAAACGACAACAGCTAGAATGGCTCCCAATTGTATAGAAACAATAAGAATTTTAATAAAGCTGTCTTCTGGGACACCTAGTAAATTTAAAGTGAAAATAATATGGGCCGTTGATGAAATAGGCATATACTCCGTCAAGCCTTCAACTATCCCAATAATAATAATGTCTAGTAACGTCATGATGTAATTCTTCAGATAGATTATAAAAAATTAAGAGCCAGAAAAATGGCTCTTAATATGAGTTATTGGCTATTTAGACTGGTTGGCCTGTTGAACAAAAATGCCACCAGTATTAATGACTGCATTGATAGGTTGTTTATTTTTTTTTGATAAATCAATCAGTCCATCTAGGATTCTAATTAAATCAGCTTCAGATTTTAAAGCACTTAAATTAACTTTATACTTTTCTCCGACGATAATATTTGGTGTTGACTCTAATTTGTATTTTGTTGACAAAATTGAGATGTCTTTCGCTTTATTTTTATTATTTTGTGTTTGATAGCTCTGGGCAATTTTTTTACCATCGAAATTAGTTTGCTTATTTAGCCACTCCACAGTCGTTTTTTCATCAAATAAGTTGACTTTGTCATTAAAAATAGCATTAAAAATATAAGGATTAGCTACTTGTGACATTTGATTTTCATCTACGGCGACGTTAAGACGAATTAAGTTAAGAAATTCAGGCGCCCAGAAAACATGAATGTTCCGGAAAACAACGTCGGGATCATTCAAATTACTTTCATATTTTTTTAGCATTGGATCAAATTCTTTACAATGACCACACGCATAAGAGAAAATTTTAACCAATTCAATCTTATCAGGATGCACGGATTGGATAGGCTGATTTAAAACAGTATAATCTTTTCCCTCTCTAATATTATTAGAATTTGCAAAGCTTAAATTAATTGCTAAAGCAGTACTTGCTAACAATAAAAAATTACGATATTTCATTATATTAATCCTCTATATAAGTTTAAGTTATTGTGAAATAATTAGGCTATCAATATTTTTATTTTTTAAATTAGATTTAATTTGATTTGCTTTTTCTTTTGAAACTGGTTGAGCAGTCACGACTCTATAATAATCTTGGCCATTAACATTGGCTTTAACTACAGTTGAAGGAATATCCATCATAATTAGACGGGCTTTTTGTTTATTCGCTTCTTGTTGTGTTTTGTATGATCCCATTTGAACTTTATATGCTTTATTATTAGTAGTATTAGCTTTTTGTTTTGTTCTTTGAGATGTTTTGCCATTGTTAATATCATTAATTAGATTACCAATAGTATCTTCATTATCTGATTTTTTGGTGGTTGTTTCTTTTTTTACTGGCTTGTTAGAGGGAATATTTTTTGCTTTTGTTTCGCTACTACTATTACTTTCTATTCTATTAGGATCGGCAGGATTGATATTGTTAGAGTAGCTACTATCAGCATCTGATATTTCAAAATCAGGGTAGTCATTGGTGTTTGAATCGTCTTCAATTCGGTTAGAAGAATCAGTCCCATTATTTTGAAAGAATATTTGACTATTTGTTAAATCATTAGAGCTAATCCCATTATTTAAATCAGCAGGATTAAGTGTTTCGGGTGTTTGATTATTACCTGAAATATTAATTGTTGCAGGTGTATTAGGATCTTTTTTATCAGCAGAAAAATCACGCTCTAAAACAGATCTATTAATAAACCACAATAGTATAACAATTAAAAATGTAGCAATAATCATACCGATAATAATACTGAATACTTTTTTTCCAAAATCTTTCATGTCTCTTTCTCTTTTTAGAATAAATTTTATACACTTAACATATGATAATTAAGTTCTTCTAAAGCCAATTGCTTGTATAATATGCTTTGTTTCAACTGTAATAGACTCTTCCAAATCAGCAATAGTTCTAGCGACTTTTAAAATTTTATAAAAACTTCTCGTCGACAGATTTAACTGTTCTAGATGATCAATTAAGAATGATTTAGCTTTGCCTTCTATTTTTGCATTTTTATCCAGCTCTTTAGCACTTAATTCATTATTTAATTTATCAAAACGATTGTACTGTATTTCTCTGCATTTGATAACTCTTTTTCTTACAGTTTGACTGGATTCTATTTGTGATTGATCTTGTAAGATTTCTTCTACAGGAATAGCAGGCATATGTATCATTAAATCAATTCTATCTAAAAAAGGCCCTGATAATTTATTTTGATATTTCTTAACTTGCTCAGGGGTGCAACGACAGGTATGCGTAGGGTGCCCATAAAAACCACAAGGGCAAGGATTCATTGCTGCAATCAATTGAAAATTCGCGGGGTAAGTCACTTGTCGAGTAGCTCGAGAAATATGAATTTCTTTGGTTTCTAATGGTTCTCGTAAAACTTCTAATACTTTTCTATCAAATTCAGGTAATTCATCTAAGAACAGAATACCATTATGTGCCAATGTAATTTCTCCAGGCTTGGGATTGGAACCACCACCAATAATAGCAACTGCTGATGCGCTATGATGAGGGCTTCTAAAAGGACGTTGATAAATATGTTGATTCATTTCAAAATCGGAAAGTAAAGAAGCAATCATCACATTTTCTGTAAGCTCTTTTGAGGAGAGTGGGGGCAAAATAGAGGGCAACCTATTGGCAATCATTGATTTACCTGTGCCAGGTGGTCCCATTAATAGTAAATTATGAGCACCCGCCGCTGAAATTTCTAAAGCTTTTTTAGCTGTTTGCTGTCCTTTCACCTCATTTAAATCAGGTAGTGAATTATAATAATCAGAGTTAAATATAGTAGGTACTTTTGTGCGGTGAGCAAGAGATTCTATACCATTTAAATGTAAAATAACTTGTGTTAGATTTTCAGCAAATAGAGTAGAAAAATTGGTCATTAATTCTTCAAAAATTTGATTTGATTTTGGGGCGATAAAAGTTCTATTATCCTGAGTAGCTGCTTGCATGATTAAGATGCCACCCCGAATAGCTCTTAATTGTCCTGACAAGGCCAGCTCACCGGCAAACTCATATTGAGATAAGTCGGCTTTAATTTGTCCTGAAGCTGCCAATATACTGATGGCGATTGGTAAGTCAAAACGACCAGACTCTTTAGGCAGTTCAGCAGGGGCTAGGTTAACAACAATTTTTTTAGTAGGGAAAGTAAAGCCACTCTGTATAATAGCGGCTCTTACTCTATCTCTACTTTCTTTGACCTCTGTTTCTGGCAGACCGACAATGTGAAATTGTGGTAGTCCATTAGATAAGTGAGCTTCTACTTCAACGAGAGGTGTATGCAAACCAAGCAAAGCACGACTGTAAACAATTGCTAGGTTTTCCATAATAAAAGTCAATTAGCTATTCGTTTCAGTTGTATTACTTGTTTTAACCTTAGTAGTTTTAGGTTTTGTCGTTTTACGACTAGTGCTACTGCTAGCTACCTTTTTATTTTGAGATTCTAGAGTGTTGATACGCAGTTCTAATTCTGCTACTTTAGCAGCCATTTTTTGCAACATTTTTTGTTGGACATCAAACTCATCATGAGTTACTAAATCCATTTTATTTAAAGCAGAGTTAGCAACAGATTTAATATTTTTTTCGATATCTTTTGCAGGATTACTTTGAATGACATCATTCATTTTAGAAGAAAACTCTTCAAAAAGAGCTTTAGGCAAAGACATACTTGATTCCTTTCGTGAATTACATACATAATTATCTAACTTAATACCCACATTATAAAATGCAATTATTAAAAAGCAATAAAAATCCTTATTTAGTACAATTACTAGAGATTATAATACGATATGATTATTAGCATATAATAATTTAGTTTTAAACCTGTTTGAGTATTTTTAATAGAAAGAGATATAATTAACCACGTAATTATTTAATGCAATATAAGGGAATTTGGGCTTAGTATTTAAATTATTGACGATTGACGTTGGTTGACTTTATTAAAAATATCTATCCAAGTGAATTGCAGGATATAGAGGTTCGAAGGTGTTTGTGTATCATAAAACAGGAGAGACTGATTGTTTATCTAATTTACAAATTTATCTTAAAATAATTTTATGAATTTGGTGAGTGGTCTTTGTGTTTTTATAAGTATTTTGCTATAATCGGGCGATGATCAGTTGGTAGTGGGGCCGCCATTTTGGCGGCTTCACTTTATTTGTACAGCATGTAATATTTTGTAATTAGAGGTGAATAAATATGGAAAAAGTTCCATTGACGGTAACAGGTGCTGAATTGCTTAAAGATGAACTAAAAAGACTAAAATCAGTTGAGCGTCCTGCTGTAATTGCGGCCATTGCTGAAGCTCGTTCGCATGGAGATTTATCCGAAAATGCAGAATATGACGCGGCCAAAGAAAAACAAGGGTTTATTGAGAGCAAAATTCGAGAAATTGAATATAAATTGTCTGTTGCTCAGATAATTGATCCTAAGGAATTAAATGCAGAGGGTAAAGTAGTATTTGGTGCGACAGTAACAATTGAAAATTTAGATACTGAAGAAAAGTCTACTTACCAAATTGTGGGCGAGGACGAAGCTGATATTAAACAAAGTAAAATTTCAGTTCTATCACCCATTGCTAGAAGTTTAATAGGAAAAGAAGAGGGTGATGTGATTGAGTTGGAAACCCCAGGCGGAAGAAAAGAATTAGAAATTCTAAAAATTGAGTATTAAAAAAATCCCGTTTAAAACGGGATTTTTTATTAGTATGTTGCATCAATCATTATTTTTTTTCGAGATTTTTTCGAATATTTTTAGGTAAATCCTCATCAATCTCTTTCCACAAGCCAATTGCTCTTTCTAGAACAGTTTTATTTTCGATAGAGCTCATATGATTAGCAATATTCATAGCTAATCTTTCTTTCTCTCCCTTATCGAATAACTCGTACAATGCCTTTGGTTGAGAAAAATAGTCTTCATCATAATCTCTGAAATCATAATGTAACGCTTCAGTTTCCATTTTCAAAGGTGGTTCTTGTGGTGTATTCACAGAGTATTCGTCCTGATAATTCGGTGCGTAGTTAACGGTACTACCTTCATTACCATCAAGACGCATTGCCCCATCTCTATGTGTATTATGGTATGGGCAAACAGGTGCATTAACTGGGATTTGGTGGTGGTTCACACCTAAACGATAGCGTTGAGTATCGCCATAAGAAAAAATTCTTCCTTGCAATACTCTATCTGGTGAAAAGCCAATACCAGAAACAATATTAGCAGGGTTAAACGCGGCTAATTCTATTGATTGGAAGTAGTTTTCTGGAATTTCATTTAATTCGAACTCGCCAACCTCAATTAAAGGATAATCTTTATGAGGCCAAACTTTGGTTAAATCAAAAGGGTGAATTTTATATTCATAAGCTTCTTTTTCAGTCATCACTTGAATATAGAATTTCCATTTTGGATAATCTTTTTTCTCAATTGCTTCTAATAAATCAGTTTGAGATGATTCCCTATCTTCGCCGATTACTTTTTTAGATTCATCATCAGTTAAATAATCAATTCCTTGTTGACTCTTCCAGTGAAATTTTACCCAGAATCTTTCGTTATCTTTGTTAATAAAGCTATAGGTGTGACTACCAAATCCATGTTGATGTCTAACATCAGAAGGAAGACCTCTATCACTCATAAGAATTAAAACTTGATGATAGCTTTCTGGGTTAAGTGACCAGTAATCCCAAGCAGCTTCATTGTTTCTAAGATTGGTTTTTGGATCTCTTTTTTGTGTGTGGATAAAATCAGGAAACTTTAATGGATCCCTAATAAAGAAAACAGGCGTATTATTACCTACCAAGTCCCAATTACCTTCATCTGTATAAAATTTCAAAGCGAATCCTCTAACGTCTCTTTCGGCGTCAGCAGCACCTCGTTCACCGGCTACGGTTGAAATACGAGCCAGCATTTTGGTTTTTTTACCTACCTTGCTAAAAATACTCGCTTTAGTGTATTTAGTGATGTCATTAGTAACGGTAAATTCACCAAAGGCACCAACCCCTTTCGCATGCACAACACGTTCAGGAATACGTTCACGATCGAAGTGAGCTAATTTTTCTAATAGCCAATGATCTTGTAGTAATAAAGGTGATTTAGGGCCACCTGATAAAGAGTTGTCATTATCAACAACAGGTGCACCATTGTTAAAGGTTAATTCTGTTTTTTTTGACATTTTGATTTCCTTTTTAGTGATTATAAAAATATATTATTATTTACTAATTACGACTAATCTGCTGGTCTGTATTCAGGTTTTAATCGAACATATAAAGTTCTGGTCACAGTCGCTACTGTATCTCCTTTTTCATCATAAAGATTATCCGTTATTCTAGGAAGGTATTTGTCACCATTTTTAGTATGTTCATAAATTTCTTGCAGCATTTGATCTGTTACGCTGCATTCTAAAAAAACCTTACCTAGACCGGGTTTTTTGAATTCGATTTCAGCTTCTTTATCCCATACATAATATTTATCTCCTAAAATAAGAATAAGCATCATTGAGTAGATGGGGTCTGTCATTGCAAATAGACTACCACCGTATTGAGCACCATTGACATTTTTAGTGCCAGGCCAATTTTTGAGCCTTACCTTGCAATATTTAAAATCATCACTTAATTCAGTAATACCAATCCCCGCGAAGAAAAAGGGTGACCATATATTCATCATCCAACGTACAATATGTTTATTTTTAGGAAGATATTGAAACATTACACATTCTCCCTGACTTGACTTGTACTATGAACTGGACTGTTATTAGCATTATTATTTAATTGTACTGTTTGTTCTCGATATTCAGGCTTTAGTCTAACATATAAAGTTCTTTCAACGGTAGCGACTTGGTTTCCTCTTTTATCATGCACTGTCCCGATGACAGTAGGAAAATATTTATCACCATTTTTAGTATTTTCAACAATTTCTTCAATTAGTTGGTCAGATATCTGACATTCTAGATAAACTGCGCCAATACCAGGACTTTTAAAAACGATTTTAGATTTTTTGTCCCACACATAATACTTATCCATCCCCAATATAGCTAGTAACATTGTGCCAAACATAGAGTCAGACATAGAAAAAAGACTTCCTCCAAATTGAGTACCATTGGCATTTCTCGTACCAGGCCAATTTTTTAATTTGACGCGACAACGACGAAAATCAGGATCGATGGATACAACCTTAATACCACTAAAAAATAGTGGAGGATAAACATTAATGAAAAACTTTAGAGCATTGGGATGTTTAAAAAACCACTCTTTCATATTATTCACTTTCTTTTTGATAATAAAACAACTTTTGTAATTCCAAAGTATCATTAATTTCTTCTTTTGAGACATGCAAGGTCGGTTTGCTATTAACTTTAACAACAGCTAAATAAATATATTTATTATCTATTTTTGCTATATTCAGAATGAGGCCAACTTCTTGTTGTTCTTGATACAAAGAACTTCCGATAGCATGCTTGGATTGAGCGTGTAGTAGGGCAGGTCTTCTTTTTACCTCTCCTCTATATTGAGATCTTGCGATTACTTCTTGCCCAGGATAACAACCTTTTTTAAAGTGCAAGGCGCCTAACCATTCTTGATTTAACATTTGGGCGACACATTTCTCACTGGTTTTTTCTGTTACCCAAGGAAAACCTTGTTGAATCTCAAAATAATTCCAATCATTTTCATCAGAAATAACTTGTCTTAATTGAGCATCGGATTCGATATAAATATTAAATTGAGAACCATTGGGACAAGGAACAGTAATATTCTCATCATTCGATTGAATCGAAAATTTTAAAGGCAAAGGCACTGACTGAATTAATGCTTGATTCAAACAGCCAGTGATTTGGTAATCATTGCTTCTATCTATCAAATTTACTTTACTTCTTAATTTATATAAATTTAATTTTTTAATTAAAGTTGGAATTAAGTCTTTTTTAACAAGAATTAGTAAATTATCTCTGAGACAACAGACGATAAAATTAGCAATAACTCTTCCTTTTGGGTTGTTATAAGTAGCATAACAAGCTTCATTGAGTTTTAATGCAGAGATATCATTTGAAAATTGACTTTGTAAAAACTCTTGTCTTTCTTCACCAGATACTTCAATGATTCCAAAGCTTTGCAAATAATATTGAGTGGGCATAGCACTATCCAACCGATTGAGATAAAAACAAAATTATATTTTATATACTTGAAACTTAAAATAAATTAACTCACGTTTATTGAGTATAACACTATTTTTCAGTCGCTTCTAGCCGAATACTTACTTTATTTTAATATATATAAATCATCTATGAGTATTATAAACTAAAGTAATTATTATATTATTCTAACCAAATAATAGAGGCGATTCTGCCTGTTTGATGTTCTTTTCGGTAAGAATAAAAATATTTATTTTGTAAGACAGTACAATACTCACCACCATATATTTGAGTGACACCATGGTATTCAAGTATTTTTCTTGCTATAGCATAAATATTGGCTAAGTAAGTTTCTTCGGATATGGCTTCAAAACAAGATTTCAATTGATAATGTTGTAGTTGGGGGTTTAAGAAGACAGACACCATATCCTGCCTTACTTCAAAAGCATATTGGCTAATAGCAGGACCAAAATAAACCATTAGTTCCTGTGCTGGTTCTTGCAGTTTTTGTAAGGTGTTTTGAATAATACCACCAGCAATACCTTTCCAACCAGCATGAATAGCAGCAATTTTAGTTCCCATTGTATTACAGATTAATATTGGTAAACAATCCGCCGTTAAAATAGCGCAAGCTAATTGATTATTATCAGAGTATAGTGCATCAGCTGTCATAGGCTTGTCTTGCATGTTGATCTGTGCTGGTAAAACAATATTGCTGTGAATTTGATTGAGATAAATAATAGGCACAGGTATATGGCTTTGAATATAATCTCGATTTTGTTGTACTAAAAGAGGATTGTCATCAACATGATAAGCCAAATTTAGGCTATTATAGGGTGGATAACTAAAACCACCCAGACGGGTGGTAATCATTGTTTTGACAAGGCTTGGTGCAGGCCACGAAGCAGAAAAGTAATTTCCTTCTATTTTAAAATTACCAATGGCATCATCTAGGTTTTTGTAATACATGTTAACAACCCAAGCGCTCACAAATAGTTGAAACTAATCCTGCTTGATTGAGGGTATAAAAATGTAAACCAGGCGCCCCTTGTCTTAGCAAACGGTCACACAAATCAGTGACAAAATCTAATCCAAGAGATTTAATAGACGCAGTATCATCGGCATAAGATTGTAATTTTAATTTTAACCAGCGTGGAATTTCTGCACCACAAATATCAGAAAAACGAGCTAGTTTGGAAAAGCTAGCAATCGGCATAATGCCAGGCACTACGGGTATGTCTATGCCTCTAGCGTGAATTTCATCTAAGAAATAGAAGTAAGCATCTATATTGTAAAAATACTGAGTAATTGCAGAATCTGCACCTGCTTCACATTTACGAATAAAGTTTTGGATATCATCATCAGCACTTCTCGCCTGAGGGTGAATTTCTGGATAAGCGGCCACGATAAGCTTAACCGTGTCCTGATATTCTTGCTTGATAAAAGTGACTAATTCACTGGCGTAAGTAAAACCATCGACAATACCAATACCAGAAGGAATGTCACCACGCAAACATAAAATTTGTTTAATGCCCATACTTTGGTATAAATCAACTAGCTCTTTAACTTCCTCTTGACTAGAGCCAATACAAGCTAAATGAGGTGTAGCAGGGGTGTTCTGTTCTGTTAATATGTCTTGAATAGTTTGTAAGGTACCTGCTCGAGTACTTCCACCCGCACCATAAGTACATGAGAAAAAATCTGGTTTAAATTGATTAAGCTGCTGACGAGTAATGCTTAATTTTTGTCTACCTTCGTCTGTTTTGGTAGGGAAAAATTCAAAACTAAGTTGTTTGTTATCAGAATGAATCATATCAATACTCAAGTTCAATTAAAATTTTCTTGAATGTAAACGATTTATATCAATTAGGCAAATAATTCGTACTTTTAAAATATAAGTTTCGATTATATTAAAGAATATCTATATTTACCTTACTATTTGTGATTAATACTTTGTTATAATGCACAAGTTAATATCTTAAACGAGGATGTCATGAAAAGAAAAATATTGGTGACCAGTGCCTTACCTTATGCCAACGGTGATATTCATTTAGGGCATATGATAGAACATATTCAAACGGATATTTGGGTAAGGTTTCAAAAAATGCGTGGTCACGAATGCTATTACGTCTGTGCTGATGACACACATGGAACACCTGTGATGTTAGCTGCAGAAAAGCAAGGTAAGACACCAGAAGCCTTAATTACAGAAATGAATGCGCGACATCAGCAAGACTTTGCTGGCTTTTTAACTCATTACGATAATTATTACACCACACACTCACCAGAGAATAAAAAATTTTCCAGTGATATATTCAATCGTTTACAAGAAAATAACAAAATTGCTAAAAAAACCATCAAGCAATTATTTGATCCTGAAAAAGAAATGTTTTTACCTGATCGGTTTGTTAAAGGCGAGTGTCCTAAATGTCATGCTCAGGATCAATATGGGGATAATTGTGAAGTATGTGGCGGAACCTATAGTTCAAGTGAATTGATTAATCCTTATTCGACGGTGTCAGGAGCAACCCCTATTTTTAAAGAAACAGAGCATTTTTTCTTTAAATTAAGTGAGTGTAATGAATTTTTACGTGACTGGGTGGCAGGAGAAGATACTTTAGTAGATGGCTCTAAGAAACCTCATTTACAAACCCAGGCCTTAAATAAAATGAAAGAATGGTTAGAAGGGGATTTACAGGATTGGGATATTACCCGAGACGCTCCTTATTTTGGATTTGAGATTCCTAATGCACCAGGCAAGTATTTTTACGTTTGGTTGGATGCACCTATTGGATACATGGCTTCATTCTTGAATTTATGTGAGCGAATAGGTATTGATTTTGATGACTATTTCAAAGTAGATAGCCAGACAGAATTACATCATTTTATCGGTAAGGACATTTTATATTTTCACGCTTTGTTCTGGCCTGCTGTATTAAAATATTCAGCTTATAGACAGCCGACTGCTGTTTATGCGCACGGCTTTTTAACAGTAGATGGGCAAAAGATGTCCAAATCGCGAGGTACTTTTATTACCGCGAAGTCTTACTTAGATGAGGGTTTAAATCCAGAATGGATGCGCTATTATATTGCAGCCAAATTAAACAGTAAAATTGAAGATATTGATTTGAATTTACAGGATTTTATTGCTCGTGTGAACAGCGATTTGGTGGGAAAATACATCAATATTGCTGCCAGAGCATCAGGGTTTATTCAAAAAAGATTTGATGGTTGTATTTTAGATGTTAGTTCATCAAAACTGGTTCAAGACTTACAACAAGAAAGTGATGAGATTGCACAAAAATATGAAAATAGAGAATATGCGAGCGTTGTTAAAAAAGTCATGGCACTGGGAGACAAGGTTAATGCATATGTAGATCAGAATAAACCATGGGAATTAGCTAAAATCGAAGGTCAAACTGAACGGCTTCATGAAGTTTGTAGTGAGTTAATCCATGCGTTTAAACTATTAACGATTTATTTAGCACCTATCTTGCCTAAAATAGCACAAGAAGTGACTCAGTTTTTAAATTTAGATTCTTTGAGTTGGGAAGATATTCATCGACCATTTGAGAATTTGAAGATTAATGCCTATCAACACATGATTCATCGTGTTGAAGCCAAACAAGTGGATCGTCTCATCGAACGCAATAAACAAAGTATTCAAAATAATGCCAATTCGGTAGAGGTTAAGAGTAGTGAGAATGACTTCAAACCAGAATGTAGTTTTGATGATTTTACTAAAGTTGATATGAGAGTCGCCAAGGTTTTAAAATGTGAGAAAGTTGAAGGAAGCAGTAAGTTATTAAAGTTTCAGCTGGATTTAGGTAATGGCATAGAAAAAACTATTTTTTCAGGCATTGCGGCTAGTTATAAGCATCCCGAAGAGTTAGTGGGTAGGATGGTTATTGCCGTGGTTAATTTTGCACCTCGAAAAATGGCTAAATTTGGTGTTTCAGAAGGCATGATATTATCAGCAGCAGGAGAAAATCAATTATTTTTACTAGATGTGGATAGTGGCGCCCAAGCGGGTATGTCTGTGGGCTAAAGAGATTTAGTGAGATAAAACTAATTGAGCCACACAATCTGCAATAGCTTTGCCGTAAGGTTGTGTGGATAGATAATGGCCATTTTTTTGTACGCCCATGTTTTGGCGATTGGTCAGGATAATGATTTGCAGGTGTTTTTTTAAGTCATAGATGACTTGTGTGCCAGTAAATCCTGTATGACCAATGGTCTCTTGACTGGCCAATTGTCCCATATAATTGGGACGATTGACTTCCCAACCCAAAGCACGGGTGGGGAAATAAGCTCGGGTAAATTGTTGGGCAATATTTTCTTGATATAAAGTTGTATTTTTGTAACTTCCTTGATTAAGAATTAATTCTCCTAACAAAAATAAATCTTGAGTATTGGAAAAAACACCAGTATGTCCTGAAACTCCTTGCATGGCATAAAAAGCATTGCCATCGTTGACTTCACCTATCAAAGTTTTTTTACGCCAAGCTTGAAAATCATGGAAATCTTCTTCGCACACAAAGCCAAATTGATCATCTTGAATCATTTTCATCTCATAAGGATTACCATGCGAGGTGGCGACAATCTGAGCAGGGGAATAATATCTTAAAGGTAGATATAAAGTGTTGTGCATTTTTAAAGCTTGAAAAACATTTTTTTTGATAAATTCATGAAGTGGTGTATAGGTGATGCTCTCAATGACATAGCCCAATAAAATGAAGGAAAAATCACTATACACCGATTGAGCATCACGAGTATAAACCAAAGATAATTCATTAATAAACTGTATGATGTCAGATTTTTTTTGTGCGTGATAGTAGATAGGTTTCCAAGCAGGCAATCCAGAGGAATGAGTGAGCAGTTGTCGAATATTAATATCTCGACCTATTTTATTAAGTTCTGGTAAATAGTGATAAATGGAATCTTGTAGTCGGTATAATTTTTGGTCTAATAATAACATCATGGCTTGAGTTGTCGCCATGACTTTAGTCATGGATGCTATATCGAACAAGCAATTTTGCTCGTTTAGTAGGCGAGGGTTGGCTAATCTTCCTTGTTCATCATATAGTTGTGCAAAACCATGCAGTTGGTGGTATAAAATCTCACCTTGATAAGCAACTAAAACATCACAACCTGCAAAAACTTGCTGTTTTAAATATTCCTGAGTTATTTGATCTATAGCTTGAGTAAGTTTTGTTTGCATGTTGATATTGATTAAAGAAAATTACTATTGTGCGTTAAAAAATAAAAATTATGTTACTCGTTAATTAATGAGCATTAACATAAGTAAAAACCGTCAGTGATTCAGGATTGGTTTTTAATTGGCATCTAGGACAATCCTTTGACTGGCTACAAGTGGGTAAATTATCTATGGACATTTTTTGTTTGGCAATAATTCCTTTATCTACCCAAGTTTTTAGCATATCTTCCACCATAGAAGTTGGGATGTGAAAGTGATGAGATATTTCAACTAAAGAAACTTGTTGTCGACTTTCAACATAGTTTTTTAAGTCTAAGATTAACATTATAATTATCCTGTTTTACTGCCTATAAAAAGTTTTTTACCAAAAAGGAGCAAGAATAAATAAATAATAGCTAATAATATAGGCAATGATATGAGATAGGTGAGAGCTTGTTGATTTGCATCCGTACCCAGTAAGCTAAATTGGTAGTAAGCGGTTGCGCAAATCCATGCAATGGCGAAAGTCCAAATCGCAATCATAATTGTCCAGCGTAATGTTGATTCTCGATAGATGGCTCCTAGAGCAGCCACGCAAGGCGTGTATAACAAAATAAAAATTAAATAAGCCATAACAGCAGCGGTGCTAGGGAATAAAGTTCGGATTTTAGTGACGGTTTGATCACTTACTTCTTCTTCTGCTTTAACTGTTTCAATATCACCATCAGCAAGTTTGCCGCTAATTGCTAAAGGATCTAATAAACGTTGAGGTAAATCTTTTAAGTTATCCGTGGTCACAGAAATTGCTTCTTGAAAAGAGTTTTTAAGACTGAATTCTTCTTCTGCAATAGGTGTGCCAGACATTTGTTGGTATAGAGAATTTAAAGTACCGATGACGACCTCTTTGGCCAATACACCAGTGATAATACCGACTGTGGCAGGCCAGTTTTCTTCAGTTAATCCCATAGGCTCAAAAACAGGGGTGATTGCTTTGGCACTGGTAGCTAAAACAGATTTGTCTGTATTGGCATTACCAAAACTTCCATCCGTACCCAGTGAATTTAGTACGCTCAATACCGTCACTACGATTAAGATAGCTCGTCCTGCTTTAGTGATAAATGCTTTTAGACGCTGCCAAGTGGAGAGTAATAAACCTTTGAGTGTTGGGAGATGGTATAGAGGTAACTCCATAACGAAAGGTGATAAATCATTGCTTAATAAAGTTTTTTTAACTAATAAACCAGTAAAAATAGCAATGACTATTCCGAATAAATATAGAGAATAGACTACAACACCACCATTGTAAGGGAAAAATATAGCAGCAAATAGAGCATAGACAGGCAGACGTGCACCACAAGACATAAACGGGATCATAGAGATGGAAAGCAATCTATCTTCTGAATTTTCTAAGGTTCTGGTGCCCATAATAGCAGGAATATTACACCCAAAACCAACCACCATTGGCACAAATGCTTTGCCAGGAAGACCAATACGTTGCATACCTCTATCAATTACCATAGCAGCACGAGCAAGATAACCAGAATCTTCTAGGAAAGACAAAAAGAAAAACATAAAGAAAATTACTGGGATGAAAGATGCGGTGGTTTTAATTCCATCTCCAATCCCATCGGCTAAAATAGTAATTAACCATTCAGGTGTGTTTATATTTTCTAAGACAATACGCAAACCATCAACAAAAATAGCACCAAAAGTAATTTCAAAAAAATCGTTAAATGAAGTACCAATATTGATAGCAAACTGAAACATTAAGAACATTACTAATAGAAAAAAGGGAATTCCTGTCCATTTTCCAAGAGCTACTTTATCTAGCTTTTCGGTTAATTCAGAACTGGCTACACCTGCTTCTGTAATAACTTCTTTGCCTAACCGATCGATGATTTCATAGCGAGAACCGATAATGGCAATGTCTGCACCAGCACCACCAGCTAGGTCGGATAATGTTTGTTGGCATTGTAAAAGTATTTGTTTTTCTGTATTGCTATAAGTTGTTTTTTCAATATTTTCAGAGAGTGTCTCGAGAATAGCTAAATCAGAAAGTTGCAAAATGGGGCTGGATTCATCGAGTTGTTTTAAATAGGAGTCAATAACAGTTTTAACTTCTGGGGAGATCGTGTCAATATGTATTTGTACAGGGGTGTTATTATCAAAATATTCATCAATAATCTTTTTTAATTCAGGAATACCTTTACCTCTATTGGCACTAACAGGTATTACAGGACAACCTAAGGCTTTTTCAAGTGCTGATACATCAATTTTCATGCCTTGTGCTTGGGCAACATCCATCATATTAAGCACAACAATCATTGGGCGATTGAGTTCTAAGAGTTGAAAGGTTAAAAATAAATTGCGTTGTAGGTTATAAGCATCAACAATATTAATTAATACACTTTCTTTATCGGTCAGAACAAAATTTCTGGCGATTAATTCATCTTCAGAAACGCCTTCTTGATTGGCTTGTATGGTATAGGTGCCGGGTAAATCGACGACTAAATAATCTTGTGTCCCAGAAGAATAGTTACCTGTTTTCTTATCGACAGTAACTCCAGGCCAATTACCCACTCGTTGATGACTACCTGTTAAGGCGTTAAATACAGTAGTTTTACCACTATTTGGATTACTAATTAATGTGATGATTCTTTGTGTCATGTTTAATTATTTCTCTACCAAAATCGTTGATGCTTCTTTTTGACGTAGGCATAATTGAAATCCTCTCAACTTCACTTGTAAAGGATCTCCCAAAGGAGCTACACGGATAACTTCTATTTCACAACCAGGTGTGATACCCATGGACAATAATTTTCGCCTAAATTGCTCATTATCTGGTACAAAGCCTTTAATCAGGGCTTTTTGTTTCATGGGTAATTTATCCAGTGTTGTCATCAGCTTGCCTAGTTGTCAAAATAAAATAATGTTTTGAATATTTTAAATAGTATTGATAACCAATATTCTTTAGGGGACATGATACTCGTTTTTTATACAGAAGTCACGAAGGTAAAGTAAGAATAGATGAAGGTTGTAAATAATTTAACCGTTTTATTTTTGGTAGGTTATGATTGATCTTTTATGGAAAATTTTTCCAAATTTAAAATATTTTACAAATAAGAAGTTTGAAAATTACAAGCTTAGAAAATGTTGTTATTTGATTTACTTGAAAAATATTGATTAATTTGGTTGATAAAGGAAAATTTAGTTAAAAAATAATAAATTAAGAGATAGTGATTTTTCTAAATTTCTTATAGAATAAGTAATGGGTTCAATAAAATAATTATAAAGGAATAATATATGAGTGATGCTAAAACAAAGCTAGAAAAAAATAATGATTTTACGGTTTATTTTCATGGCTCTTTGTTTTCTGATGCTGTACAAGAGCATATTTATAATGAATTAGATAAAGCCATCGACATTAAAACAGATAATCCTGTGTATATTGATGCTTATTTAAAGAAAAATACCGATACAGAATTCGAGTTTAATATTACATACAAAGATAATTTTTATGACTTATTCACTACGGAACGGGGTGAGGATGTATATAAAATAATTTCGATTGCGATTTCTGAATTAAATCGTCAAATGAGAAAACAAAAAGGTAAAACCATTAGACAGGATAGAAGAGAATCAAAGTCTGATTATATTTCTAAGATAGAAAGTACCTCAGTAGAAGATTTGGCTGAGGAAGTAGTGACTGATAATAAATAGTTAGTGGTTAGTTATTTAATAAAAAGACCTAATAAAATATTAGGTCTTTTTATTATTTTATAGTCAGTAAAAAAATTGTATTTTGTACTAGAGTTTATGATATACGATTTTACCAAGGAGATCTGTTTTTATAATTTCATAATATTAAGCATAATGTTCTCTTATTTAATTAATTTCTTATTGATTAATATTCAATTTTTTGAATATTCTTATCCCCTACTTGAAAAGCCTCTAATCCCTCATCTCTTAACAAGTTTTTTGTGTAATCTTTCTTTGATTAATATCTAACGCCATTTGCTCGTAAATAAATGAATCATCAAAGCCGTGCTCTTTGGCGTCTTCTTTAGTGCAAGCGTAATAAATATGACCCAGTCTGGCCCAATAAATAGCGGCGAGACACATGGGGCAGGGTTCACATGAGCAATAAATATCATAACCAGATAAATCAAAAGTATTCAATTTTTGACAGGCTTGGCGAATCGCTTCTACTTCAGCGTGTGCCGTTGGGTCGTTATGGTTGGTCACTTGATTATGACAAGTGACAATCGGCTCACCATCTTTGGCAATCACTGCCCCAAAAGGACCACCGCCATTTTTTTGTCCTTTAATAGCAATATCAATTGCTTGTTGTAATAATTCTTCTGTATTCATAAATAATATATTTATTTTTATAGGGTTAATTCTGGGTCAAAACATTTCATTCATGATATTCACAATATTGTAGGAGCAAAAATGCAAAAATTATAAAATTATATGAACATAATGAGAAATATAAAAATTTTTAAAATTATATTTTCCTAAACCATTTCATAAAGATATCATAATAATTAAATTTATCACTATGATTTTTATGATTAAAATATTCAGGTATGACATCGGCAAAATTACTGATAATCAGCAATAATATTAAAATTATAATGTTATCAATTATTTCAATTGAGTCTTCAAAATAGCATGTAATGCCAGTAGTAGCGAAGATGAAGATGAGTAATATCGCAATTGAAATGATAATTGTACAGATTTTATCTTTTGAGTATATTAAACTAGCTTTTAAAATCAATGATGCAAAGTTGGCCATGAGTGCTATGGCAATTATGAATAAATAAATGAAACATTTGTTTTGACGTAAGCACATGTTAAAATATTCGTCTAAAAAAAATAAGGAGACCATTAATATAATATACATACCAGAATAAATATAATAGAGATTATAAGGGTTTTTACCATCAACATTTTGAAAAAATATTTTTCAATATCCATGATTTATGCCTTTTTTAAAAATTATTTTTAAATCGTTAAAAAATCCATGATACTAAAAGCTGCATTTCTACCTTCTAAAACAGCAGTCACTACCAAATCAGAGCCTCGGGTAATATCACCTCCAGCAAAGAATTTTGGATTATTGGTTTGATGAGGAAAAGTATTATTGGCGATAATACGTCCTTTTTCATCAATAGTAACCTTTACTTCATTCAGCCATGGCATAGCGTGAGGCGTAAACCCAAAGGCAATAATAATCGCATCGCAGGAAATCGTCGTTTCACTATTAGGGATTATTTCTGCACGACGACGTCCTTTTTCATCTGGCTCACCCAATTGTGTTTTAGTCACTTGAATGCCTGTGACTTCGTTTTGTTCATTTACGACCACAGCAACAGGTTGTGCATTAAAAATAAATTCCACTCCTTCTTCTTGAGCATTGTGAAATTCTTTTTTAGAACATGGCATATTTTCTGCATCACGACGATAAACACAATGAACACTAGCAGCTTGTTGGCGGATAGACGTACGCACACAATCCATTGCTGTATCACCGCCGCCTAATACCACTACTTTTTTATCTTGCATAGAAACATAATTATCAGACTCAAAGCCCATTAAATGCTCTGTATTACTGATTAAAAAGGGCAGAGCAGAATAAACACCTTTTGCGTATTCACGCGGAATATTAGCCATCATACCCTGATAAGTACCCGTGCCAAGAAAAATAGCATCGTATTGATTTTCTAATTCTGTTAAAGAAATATCTTTGCCAATTTCTGTATTTAATTGAAATTCAATGCCTAGCTCTTGAAAAATTTCTCGACGACGAATTAAAACTTCTTTTTCCAGTTTAAAAGCAGGAATGCCAAAAGTCAGCAGCCCTCCAATTTCAGGTTGTCGTTCATACACAGTGACTCGTACGCCATTTCTATTTAAAAAATCAGCACAAGCCAAACCAGCAGGACCATAGCCAACAACTGCGACTTTTTTAGCATTTTCTTCTTTAGCTATCACCTGTGGTTTCCAGCCCATTTCAAAAGCTGTTTCAGTAATGTATTTTTCAATTCCACCAATAGTAACAGCACCATATTCATCATTAATGGTACAAGAACCCTCACATAAACGATCTTGAGGACAGACTCTGACACAAATTTCAGGTAAGATATTGGTTAAAGATAATTCAGCAGCTTCTATAATTCTGCCTTCATACACTAATTTTAGCCAATTAGGGATATTATTATTCACAGGGCATTTATGTTGACAGTACGGATTACCACAGGCCAAGCAACGATCTGCTTGAGATTGAGCTTGAGTCTCAGAAAAAATATGGTAAATTTCATTAAAAGTACCTTTTCTTTCTTCTAGCGTTTTTTTAGGTGCCTCAACTCTTGGTAAATCAATAAATTGGTAAATATTGCCAGATGATTTCATGTGTATTCCTTATTATTGTGCCGCTAATCTAATTTCATTGGCACTACGGCGTCTATGGCCGAGTAATGCATTAACATCATTTGCGATGGGTTTTATTAAAACAAATTGCTGAATATAATCATCCCAATTGGATAAAACTTGTTCGCCAATTGCACTACGCGTTAAACGAACGTGTTCTTCGATTAATCCTCTTAGGTGTTCTTGATGAGTCGGGATATCTACAATGCATAAACCTTCTACTAATTCGGCATTAAGACGTTTCTTAAATGCTTGGTCAGTATCCAGAACATAAGCAAAACCTCCTGTCATACCAGCCCTAAAGTTAATGCCCGTTTTCCCTAAAACACAGACAACAACCCCTGTCATTTATTCACAGCCATTATCTCCGATGCCTTCGACCACAGTAATTGCTCCAGAATTACGCACGGCAAATCGCTCACCTGCTTTTCCAGAAGCAAATAAAACCCCACCAGTCGCGCCATACAAACAAGTATTGCCCATAATAGCAGCATCATGTGCCTTAAACGCAGTACCGGTATGTGGTTTAATGACAATTTGACCACCAGTCATGCCTTTACCCACATAATCATTGGCATCACCTGTCAAAGTAAGATGCACAGAGCCTGTTAGCCATACATCAAAACTTTGTCCTGCAGTCCCCGTGAATTTTAAGTCGAATAACTGTTCTTCTCGTCCTAAATTGCCATGAGTTTGGGCAATCAATCCTGAGAGACGGGCGCCAACTGAGCGATCAATATTAGTAATATCAAAATCAGCCTCAATGCTGCTACCATCTTCTAGTGCTTGTGCACAAACTTCTACAATTTTTTGATTGAGTAGCCCCTGATCAAAAGGATGATTGGCGGTAGTACAATTTGTTGCATGTTCTTCTTCATTACGAGGTTGATAGAGTAGGTTGTCTAAATGCAGTCCTTTTTGTTTGTCAGTGAGTCCATTTATTACTTCTAATAAATCAGTTCGACCAATTAAGTCAGTTAATTGTTTGATGCCTAAACTAGCCATAATCTGGCGAACATCTTCAGCAAGAAATTTAAAATAGTTCATAACACGTTCAGGCAAGCCGTTAAAATGTTTTTCTCTTAACGTATCATCTTGTGTGGCTACGCCAGTAGCACAATTATTTAAATGACAAATGCGCAAATAACGACAGCCTATCGCAATCATAGGGCCTGTACCAAAACCAAAACTCTCAGCACCTAGAATAGCCGCTTTAACAATATCTAAACCTGTTTTTAAACCACCATCGGTTTGTAAGCTAATTTTATAACGCAAGGCATTTTCAACGAGAGATTGTTGTGCTTCTGCCAACCCCAACTCCCAAGCACTACCGGCATATTTAATACTGGTTAAAGGGGAAGCACCTGTACCACCATCATAGCCAGAAATCGTGATTAAGTCAGCGTATGCTTTAGCAACGCCACTTGCAATGGTTCCCACACCAGGTAATGAAACCAATTTGACTGAAATTAATGCTTTAGGATTAATTTGTTTTAAATCAAAAATCAACTGCGCTAAATCTTCAATAGAATAAATATCATGGTGCGGCGGAGGAGAAATCAAAGTTGAACCAGGTACAGCATAGCGCAATTGAGCAATATAGGGTGTTACTTTATCCCATGGCAATTGTCCACCTTCTCCAGGTTTTGCCCCTTGAGCCACTTTGATTTGAATGACATCAGCGCTCATCAGATACGCAGGGGTTACCCAAAAACGACCAGAAGCAACTTGTTTAATTCTTGAGACCTTTTCTGTGCCATAGCGTTTAGGATCTTCACCGCCTTCGCCTGAATTAGAAAACCCACCAAGTCGATTCATCGCAATTGCAATCGCTTCATGTGCTTCAGGACTGAGGGCGCCAATACTCATAGCAGCACTATCAAAACGAGCATATAAGTTAGTAGCAGGTTCTACTTCGTCGATAGAAATAGCCTTATCGGGATTGATTTTAAGACTTAATAAATCACGCACACATAAAGGAGGGCGATGATTCACGGTATCACGATAAATAGCATAGTCTTCAAAACGACCTGTTTGAACAGCTTTTTTCAGTTGATTGACTACATCAGGATTATAAGCATGGTATTCACCTTGAGGTTTATATTTGAGAAAGCCTCCTGTACTTTAAAGGTCTGTTGATTTTCCAAGCAAAACGATGATTGTTAAGAACATCATTATTTAAGTCTATAAAACTACAACCCGCAATGCGACTGACCATGCCATCAAAACATAGTTTAACGATATCATTATTTAAGCCAACGATTTCAAATAAGTGCGCACATCGATAAGACGAAATAGTGGAGATGCCCATTTTGGACATAATCTTATAAAGACCTTTATTAATTCCATTTCTATAATTTAGCATTACAGTATGTAAAGGAACAGAAATAGCGTTTTTTTGAACCATATTGGCAAGAGATTCATAGGCCAGATAAGGATAAATTGCTGTTGCACCAAGGCTAAGTAAGACAGCGAATTGATGTGAATCTCGAGTGGAACCTGTTTCAACAATAATATTGGCATCACAACGCAGATTTTTTTCAACCAAGCGCTTTTGAACAAGCCCAACAGCTAAAGGATCAGGAACAGGTGCACGTGTCGTACTAATATTTTTATCCGATAACAATAAAATTACAGCACCCTGTTTGACTGCTTGTTCTGTCTCATTCGCAATTTCATGCAATCGTTCTTCTAGTGTTTGCTCATTAATATCATAAGTAATATCAATATTATGATGTTGATAGTGTTCGCTCGGTAGGTTTAATAATTGCTGAATATCAGCATACAATAAAACAGGCGATTTAAAATTAACTCGATTAGACATGCCTTCTGTTTCATAAAAGACACTCATTTCTCGACCGATACTAGTAGAGAGACTCATGACATGAGCTTCGCGCAAAGGGTCAATCGGTGGATTGGTTACTTGAGCAAAATACTGACGAAAATAATCATAAATAACACGGTGTTGTTTTGAAAAAACAGCAAAAGGAGCATCATCACCCATGGAGCCAACAGCTTCTTGTCCATTTTCACCCAAGACTCTTAAAACGCTCTCTAATTCTTCTGTATTAAAGCCCAACTCTTTTTGGAAGTTTAAAAGTAAGGTCGGAGAAAGCGTTGCTTTACCTGCTTCTTTTTCACTTAGTTCTTCAAAAGGAGTTAATTTGAGCACATTGCGTTTTAACCATTCTTTATAAGGGTTTCTTTTCTTAATATCTTCACCAATCTCTTGGGCATTTAATAATTTACCTAATTTTGTATCAATGACTAATAATTCACCTGGCCCAACACGCCCTTTAGTGACCACTTCATCAGGGGCGTAATCCCAAATGCCTACTTCAGAGGAAATGGTAATTAATTGATCTGAAGTAATGACAAAACGAGCAGGACGTAGACCATTTCTATCTAGCGTACAAGCTGCATAGCGACCATCACTAAAAACAACGACCGCTGGACCATCCCAAGGTTACATATGCATAGAATTAAAGCTATAAAAGGCTTTTAAATCTTGATCTAGATCAGGATTGTTTTGCCAAGCAGGGGGGGATCAATAAACGCATAGCTCGGAAAACATCCATGCCCCCATTAATGAATAATTCAAACATATTATCCAGAGAACTAGAATCAGATCCTGTTTCATTGACAAATGGAATAGCAGTTTGTAAATCAGGGATTAAGGGTGTGTTATATTTATAGGCTCTGGCTTTTGCCCAAGCACGATTGGCTGAAATGGTGTTAATTTCTCCATTGTGCGCTAAGTAGCGAAAAGGTTGGGCTAGTTTCCATTCAGGAGAAGTATTCGTAGAAAATCGCTGATGGAATAGACAAATTGAAGATTGCATGCGTAGATCAGCCAAATCTAAATAAAATTTAGGCAAATCTTTGGGCATACACAAGCCTTTATAAACAATCACTTGATTAGATAAACTACAAATATAAAAATCATTATGAGTGATTCTCTTTTCTATTTTTCTTCTGGCCATAAAGAGACGACGTTCCATGTCTTTGACACGCCAGCCAGCAGGGGTATTGATAAACACTTGTTTAATAACGGGTAAAGTTGAAGCAGCTATCTTACCTAGAACCGAGACATCAACAGGAACATCACGCCAAGTGACAATTGATAAAGTTTCTTCGATTAATTCTTCTTGAATGATTTTTTGAAATTCTTCAATCAATGTTTGATCTTGAGGAAAGAAAATCATGCCCACAGCAAAATTTTTAGCTAAAGGAATGTTTTTTTCTTGAGTAAGTGATTGGAAAAAATGATGTGGCATTTGCATTAATAAACCACAGCCATCGCCTGTTTTACCATCTGATAAAATAGCGCCACGGTGTTGCATTCGTGAAAGCCCAAGAATAGCATTTCTAACAACTTTATGACTGGCTTGACCTTCTAGATTGGCAATCAGGCCAAATCCACAGTTTTCTTTAATAAGTTTGGGGTTGTAAAGCATGGATTAATCGATTCCTTGGTGATGGTTTTACTGTTATAATTTTTTTTCTAGTTTAGACAAAAAAAATAGAGTAATTTTATAAAATCGTCAAGAAATTTATAGCAAAAATAAACAAAAAATTATCATAAGAAATATAAGTGTTTTTTGAATAAGCATTGAGAAGGTTTAATATTGACCTAATAGCTTGTATTAAGCTAATATCGACGACTCAAATAGATTATTTACAATGTAAAGATTGTTATAATTATTTTTAATTTTAATAAAAAAATGAGACACAGGTCTAAAAAGATATGAAAAAATTAAGCAGTGTATTGGTCATGAGTGCTTTATTGTTAGCGGTTAGTATCAATCAAGCAGGGCCTTTGCCAAATAAAGCAATAATAAAAGATGATTCGGTTGGCAATGCAATAATGGGTAGTTTGGCAGGCAATTCCTCAGTATTTGACAACTTAGGATTACCGTCTGGTTTTGTTTCATTGCCTGTATTTACGCTGACAACTTTAGCAGATGTGATTGCTACTGGTATTGGTATGTTGGATGAATTAAAAGAATTTTCTAAGTGATAAATAATTGATTTATATATTATTTTTTAGATTTGATTGATAATTATTAATCTAAATATATTAATTCTAAATTTATGTTATAAAATTGGGTGAATTCTAACATGAAGTTAAAATATCTGCTTTCTAAACCACTACAGTCGAGATTGCACAGATGAGTTATCAGCACTTTACTCAAAGAATAACGATACTAGGTTTATGCGTTGAACAAGACAAATATTACAATAGCAAAGATTATATTGGTATTAGTAAAGAATTAAAGTGAAACATAGGAATTATACAGAAAGTATTTATCTTAATTTATAAGAACAAAGTTTAAGAGGGTTGTTATACCGTCATTTACGTCTGCTATATTGTAAAAAAGAAAAAGAAGCGGTATGCCTATCAGAGATATAGTACGTATTGATCATAGACCAAGATAAGTTAGTCAAGGCCTTCGTGAGGGTTTGGGAGGAGATACTATTTACTGGTAAAGCTCATCAGCAAGACATTGTAGTTTAGTTGAACAATAAAATAGAGAGTGGTTATACACTGATTCAGAAAAAGCAATCAATATCAATTTTTATTTTGCACATTCTTATTCTTTTGGGGAAATAGGTACTACTGAAAACGCCAATGAACTAATTAGACAATATTTTCCTAAGAATTAAAGATGCCAGAGGAATCACAGAAGAAGAAATTAATCTAGCAATGCAAAAACTTAATAATAGACCAATTGAAAAACTTGGTTATGATGCTTATTCGAAAAATAACTGTTGCACTTTGTGTTAAGGTTTGAAAATTTTTGATAAAGGAATGCTTATTAGTTCCAGGTTTACTTTTTTAGTAAAGAGGAAAGTTTGTTTTAAAGTGGTAGTTAACTCATCTGTTATAGCAATAATTTAATATGATTATTATAAATAATCCATTGTAATTATTAGGGTTTATTTAATCATAATTACAATGGATGGGTCAATATCATTTACAGAAGAATGTTGGGATTTAATTTATGTTAGCCGGTAAGATTAATCTTATTTTAGTTTTTTGTTTGTAAAATAGGATAATCAATATAACCTTTTTCATCACCACCATAAATAGTTTCTTTATAAGATTCATTGAGCGGTGCATCTTGAGAAAATCTTTCAACTAAATCTGGATTAGCAATATAAGCTCGGCCAAAAGCAACTGCATCAGCATAACTATCATTAATTCTTTTTTCAGCTTTGTTAACATCATAACCACCAGCAGCAATGATGGTATTATTGAAAGCTTGGCGAATTTTTTTATAAAATTTAGGAGAATATGAAGAAATACCATCTACCCAATCTGATTCTGAAATATGCAAATAAGCAGGAGAATATTCAGCAATTTTTTCAATTATCCATAGGGTATCTTCTTCATTATGACCCAAATCTAAGTTATTGAATTCGCCCATAGGAGAAATACGAATACCGACATGTTCTTTATCCCATGCTTTGATACAAGCATCTAGTACTTCTAAAGTTAAACGAGCACGATTTTCACGATTGTCTCCGTATTCATCTTGACGTTGATTGGTAATTTCAGACCAAAACTGAGCCAGTAAATATCCATGTGCACCATGAATTTCTACAAAATCAAATCCTGCTTCTTTAGCTCGTTGAGTAGCATTGGCAAAATCAATAATCACTTGTTTAATTTCATCTAAGGATGCTTCTCGCGGGGTAGTGGATTCGACTCTAATTACGTTGCCATTATCGTCACGCAATGAGGTACGAGAGCCAACGCTAACAGCAGAAGCAGAAATAGGTGCTGAATGATTTGGTTGCACATTTTTATGTGAAACGGAACCAGTATGCCATAGTTGAACAGCAATTTTGCCATCTTTAGCATGTACGGAATCAACAATTTTTTTCCAAGCGGCTTGTTGCTCATCTGTGTGTATGCCTGGCGCACCTTGGTAGCCTTTTGCTTGAGCTGAGACGTTCGTTGCTTCTGTGATAATCAAACCAGCACTAGCTCTTTGTGAATAATACTCAATTGCAAGAGGTGAAGGAATATCGCCAGGTTCAATGGATCTTAAACGGGTTAATGGCGCCATAACAATACGGTTTTTCAATTGAGAGTTTCCAATTGCAACCGGAGTAAATAAAATTTCATGAGACATAAATGAGTCCTTTCTATGTATTGAGCATTTACTTACATTCTAACGCCTATTTTATCATAAAAGAAAATTATTAATATTTATATCTATATAGAAATATTCTATAAATTATATGATTGGTTTTCATTCCACTTAAAATTATTTTAAATAACATTTGGTTTCATAACCTTGTTCGCATGCTTTCTCATTATATAAATGTTGGTAATCAACGTTGTTTTTTAACGCAGAGTTATTTTGTTGTAGACTCATCAACCATGATAAAGCAGAGAGATTATCTTGTTGAGCAGCCAGTTCAAAAAGCTCAATAGCTCTTTGCTGATTTGGTGGTATTCCATTGCCTCCATAATAATATATAGTCCCTAATGATACTATAGCGATAGGGTTGTTATCTTTTGTTATTGCCTTTTCGTACAACTCTTTAGCTTTTAAGGTGTCTTTGGTAACGTCTTCTCCTACTTGATACATGAGGCCTAAATAAGTTAATGCCATAGAGTTGTTATCTTTTTCGATTGACTTTTCAAAAAGTTTTTTTGCTTTAGGTGCATCTTTACGAATTCCCGCATCAGTTAAATACAGCATACCCTTTAGAAATAGCGCATCTGAATTTTGATCTTTAAGAATGGCTTGATCTAATATTTTTTCTGCATTGGGATAATTTTTTTGTTGATATTCTTTTAATGCTAGAGCAGTTAAACTTCCTTCATCAATCGCTTTCTGAGTCAAAATATTACTTTGAGTTAAATTATCACTAAAAGTATATAAAATTGCTTGGTTTAGGGAGTTAATTCTTGAACTTTTATCGTTTGATATCGTGTTGCAGGCACATATAACCAAACATAAAAATGACATTACAGCTAATAGTGTGGTTTTTTTCATATTTTTTTCCTAATTGGTTATTATTTTATTGTATTTAATTTCTGTATTCTATCTTATTGAAAATAAAAATAAAATACTATATTAAATGTAACAATATATGATCAAAATGTTTTTTTTAACACTATAAATCTTTTAAATCATATTTAATTAATTAATTTCTTAGTAAAGAAATTAATTAATAATTTTTTTTTTTGATGAAATTCATTTATTATATGAAAAAAAGAGTAGTAAAGATTAATTACAATTCGATTAATGTTATATTAAATATTTGAAATATCTAATAATTTTATTAATTGTAAAAATGGGAAATTACTCTAGTTACAGTTTCTTAGTGGTTTTCCCTTTGTTTTTATGGATGTAGTGATGTAATGCATTAATTTATTGTTAATAATATGATATTTAAATAGTTAATTTATATGATAATTATTTTTATAAAGTGAACCTTAAGGGGGAATATGGGGCATTTAGATCCAACTACTATTACTTTTATTATCTACATTGTTATGATGTTGTCCATTGGCATTTTAGCGTTCTTTTATACTAATAATATTTCAGATTATATACTTGGTGGCAGAAGTTTAGGTAGTTTTGTGACAGCTTTGTCAGCTGGTGCTTCTGATATGTCAGGTTGGTTATTGATGGGATTACCAGGTGCCATTTATCTATCGGGACTGGTTGATGCATGGATTGCTATTGGTTTGGTTGTAGGATCTTATTTAAATTGGTTATTAATTTCGGGTAGGCTAAGAGGGTTCACGGAAGTATTCGGTAACTCACTAACACTACCTGAATTTTTTCAATATCGTTTTAGTTCTCGATTTAATGTTTTAAAAATTATATCTGCATTAATTATTTTAGTTTTTTTCACTGTATATTGTTCCTCAGGCATGGTAGCAGGTGCAAGATTATTTCAAAATGTTTTTGGACTTGAATACCATACTTCTTTATGGATTGCTGCTTTAGCTACGATTTCCTATACCTTTATAGGTGGTTTTTTAGCAGTAAGTTGGTCTGATACGATTCAGGGCAGTATGATGTTTTTCGCATTAATTCTAGTGCCTGTAATGGCTATTATTGAGCTTGGTGGTTGGGGAAGAACACAAGAGATTATTTATTCGGCAGGTATAGAAAGAGGTATTGATTATACTAGTTTATTTGGAGATCACTCTTGGGTAACAATTCTTAGTCTATTGGCGTGGGGATTGGGTTATTTTGGGCAACCGCACATTTTAGCTCGATTTATGGCGGCAAAGTCTGTTGGATCACTGAAAAATGCCCGTAGAATTGGAATTATTTGGATGGCTACTTGCTTGGCTGGTTCTGTGTTTATTGGATACATTGGTATTGGTTATTTTTATCACTTTCCAGAACTGGCAGGAGTGGTGCAACAGGATGCGGAACAGGTATTTATTGAATTATCTAGAAAGTTATTTAATCCATGGGTAGCAGGATTTCTATTATCGGCCATATTGGCAGCCATTATGAGTACATTGAGCTGTCAACTACTAATATGTTCGAGTGCTATTGCTGAGGACTTTTATAAAGGTTATGTGCGTAAAGATGCAGCAGAACTGGAACTGGTTTGGGTTGGGAGAGTGATGGTCATCGTGGTAGCAGTAGTGGCAATTTTTATAGCTCAAAAACCTAATAGTGGTGTATTAGATTTAGTTTCGTATGCATGGGCAGGGTTTGGTAGTGCTTTTGGTCCATTGATTATTTTCTCTTTATATTGGAAAAAAACTAACTCTTTTGGTGCCTTAGCAGGCATAGTTGTGGGTGCGATGACCGTAATTATTTGGAAAAACTACTTGGATAGTAATATTTATGAAATCATTCCTGGATTTATTTTTTCATCAATAGCAATTGTTATTGTGTCTTTGGCTACTAAACGATTTTTACATAGTAGTGATCAGGAAAATTTTGAAAGGGCAGTGACTTTATTTCGCCAACAATCTTCTAAAAACTAAAATATACAAGGAGTTTCATCATGCTAGGTTTTGCACAAAAACAATCAGAATTACGTCAGAATATTACAAAAGCTTATCGTATGGATGAATATCAAGCAGTTAAATATTTACTTGATCAAATTACCTTAACTTCAGCTGAACGCGCATCTATTGATTCAAACGCCAGAGAATTAATTAATAAGGTTCGTTCTCAAAAAATTAAATCCAGTGGTGTTGATGCTTTGATGCATGAGTTTTCTCTTTCAAATGAGGAAGGTATTGCTTTAATGTGCTTAGCTGAAGCACTTTTACGGATACCTGACAAAAAAACGCAAGATTTGTTGATTAAAGATAAACTTAGTGGACCAGATTGGCAAAAACACATTAATAATAGTGGTTCTATTTTTGTCAATGCAACAGCTTGGGGATTATTATTTACTGGTAAATTAACCAAAGACTATAATGAAAACAATTTAAAATCTGCCTTATTTAGAATATTGAATAAAGGAGGTGAGCCTTTGATTCGTAAAGGAATCCACCTTGGCATGCGTTTGTTGGGCAACCAATTTGTTACCGGAGAGAATATTGATGAGGCACTACGCAATGCGAAAAAAAGGGAACCACTAGGTTACCGCTATTCTTTTGATATGCTTGGTGAAGCTGCTCTAACACAACAAGATGCGGAAAAATACTTTCAAGATTATGTAAATGCTATTCATAAAATAGGGCAAAATGCTGTAGGACGGGGTGTATATGATGCAAATGGGATTTCTGTAAAATTATCTGCAATTCACCCTCGTTATCAGCGCGCACAATATCAACGTGTTATGTCAGAATTATTGCCTAGATTAAAAGAGTTATTTTTACTAGCGAAAAAATATGATATTGGCCTAAATATTGATGCGGAAGAAGCTAACCGCCTAGATTTATCATTAGATATTATTGAAAAGTTGGCATTTGATCCTAATTTGAAAGGATTTAAAGGTATAGGTATCGTGGTGCAAGCTTACCAAAAGCGTTGTCCCTACGTGATTGATTATTTAGTGGATTTAGCGAAAAGAAGTCAGAAAAAATTCATGATTCGTTTGGTTAAAGGGGCATATTGGGATAGTGAAATTAAAGCTTCACAAATAGAAGGATTAGAGGGTTTTCCTGTTTATACTAGGAAAGCATATTCGGATCTTTCATATTTAGTCTGTGCTAAAAAATTATTTGAACACCAAGAAGAAATTTATCCACAATTTGCAACACATAATGCTTATACTGCTGCGGCTGTTTTTGAATTTGGTCAGGGATTAGATTATGAGTTTCAATGCCTACATGGCATGGGAGAAGCTCTGTATGACCAAATTTTAGGAGAAAGTTTATGGGGTAAGCAAGTTCGTGTTTATGCACCAGTGGGTACTCATGAAACACTGTTGGCTTATTTAGTTCGTCGCTTATTAGAAAACGGAGCCAATACCTCTTTTGTCAATCAGATTATGGATGAGGATATTTCTATTGATAGTTTATTGGAGTGTCCTATTGATATTTCAGAACAATATCAAGGCAAAGGTCATCCCGCTTTGAAGTTACCAAGAGATTTATATCCTGAGCGTCTTAACTCTCTTGGTTTAGATTTGTCTAATGAGGCAATCTTAAATGATTTGGAAAATAAGGTAAATGAATATAAATCATTATATTTTAAAGTACATTCTTTGACTGCTTTGTCTGATCAACAAGAAATTCATGAATTAGCCAAAGAGGTATTAAATCCTAGTTGGCATGAAGATCAATTAGGAGAAATATACTATTTGAAACATCGGTATATTGGTGATGTGATACATGTGGCTCAGTTAGCTCAGGAAAAGTGGGGAGAAATTTCAGTCAAAGAGAGAGCTAAATACTTACGCTCTTTTGCCTCAAAGCTAGAAGAAAAAATGTATTTTTTTATTGTATTAGCAGTTCGCGAAGCTGGAAAAACCTATCCAAATGCGATAGCAGAAATTAGAGAGGCAATAGATTTTTGTCGGTATTATGCCGATGAAGCAGAAGATTTGGAATTAAACAATTCTTCTTCATTGGGTGTGGTTGTCACGATTAGCCCGTGGAATTTTCCATTGGCAATTTTTATTGGTGAGTTAGTTGCTGCATTGGTGGTGGGTAATACCGTGATTGCAAAACCAGCAGAGCAAACTTCTATTATTGCTTATTATGCAGTGAGGTTATTACATGAAATTGGGGTCCCTAAAGATGTTTTACAGCTGGTACTGGGTGATGGTGAAATTGGTGCTGGGTTAACTCAAAACCCTAATATTAGAGGTGTGATTTTTACAGGCTCTACTCAAGTAGCTCACTTGATTAATCGGTCTCTGGCTAAAAATATAGATGATCCGACATTAATTGCAGAAACAGGCGGTCAAAACGCAATGATAGTGGATAGTAGTGCTTTGACAGAACAAGTTGTTTTGGATGTTCTCAACTCTGCTTTTGATTCTGCAGGTCAGCGCTGTTCTGCTTTAAGAATATTATGTTTGCAAGAAGAAATAGCAGATAAAACCATTGAGATGTTGATCGGGGCAATGAAGGAGCTAAAAGTTGGTAATCCTCTCGAATTGGATACAGATATTGGCGCGGTTATAGATAAAGAAGCGCAAAATAATTTACTATCTCATATCGAAAAAATTAAGATGCAAGCAATTAATAGCTTTAGTCTTCAGCTAGATAATAAATTAAAAGGTACTTATGTTCCTCCTACGCTAATTGAATTAAAAAATTTAGATGAGTTACAACAGGAGGTCTTTGGTCCTGTTGTGCATGTTGTTCGTTTTAAGACAGGATCCTTGGGAGACTTAGTTCAAGAGATTAATGCTAAGGGATATGCCTTGACTCATGGTATTCATAGCCGAATTGATAGTCAAATAGCAAATATTATTGAGAGGATAAAAGCAGGTAATATTTATGTTAATCGAAATATTGTCGGAGCAGTAGTAGGGGTTCAACCCTTTGGTGGTTACGGATTATCTGGAACAGGGCCGAAGGCAGGAGGACCTTTTTATTTGCAAAAAATTGCAGAACTTTCACCATGGCAATTTTCTGTAGCTGAAAATAAGTTTGAGAATAATAAGTCTCGTTTTAATTCTATATTAGAAACTATCGAATCTCTACCTATAGAAGAACAGATGAAATCCATTATTATTGGGAATTTTAAAGAGATACAACATCAGAATCAGTTGATTGGAAGTAGGATTGATCTTATAGGCCCAACAGGTGAAGATAATTATTTAACTTACCATGTACCTGATAATGTTTTGCTTTTGGGTGATGAAATTGACCGTTTATTAGTTATTTTCTGCAATCTTACTTTTTTAGGGGTTCAAGTTTTTATTTTGCATCAAAATATTCTTGCTCAATATTATGATTTACTTTATAAACTGGGATTAAATATAGTACACGATATGAATCAAGTTTCATTCCAACATGTTGTTGTAAGTGGTCATTTATCAAGAGAAATGCAGATTACTATAAGCCAGTACAAGGGCGCCATTATTAAAATTATTGATATGGAAAAACAATTTGATTTTTTACCTTTATATCATGAGATTTCGGTTAGTATTAATACTACTGCAGCAGGTGGCAATGCGAGCTTAATGGCTTTGTCTGATCATCAGGATTAAAGCAAGTATTCCTTAAAATTAAATTATTAAATCGAGTGTTATTAAGTTTTGTACTGATTACGTAATCTCTATGCAAATTTAAAGTTTAGAATGAGTGGTGAGTTTGTGGGTAATTATTTTTATTTCTTGATTTAATTTCTTATAAATTAAACTTATATTTAATGTATTAGGAATTGCTAATTTATCTATTTACGGAGTCTAATTTTATAATATTTTGAATGTTCTTTGAAATGTCTGGTGGTTGACTTCGACGTTTTTTATTATTATCCCATAATTTTTAAGTTAATGAGAATTGCCATTATTTTTTTGAGTTATATTAAATGGCAAAAATAATAGTGGATTCAGTAAATTTTTTTATAGATATAAGTTATAATGTCTGCGTTTTATGGTCTGATGATTAATTTATTTTAGGTGGGCTTGGGGAAGTATGAAAAATTTTTTTATTTGGTTGATGTTTTGTGTGTTTTTTACTTTATCTGGTTGTGCAAACGATTACGACTATAAAAAAGTAGAACAGGCGGCGGCTCAAGGTGACGCAAAAGCTCAGGCGAACTTGGGTTTGTATTATGCAGACGGTAAATATGGTTTTCCCCAAGATACTCAAAAAGCTTTTCAATGGTTTGAAAAGTCTGCATTGCAAGGCAATCCTGAAGGAGAATTAAATTTAGGAATTGCCTATACTAAATTTGGCACTGAAGATGGTTATAAAAAAGCGAGAGAATGGTTTGAAAAATCAGCGGCACAAGGGAATGCACAGGCAGTATATAGTTTAGGCGTTTTATATCATGATGGTTTAGGGGTAGAAAAAGATTTAAAAAAAGCAATAAATTATTACGAAATAGCAGCCAAACAGAATCAGCTAGATGCTATGTATAACTTAGGAAATTTGTATGCCGTAGGAGAGGGTGTGCCTCAAGATTATGAAAAAGCAGTACAGCTTTGGAGAAAGGTAGCGGCGAAAGGGGAGTCAGATGCATTGTATAACCTTGGTATGATGTACATGACAGGAAAAGGTGTTGAAAAATCATATACCAATGCTAAAAAACTATTTAAACACGCTTGTAAGAGAGATAGTGAGCCAGCTTGTAAGATTTTGAGTCAATTATAAACTTATTTAAAATTTTTAAGCACTATTTTAGGATTATAGATTTTCAGAACGGAATTAATTAAGAACTAGTGAATATTATAAATGTCTATACTATGTATAGACTATAGACTGGCTAGTTTTGAGTGATTGTTTGGTAAAAACAGTGTAAAGTTGTATTGTGAATAACATTTAAGAAAATCTATGACCAAGCTTAAAAATATATTTTATATTTCCATACTTTTTAGTGCTTTGTTTTTTGTCTCTTGTGAACGGACAACAGAACAAATTCAAAATACATCCTATTCAAATCAAAGCATAGATTCAGATATTGAGAGATGGTTAAAACTAGGCCAAGATTATTTTTATGGCCAAGGTGTTGAGCAAGATTATACGCAAGCACGTAGTTATTTTCTTCAAGCAGCAGAAAAAAAAGATGCAAAAGCAATTTATTATTTGGCCATGATTTATGAAGAAGGTCTGGGTGTTCCTAATGATTATAAAAAATCTTTAAATTTATTTATGCAATCAGCTAAATTAGGTTATGCACCTGCTCAGTTTGTTATGGCTAATTTTTATGAGACGGGTGTTGGTGTGGAAATGAATACCAAATTAGCCTTTGAGTGGTATTTACAGTCTGCAAAAAATGGATATTCACCAGCTCAGTTTTGTATGGCTAATATTTATCAAGAAGGTAGAGGTATTGTTAAGCCAGATATATCTAAGGCGATCCAATGGTACGAAAAAGCAGACGAACAAAATCATACAGAAGCTCAAATTAAATTGGGTGAGATATACATGCATGGACTAGGCGTTCCGAGAGACTATAATAAAGCCATGTCTTATTTTGAAGCAGCACCTAATGAAGAAATTGCGGAATATTATTTAGGAGAAATTTATTATTATGGGTTAGGGGTTTCTCAGGATTATTATATGGCAAGGACTTGGTTTGAGAATGCGGCACAACAAGGTTTTGCCCCTGCGCAAAATAAGCTAGGGGAGATTTATTGGAATGGATATGGTGTCGATAAAGATTTGAATACAGCTTTTAGTTATTTTGAAAATTCTGCCAAGCAAGGTAATGTGGATTCTGAATACTATTTAGGACAATGGTATTTACAAAAGAATGATAAAGAACATGCCTTATATTGGTTGCAGCAAGCTTCGGAAGCTGGTTTTCTTTTAGCAACAAGGCAACTCTCTTTGTTAAATATGCAAGAGAAAATACATGGCGCTAATGATAACTCTGAAGAATTATTTCTTGTCTATAATAAAATATTACAAGAAGGTCTCAAGACAATGCTGACCCATGACCAAAATTAAAAGCCAACTGATATTCTTTGATATTTGAAAATGATATTTGAGTATAACGAATATGGTTTTTTTATTAGCTAACAAGTGAATCGAGTTAAATATTTTTATATCTAAGTAAAATTTTCTACTAATACTCTTGCAAAATAAAAAAGAGTTGGCTATAATGTCGGTCTTTCTCGCGTTATTTGACGCGAATGCTCTTTAACAATATAGAAGCCGAAATCAAACACAATGAAGCGTTGTATTAATT